>NZ_JBNYXO010000018.1:0-70506 GCF_051380715.1 Janthinobacterium kochi
ATGCCCACACTTATCGACTGTTAATTGTTAAAGAACGGTATTCGGTGCTGCTTATTTACTACTCTCGCGCTATCGACAAAGCGTTGTGTTTGTCAGCTGCGAAGAAGGAAGAGTATGGAGCATTTCACTACATCCGTCAACTCCTTCTTTTCTGCTGCATCGCCGTTTCCGGTGATCCTCAACTGCCGCAGTGACTGCGTCTCATTGGGGAGGCGAACTATAGCAAAGCGCCCGGGTAGTAGCAAGGCTTTTCCGGGGCTTTTACAGCGAACTGCTACAATTTCGCCCCCTCAGCGCAAATCCGCGTCCATCCATAGAAGATTCACCATGAAACAACAAGCTCAAGGATCAGGCCTGACCCTGAAACGAGCTGGCTTTACCACTGGCTTCGGCGTGCTCGCCGCCACCCTCGGTTCCGCAGTCGGTCTCGGCAATATCTGGAAGTTCCCCTACCTGACGGGCGCCAATGGCGGCGCCGGCTTTCTGCTCATCTATCTGCTCGCGACCTTACTAGTAGGCCTGCCCGTGATGATCGCGGAAATCACCCTGGGACGCCGCGCCAAGGTCAATCCCATCTCGACCATGGAACAGCTGGCCCCCAAGGGCAAACCCTGGTGGCTGGTTGGCGTGATCGGCATGGTCGCCGCCTTCCTGATCGTCGCGTTTTATTCGGAAGTGGTAGGCTGGGTGTTTGCCTACATCGTCAAGGCCTTCGATGGCTCCATCCTCAGCAGCGACAAGCTGGTAACGGAAGCGGCCTTCGCCTCGCTTATCAGCAATCCCCTGCAATCGCTGTTGTGGCAATGGGGCGTGCTGCTGTTTATCGGGGGCATATTGATGCTGGGCGTGACCAAGGGCATCGAGGCGATCGCCAAGAAACTCATGCCGCTGCTATTCCTGTTACTACTGCTGCTATGTGCGGTCAGCCTGTCGCTGGATAAAGCGGGTGAAGGCTTGGCTTTCCTGTTCCGTCCTGATTTTTCCAAGCTGACGGCTTCCGTCGTGCTGACGGCCATGGGCCTGGCCTTTTTTAAATTGTCTGTTGGCATGGGTACGATGATGACCTACGGCAGCTATTTCCGCGACGACCAGAATATCCCCGTCACGACTTTACGCGTGATGGCGGCCGACCTGGGCGTCTCCATGCTGGCCGGCATCGCCATCTTCCCCGCCGTGTTCACGTTTGGTTTCGCCCCCAGTGCGGGACCGTCGCTGGTCTTCATCACCATCCCGGCCGTGTTCTCGCAAATTCCCATGGGACAAGTCCTGATGGTAGTGTTCTTCATCCTGGCCGCCGTCGCCGCCACGGGGGCAATGCTGTCACTGATGGAAGTGCCCGTGGTGATTTTTCACGAACGCTTCGGCTGGACGCGCGCCAAGGCCACGCTCGTGACCATGCTGCTGCTGGCCGTGCTCGGCTCCGTGTGCGCCCTGAGTAACAGCACCCTGGCGGACTTCAAACTGTTTAACTTGACTATGTTTGATCTGTTCGACTTCGTCTCGTCGAATATCTTCCTGCCCGTGGGCGGCATCGCGATTGCCTTGTTTACAGGCTGGGCCTGGGGCAAGCAGCATTTCATTGAGGCGATCAGCAATCACGGCCAGTTGCAGAATAGAACTCTGGCGCATGTGCTGCTGTTCCTGCTGCGCTTTGTCTCGCCCGTGCTGATCCTGATCGTGATGCTGAAAGGTTTGAAAGTCTTTTAACTAGAGTACCCGGGTGTAGGTCTGGCGCACCAGCACCCGGTCGCCGCAATCGAAATGCCACCATTCGCTGTTAATGCCAAAGAAGCCTGCTTGGAACATGGCGTCGCGCAACAAGCGACGGTGCGCCACGTGCTCTTCGGTAATTTCTCCCGTTTCCAGCAAGGACAGTTCCAGCGCCGGGTGTGAGCGTTCACTTAAATCATCAAAGCCCGTGCCCATGTCCAGTTCCTGCCCGTCCGGTCCCACGATGGTGATGTCGAGCGCCATGCCGAACGAGTGGATCGAGCCGCGCGACGGTTCGGCGATATAGCCGAGCAACTCCGTTCCCTGCAGCGCGTCCCACAGTTGCTGCTGTACCCGTTGCGGGCGCAGGGCGTCGAGCACCAATAGATGATGATCGGGGCGATGCGCGGCCAGCCAGGCCACGGCCTGTTCCAGTGCAGCGGCCGCATCGCGGTGCAGCCAGGCGCAATCGATGGGGCTATATAAGTCGCGGCCGACGAAATTGTCGGGCGTGGCATAGCGCAAGTCGACGGCGATGCCGGCGATGCTGCTCAGGTGGCGAAATTGCGGATCGCTGCCGACCGCTTCCAATTGCAAACTTGCAACAGACATCAGACTCCTCTTTCCAGGCAGTTGCGTGCCGCCACGCCGATGCTGTCGGCCAGGCGCCGCGCGCCATGCGACAGCGGCGAGTGGCTCGCCGTCAATAAATACAGTTGGATCGGTATCGTCGGCGCCCAGGGACGGCGCTGCAGCCGCTCGGGTGAGCCGGACGCGGCCGTAAACGGGTCGACCACGGCCATCCCGGCGCCCGCTTCCACCAGGGAACGGGCAATTTGATAGGTCTGCACCACGGTGGCAAAAACGGGGTGAATATCCTGCGCCTCGCAGGCGGCCACCACCAGTTCACCCAGCGGATCGTTGTCCGCATGACCGATCAGCTCGCCATTCAACCCATGCGCCGTCAATGGCGTGCCACAATCGGCCGCATGCCAGGTGCCGGCCGGGGCAATCACCGTCATGACTCCCTGCGCAATGGGTTCGGCCACGATGCCCGGATGGCGCGGGTCTTGCAGCGACACAGCAAGGTCCGCTTCACCCAGGCGCAGGGTATTGACGATCTCGCCCGTGTGGTGGGTAGCCAGCTGGCAACGCGTGTGGGGGAAGTCGCGCCTCCACTCCGTCATGGCAAATGGCAAGACGCTGATGGCGAGCGTCGGCGTGGAGACCAGGCGGATGGTTTCCACCGCGTGGCCCTTCAGGCTGGCCGCCAGGCGGCGGATGCCCAATAAATCGCGGTTGAGTTTTTCCGTCTCGACAAACAGGCGGTGCGCCTCCGGCTTCGGGTACAGCTTGCCCCGCACGCGCTCGAACAGCGGCATGCCCAGTTGCAATTCGCAATGCTGCAGGACCTTGGTCACGGCCGGCTGCGAAATATGCAGCACCTGGGCCGCGCCGCTGATGGTGCCAACTTGCATGATGGCATGAAACACTTCGATATGACGCAGCCGCATGAGCTATTCCTTTACCTTGCTTTGGCCACCTGGACCGTCAATGTTCAGCATATAAGAAAAAGTCATGGGCTGGAACAGCCATGCTACTTTGCTACAACAGCTGGCGCCGGTGTCGTCAGCACTTCCAGCAGGGCCGCCGTTTCGCTATCAGGCGTGCCGTCAAACAATGTATTGCGGTATTTCATCTGGAAGGCGATCAACACATTGCGCGTCGCTTCGTCGAACTCGCCCGTCTGTGGTGTCGCATAGCCGTGCTGGGCCAGCTTTTTCTGGAACCAGACGGCGTCCGGCACTTGGCTCTCAAACATGAGGCGCTGCGCGGCGACACGGTTGGCATCGGGCCAGACGATCAAGCCCGCATCGGCCAGCTGGCGCCATGGGAACAACGGGCCCGGGTCCTGCTTGCGCTGCGGGGCGATTTCGTTATGGCCGAGGATATTTTCCGGCGCGATGTTGTAACGTGCCTGGATATCTTTCAGCAGGGGTATGAGTTCATCGATCTGCGCCTGCGGGAAGGGATACCAGAGGCGGCCTTCCGGCGTGTCCTTGTAGCCGGGGTTGACGATCTCGATGCCGATCGAGCTGACATTCAACTGTGTGTACGTCTTCCAGTTACTCACACCCGCGTGATTCGCCTGGCGCGATTCGTCGACCAGCACGTAAAACTTCGGCTTATCCGTGTCGGTCAGCAAATAATGGCTGCTGACCACTTGTTCCGTCAGGATCTTGATCGAGCGGGGCAGGTCGCTGACCGTGTAATGGATGACGATGAATTTCACGCGCGGGCTCTGGCTGCGCGCCGTCAAACTGTGGTCGAGATGCGGCGCGGGCGTGGTACAGGCGGAGAGCAGGGCCACCAGCAGGGCGAGGGCGATTTTTTTCATGAAAGATCCGTGTTCGGGTTAATAAATTGTTCAGTTCTTGCTAGCTGCCCTGGCCGCCACCTTGGCCGCTGCCTCATGCGAACGGGCAACTTTTTGCTCCAACATCAACGATACTGGCAAAGCGGCGCGCATGGCAACCACGATGGCCGGGTGCAACTGCGCCGCGCGGCCCGCCAGCACCACGGGACGGGGACCGTAGCGCGCCGTCAGCGCCAGCGCCAGGCGCGCCAGTTCCTGTCCCGCGCGCTGCAAGATGTCCAGCGCCAGCGGGTCGGCGTCCGCACTGGCGGCCACGGCCAGCGCCAGCCGGCCGATGGCGCCCCGGTCCTGGCCATACATGAAGGCGCGCGACAGCGACCAGTCGCTACCACCCAGTTGCGCAAACACGGCTTCGGCCATGGGCGACACTTGCCAGCTGCCGGGCGCCTCATCTTCGCGGCGCCAGATGTGGCGCAAGGCTTCGCGCGCGATCCAGTAGCCGCCGCCGCCATCGTCGAGCAGCACGCCGCGCCCGCCCGCCCGATGAAACACGCCATCCGTATCGATCCAGGCGGCGATCGAGCCCGTGCCAGCGTAGACCAGATAACCCTGGCCTGGTTCAAAACTGTCGCGATAGGCGATCTCGATATCGTTGCCCACGCGGACGTCACCGGCGTCCAGCGCCAGCAGGGTGGCCAACGTTTGCGCCAGCACCACATCATCGCCGCCAAAGCCCGTCAAGCCCGCCACCACGGCGCGGGGCTGGCCGACGGCCAGCACGGCTTGGCACAGCCGGGTAAACGTGGCGTGCACGGCTACGCGGCCCGCAGCGCTGCCCATTTGCAAGGCAGACAAGCCTTCCACGGCACCGTCGGCCACGATGGCGCCATCCGCAGTGGCCAGGGCCCAGCGCGTCTGTGTACCGCCCGCGTCGATGCCCAGGCCCAGCAGGGCAGTGTCAGTATTGCTTGCAGGGAGGGAAATCATGGCATGAGTGTAAAGCCAAGCTGGGCTTGCAGGCATGAAAGCTTGCGCATGTTTCATGCCTGCAGGTTATGGACTAGCGGTGAACGGTCAACAACTACTTGGCGGGGGCCGCAAACGGTGCGCGCACGGTGACACGGGGGCTTTCATTGCCTAGGCGGTCCACGGCGCTGACCACCACCGCGTTGACTTTACCAATGGCATCGTCAACCAGGGTCAGCTCGCCTTGCATGCCCGTGACCACGGTAAAACGCCAGTCTTCGCCATAACGGGCCCAGACGGCGTACTGGGCCACGGCTTTGCCGCCGCCCGCCGTCAATTTGACGTTCAGGCTGGTGGAATCGCGGCGCAAGGCCAGCACGGGCGTACCGGGTGCTTCCTTGCCCAGCCATGGCGTGGCGGGAATCAGGGCAGGGCTTTGATACACGGTCGCCTTGAGTTGCTCGCTGACACCTTTACGGTTCTGCATCAACGGCGCCATGCTGAAATGCACTTGTCCATTCGCGCCGGGACGCGTGCGCGTCACTTCGATCTGCTTGATGATCTCTTGCGGCGTAAAGGACTTGGCGGAATTGTCGATCCGGCTCGTATATAAACCCGGCCACACGTGACGGCCATACGGATTTTGCGCCAGCCAGTAGTCGAGCAGCACGCCAAACGCTTGCGGCGCCTGCGCCACGGGCCAGTACAGCTGCGGCGACAGGTAATCGAGCCAGCCCTTGGCCAGCCACAGTTCCGCATCCGCATACAATTTATCGTACTGGCTGAAGCCGACGATGCCGGCAGGGCGGCGGTCGGGACGGCCGATGCCAAACGGGCTGATGCCGAAGCGCACCCAGCTCTTTTCGCGGTGGATGCCCGTATACAAGGCTTCGATCAGCTGGTTGACGTTCTGGCGGCGCCAGGAAGGGCGATCCAGCTGGCCACCGGCCAGCAAATATTGCTGCCAGGAAGGCTCATCGGGAAACGGCAGTTCGCGTTTGGCGCCGCCATTGCCCGCGTCCAGCGCGGCCGTCTCGGCTCCCGCACCGGCGCCGGGCGCGTCGATCGGATACGGATAAAAGTAATCGTCAATGTGCACGCCATCGATATCGTAGCGGCGTACCACGTCGAGTACCACGTCCGTCGTGTGCCTGGACGCGGCGGCGTCGCCCGGGTCCATCCACAGGTAGCGGCCGTATTGCTTGACGGACGCCGGATTGGTGGAAGCGAAACTGTCGCGCGCCAGTGGCGACTTGGCCGTCGCGTGACGGGCCCGATAAGGGTTGAACCAGGCGTGCAATTCCAGGCCCCGCGCATGCGCCTGGGCTACCCAGAAAGCCAGCGGGTCATACATCGGCAACGGCGGCTGGCCCTGCTTGCCGGTCAGGTATTCCGACCACGGCTCCAGTTGCGATGGGTAAATCGTGTCGGCGCTGGGCCGCACCTGCAACACAATCGCGTTCAGATTCAAGGACTTGGCGCGGTCGAGGATGGCCAGCGCTTCGGCTTGCTGCTTGGCGACCGGCAAATTGCTGCGGCTGGGCCAGTCGATATTGGCGACCGTCGAGACCCAGGCGGCGCGGAACTCGCGCGGCGCCGGCGGCGGCACTTCGCCCGTGATGTGCTGCACGGGCGGCACGGCCGGCAAGCCCGCTTCGCCCGGCGTCAC
Organism: Janthinobacterium kochi; assembly: GCF_051380715.1. Classification (NCBI taxonomy): domain Bacteria; kingdom Pseudomonadati; phylum Pseudomonadota; class Betaproteobacteria; order Burkholderiales; family Oxalobacteraceae; genus Janthinobacterium; species Janthinobacterium kochi. The sequence goes on from NZ_JBNYXO010000018.1 coordinate 6,723, forward strand.
TGCGGAGGGCAGCTTGGTGCTGGTACAGCTGCTGAGCAATGCGGCGGTGGCCAGCGCGGCCAGTACGCCGGCCGTGGCGCCCAGGCGTTTTTTCAAAGTAGACAACAAAACAATTCCTTGCAGTGGTGGAGCGCAGGTGTATCGGTGCGGGCATTTTACTGTGCGCCCGCCATCCTTGCGGGCGCACCGTTCAAAAGAATCAGGCCTCGGCCTTCTTGCCGAATTCGGGATCGATTTTGACCAGCGCGGCCATGATGAAGGCGGGAATGGTGGCGATGCAGACCCAGATGAAGAAATGCTGGTAACCGAGCATTTGCTGTATCCAGCCGCTGGCCATGCCCGGCAACATCATGCCCAGGGCCATGAAACCCGTGCAAATGGCGTAATGGGCCGTTTTATGCGCGCCATCGGAGACCATGATCATGTACAACATGTAGGACGCGAAACCGAAGCCATAGCCGAATTGCTCCAACGCAATGCCACCGGCGATCACATAGATGCTGCTGGGCAAGGCGCTGGCCAGGTAAACGAAGACCAGATCGGGCAAGTGGACGGACAGTACCATGATCCACAAACAGCGTTTCAAGCCGAAGCGGGAAATGATGAATCCTCCCAGCAAGCCGCCCAGGGTCAGCGCGATCACGCCGATGGTGCCGTAGACGAGGCCCACCTGTTCCGTGCTGAGGCCCAGGCCACCCTTGGCGACAGGGTCGAGCAGGAAGGGCGCGGCCAATTTGAGCAGTTGCGCTTCGCCGAGGCGGAACAGCAGCAAGAAGCCCAGGATGACGAAAATATCCTTCTTCTTGAAGAAGGAAGCAAAGGTAGCGACGAATTCCTGCAGCGGAGAAATACCGGCGCCCTGGATGCTGGGACGGTCATCCTTGGGTTTCGGCAAGACAAAATAGTGATACAGGAAGAGGGCGATGAACAGGCCCGCCAAAATCGCAAACACGACGGACCAGGCCAGCTGCACATTGCCCGTCGCATGCGTCAAATAGCCGGCCAGGTATACTAGGCCGCCCTGGCCGGCGATCATGGCCAGGCGGTAAAAGGTGCTGCGCACGCCAACGAAGGCCGCCTGCTGGTGCTCTTCCAGGCCCAGCATATAAAAGCCATCGGCGGCAATGTCATGCGTGGCGGAACTGAAGGCCATCAGCCAGAAAATGGCCAGGCTGATCTGGAAAAAATGCGGCAGCGACGTCGTCAGGGCCACCAGCGCCAGCGCGGCGCCGATCACCAGCTGCAAGCCGACGATCCAGAAACGCTTGGTGCGGTACATATCGATGAAGGGCGACCACAGGGGCTTGATGACCCAGGGCAAGTACAGCCAACTGGTATACAGCGCGATATCCGTATTGGAAAAACCGTAGTTCTTGTACATGATCACGGACAAGGTCATGACCACTACATAGGGGATGCCCTGGCCGAAATACAGGGAAGGGATCCACAGCCACGGCTTATTCGTGCGCGCCGGGGCGGTTTGTTTCACTAGCTCCATACATCCTTCTTGGTCTCCCAGACAGAAGAATGCCGTGCCATCGGATCACGCCGCCAGTGCCGCCCGCACACTGCCGTCCGCGCCGGCCAACAATGCCTGTGCCTGGTTTGTGTTGATTTTCTTGATCAAGGCAACGATCGCCACCTTGACGTGATAGTGGCATTGCTCCAGCACGGTCCTTGCCTGCGCCTCACTGGCGCCGGTGGCATGCATGGTCAGACGCACCGCCCGCCAGATCAGCTTGGCGTTGGTCGGCTTCAAGTCTACCATCAAGTTTCCGTAAGTTTTGTGCAAACCCACCATCAGGGCGCTGGAAATCGTGTTCAGGGTGATTTTTTGCGCCGTGCCCGCTTTCAAACGCGTGCTGCCGGAAATGACTTCCGTGCCCGTGTCGAGCACGATGCCGCATTGCGCCTCGTGCGCCACGGGGGCATCCACATTGTTGGCGATGCCGATCGTCAAGGCGCCTGCCGTGCGCGCGGCCAGCAGCGCGCCCAGCACATACGGCGTGGCGCCGGAGGCGGCCAGCAAGATCACCACATCGTTGATGTGCGGCTGCAAGGCCAGCAAATCCTTCTCGCCTTGCTGTACATCATCTTCCGCCCCTTCGACGGCCACAAACATGGCGCCGGCGCCGCCGGCGAGGATGGCGACAGCCCGCTCGGGCGGCCAGGAAAACGTGGGATTGAGTTCCACGCTGTCGAGTACGCCCAGGCGGCCCGAGGTGCCGGCCCCCACATACAGCAAGCGTCCGCCAGCGGCGATGCGGGGCAGGGCGGCCGTGATGGCGGCAGCAATGTCGGGCGACGCCAGCCGCACGGCTTCGACGGCCCAGAACTGGTCATCGACCAGCGCCGCCACCAGTTGCTCCACCGGATACAAGTCCAGATCCGGATGCCGCCGGCTCGGGGTTTCAGTTTTCAACATGATTTCAGAACATAGTTGAACGTGAAACCAGTTTAATACCGATGTGCAAGATCAGCCATGAAAGCTTGGCGTGCAGGCATAACGGAAGCTTATGGGTAGTGCAGGAAGGTGGTGTGCTACTTGTACTTCGATACGCTCCCGTTTGTGTCTATACTTCCGTTCGACGCCAACATCCACGACACGCCCCATGATCGCTCGCCAATTGCTGTTCCTGTTTAGCGCCCTTGGCGCCATCAACGGCATTTTCCTGGCCGTCTATTTTTTCAGCCGTCGGCCCCGCAGCCTGGCCGACTGCATGCTTGGTGCATTGCTGCTTGCCGTCGGGGTGCGCACCGCCAAATCCGCCTTCCTCTACTTCAACCCGGCGATCGCCATCGAATTCCGACAGCTGGGCCTGTCGGCCTGCCTGCTGATCGGTCCCCTGACCTATCTCTATGCGCGCTCTTTCCTGGCCGGGCGCGCACAACTGCCTGCAGGACCACAATGGCGCTGGCATCTCGGCTTGTCCTTCCTGCTGATAGGCATAGGCGTTGCCTTTCCGTATTCCGCGTATCGTCCTGTGTGGGACCTGTCGAGTCATGCCATTCACGTGTTCTGGCTAGGCTACCTGCTGGCAACTGCCAAGTTGCTCTGGCAAAGCCGCCATGCATGGCTGAACGACGGACAGCGGATGACTACCAGCAGCGTGCTACTGCTGAGCGTCTTTGCAGGCAGCTGTGTCATGCTGGCGGCGTACGCGAGCACGCCGTTCACATCCTATATTGTCGGCGCCTTGTCCTTCACCTTCTCGCTGCATGTCGCGGTCATGGTCTTTCTGCTGAGAAAGGAAACCTCGACGCTTGCCGACCCCAGGCAAAAATACCAGAATAACCGCCTGACGCACGAAGATGGGCTTGCCGTGCTCGCTGCGCTGGAACAACAGATGAGCGGGCAGAAATCCTATCTGAATCCGAACCTGACCCTGGCCCAACTGGCCAAGCGGGCGGGATGCACGCAGGCGCAGGTGTCGCAGGTACTGAATGACAAGCTGAGCAAGAGCTTCCATACCTACGTCAACGAATACCGCATCGCCGAAGCGAAACAGGTATTGACCGACGAGCCGCAACTGAACATGGATATCGTTGCCGAGCGCTGCGGGTTCAACTCCAGTTCCACCTTCTACTCCACCTTCAAAAAAGTTGCTGGACAGACACCCGCCAGCTTCCGCGCCCAATCTGGCCAGTCGGCCAGGGCCATTTCCGCGTAAAACCGCTCCGGAATCGCCATTCCGGAGTCTGAAATCCTGTTTGGCGACATCAATTCCCCTGCATTTCGATAACTTATCGACCACCAGCGACCTGAAATAGTCGTTGCTCCGATAAACGCAGTTCTACATGCAGGGTAAATCCATGATTCAATTTTTAATGCGCACGATACTCGCCTGTTGCTTGCTCAGCAGCACCGCCGCCGGCACCGCCGCCACCGCAGACCAGGACGAAAATGCCATCCGGGAGACCGTACGCTTGTATCTGCATGGCACCAGCTTCAACATACCGCACGAGATCAACCAGGCCTTCCATGCCACCGCCCGTCTTTACCTGGACGGCAAAAACGATGCGCAATGGGAGTTGAGCGGTCCGGAATACGCCAAACTCTTTTCCCAAGAGAAAAAAGGGCAATTCAATGGGCGCCATGGGCGACTGATCAAGGTGGAGGTGAGCGGCAAGGTGGCCAGCGCCAAGGCCGAGATCCACATTCCCCAGCAAGGAGTGCGCTATGTGGATGTGTTTCTGTTGAAAAAGATCGCCGGCAACTGGAAGATCGTCAGCAAGTCGGCCGATCGCGAGCCGGCAGCCCCGCGCCACGCACGCAAGGTGCTGCTGGTGGTGTCGAATGTGCATCAATATCCTGGCACAAAGGTTAACGCAGGCAATAATTTCCCCGAGCTGGCCTATACCTATGATGCATTTCGCAAAGCAGGGTATGCGGTCGACTTCGTCAGTCCCGACGGTGGCGCTATTCCCCTGGAAATGGTCGTCACGTCGGACGCGCTGCTCAAGAAGCACCTGTACGACAGTGATTTCATGTGGGCGCTGGCCCATACCAAGCCCGTCTCCGAGGTCAAGGCAGACGAGTATGTGGGCATGGCTTTCGTCGGCGGCGGCGCGGCCATCGTCGGCATCCCGGAAAACAAGCCGCTGCAGGACATCGCCTTGCGCATCTACGAACAACAAGGCGGGGTGATCGCGGCAATCTGCCATGGCACCGAGGGCATCAAGAATCTGAAGCTCAGTGACGGTACTTTCCTGATCCAGGGCAAGGTGCTCACCTCGTTCCCCGATGCGTTTCTCAACAAGGAATCGCCGATATACAAGGCCTATCCCTTTTCGGCGGAAGCCAGCATCAAGCGCCATGGCGGCATATTCAGACACGGCGCCAACGGCAAGAGTCACGTCGAGGTCGATGGACGGCTGGTGACCGGCATGAGCTGGGAGTCGTCCGTCGGCGTGGCCGAATCCATGATGCGCCTGCTCGAGCAGTAGATTATGGCGCGCGGCGCATTTCAGCAACAAAGTCGTAATGATCGCTGCGACAATACGAATGCGTGAGCTCCACCGCTTCGCCGGACTCCAGATAGGCGATGCGCGTGATGAACAGCACGGCCTGGCCATCGGGGATGCCCAGTTGCTTGGCCAGCACGTCCGTCGCATTCATGGCGCGGATGTGCTGCAAGGCGCGCACGGGGGCCTTCTTTATGCTGCTCAAGTATTCGTACAGCGAATCGCCCATGGCAGCCGGGTCTGGCACCACGCTGAAGGGCAGCACGCTCACTTCATACGCCATCACCACGTCGTCGGCCAGACGCAAGCGCTCCAGGCGCGCCACTTTCGTGTTCTGCGCCAGGCCCAGGCTCAGCTGTTCATCGCTGCTGGCGATGACGACTTCACGCTTGAGCCAGCGCGAGCCGGGGCGGTAGCCGCGCTGCTGCAGCTGCTCGGAAAAGCTCGACAGGTTCGACAGCGGCTGCTCGATGCGTGGCGCAATATAGTTGCCCGAACCACGGCGGCGCACGACGAGGCCTTGCTCGACGAGCTGGTCGATGGCCTTGCGGGCAGTCACGCGCGATACGTCGAGCAGTTCGGACAGGGTACGTTCAGATGGCAGGGCCTGGTCTACCTGATAGCGGCCGTTGCGTACGTCATCGCTCAGCTTGCGGGCGATCTGCATATATAAAGGCGAATTGTCATTTAAATCGACCTTGAGTTCTACGCTGGTCTGGCTCATACAGTTCTCCTTGTCCTCCTAGTGTAATAGCGATGGCGCTTGCGCGTACCCCGTCCACCCATGAATAAATGGAAAATGCCCATAAATAACGGTTATACACTTAAAAAAACGATGTTTTACCGTACGTATAGCTTTGCATTATAGATAAATAAGCAATTTTCATTGGCGTCGTCAACCATCCCACCCTATGCTGGCAAGGCCTCCATCCACCATGACACAGGGAAAGCATGATCAACAAAATGACGGGTTTATTGGGCTTGCTGCTGCTGGGCACGACCTGGACCGCACTGGCCGCACCGCTCGGCAACGGTGCCGACACGATGCGGCAGGAGGAGCCGCTGCGCGCGCTCGATGCGGCGCTGGCCTCCATCGTCGATGACCCGGCCCATCCGCTGTCCAGCCTGTCCGTGCTGGCCATCCGCCAGGGCAAAGTATCGTATCAGCAACAATTTGGCTATCGGCACCTCGGCGCCACGCCGGCGGACAGCTTGCCCGTGACGCCGGCCACCCTGTTCCGTATCGCCTCGGTATCGAAGATGATGACCACCCTGGGCCTGATGCGGCTGGTCGAGCAGGGCAAGCTGAGCCTGGACCAGGACGTGGGCATCTATCTGGGCTTTTCCCTGCGCAACCCGCATTTCCCCCAGCAAGCCGTGACCCTGCGCAGCCTGCTCAGCCATACCTCCTCACTGCGCGACGCGGGCGGCTACGCATGGGGACCAGAACGCAGCCTGCGCGACGTGTTTACGGCCGGCGGCGATGCGATGTGGGATGCCGCTGCGGCGCCCGGCAATTACTTTACATATAGCAACCTCAACTGGGGCGTGATCGGCACCGTAATGGAAAAGGTCACGGGCGAGCGCTTCGACTTGCTCATGCGGCGTTTGCTGCTCGATCCCCTCGATGTACGCGGCGGCTACCACCCGGCGGCATTCTCCAAGGAAGAGCTGGCGAACACGGCCACCCTGTACCGCAAGCGCACGCTCGACACGGAACAGTGGCAGCCGCACGGCCCCTGGATCGCGCAAGCCGATGATTTTTACCAGCGTCCACCTGCCGCGCCCGCTGGCCTGGCCCGCTATGTAATCGGCAGCAACGCCACCGTCTTCAGTCCCACGGGCGGCTTGCGCATCTCCGCCGCAGGACTGGGCACGGTCATGCAGATGCTGCTCGACGGTGGCCGCCACCAGGGCAAGCAGCTATTGCAGCCGGCCAGCATCGTGCTGATGTTTGGACGGCAATGGCAGTTGGCTGCCGATGGAGGCAATGGCAACAGCGAGCGGGGCCTGTACCGCGCCTGGGGCCTGGGCAATCAACAGTTCGATGCGCTGGCGGGGCAGGGCAATGGCCTGGTCGAAGGCGCCAGTTTTCATGCGGTCGGCCACCTGGGCGACGCGTATGGCCTGGTCTCCGCCTTCGTGCTCGATTTCAAGAACAAGAACGGCATGGTGATGCTGGTGGGCGGCACGGGCAGCGATCCCGAACGCTATCCGGGCACGTATTCCGCCATGGGGCGCAGCGAGGAATTGATACTCAGCACCTTATACCGTGGTGCGATTGACAACAATGAATAATTCGCACCAAAATAGTGCATTCCTGAAAGTTATGGCTGCACCATGATGTTTCATTGGCTCCCTGAACGGCCAGCCTCTAAGCTCTTCCCGAATGCTCCCGCACCATGGGAGCGCAACGCAGCGAGGCAACATGCAGCAACAAGTCATCATTATCGGCGGCGGCGTCGTCGGTCTGACATCGGCCTGGTGGCTGGCCGAGGCCGGCTACAAGGTCACTGTACTGGAACGCAATGAACAGGTGGCGGTCGCCGCCAGCTACCGCAATGGCGGCCAGCTCAGCTATCGCTATGTGGCGCCGCTGGCGGACGCGGGTGTACCCTTCAAAGCCCTGCAATGGCTGCTGCAGAAAGATGGTCCGCTGCGCTTCCGGCCCGAGGCGGACTGGCGCCAATGGCGCTGGATGGCCAGTTTCCTGCGCAATTGCAACAGCGCCAGCAATGCCCGCACGACGGCCAAGCTGCTGCAACTGGGCGAATGGAGCCGCGCCGGCATGGCGCAGCTGGAATTGAGCGTGCCGCCCGAAGCGTATGCCTGGCGCGATGCGGGCAAGCTCATTGTCTATCGTTCGCCGGCCATCTTTCAGCGGGCCGTGGCCCGGCCCGAGTCGGAAGAGGCGCGCGTCGTCTTGTCGCCGGCGGAAGCCGTGCAACGCGAACCGGCGCTGGCCGCCTTGCAAGGTGCCCTGGCGGGCGGCATTTTTACCGAAGGCGAAGCGGTGGCCGATTGCCACGCCTTTTGCCTGGCGCTGGAAGCGCGCCTGCTGCAACACCCGAATTGTTCACTGATATTAAAAGGCGAGGCACGCCGCCTCGTCACGCGCAATGGCAAGATCACAGGCGTCGACACTAGCCTGGGCTTGCTGGAAGCGGACCACTACGTGCTGGCGGCCGGCATCCAAAGCCGCGACCTGGCCGCCACGGCGGGCATCTACCTGCCCCTGTACCCCTTGAAAGGCTACAGCCTGACGGCGCCCATCCGCGCGCAAGACCGGGCGCCCGAGATCAGCATCACGGATTTCGAACGCAAGGTGCTGTATGCACGTATCGGTGGCGACTTGCGCGTGGCGGCCATGGTCGACATGGTGGGCGCCGACAACAGCATCAACTGGGGCCGCATCGCCGGCCTGACGCGACTGGCGCGCGAAGCCATGCCGCACGGCGCCGATTACGACCAGGCCACGGCCTGGGCCGGCCTGCGCCCCGCCACGCCGAATAGCGCGCCGCTGGTGGGCGCCAGCAAAGTTGGCAATCTGTGGCTCAACGTGGGCCATGGCCCGCTGGGCTTTACCTTTGCCGCCGGCACGGCGCGCATCCTGGCCGACCTCATGGCGGGCAAGGCGCCGCCGTTCGCGCTGGACTTCCTCAGCCCGAAAAAATAGCCGGCCAAGGCGGCGCGCACGCGCCGCTGCCGATATGGCGGATAATTGCGGGACTTTCCTGTTCCCTATCCGCTACCGCATGCCCACACCCTCGACATCTGCCGCCTGCCCCTGTGGCGGCGCCTCCTACGCCAGCTGCTGCGGTCCGTATATCGCGGGCGATGCCTTGCCGCCCACGGCCGAAGCCCTGATGCGCTCGCGCTACACGGCATTTACCTTGCGCGATGAAGCGTATCTGCGCGCTACCTGGCACGCCAGCACCCGTCCCGGCGACGCTTTATTTGCCGACGAAGAAAAAGTCCACTGGCTGGGACTTGAGGTAAAATCTGCTTTACGTTTACGTCAACGTAAAGCAGTATCAGCAGATCAAGCCGAAGAGATACACCGCGACAGCGTGGAATTCGTGGCCCGCTACAAGGTCAACGGCCGCGCGCACCGCCTGCATGAAGTGAGCCGCTTCGTGCGCGAGGCAGGCGAGGGTGGCATGCGCTGGTTTTATCTCGACGGCAGTTTTCCCGAATAGCGCGACCCGAGAGACCGGGCGATCATAAAAAGGAAGCACAATGCCGCACATCGAAAGCAAACTCAATCCGCGCAGTGAAGATTTCAAGGTCAATGCCGCGGCCATGCAAGCCATCGTCGACGATTTGCGCGACAAGGTGGAGAAAATCGCGGCCGGCGGCGGCGAGGCGGCAGCTGCCAAGCACCTGGCGCGCGGAAAACTGCTGCCGCGCGACCGCGTGCAGATGCTGCTCGACCCCGGTACGCCCTTCCTCGAGTTTTCCCAGATGGCGGCCTACGCCATGTACCAGGACGCCAAGGGCGTCGATGCGGCGCCTTCCGCCGGCATCATCACCGGCATTGGCCGCGTCTCGGGCCAGGAATGCGTCATCGTGTGTAACGACGCCACCGTCAAGGGCGGCACGTATTACCCGATGACGGTCAAAAAGCACTTGCGCGCCCAGGAAATCGCCGACCAGAACAACCTGCCCTGCATCTACCTGGTCGACTCGGGCGGCGCCAACCTGCCGAACCAGGACGACGTCTTCCCCGACCGCGACCATTTCGGCCGTATCTTCTACAACCAGGCAAACCTGTCGGCCAAGGGCATCCCGCAGATCGCCGTGGTGATGGGCTCTTGCACGGCAGGCGGCGCCTACGTGCCGGCCATGAGCGATGAATCGATCATCGTCAAGGAGCAGGGCACGATTTTCCTCGGCGGCCCGCCGCTGGTGAAAGCGGCCACCGGTGAAGTCGTGACAGCCGAAGACCTCGGTGGCGGCGACGTGCATACGCGCTTGTCCGGCGTGGTCGACCACCTGGCGCAGAACGACTTGCACGCGCTGTCGCTGGCGCGCACCATCGTCTCGAACCTGAACCGCACCAAGCCGCAGCAGATGGCGATGCGCGAGTCCGTCGAACCGAAATACCCGACGCAGGAACTGTATGGCGTGATCCCCGTCGACACGCGCAAGCCGTTCGATGTGAGGGAAGTGATCGCGCGCATCGTCGACGGCAGCGATTTCGACGAGTTCAAGGCCCGCTACGGCACCACCCTGATCTGCGGCTTTGCGCACATCTATGGCGTCAAGGTGGGCATCATCGCCAATAACGGCATCTTGTTCTCCGAATCGGCGCTGAAAGGCACGCATTTCATCGAATTGTGCTGCCAGCGCAAGATCCCGCTCATCTTCCTGCAAAACATCACCGGCTTCATGGTGGGCCGCAAATACGAAAACGAGGGCATTGCCCGCAATGGCGCCAAGATGGTGACAGCCGTGGCCACGGCGGCCGTACCGAAATTCACGGTGATCATCGGCGGCAGCTTCGGCGCCGGCAATTACGGCATGTGCGGCCGCGCGTTTTCTCCCCGCTTCATGTGGATGTGGCCCAATGCGCGCATTTCCGTCATGGGCGGCGACCAGGCGGCTTCCGTGCTGGCGACCGTCAAGCGCGACGGCATCGAAGGCAAGGGCGGCGAATGGAGTGCGGACGAGGAAGCCGCCTTCAAGCAGCCGATCAAGGATCAATACGAACACCAGGGCCACCCATACTATGCCACCGCGCGCCTGTGGGACGACGGCGTGATCGACCCGGCCGACACCCGCATGGTGCTGGGCCTGGGCCTGTCGGCCGCCTTGAACGCGGAAATCCCGGACACGAAGTTCGGCGTATTCCGCATGTAAGGGGAAGAAAAATGGAATTTGAAACCTTAAAGCTGGTCATTGAGGGCAATGTCGCCACCGTGACCCTGAACCGTCCCGACGTGCGCAACGCCTTCAACGAGACGACGATCGCCGAATTGGCGCGCGCCTTCGAGGGCCTGGGGCGCAGCGACATGGTGCGCGCCATCGTGCTGGCCGCGAACGGCGCAGCGTTTTGCGCCGGCGCGGACTTGAACTGGATGAAGAAGATGGCCGGCTACACGCATGCCGAAAACCAGGCCGACGCGCTGCAACTGGCGCAGATGCTGCGCACGATTTACCTGTGTCCCAAGCCCGTGGTGGCAAAGATCCAGGGCGACTGCTATGCGGGCGGCATGGGCCTGGTCGCCGCATGCGATATCATTCTGGTTGCGGAAGACGTGCATTTCTGCCTGAGCGAAGTGCGGCTGGGACTGATCCCGGCCACTATTTCACCGTATGTCATCAAGGCCATGGGCGAAAACGCGGCACGCCGCTATTTCCTGACCGCCGAGCGATTCTCTGCGCAGGAAGCGCTACGCATCGGCTTTGCCCACGAGGTAGTCGCAGCAAGCGCACTGGACGCGAAAACCTTGGACGTGCTGAAAGCGCTGACGGGCAACAGCCCGCACGCCGTGGCGCAAGCGAAAACGCTGGTGCGCGAGATCGCCGGCCAGCCGGTCGACGACGCGCTGCTGGCGGACACGGCCGAGCGCATCGCGCAGATCCGCGCCTCGGAACAGGGGCGCGAAGGCGTGCAGTCCTTCCTCGACAAGCGCAAGCCGAGTTGGCTCATGGGCTAGTTAATAGTCCAAAGCTCATGGACTAAGAATATCATTGGAGCAGTTTTGAAAGCAGAAAAACAATCGGGCTGGGTCGAACGCAGTCTGCGCAGCGTGTGGCATCCTTGCACACAGATGCAGCATCACGCATCGGCTAACGACGCTGTACCGCTCATCCCCGTCAGCCATGGCCGCGGCGCCTGGCTGTATGACCACGAAGGCCGACGCTACCTGGACGCCATCAGTTCATGGTGGGTGAACCTGTTCGGCCATGCCAATCCGCGCATCAATGCGGAACTGAAGGATCAACTGGACCGGCTGGAACACGCCATGCTGGCCGGGTTCACGCATGAACCGGTGGTCGAACTGTCGGAAAAGCTGTCGGCATTGACCAACGGCGTGCTCGGTCACAGCTTTTACGCCTCCGACGGCGCGTCGGCCGTGGAAATCGCCCTGAAAATGAGTTTTCATGCGTGGCGCAACAGCGGCAAAAGTGAAAAGCAGGAATTCGTCTGCCTGAAAGGCAGCTACCACGGCGAAACCATCGGCGCGCTGGCCGTAACCGACGTCGCCCTGTTCAAGGATGCCTACGGCCCTTTATTACGCGCCTCGCAGACAGTGATGTCGCCCGACTTCCGCCAGGCAGTCGAAGGCGAATCGGCGCAAGACGTGGCGCGCCGCGCCGCCTTTGAAGTGGAACAGCTGTTCCAGCAGAAGGCCGACAAGATCGCCGCCATCATCATCGAGCCGCTGGTGCAGTGCGCCACCGGCATGGCCATGCACGACCCGCTGTACCTGTCGCTGGTGCGCGCCCTGTGCGACCGCTACCAGGTACACCTGATCCTCGATGAAATCGCCGTCGGCTGCGGCCGCACGGGCACCTTCTTCGCCTGCGAACAGGCCGGCATCTGGCCCGACTTCGTGTGTCTGTCCAAGGGAATCAGCGGCGGCTACCTGCCTTTATCGCTGGTGATGACGCGCGAAGATATCTACCAGGCGTTCTACAGCACCGACGTGCGGCGCGGCTTCCTGCATTCGCACTCGTACACGGGCAACCCGCTGGCCTGCCGCGCGGCGCTGGCGACCCTGTCGATTTTCGAGGAAGACGATGTGCTGGTGGCCAACCGGGAGCGCGCCGCCAAGATCACGCGCGCCCTGGCGCCGCTGGCGCAGCATGAAAAAGTAAAACACTTCCGCCAGCAGGGCATGATCTGGGCCTTTGACGCCATCGATGCGGCGCCCGATTTTTCGCGCCGCTTCTTCAGCACCGCGCTGGAACACGAACTGTTGATGCGCCCCATCGGTTCGACCGTCTACCTGATGCCGCCGTACATCCTCGACGACGCAGATATCGCGGGCCTGGGCCAGCAGACCCTGGCCGTCTTCAATCATGTGATCGGAGCCTGAGATGGAACTGATCGCGCGATTGCAACAGCAGCTTCAAGGGCTGGAAGAGCGCAGCCTGATCCGCCGCCGCCGCACCGTCGACACGCCGTGCGCGCCGCGCCTGACGGTGGACGGACGCGCCATGCTGGCCTTTTGCAGCAATGACTACCTGGGCCTGGCATCGCATCCGCGCATCGTGGACGCGCTGAAAGAGGGCGCCGACCTGTATGGCGCCGGCAGCGGCGCTTCGCACCTGATCAGTGGCCATAGCCGCGCCCACGCGCAGCTGGAAGAACGCCTGGCCGCTTTCGTGGGCGCCAACCTGGAACAGGCGCGCGCCCTGTATTTCTGCACCGGCTACATGGCTAATTTAGCTGTGCTGACCGCCCTGGCGGCGGGCGATGCGCAGACCGAGATCTTTTCGGAAGCGCTGAACCACGCCTCGCTGATCGACGGCACGCGCCTGGCCCGCGTCAAGACGCGCGTGTATCCGCATGCGGACCTGGACGCGCTGGCGACCCTGCTGGCGGCCAGCGCGGCAACAACCAAGATCGTCGTCACCGACAGCATCTTCAGCATGGATGGCGACCTGGCGCCGCTGCCCGCGCTGCTGGCCCTGTGCGAACAACATGGCGCCTGGCTGGTGGTCGACGACGCGCACGGCTTCGGCGCGCTGGGCGAGAACGGCCGCGGCGCGCTCGAACACTTCGACCTGCAGTCGACGCATCTGGTGTATGTGGGAACGCTGGGCAAATCGGCCGGCGTGGGCGGCGCCTTTGTTTGCGCGCATGAAGCCGTGATCGAAACGCTGATCCAGAAGGCGCGCCCCTACATCTTCACCACGGCGGCCGCGCCGGCGCTTGCGCATGCGCTCTTGGCCAGCCTGGACATCATCGCCGGTGACGAAGGAAAACAGCGTCGGGGGCACTTGGCGGCGCTGGTAGCGCAATGGAACGAGGGCTTGCAGCTGCAACGCTGGCAAGCCTTGCCGTCACTCTCCGCCATCCAGCCCGTCATCATCGGCGAAAACGCGGAAATGATGGGCATCGCCGCCCAACTGTACCAGCAGGGGCTGTGGGTCGGTGCGATCCGCCCGCCTACCGTGCCTGCAGGCACGGCGCGCCTGCGCGTGACCCTGTCGGCCGGCCACACGGCGCAGGAAGTGGCGCAATTGATCAACGCAGTCAACACCTTGGAAAGGACTCGCCATGAGCCTTGATGATCCTGTCCTGGCAGAAGTGACAGCCGTACCGGCCGTGCGGCCGGCACCCGCTGCCACCGGCCTGCCATCGCGCTTTGCCTGTTTCGTCACCGGTACCGACACAGAAATCGGCAAGACCCTGACGTCGTCGGCCCTGCTGCACGCGCTGGTCGCGCGCGGCGTGCGCGCCTGCGGCATGAAGCCCGTGGCCGCCGGCGCCGAGATGCGCGACGGCGAACTGCATAATGAAGACGCCGACAGCCTGATCGCTGCCGGCAACGTCACCATGCTGCGCAACCTGACCACGCCCTACATGCTGAAGGAGGCGGCCGCGCCGCACATCGCCGCCGCTCTCGAAGGCGTGTGTATCGAATCGGTGCCGATTCTGGCCGCCTACCTGGAGATCGCCGCCGCCTCGGACGCCGTCGTGGTCGAAGGCGTGGGCGGTTTTCGCGTGCCGCTGTCGCCCGGTTTCGACTCGGCCGACCTGGCGCAGCAGCTCGATTTGCCGGTGATCCTGGTGGTCGGCATGCGTTTGGGCTGCATCAGCCAGGCCTTGCTGACGCTGGAAGCCATCGAAGCGCGCGGCCTGACCGTGATCGGCTGGGTCGCCAACACGCTGGAGCTGGAAATGCGCTTCCTCGACGAAAATATCGATGCACTGATCGAGCGCATCCCGGCGCCGCTGCTGGGCAAGGTACCGCGCCTGGCGCAACCGAGCGCGCAAGCAGCGGCGGCGTATCTCGATTTCACCGGCTTGCCCAACTGGCCGGCGCAACATCCCAACATCTAACGTATCCAAAAATAGAAGCGAAGGAATCACATGTCTCACGTCCAAGAAGCAGCAAAAACCGTCGAACTGCACCGCCCTGCGGCGCGCATCACCGTGCCGGAAGCGGCCACCTGGCCCGTCGCCGATGTGCTGACCCTGTTCGACCTGCCTTTCAATGACCTGATGTTCAAGGCCCAGCAAACCCATCGCATCAACTTCCCCGATGGCGATGTAGAACTGGCGACCCTGTTGTCGATCAAGACGGGCGGCTGCGAGGAAGACTGCGGCTACTGCCCGCAAGCGGCCCGCTACGACACGGGCGTGGAAGCGAAAAAAATCCTCGACATCGACACGGTGCTCGACGCGGCCCGCCAGGCCAAAGCCAACGGCGCCACGCGCTTCTGCATGGGCGCCGCCTGGCGCGGCCCGAAGGACCGCGACATGGAAAAAGTGGAAGAGATGGTGACCAAAGTGAAGGCGCTGGGCCTGGAAACCTGCGCTACTTTGGGCATGCTGGAAGAGGGACAAGCGGACCGTCTGAAAAACGCGGGCCTCGATTTCTATAACCACAACCTCGACACGGCGCCCGAGTTTTACGACAACGTCATCTCCACGCGCGAATACCAGGACCGCCTCGATACTTTGGGCCGCGTGCGCGAAGCAGGCTTGAAAGTGTGCTGCGGCGGCATCGTCGGCATGGGCGAAACGCGCTTGCAACGCGCGGGCCTGATCGCCCAACTGGCCAATTTGAATCCGTATCCGGAATCGGTGCCCGTCAATCACCTGGTGCAGGTGGAAGGCACGCCTTTGTATGGCCTGGAAGCGCTCGACCCGTTCGAATTCGTGCGCACGATTGCCGTGGCCCGCATCACCATGCCGAAAGCGCGCGTGCGTTTGTCGGCGGGCCGGCGCCAGATGGGCGAAGCCGTGCAAGCCATGTGCTTCCTGGCTGGTGCCAATTCCATCTTCTACGGCGACAAGCTGCTCACCACCGACAACCCGGAAGCGGAAGACGACCGCACCCTGCTGGGTAAGCTGGGCTTGCAGACGCGCGGCGCCATGCTGGACTCGGTACAGAAAGAGAAGTGCGGCTGCTGATGACAGCCTTGTCGGGTTACGCCGTGCCGGCTAACCCGACCTACGAATACCGCCTCACCAATGCGTAGGTCGGCTTAGCGCAAAGCGCGTAAGCCGACACGCCAGCACACAACGTCCATGACAAGAGACAGCTGCCCCTTTTTGAGAGAATAGAGAGAGACCATGTTCACTAAAATCCTGATCGCCAACCGCGGCGAAATCGCTTGCCGTGTCGCCGCCACCGCGCGCCGCATGGGCATCCAGACCGTCGCCGTGTATTCGGAGGCGGACGCCAACGCCAAGCACGTCGCCGTGTGCGACGAAGCCGTCTTGATCGGCCCCGCGCCAGCCAAGGAAAGCTATCTGTGCGGCGACAAGATCATCGCCGTGGCGCTGGCCACCGGCGCGCAGGCGATCCACCCCGGCTACGGCTTTTTGTCCGAAAACGCCGATTTCGCCGACGCCTGCGCTAATGCAGGCCTGGTCTTCATCGGCCCGCCGGCGTCCGCCATGCGCGCCATGGGTTCCAAGTCGGCTGCCAAGTCGCTGATGGAAAAGGCGAATGTGCCGCTGGTGCCAGGCTACCACGGCGAGGAACAGGATGCGGACTTCCTGCACGGCCAAGCCGACAAGATCGGCTACCCCGTGCTGCTGAAGGCCTCGGCCGGCGGCGGCGGCAAGGGCATGCGCGTCATCGACAATAGCGCCGACTTCAAGGCGGCGCTGGCCTCGTGCAAGCGCGAAGCGATCAGCTCTTTCGGCGACGACAAGGTGCTGGCCGAAAAATACCTGTCGCGTCCGCGGCATATCGAAATCCAGGTGTTTGCCGACACGCTCGGCAACTGCATCTACCTGTTCGAGCGCGATTGCTCGGTGCAGCGCCGTCACCAGAAGGTGCTGGAAGAAGCGCCGGCGCCGGGCATGCCATTCGAGCGCCGCGCGGCCATGGGCGAGGCGGCCGTCGCCGCCGCCAAGGCCGTCGGTTATGTGGGCGCGGGCACGGTGGAATTCATCGCCAACCAGGATGGTTCTTTCTACTTCATGGAGATGAACACGCGCTTGCAAGTGGAGCACCCGGTGACGGAAATGATCACCGGCACCGACCTGGTGGAATGGCAGTTGCGCGTCGCCTTTGGCGAACCGCTGCCAAAAAAACAAAGCGAACTGACGATCCACGGCCACGCCATCGAGGCGCGCATCTATGCGGAAAATCCGGAAAAGGGCTTTTTGCCGTCGATCGGCACCCTGCGCCACATGCAGTCGCCATCGGCCGTCACGTTCGAGCTCGGTGGCACGCTGGTTCCGGCCGCCGTGCGCATCGACTCGGGCGTGCGCGAAGGCGACGCCATCTCTCCCTTCTACGACCCGATGATCGCCAAGTTGATCGTCTGGGGCGCGGACCGCCGCGAGGCGCTGGCGCGCATGGCGCAGGCGCTGGCCGAGTACCAGATCGTCGGCCTGGCCAGCAATATCGCCTTCTTGAAACGCCTGGTCGAAGGCCAGGCATTTGCCAGCGCGGACCTCGACACGGGTTTGATCGAGCGCAATCAGGCGTCGCTGTTCCCCGCCCTGCAGGCGGCGCCCGACACGGCCCTGGCGCTGGCGGCAGTCAGCCTGCTGACAGAAGAAAAAACTGCGTCCGAAGCGCAATCGGCCAACCGCGCCGACCCATGGGGCAATGCCCTGGGCTGGCGCTTGAACAGCACCCTGGGACGCAGCCTGGCGTTTGCCGATGAATTCGCGCTGGCCAGCGACAGCAAGGCCTATGCCGCGCGCATCGCCTACCTGACGGATGGCTGGCTGTTCAACGGCCAGCCCTTGAGCCTGACGGCGCGCACAGGCAACGAGCTGCACATCAAGCTGGGCGAACGTGCCGTGCACGGCACGGTGCTGCGCGACGGCGAGCAGTTCCACGTATTCACCAATGGATTGCACCATACCTTGCATTACAGCGACCCGATGGCGCATGCGGGCGAAGTGGAAGCGGAAGGCGGGCGCCTGACGGCACCGATGCCAGGTAAGGTCGTCGCCGTGCTGGTGAACAAGGGCCAGGATGTCAAAAAGGGCGAGCCTCTGGTCATCATGGAAGCGATGAAGATGGAGCATACGATCGCCGCGCCGCACGACGGCCTGGTGGAAGACGTGCTGTATGCGGTCGGCGACCAGGTGGCCGATGGCGCGCCGCTGCTGGCCTTCAAGGCCGCCGCATAGAGGTAAGCACATGCGCATCCTGTTACAACGCTCGGACGGCAAGGAAGCGGCGTGGATCGCCGATTTCAAGGACTTGCTGCCCGACGCCGAAATTGTTTTCTGGCGCGAAGGCGAAGCAGTTGAACCATGCGATTACGCCGTCGTGTGGCAGCCGCCCGCCGCCATGCTGCCCGCATTAAGCGAAGTCAACGCCATCTTCAACACGGGCGCCGGCGTCGACGCGCTATTGAAATTTGGCGAGGCGCTGCCCGCGCACGTGCCGCTGGTGCGCCTGGACGACGCGGGCATGGGCGTGCAGATGGCCGAGTATGTGAGCCACGCCGTGCTGCGCCACTTCCGCCGCTTCGACGACTACGAGGCGCAGGGCCGCGCCGGCATCTGGCAGCCGCTGCCCGCCTTCGACAAGATGGATTTCCCCGTCGGCGTGCTGGGCATGGGGGTGCTGGGCACGCGCGTGCTGCAAGCGCTGGCGCAATTCGAATTTCCGCTGCGCGGCTGGAGCCGCAGCCGCAAGCAGCTCGATGGCGTCGAGTGCTACGCAGGCGAAGAAGGGCTGGAAGCATTCTTGCGCGGCACGCGCGTGCTGGTGTGCATGCTGCCGCTCACGCCGGAGACGCACAACCTGCTCGACCGCACGCGCCTGTCGATGCTGCTGCCGGGCGCCTACGTCATCAACGTGGCGCGCGGCGCGCATCTCGCCGAACCGGATTTGCTGACGCTGATCCGCTCCGGGCATATCGCCGGGGCGACGCTCGACGTGTTCCGCAACGAGCCGCTGCCGCAGCAGCACCCGTTCTGGCAAGAACCCCGCATCACCATCACGCCGCATATTTCGGCGGCCACCCTGCGCCGCGAAAGCGTAGCGCAGATCGCCGCCAAGATGCGCCGCCTGCACGCCGGAGACTCTGTCGCCGGCATCGTCAACCGTTCGCAAGGATATTGAAATGAACCCTACTACCAGTCTGCCCAAGCAGGTCAAGATCGTCGAAGTGGGTCCGCGCGACGGCCTGCAGAACGAGAAGGAAACCATCAGCGCCGCCGTCAAGATCGAGCTGGTCGACCGCCTGACCCTGGCCGGCTTCGCCAATATCGAGGCGGCGTCGTTCGTCTCGCCAAAATGGGTGCCGCAGATGGCCACCAGCGCGGAAGTGATGGAGAAAATCGCGCGCCGCGCTGGCACGATGTATTCGGCGCTGACGCCGAACATGCAGGGTTTCGAAGCGGCGCTGGCGGCGAAGGCCGATGAAGTGGTGATCTTCGGCTCCGCTTCCGAGGCCTTCTCGCAAAAGAACATCAACTGCTCGATCGCCGAATCAATCGCCCGCTTCGAAGGCGTGGCGAAGGCGGCCAAGGAACACGGTCTGCGCCTGCGCGGCAGCATCAGCTGCGCCTTCGGCTGCCCCTATCAGGGCGACGTGCCGCTGGACGCCGTGGCCGACGTGGTGGGCCGCATGCGCGACCTCGGTTGCGACGAGATCGACATCGCCGACACCATCGGCGTCGCCACGCCACGCAAAACGCAGGCGGTGATGCAGCGCGCGATTGCGGCTTTTCACGTGGGCGGCCTGTCCGGCCACTTCCACGATACCTACGGCCAGGCGCTGGCGAACATCTACGCCAGCCTGGAAACGGGTATCGCGATCTATCACTCGTCCGTCTCGGGCCTGGGCGGCTGCCCGTACGCCAAGGGCGCCACCGGCAACGTGGCCACCGAAGACGTGCTGTACATGATGCAGGGGCTGGGGATAGACACCGGCATCGACCTGGACCTGGTGGTCGATGCGGGGCAGTTCATCTCGCAGCAGCTGGGCCGCAAGGGATCGAGCCGGGCGGGCAACGCCATCGCGGCGAAACGCGCCGGCTGAAATCTGGGGTCAGACCCTCAATGCCGCTAGCGTCAAGCTCAGCGCCAACACATCCGGGGGTCTGACCCCGGCAGTACAGACGAAAAAAAACCCAAGAGCCTAAACTCTTGGGTTTTTTTCTACAAATTTGGTCGGAGTACAAGGATTCGAACCTTGGACCCCCTGGTCCCAAACCAGGTGCGCTACCGGGCTGCGCCACACTCCGAAGACCAAGATAATACAGGCCGTTTCAACTTCGGTCAAGGGTCAGGTGAAACTCTGTGTAAATTATTTACGCGCAGCACTGGAAGCCCTGTATTTTCAGCATGCATGAAATATGCGACACTCGGTTTGCAAGTTTTCCCGATCAGACATGAAGGCGATGACGGCAATGGATTTCAGTATCGAAAAAAACGGCGGAAGCGACGGTGGCCAGCCCATGCCGAACCGCCGCGGCATCGTGCTGGGCATAGCCGTGTCCTTGCTGCTGCATGGCGCCGTGATCTATCTATGGCGCCATGTGCAGCCGGTAGCACGGATAGATACGGCCCCGCGCGTGGAGTCGATCGCTGTATGGATACGTCCGCTGGCCGCCAAGCCGCCCCCGCCACCCGTCGAAGTCGTCAAGCCGAAACGCGAACCCAAGCCCATCAGCAAGCCGAAACTCGCCGCCACGCGAGAAACGCCGGCGGTGGCCACGGCGCTGGCGCCAGGTCCGCACGCCATCACGGTCGTACCGGCATCACCGGCCACGCCGGCAGCCAGTCCCGATACCCTCACGCAAGAAACACCGAAATTCGACATGGAAGCGGCCAGGAGAACGGCGCGCAAGGTGGCCGGCGAGCGCGACCCGTCCAAAGTGGGCACGGCCGTGGGACAAATCCCCGACAAGCCCCTGCAAACGGAAACCCAGTTGGCGCGCGACATCGCGCAAGGCAAGCGCGGCGATTGCCGCAGCGCCTATGCAGGCGCGGGCTTGCTGGCGCCCGTGTTGATGTTGCTGGACAAGAAGGATAGCGGCTGCAAGTGGTGAGTCTAACAACATACCCGGATTGGGTATCTCACAATCACCTTATTCCTGCCCCTTCAATTGCAAAGCCCGCTCATACAGGGCATTTTTCTTGCGGCCCGTGATTTGCGCCGTCAGATTCGCCGCCTGCTTGACGCTGCACTCGGCCAATAAAATGTTCAGAATGCGCTCCGCTTCCACATCTTCCGCGTCCTGCGCCTCCGTGGCGCCTTCCAGCAGCACGACAAATTCTCCCTTTTCGCGGTGCGCGTCGGCACGGATCCAGTTTTCCGCTTCGGAAAGGGGGCAGCGGTGGATTTCCTCGAACATTTTCGTCAGTTCGCGCGCGAATACCACCTGGCGCGTGGGCTCGAACGCTTCCACCAGGGCCGTGGCGCAATCGAGGATGCGGTGCGGCGCTTCATAAAAGACCATGGTGGCCGTCACGCCGCGCAGGCTGTGCAGCATGTTTTCGCGCTGCTTGGCCTTGGCTGGCAAAAAACCGACGAAGTAAAACTGGTCATTCAACAGGCCGCTGGCGGAAATGGCCGTGATCGCCGCCGACGGACCGGGCAGGGGCAGCACGCGCAAGCCCGCCGCGCGCACGGCATCGACGATGCGCGCGCCGGGGTCGGAGACGGCCGGCGTGCCCGCATCGGAAACGAGGGCGATGCGCTCGCCGGCATGCAGGCGGGCGATCAGCGTTTGCGCCACCTCGCGCTCATTATGTTGATGCGCCGCAATTAATGGCTTGTTCAGGCCAAAGCGCGTCAGCAGGTGCGCCGTGTTGCGCGTATCTTCACAGGCGACGGCGTCGGCAAGGCTCAGCAAATGCAGCGCGCGCAGGCTGATGTCGGTCACATTGCCGATCGGCGTGGCCACTATATACAATGTTGCGATAGGATAGACCTGGTGCGCCGCCTCTGTCATGATGGGCAGGCTGGCGATGGAACTGATTTCTTGTACGGTCATTTTGGAGGTTAAATGCTTGCTAATAGTGTGAAGTTACTGCTTGTTTGTGCCGCGACCGGCATGCTGAGCGCTTGCAGCACGCCTTGCGACGCGCCCGGTCAATTGTGCGCGCCTATTGAATCTAACACAAGGGCGCTGCCGCCACCGACGCTGCCGCCACCGCCCGTGCCGCCCAAGCCGCAAGCGCCCGAACCGGTGACGTTTGCCGTGGCCGTGCCTGACATTACCGCGTATGACAGCAATGGCGCGCCGCTGGCGCCCATCAAGAACAAGCCGGCGACCGGCACGCCGCAAGACATGCCGGCCGCCACGGCGCCGGCGCCGTCCGACGGCAAGGTCCACCACATCGGCCTGCTGCTGCCGCTGCGCTCGGCGTCCCTGGGACCGGCCGCCGAATTGCTGCGCGCCGGCTTCATGGCCGCGTATGAACGCGACCGCAGCGGCTTTGAAGTGACGGTGATCGACACGGGCGACGGCAGCAGCGACGTGCTGAACAAGTTTGCGCAAGCGCAAGAGGAACAGGACATCGTCGTCGGGCCTTTGTCGCGCTCGGCCGTGACGGCCGTGGCGAATAGCGACCTGGTGCGTAAACCAACGATCGCCCTGAACCACCCGGACAACCGCGGCGACGCGCGCCTGCCGGCCAAGCTGCTGGTGATGGGACTGTCGATCGAGGCAGAAGCGCGCCAGGTCGCCGCCTGGGCCGCCAGCGAACAGCCTGGCGCCAGCGCGCTGATCCTGTCAGCCGGCTCGCCCTCGCAGCGCCGCATCAGCGCCGCCTTCAAGCAGGAATGGCTGCGCCAGGGTGGCAAGATCGAGACGATGGACTTGACGGCCACGAATGGCTACCTGAGCGATGCCGAGCTGGTGCAGCTGCGCGCGCGCCTGGCCGCGACGCCACCGGGCCTGCTGTTTGCCGCGCTCGACGCCGACCAGGCGCGCCAGTTGCGCGTGGCCATCGGCAGCGATTTGCCCCTGTATGGCACCTCGTCATTGAATCCCGGCGCCGGGCGCGGCGCCAGCGGCCCCGAGCTCGACGGCGCGCGCCTGCTGGACTTGCCGTGGCAGGTCCAGCGCGACCATCCGCAAGTGATGGTGTATCCGCAGCCGCCGCAGCCAGGCGACGTCCGCCTGACGCCCGACATGGAACGCCTGTACGCGCTGGGCATCGATGCCTTCCGCGTGGCGCGCGAAGTGGCGCTGCGCCCGAACGCGCCATTCACCCTCGATGGCGTGACGGGCCGCCTGGTCATACGCTTTGAGAACGATCAAAGCGTGTTCGAACGCACGGAACAAGCTGCCACCTACCAGCAGGGCGTGCTGGGCACCTGGCCACCGACCGCGCCCACGCCTGTCGCCTTGCCACCGGTGCAATAAGAGCACGCCATGCCACCTCTGCCGTTCCAGAACAAGCAGGCACGGGGACGACAGGGGGAAGACGATGCGCTCGCGTATCTGTTGCTGCAAGGCTTGGTGCTGCTTGCGCGCAACTATCGGTGCAAGGGCG
The DNA here is from genome assembly GCF_051380715.1 of Janthinobacterium kochi. Classification (NCBI taxonomy): domain Bacteria; kingdom Pseudomonadati; phylum Pseudomonadota; class Betaproteobacteria; order Burkholderiales; family Oxalobacteraceae; genus Janthinobacterium; species Janthinobacterium kochi. The sequence continues at coordinate 30,308 of NZ_JBNYXO010000018.1, forward strand.
GCGAATTGGACCTGATCATGCGCGATGGCGCGTCGGTCGTTTTCGTCGAAGTGCGGCTACGCAGCAGTGCAGCTTTCGGCGGCGCCCTGGCCAGCATCACGCCAGCGAAGCAACGGCGCATGGTGGTGGCCGCGCAAACCTGGCTGCTGGGGCAAAAGACGCTGCCACCGTGCCGCTTCGACGCACTCGCCATCGATGGCGGGCGCATCAGCTGGCTGAAGAACATCCTCGATATGTAAGCATTTTTAACAGTGCTTGTCCGCCATGCCGCGCGCCTGCACTATAATCGGCAGACTATGAATAATCAACGCATCCTCTCGCACTTCCACGAAAGTGCCGAACTTAAGATCCAGGCCGCTACCGTACTGGCGCAACCCATTGCGCAGGCGATCGACCTGATGTTTTATGCATTGTCCAACGGCAACAAGATCCTCGCTTGCGGCAATGGCGGTTCCGCCGCCGACTGCCAGCATTTTGCAGCCGAGCTGGTGGGACGCTTCGAACGGGAACGCTTTCCGCTGCCGGCCCTGGCGCTGACGACGGATACGTCGATCCTGACGGCCGTGGCCAACGACTACAGCTACCGCGAGATTTTCTCGAAGCAGGTGCAGGCCTTCGGCCAGGCCGGCGACATCCTGCTGGCCATCTCCACGTCGGGCAATTCGGCCAACGTGATGGCCGCCGTAGAAGCGGCGCTCGAGCGCGAAATGCGCGTCGTGGCGCTGACGGGCAAGGACGGCGGCGCCATCGGCAAGATGCTGACGGACGCCGACGTGCATATCTGCGTGCCGGCCGAGCGCACGGCGCGCATCCAGGAAGTTCATCTGACCACCATACATTGCATCTGCGACGGCATCGACGTCGCCCTATTCGGAGGAGACGTGAATGACTAAATTCGGTACTGGCCCAGGCTGGAAACGCGTACAACGCCCGCTGGCAACGGCACTCTTGTGCGGCGCCATGCTCACCTCGCTCACCGGCTGCATCGAACTGATGGTCGGCGGTGCCGTGATGGGCGGCGTTGCCGCGGCAGACCGCCGCACCCTGGGCGCCCAGACCGAAGACAAGTCGATCGCCGTCAAAGGCGAGTCGCGCATCCCCTCCATCGTCGGCGATGCCGGCCATGTGAATGTCACCAGCTTCAACCGCCGCGTCCTGCTGACGGGCGAAGTGCGCGATGACGCGATGAAAAATGCCGTCGAGCGCGAAGTGCGCAATATCGAAGGCGTGGAGTCGGTGGCCAATGAACTGATCATCGCCGGCCCGGCCAGCTATACCTCGCGCTCGAACGACGCGCTGATCACCACCAAGGTCAAGGCCAGCCTGGTGGACATGAAAACCATCTCGGCGGCCTCGTTCAAGGTCGTCACCGAGAACGGCACCGTCTTCCTGATGGGCCGAGTCACCCAGCGCGAAGGCACGGTCGCGGCCGACGTGACGCGCGGCGTAGGCGGCGTGCAGAAAGTGGTCAAGCTGTTCGACTACATTTCGGAAGCGGAACTGAAGCAATTGCAGCCTGATCCGCCGCAGCAGCGCACGACAAACACGGTCAGCGACACGGTCCAGCAATAAGCGTTCTCCCCCATCCGGCCTACGGCGCCTGAGTGATGATGCGACTATAATGGCCGCATCGTTGCTCTACATTAGTGAAACTTCGCCATGTCAACTTCGCCCTCCGCAAGCAAGTCCTGGATCAAGCCAGCCCTGATCGCCGTCTTCGTGGCGGGCGTGGCGGCGGCAGCTTACCTGTCGTTGAATGACAAGCAAAGCGCGCCGGACGTGACGTTCCACGGCATCCATGGCGAAAAAATCACTTCGTCCAGCCTGCGCGGCAAGGTGGTGATGGTCAATTTCTGGGCCACCTCGTGCACCACGTGCGTGGCGGAAATGCCGGAGATGGTCGACACCTACAACAAGTACAAGGGGCAGGGACTGGAATTCGTGGCTGTAGCCATGAAATACGATCCGGCCAACTACGTGCTGAACTTTGCTGAAACGCGCCAGCTGCCGTTCAAGGTGGCGCTCGACGTGACGGGCGAGGCGGCCAAGGCCTATGGCGACGTGGCCCTCACGCCCACCACCTTCGTGCTCGACAAACAGGGCAAGATCCTCAAGCGCTACGTGGGCAAGCCTGAATTCGCGGAACTGCACAAGCTGCTCGAGTCTGCCATCGCCGGCTGAGGCTCAGCACCGCACAAAACCTTGTTGCTAAAGGTTGCCAAGTTGTTATAACCTTCCCAGGCGTGATCCCATTCACCTTGTGAAGGCCAGCCGTGTCCCTCGCCGCTCAATCGCTCGACCCGCAGCAACTCACAACCTGGCTGCTCGCCACCGGCAACAAGGACGCCGCGGCGTTCCGCCAGCTATATAACTCCACCTCATCGAAACTGTTTGGCTTTGCGCTGCGTATATTGCATAAGCAAGAGCTCGCTGAAGAAGCCTTGCAAGAGGGGTTCGTCGCCATCTGGAACAACGCTGCCACCTACCAGAACCATCTGGCGGCGCCGATGACCTGGATGGCCACCATCGTGCGCAACAAGGCGTTCGATGTGCTGCGGCGCAGCGACGATACCGTGGAAATCGATGCCGAACAGTTTGATAGCGAAGTCATGAATGCACTGCGGGATCCCCAGGCCACGCCGATCGAATCACTGCAACTGAGCGGTGACGCCAAGGCGCTGGCGTTTTGCATGTCGGCCCTGGAAGGGCTGCACCGGCAGGTGGTCGCCCTGGCGTTCTATCACGACCTGTCGCACAGCGAAGTGGCGCAGCAGATGTCGCTGCCGATCGGCACCGTGAAAACCTGGATACGCCGCAGCCTGGAACGGCTGCGCACGTGCCTGGCGAAACGGGAGGCATCATGAATAGCCGCGGCAATGACAGCCTGCGCCAGAAACTGGCGTCCGAATACGTGCTGGGCACGCTGAAAGGGGGCGCGCGGCGGCGTTTCGAAGGCTGGCTGCACAACGACGCCGATCTGCGCAATATCACGGCCGCATGGCGCCAGCGTTTGGAACCGATGGCGGAATTTGCCACGCCCGTGGCGCCGCCCAAACGGGTGTGGCAGCAGATCGAACAGCGTTTGCACCTGGCGCCGCAGGGCGGCTGGTCGCTATGGCGCGATGCGCTGTCGTTCTGGCGTGGCCTGGGCATGGCCTCGAGCGCCATCGCCGCGCTGCTGGTGATCGTCATGGCCACGCGCGTGCTGGATGCGCCGCAGATCAGCTATGTGGCCAGCCTGACGGACGAGAAAGCGCAAACAGCCCTGCTGCTGACGGCCGACAGCCGCCACGGCGCACTCGAGGTACGCATGCTGGGCAACGCGCCCGTGCCTGCTGATCGCGACCTGGAACTGTGGGCCGTGCCGAAGAGCGGCAACCCGCGCTCTTTGGGCTTGCTGGCCGACAAGGGCAACGTGACACTGGCCCTGTCGCAGCGCGCCATCGGCAGCGACGTGGCCCTGCTGGCCGTCACGCTGGAACCGAAAGGCGGTTCGCCGAATCCGCACGGGCCGACGGGACCGGTTTTGTATAAGGGTAACTGGGTGAAAATCTAGCGAACCCAAGCAAGGGCTGGGGTCGTTCCCTTCGGGATCGGAATTTCCCCCATTGGGGAAAATTCCCCCTGCAGGGTACGACCCCGGATTTTGCCCTTGGGTTACTTGGGATACAGAATCATCTGCGTGCAGCGAAACAGGGCAATCGTCTTGCCCGTTTCCTTGCTTTTCACCACGGCATCCCACACTTGCGTGTTGCGGCCCTTGTGCTCGACTTTCGCCGTGCAGGTGAGCGTGCCTTCGCGGGCCGTGCCCAGGTGGTTCGATTTCAACTCGATGGTAGTGAAATTGTTCGCGCCCTCGGGCAGGTTGACGATGCAGCCATAGCCGCAAGCCGTGTCGGCCAGGGTCACCACGCTGCCCGCGTGCAAATAGCCGTTCGGCGCCAGCAAATGTGGCAGCACGGGTAATTCCGCCGTCAGCTGGCCGTCGCCCACTGCCGTGATGACGATGCCCAGGTGGCCGGGCAAGCGGCCTGTGCCGCGTTCATTCAACATTGCTACGGTGATGTCGGGATTGCTCATGCGGGTCCTTGTGCGGGTGAATCCGGACAGCGGCTCCGCCGGAAAATACTATGATGATAGCAACTTTCCCCGCATCGGTTTGGCCGCCGCTTATTTCCGGCTGCGCCGCCGTTTCCACCACACCAGCGTGCCCGTCAGCAGGAACAGCAGCGGCATCAAGCCAAAGACGGTAATGAAGGCGCGCCCGGCCACGCCAAATGCCTGACCCGAATGCAGGGGGAATTGCCAGCCCAGGAAGCGCTCGCCATACGGGGCCGTGAGCGGATCGCGGATGCGCAGGGACAAGCCGCTGCGCGCATCCAGGGTCAGGCGCGTGGCGCCGTCGCCGTGGGCGATTTCGTCTGGCTGACGCACGCGGATCTCGTACGGCTGATCCTTCTTCGCCGGCAACACGATACGCGACACGCGCGCTTGCGGATACAGTAGCTGCGCGGCGGCCATGGCCTGGCCCGCATCGAGCACGGCGCCATCCTGGGCCACATTCTTCAGTTTGACGGTATCGGGCACCGTCGACACCAGGTCCACCATGGGCACCACCAGTTGCGGCAAATTGAAATAGATGCCGGAAAAGGCCAGCACGGCCAGCACGGGCGCAGCAAAGAAACCAGCCGCCTTGTGAAACGTATAGTTGAAGCGCGGCCAGGAGCCGCCATGCGATACCGTCAGGGCGCGCTTGATCGCCGTCCACTGCAGGCGCGGCCACCACAGATAGATGCCGCTGAGCGCCATCAGCAGCAGGGCCACGCCGGAAATCCCCGTGACCGTCTTGCCCGCATCGCCCGTCAGCAGATAGCGGTGCAAATGAAACATGCCCGACATGAACAAGGGGCGCGTGAGGCCGAAACGGCCCCAATCGCGTTCGCCTTTCACTTGCAAGGTGTAGGGGTCGACCATCACCTGGCGCACGATGGCCTGGCTGAAGGGGGAAGGTTTGCCGGCTTGCCGGTAAGAGGCTACATACACGCCGCGCGCATCGGCGGGCGGCTTGAGCTGGCTCGGCTTGCCGTAGGCGGGGTCCGCCGCAAGAGTGTCCACCACCGCTTGCAGCGTGCGCGGCGTGACCTGCCACACCTGGCCAGGCGCTGGCGGGCTCGCCTGCAACAAGTTCGGATTCAGATACGCGTCGAGCTCCGGCATCCAGGCAATGGCGGAACCCGTCAAGCCCAAGAGGACGAACAGGGCGCCAAACCACAGGCCCGCGTACAGGTGCAGTTTGCTGATCAACCACTTGCTGGGGCGTTGCGACATGGAAACTCTGGAAAATTTTGGGCTGCGGAACGATAGCATGAAAGGCCTGCAGTGAAAACCATGCAACAAGCGCTGACAGCGGGGCGATTTTCTTGCTACTATGCGCCCATGTCTTCCCGCCAGCCCACCCGCAAGCTTGCTCATCACGCTGCCGCCGCCCTCGCGCGCACGCCGTGGCAGCTGTGCGTGGCCCTGTTCAGTGCGCTGGCCCTCGTGTTCCTGCTGTCGACGGCCGCTTCGCACCTGCACAAGACGACCCTCGACGCGGAAGAGTGCGCGCTGTGCGCCACGGCCATCGACAAGGTGGCCGATCTCGCCGTGCCACCGGCCATCGTCGAGCCGCCCGCCCAATTACTGCCGTACCGCTTGCTGGCCTTGGCGCCCGCTACCCTGGCGCCCGCCGCCACCCTCATCCTGCCGCCCGTGCGTGGCCCGCCTGCCGCCTCACTGTAGTTCCCACGCTGTTTTTCCTTTTTCAGGTTGCCCCTTGCCGCGCTTACATGCGTGCCGGGCCGCCTGGCGTTGACTATCTTTGAGGCTTACCATGCAACACACACCACGCCTGAGCGCGCTGTCGCTCGCCCTTGCCAGCCTGTTTACCATTTCCGCCCATGCCGCCGAGCCTGCTGAAGCCAGCACCGATGCCGCCCCACAAGACATGCAAAAAGTCGAAGTCACGTCCGCCCATTTGAAAAGCGCGCGCATCGAGCTGTCGCCGAAAGTCGGCACCACCATCTACAGCATCGACAGCCACATGGTCGACATGCTGGGCCAGGGCGACAACACGCCATTCAATGAAGTGCTGCTGCGCCTGCCGGGCGTGTCGCAGGATTCGAAGGGATCAGGTGCCCTGCACGTGCGCGACGACCATGCCAACGTGCAATACCGCATCAATGGCGTGCAATTGCCCGAAAGCATCAGCGGCTTCGGCCAGTCGATCGACACGCGATTGATCGACAAGACCGATTTCATGACGGGCGCCTTGCCGGCCCAGTTCGGCCTGCGCACGGCGGGCATCGTCGATATTGAAACAAAAGAGGGCGGACTGACGCCTGGCGGGCGCATCGGCATCATGGTCGGCAGCCACGACCATGTGGAGCCGAGTGCCGAATTTTTCGGTAGCGTCGGCAAGTTCAATTACTACCTGTCCGGCAGCTACCTGGGCAATGCCCTGGGCGTGGAAAACCCGCAAGCCACGCGCAGCGCCCTGCACGACAAGACGCGCCAGAACAAATCGTTCGGCAGCCTGTCGTATTTTCTTGATGACAACACGCGCCTGGGCGCCATGTTCGGCACCTACAACGGCCGCTTCCAGATCCCGAACAATCCGAACCAGGCGCCAGGCTTTTCCCTTGACGGCCATAGCGATGCGCAGGCGGGCACGTCCACGTTACCGTCGTCGCAGCTGAATGAAAACCAGCGCGAAGTAAACCGCTTCCTCGTGCTGTCGCTGCAGAAAAGCCTGGGCGACGTCAATTACCAGGTGTCGGCCTTCCACCAGTATTCGGCACTGCACTTCACGCCCGATGCCATTGGCGACCTGATCTACAACGGCGTGGCTTCCGACTCGCGCCGCGCCAACAGCGCTTCCGGTGCCCAGTTCGATATCAGCTACAAGCTGCACCAGGACCACACCGTGCGCGCGGGCCTGGCCTACACACGCCAGAAGACGACCAGCGACAACACGGTGGCCGTCTTCCCCGCCATGGACGGCGCGCAAACCTCCACCACGCCGATCAGCATTCTGGACAACAGCGGCAAGACGGGCACCCTGGCCAGCTTTTACCTGCAGGATGAATGGCATATCAGCAAACCCTTGACCCTGAACTATGGCGCCCGCTTCGACAAGGTTGCGGCCTACACCAGCGAGCAGCAATGGAGCCCGCGCGTCAACCTGGCCTACCAGATCGCGCCGGGCACGGCCCTGCACGCCGGCTATTCGCGCTACTTCACGCCGCCGCCGCAGGAATTGGCGGCGCAAGGCAGCATCGACCTGTATGCGAACACGACGAATGCGCCGGAAATCGGCCAGTCGGACAACGTCAAGGCCGAGCGCACGCATTACTACGACGTGGGCATCAGCCACCAGGTGAGTCCGAAACTGACCGTGACGGCCGATGTGTACTATAAAAAGATCAACAACCTGCTGGACGAAGGCCAGTTCGGCCAGGCATTGATACTGACGCCGTTCAACTATGCGGATGGCTACGCCAAGGGCCTGGAGTTATCCGCCATCTACAGCGAGAAAAACTGGGGCCTGTTCCTCAACGCCAGCACGCAAAAGGCGCAGGGGCGCAACATCAATTCGGGCCAGGCCCTGTTTGGCGCCGATGAGTTGAACTACATCAGCCAACACTATGTCTACCTCGATCATGACCAGAAATACACCTTGTCCGGTGGCGGCCACTATCATTTTGGCGATTCGCAAGTGAGCGCTGACTTCCTGTACGGCAGCGGTCTGCGCATGACGCCGGACGGCGGCGCCCCGAATTCCGGCCATTTACCCAGCTACTTCACCGTCAACACGGCGCTCACGCACACGTGGAAGAACACGCCGGTGGGCAAGGTGGAAGGACGGCTGGCCCTGATCAACCTGTTCGACAAGTCGTACCTGCTGCGCGACGGTTCCGGCGTGGGCGTGGGGGCGCCACAATACGGCGCCCGCCGCAGTTTCTATGCAGGCCTCTCAACCAGCTTTTAACCGTTACGCGCGAAGACAGCGGCAGGGAGCAACGCCTGCCGCTGTCGGTTGCCGTCATGCTTCAGCTATCGCCCCAGACGATGGGCGCCTGCCCGTGCGCCTGCAGGTAGGCATTCGCCTGGCTGAACGGCTTGCTGCCAAAGAAACCTTTACTGGCAGATAAGGGAGAAGGGTGGGGCGCTGTCAGCACCAGATGCTTGCCGGGGTCGATCAGGCTGCGCTTGGCTTGTGCCTGGCCGCCCCACAGGATAAAGACGAGATTATTCCGCTCGGCGCACAGGTGGCGAATCGCGCTGTCCGTCAGCTTTTCCCAGCCCTTGGCCGCGTGCGAACCTGCCGCCCCGGCGCGCACGGTCAGCACGCTGTTGAGCAACAACACCCCTTGCTCTGCCCAGTCCGTCAAATCCGTGCGCGCGCGCGCGATACCCACGTCCGTGGATAATTCCTTGAAGATGTTCTGCAAGCTCGGTTGCGTCGGATGGCCGTCCGGCACGGAAAAGCACAAGCCCATGGCCGCGCCGGGCGTGTGATACGGGTCTTGCCCCAGGATCACGACTTTGACTTGCCCGAACGGCGTCAGGTCGAACGCGCGGAAGATGGCCTTGCCCGGCGGAAAACACGGCCCCGCCGCATACTCTTCCTTCACGAAGGCCGCCAGGCGTTCCCAGTACGGCTGGGCAAATTCGCTCTCCAGCCGCGCCTTCCACGATGCATCGATGCGTACGTCCATGCGTCACCTCATAGCCGATTCGTCCACCATGCTTCGTCAAGCATGTTTTTTCAGCATGCCAGTATAGAACGCTCAGCAGCATGGGGCGCATACGATTCGAGCAGGCAAAAAAAAGCCACCGGCGTTAGCAGGTGGCCTTGATATGGCGCAAGGTTACTTAGAAATTCAGCGCCGATTCCACGCCGGCGCTGTGCGCCTGTTCATCTGCGTGGTACGAGCTGCGCACCATGGCGCCCACGGCGGCGTGGGTGAAGCCCATTTTGTACGCTTCCTCTTCGAACATCTTGAACACGTCCGGGTGCACGTAGCGACGCACGGGCAAGTGGCTGTTCGATGGCGCCAGGTATTGGCCGATGGTCAGCATGTCGATGTCGTGCTCGCGCATGTCGCGCATGACTTGCAGGATTTCCTCGTCCGTCTCGCCCAGGCCCACCATGATGCCGGACTTGGTTTTCACGTCCGGATACATGGCCTTGAAATCCTTCAGCAATTTCAGCGAGTGCATGTAGTCCGAACCGGGACGCGCTTCCTTGTACAGGCGCGGCGCCGTTTCCAGGTTGTGGTTCATGACGTCAGGCAAGCCATCCTTGAACAACAGCAGCGCTTTTTCCAGGCGGCCACGGAAGTCGGGCACCAGCACTTCGATGCGGGTGTTTGGCGACAGGGCGCGCGTTTGCTGGATGCACTCGACGAAATGGCCGGCGCCGCCGTCGCGCAAGTCATCGCGGTCGACGGAGGTGATGACGACGTAGTTCAAGCGCAGCTTGGCAATGGTTTTCGACAGGTTGGCCGGCTCCTCCTTGTCCAGCGGATCAGGACGGCCATGGCCCACGTCGCAGAACGGGCAGCGGCGCGTGCACTTGTCGCCCATGATCATGAAGGTAGCCGTGCCCTTGCCGAAGCATTCGCCGATGTTCGGGCAGCTGGCTTCCTCGCACACGGTGACGAGCTTGTTTTCGCGCAGCACATCCTTGATTTCATAGAAACGCGTGGATGCCGACGCGGCCTTGACGCGGATCCAGTCCGGCTTTTTCAGGCGCTCGACTTGCTCGATCGGAATGATCTTGATCGGAATGCGCGACGTCTTGCTGGCGCCTTTTTGCTTTTCGCTCGGGTTGTAGGCGGGAGCGGCGGGGGCGGTGCTGGAAATGGTCTCAGAAGTCATGGCTGCAAGCCCTTGAGGGGCAAAGTTTGGTTTGTTTGCTCAGGCATCCGCTGCCTGAGGCGCGCCTGCGGCGCTGTGTACTTCGCTTACATCGAGTAATACGGTCAATTCATGGGCCAGAGCCCGCTGCACGTCGGCCAGCGGCGCCACAACGCCCATGCTGCGCATGTCCACCGTCTTCAGGCCGGAATAGCCGCAGGGGTTAATCCAGGAAAACGGCGCCAGGTCCATCGCCACGTTGAGCGATACGCCATGGTAGGTGCAGCCGTTGCCGCGCACTTTCAAGCCCAGTGCGGCGATCTTGGCACCCTTGTCTGGCCCGCCGGCAATATAAATGCCGGGCGCGCCATCGATGCGCTCGCCTGCGAGATTATACGCCGCCAGCACGTTGATGATGGCTTGCTCGATTTTATGCACGAACTGGCGTGCATACAGCTTGCCGCCGGGCTTGTTGCGGCGCAAGTCCATCAACAAATAAATCACCACCTGGCCGGGGCCGTGAAAAGTGACTTCGCCGCCACGGTCCGTCTGCACCACCGGCACATTCTCGGCACCGGCCAGCAAATGGCCGCGATCGGCCGCCAGGCCCAGCGTGAACACGGGCGGATGCTCGACGATCCACAGTTCGTCGCGCGTGTCCGTCGTGCGCGCGTCGGTGAAGGCGCGCATGGCGGCAAAGGTCGGCTCGTATTCGACGCGGCCCAGCTCGCGGATCAGCGCCGTTTCGGTTCGGGTGGTGGTCATGACAGATTCTGTAATCAGCTGCCGGCGCCCTGCGGACGCTGCGGCGAAGCCGTGATTATAAGCCAGGCCGCCGTTTCATTCCGGGGTGGACTCTGGCAATAGCAGCAATCTGCCCAATTTTTGAGCAGCATGGCGTATCTGGGCCGCATTCAGGGCCGTGTAGCCCAGCAGCACGGCCGGCGCCAGCTTGGCGCTGTGACAAAAGTCGCCGAGCGGCTGCAGCGCCAGCCCCTCTTGCGCAGCGCGCGCGCAAAACGCCCGCTCGTCGCTGTCCGGCGGCAGCCACAGCACGCAATGGAAGCCCGCCTGCTGGCCGGAAATGGTGTAGCGGCCGGGGGCGATCTGCTCGAGGCAGGCCAGCAGCAAGTCGCGCCGCTCCTTGTAGGCCAGGCGCGCCTGGCGCAAATGGCGCACGAAAGCGCCTTCCTCCATCCAGGCGGCCAGCGCCAGCTGTTCCGTCACGCCCACGGAGCGGCCCGTCAACTGCAGGGTGCGCAGCAACTGCGGGCGCAAGGCCGGTGGCAGCACCATGAAACCCACGCGCAGGCCGGCAAACAGGGTCTTATTAAAACTGCCACAGTAAATCACGCGCTGGTATTGGTCCAGCGCCTTCAAGGCCGCCAGCGGCGCGCTCTGGTAATTGAATTCGCTGTCGTAATCGTCTTCCAGCACCCAGGCGCCGTTGTCGTTCGCCCACTCCAGCAAGGCCAGGCGGCGCGTGACGGACATGGTCACGCCCAGCGGCGACTGGTGCGCCGGCGTCACGTACGCGAGGCAGGCGTCGGCGTGCGCGGCCAGGGCGGCGCAATCGATGCCCTCGGCGTCAACGGCAATGTCCACCGGCACGGCGCCTACGAGGGCGAACAGGGCGCGCGCGGCCGGGTAGCCGGGCTCTTCCAGGCAAACCTTGTCGCCATCACGCACAATGCTGCGCGCCAGCAAGTCGATCGCGTGGCGGATGCCAGTGGTGACAACGATGTCTTGCGGGTCGCAGCGGATGCCGCGGTACTTGGCAAGGAAATCGGCGATCTGCTGGCGCAGCTGGGGCAGGCCGGCCGGATCGGCGCTGCACAACTGCTCCGGCGTGGCGGCCGCCAAGGCCCGCGTGGCGCACTTGGACCAGGCGGCCATGGGAAACAGGCTGGCGTCGGCGCGCCGCGCCACGAAGGGCAAGCCGTCGCGCACGCCCGTGTCCGAGGCGGGCGCGGGCACGCTAGCCGGTGCGGCCGGGGTGGCATCGGCGAAGCCTGCCATCAGGAAGCGTTCCGGCACCACGGCGCACACGCGCGTGCCGGAACCGGGCACGCGCGTCACGTACGCTTCCGCGTGCAAACGGTCGAACACGGTTTCGATGGTGCCGCGCGACAACTCCCACCGTTCGGCCAAGGTGCGGCTGGACGGCAAACGGCTGCCCGCCGGCAGCATCTTCGTCAGGATGGCCGAGCGCAGCGCTTCATACGCGCCATCCTGCTTGTTGACGCCCGCCTTGGCTAGCCAGCTGGTGGGACGAGGCAAGTCCAGGGCGTGCGGTGATTTTCCTCGCGGCATAATAATCGTCCAAGTGGTCCAATGAATTTTCTGATGACTGGCACTTCGCATTACACCACAAACATTCTACTCTCAGCGTTCTGGTGCGCCAGCGGGGCGCACGCATGAAGGGACACATGAGAGGATCGTGTAAAACAATGCAGAAACAAATCGCTGTATGGGCCTGGGGCGGCATCGTGCTGCTGCTGGTCTGCCTGTCGCGCATCAGCATCGACATCTATTTGCCTTCGCTGCCGGCCATGGCCGATGCCCTGCATGCCAGTGATGCCCAGTTGCAACTGACCCTGAGCCTGTTCATGGCCGGCTCGGCCGCCTCGATGCTCGCCTGCGGGCCGCTGGCCGACCGTTACGGACGCCGTCCCGTGCTGCTGGCCGGCACAGGCATTTATGTGCTCGCCAGCATCGTCTGCGCCGTGACCTCCGACGTCCACGTGCTGATCGCCGCGCGCGTGCTGCAGGCGTTCGGCGGCTGCAGCGGCACCATCATCGGCCGGGTGATGGTGCGCGACCGTTTTGATCCCGCCACGCAGGCGCGCATGCTGGGGAGAATCTCGATGGTGATGGGCCTGTCGCCGATCCTGGCGCCGCTGGCCGGCAGCGTGCTCGACGCGGCCTTCGGCTGGCGCGCCGTGTTTGGCGTGCTGTGCCTGCTGGGCGCGCTGTCGCTGGGCCTGATTGCCGCGTACGTGCCGGAAACCAAGCCAGCCGACGCCGTGCCACAAGGCAATACCCTGGCGCTCTACCGCCGCCTGCTGGGCGACGCGTATTTCCTGCGCTATGCGCTGGCCATCGGCTGTGTGTATTGCACGTATTTCCCCTTCATCGCAGAATCGTCCGTGTTGTTGCAAAGGGGTATGCATCTGTCGCCGCACGCGTATGCGCTGGTGTTCGCGCTGACGGTCAGCGGCTATGTGGCGGGATCGAGCCTGTTCCGCGCACTGGGACCGCGCCTGGGCGCCGATACCATGCTGGGCGTGGCGGTGCTGATCAATGTGGCGGGTGCAAGCAGTTTATTGCTGGCCGGCAGCCTGGCGCCGCAGCACGTGGCCTCGCTGGTGGCGCCCATGCTGCTGGTGATGGTGTCGGTGGGCATGGCGATTCCCGCCTGCCAGCTGGCGGTGCTGCAGCCGTATGGCGCCCAGGCGGGCAGCGCCTCGGGCCTGTTCTTCTTCGTGCAAATGGCGATCACGGCCGCGTGCGGCGCCGTCATCGCCGCCATCACCGACGGTAGCGAAAAGCCCCTGCTGTGGGTGACGGCGGCGGCCAGCACGGCCTTTGCCCTGGTGTGGCGGCTGACGAAACGCCAGCCCGCCCAGGCAAAAGCATGTCTTACATGACGATCTTGACCATCGGGTGGCCCGACAGCGCCATGTACAGGGCGTCGAGCTGCTCGCGGCTGATGGCGCGCACGGTCACGGTCAGGCCCGTGTAATTACCCTTGGGCGATGGACGCTCTTCCATGCGGCCCATGTGGAAGGTCGGATCGTGGCTGATGACCACTTCCAGCATGGTCGGCGCGAAATCGACATGCGTCGGACCCATGATCTTGATGGGAAAGTCGCTCGGGTATTCGATCAGCGATTCGCTGGGAGGAATAATGTGTTCGGTAGGAGGGGTGGTTTGCATGGGGAATCCTATCAGTGCCGGTCAGTGCCAAAGGCGTATTGTAGCCAACTTTGGCAGCGCCTGCGCCGTTGCCATGGTGCCAGGGGCGCGGAAAAAAAAAGCCAGCTTTGTAAGCTGGCGAAAACTATTTCGTTTGGACAAAATAGCCGGAAAATCGGTGCTGTCAGCCGCGAAGGCATTGCGTTGTCTTGCAATGACGCCACTGTAGACAAAACACCGGGGCTTGACCGCTGAAATGTGACGAACTGCCGGTTTGGCGGCTTGAACGTCGATAATCCATGACCGGACGGACAGGCGGCCAGCGCCAGCGCCCCGTTCAGCGCTCCGTTTCCTGCATCCGGCTACCGCGGCCGGGACCGCCGCGCTCATCATAGGGACGCTCAATGACGGGGCGCGGCCGCTCGACGCGGGACCGCTGCTCGCCACGCCACCCGGGGCGGCCTACCTGGTCTTGCACGGGTGGCAAGGCCGGCATCGCCGGCATCACGGGCTGGGCCGGCATCGGCGGCTGTTGCGGCTGGGCCGGCACGGGCGGCCGGTTCGGCTGCATGGGACGCGGCGCCATGTGCGTCTGGCCGTTGTCCGTCTGCAAGCGGCCGGGACGGTTGCCCCAGTCGCGCCGGACACCGTTGTCGCCGCGCGGTGCATCAGAGGGACGCTGCCAGTTGCCCGCCGGCGCAGGCGCCGTGCTCAAGGGCAAGCTTTGCATGACGGGCGGCGGCATGCTGGTGCGGTTGCGGCGCGGCACGTCAACCGTGCGCTGCGCGCCAAAGCGCTCGCCCGGCAGCATCGTCATGCCTGCTCGGCGTTCGCGCTCGCCCGCCACGGAGCGGCGTCCTTCGGCCACGCGGTTGATGCGGCGGTCATAGTCCGCGCTGGCGCGGTAGCCGGGCACGTAGCGGTCATGCGGCGACAGGGGAAACCAGCCCACGCCAGGACGCGGGCCTTGCTGCGGCCCAGCATTTGGCCCATGAACACCGCCCACCCAGCCCACCAGCGCCGGCGCCCAGGGCACGCGGCCGCGCTCGCGCCCCGGTGCCCAGCCCCAGCGGTGGCCCAGCAGCACCCAGCGGCCGTAATGCGAGGGCGCATAGCCCCACGGCGCATTGTCGACCCATGTCCAGCCCCATGGTGCGATCCACGTCCAGCTCCCGTCGCTGTAGGGCGCCCAGCCGGCCGGCACCGTGCTGGGCAGCCACAAGGGGCCGTATTCCGCGTCTTCCTGCCAGGCGCCGTAGCGGTCCAGCTCTTCATAGCCGGTGGTATCGTCCGTGACATAGCGCAAGGCCGGCGCGGCAGCGGGCAAGGCTTCGGGCCATTGGTCGAAGGCGATCCTGTGCAAGGCGCCCGTGCGCAATTGCTCGTCCGTCAGCTCGGCGCGCTTGCCGGCACGCAAGGTGACGCTGCCCATCGCGCCATCCACGTCGGCCGCGCCTTCGAGCACGCTGACGACGCTGGTGCCGGGCTGGCGCCCCGCATCGACGCGTACCCAGCCGGGCTGGGTCAGAATCACGCGGGCCTGGGCGGTGGTCAGCTCGAAGCCGCGCAGCGCGTCCGGATTACGCACGCGCACGCTGACCGTGCCATAGCCGAGGTGCAATTTGAAACTGTCGTCATCGAGCTCGCTCACCTCCAGCTCGGAATCGCCATCGAGGCGCACGGCGGCCGCGCCCACGCGAAATTCCGCCAGCGCCCCGCGCTCGGTGGTTAAGCGGTTATCCGTCGTGACGGGCCAGTTCAGCAGGGCGTTTTGCGCCTCGCCATCACCGGCGCGCACCAGCACCTGCCCTTCGACGGTGGAAATGCGCCCCACGCGCGTGGGCGGGTCCTCGGCCAGGGCGAAGGTGCACGCCGACGTCAGCAGCACGGCGCACACGGCGTGCAGGAAGGGGAAAGGCAGGGTCGGACGCATGGCAGCGCTCCAGGCAGGACTTACAAGGATGATTGCTATCGATTACATCCGCATCGGGCGGGCATCGCAAGCGGGCTTACAAATGTTTGCATGTTGATCTGGCTCAGGATGCCGCCTGGCTGCCCCGCTTGACGAAGAACAGGGCAGCGCCGACGGCCATCAACAGGCCGCCAAAGAAGCGGTTCTGCTTTTTCACCGCGCGCGCGTCGCGGAAAAAACGCTGCATCGACGATGCCAGGAAAGCGTAGCTGTGCATGACGATCTGATCGATCGTGCACATGGTGACGGCCAGTATCAGCAATTGCGGCAGCAGGGGCGCAGTAGGGCTGATAAATTGCGGCAATACCGCCACCATGAAAATGATGCCTTTCGGATTCGTCACGTTGGTCAAAAAACCCGTCAGCACGCGCCGGCGCATGGACGGCACCACGGCGTCGGCATGCAGGTCGCCCGTCACGGCCACCTTGGCGCGCCACTGCGACAGGCCCAGGTAGATCAGGTACAGCGCGCCCACCGTCTTGACGATATTGAAGGCCACTTCGGAGGCCAGCAGCAAAGAGCCCACGCCGGCGCCGGCGATGCCCAGCACTACCAGCAGCCCAAGCTGCAAGCCGAGGATGGTGGCGCTGGCCTTTTTCACCCCATACGACAAGCCGTGCGACATCGACAGCACGGCGCCCGAGCCGGGCGAGACGGCGATGATGGAGGCAGCGATGACAAAGGTGATCCAGGTGGAAAAACTCATGCGGCGTCCAGAAAATAGTGAATATGAGCAATTTTACTCCGGCCCGTGCGGCCTTGCCGGCCCGCCCTGAGGTAAGATCGCAGTCATCCCTTGCCGTACAACCAAGAATAACATCATGAAAAACAACACTTTCCTCGCTCCACGATTCCCTGCCACCACCGTGGGAGCACGCTGAGATGGCCGGCTCCAGCCTGCTGGCCCTGCTTGACGACATCGCCAGCATCCTCGATGACGTTTCCCTGATGACCAAAGTGGCCGCCAAGAAGACGGCCGGCGTGCTCGGTGACGACCTGGCCCTGAACGCGCAGCAAGTGGCCGGCGTGCGCGCCGAGCGCGAGCTGCCCGTCGTCTGGGCCGTCGCCGTCGGTTCGCTGAAGAACAAGGCCATCCTCGTGCCCGCCGCGCTGGCCATCAGCGCGTTTGCGCCGTGGGCCATCACGCCGCTCTTGATGATGGGTGGCGCCTACCTGTGCTTCGAGGGCTTCGAAAAGATTGCCCACAAATACCTGCACCCGGACGACAGCCACAAGGCCGAGCTGGCACAGGCGCTGCGCGACCCGCACGTCGACCTGGTGGCGCTGGAAAAGGACAAGATCAAGGGCGCCATCCGTACCGACTTCATTTTGTCGGCGGAAATCATCGTCATCGCGCTGGGCACGGTGGCCGCGGCCACCTTCGCCGAGCAGGTGGCCGTCGTCGTCGGCATCGCCATTATCATGACGGTGGGCGTGTATGGCCTGGTGGCTGGCATCGTCAAGCTCGATGACGCGGGATTTTACTTGGCCGCGCGCAAGGGCGCGGGCGCGCTGATGAATGGCGTGCGCGGCTTTGGCCGCATGCTCGTGTCGGCGGCGCCGAAACTGATGAAATTTCTCTCCGTGGTGGGCACGCTGGCCATGTTCATGGTGGGCGGCGGCATTTTGACGCACGGCTGGCCGTGGGCCAGCGTCATGCTGCACCACGCGGAAGAAGCCGTCGGCGGCGTGGCCGGCATCGGCCCCGTGCTGGCGGCCATCACGCCCAGCCTGATCAACGCGGTGGCCGGCCTCATTGCCGGTGGCCTGGTGCTGGCCGGCGTCACCGCCGTGTCGGCTTTATTGCGCATGGTCAAATCACCCAAATAAGCTTTCTGGTCTGATGGGGCGGCAGGCGCATCCGTGCCTGCCGCCCCGGCCATGCCGGCGGCGCCCGCTGTCCATGGAGACCCTATGCAGACTTCCCCCGCCCCACGCCCCAGCAGCGCCTTCATCGGCGCCTCCTGGGCGGCATTGCTGATCGGCATCCTTACCTACCTGTCCGGCCTGTGGAACGCCACGATGGCCCTCAACGAGAAGGGCTATTACTTCACCATCCTCATGTATGGCCTCTTCGCCGCCATCTCGCTGCAAAAGTCCGTGCGCGACCGCGCCGAGGGTATCGCCGTGACGGGGATTTACTTTGGCCTGTGCTGGATCTCCGTGCTGCTGGCCTTGCTGTTATTGACTGTCGGCCTATGGAACGCTAATCTGCAAAACAGCGAGAAAGGGTTCTATGCCATGGCGTTTTTACTCAGCCTGTTCGCCGCCGTGGCCGTGCAAAAGAACGTGCGCGACGTGGCGCGCGCCACGTCCGCCACGCCGGCCGAGGCGCCGGGAACCTAACCGCTGGGTGCGTGTCTATCCGAGTATGCGTGCGGGGGAACGGTGATGAGCGATCTGCAGAGACGGTTACAGATGGCGCTGGAAGCGGCGCACATGGCGATCTGGGATTCGCGCATCGTCAATGGGCAGGTCATCGACGGCACCGTCAGCTGGTCGGCCAAGGGGGCTGCCCTGCTGGGCCTGGACGAACGCGCCCTGACGCAGCCGTTTCGCAGTTTTCTCGACTGTGTGCATGCCGATGACCGCGACAAGGTGGTGGCCATGCTGCAGGAAGGCATGCGGCACGGCGACGGCTATGCGCTGCAATACCGCGTCGTCTGGCCCGACGGCAGCGAGCACTGGCTGTCGGCCAAGGCGCAGGTCTTCACGGATGCGGCCGGTCGCCCCGAGCGCACCCTGGGCGTCATCTGGGATGTCACCGAACACATACTGCGCGAACTGATGATCGCCGAGCGCAAGGAACTGGCCGAAGTGACGCTCAGCTCTATCGCCGACGGCGTCATCACCACCGATCCGCACGGCAAGACGCGCTACCTGAACCGGGTGGCCGAGCAATTGACGGGCTGGAGCAATGACATGGCGCAAGGCCTGGACATCGGACTGACCATGCCGCTGGCCGATGAACGCACGGGCGCCGCGCTCGAACACGTGGCCATGCGCTGCCTGCAACAGCGCCAGGCCATCGGCATCTCCCCCCACTCGCAGCTGATCACGCGCGAAGGGCGGCGCATCGCCATCGAGGAATCGGCCGCGCCCATCTGGTCGCGCGACGGCGACATCCTCGGCGCCGTCGTCGTGTTTCGCGACGTCAGTCACGAACGCAAGCTGAGCCAGCAGTTATCGTGGCAAGCCACGCACGACACCCTGACGGGCCTGATCAACCGGCGCGAATTCGAACACCTGGTGGCCGGCGCCCTGCACACGGCCAAGCAGGACGGCCACGTGCATGCGCTGCTGTACCTGGACCTGGACCAGTTCAAGGTCATCAACGACACCTGCGGCCACGGCGCTGGCGACGTGCTGCTGCAGCTGCTGGCCAAGATGCTGCAGGGGCGGATGCGCGACAGCGACATCCTGGCGCGCCTCGGCGGCGACGAACTGGGCGTGCTGCTGCCCCACTGTCCGCTCGAGCATGCGCGCCAGATCGGCGACCAGCTGCGCCAGTCCGTGCGCGAATTCCGTTTCGCCTGGGATAACCGCAGCTTCGGGCTGGGCGTGAGCATCGGCATCGTGGAAATCAACCAGGACAGCAAGTCCATGAGCGAGCTGCTGAGCGCCGCCGACCAGGCTTGCTACCTGGCCAAGGAACAGGGCCGCAACCGCCTGCACGTGTACCAGGAGTCGGACGTCATGCTGGCGCAGCGGCATGGCGAAATGTTGTGGATTTCCCGCCTGAACGAGGCGTTCGCACACGATTATTTCCGCCTGTACGCCATGCCCATCGTGCACCTGCGCGACAGCCCGGAACAGCATGACGAAGTACTGATCCGCATCCGCAACAGCAAAGGCGACCTGATCTTGCCGGGCGCCTTCATCCCCGCCGCCGAACGCTACGACATGATGCTGTCCATCGACCGCTGGGTCATCCGCGCCGTCTGCGCGCATATCCAGAGCGTGCGCGACAGCCTGCCGCCTTTGGCCGCGCTGGCGGAAAGCCGGCGCCGCGCACCGGCCCTGTATTCCGTCAACCTGTCGGGCCTGTCGCTGGCCGATGCCGGCTTGCACGACTACATCACCGAACAGTTCGTGCAATTTGCGATTGCGCCCGAGCAAATCTGCTTTGAAATCACGGAAACGGCCGTCATCGCCAACCTGCCCAAGGCGCAAGTGTTCATGCGCCAGCTCAAGGCCATGGGCTGCCGCTTCTCGCTTGACGACTTCGGCACCGGCTTTTCCTCGTTCGGTTACCTGAAAGCGCTGCCCGTCGACTACCTGAAAATCGACGGCGTCTTCGTGCACGGCATCGCCACCAATGCCATCAACCGCGCCATGGTCAAGGCCATCAACGAAGTAGGCCACGTGATGGGCTTGAAAACGGTGGCCGAATACGTGGAAAACGCGGAAACCCTGGCCATCGTCCGCGAGCTGGGCATTGACTATGCGCAAGGCTACGCCGTGGGCAGCCCGCGGCCGCTGACGGCAGGCGTCGATTAGCCAGCGCTGGCAACCAGTAACTTTAAAACAATGGCGCATTGCTATCGCTAAATGCGTACGAGCACGACCAATCTGGAGGATTTTGATCTACATCAATAAATTTGCGCAGGCGACTCCTTACACTGATCTCCATTCTTGCAATCGTGCAAGTCTTACTCACCAATTGCCTATTTAACTGATCAGGAAGCCGCGACCATGCGACAAAATTTGCCAGTGACTAACCGTGAAGTCCTCGTCTTGGACGATCAGGCCATCGTGTCGAAAACGGATATGAACGGCAATATCGTGTATGTAAACCCCTACTTCAGTCAGGTCAGCGGCTTCAGCGAGGCAGAGCTGCTCGGTTCGCCGCAAAACATCGTGCGCCACCCGGACATGCCGGCCGAAGCATTTGCCGACCTGTGGGCCTCGATCCAGGCCGGCACGCCGTGGACGGGCCTGGTCAAGAACCGCTGCAAGAACGGCGACTTTTACTGGGTGCGCGCCAACGTCACGCCGATCCGCGAAGCGGGCAAGACCATCGGCTACATGTCGGTGCGCGTGAAAGCGGACAAAGACCAGGTCAAGGCGACCGAAGAAGCCTACACGGCCATCCGCAACAAGGAAGGCGGCAACATCGTCATCAAGAACGGGCAAATCGTGCGCCCGGGCCTGGCCCACCTGCTGCATAACCTGACGCACATGTCGCTCAACCTGCGCATCTGGGCGGCCACCTCCATCGTCAACTGTTTACAACTGCTGGTGTGCGTCATCAGCCTGTTCGCCAGCGGCGGCAAGATCACCAATTACGCCATCTTCGGCGCCACCCTGTTCGGCTTCCTGATCAACGTTTTCCTCTGGTACACCTTGCGCACGTCCGTGCTCAAGCCGCTGGGCAAGGCCCTGAACGGCGCGCGGGCGATTGCCGCCGGCGACCTGTCGGGCAGTTTTGAGACGGAAAGCACGGATGAAGTGGGGCAATTGCTGCGCGCACTGCAACAGATGAACAGCAACCTGATCGCCACCATCCGCGATGTGCGCATCAACGTGGAAACCATGGCCGTGGCCACCAAGCAAATCGCCGCCGGCAATATGGACCTCTCGGGACGCACGGAATCGCAGGCGGCCAGCCTGGAAGAGACGGCCTCGAGCATCGAAGAATTCTCGTCGACCGTGAAACAGAACGCAGACAACTCGGTGCAGGCGAACGAGCTGGCCGTGGCCGCCTCGAAAGTGGCCGTGCAGGGCGGCGAGATCGTTGCCGAAGTGATCACCACCATGGACGACATCAACACCTCGTCGAAGAAAATCGTCGACATCATCGGCCTGATCGAAGGCATCGCCTTCCAGACCAACATCCTGGCCTTGAACGCGGCCGTGGAAGCGGCCCGTGCCGGCGAGCAGGGCAGGGGCTTCGCCGTGGTGGCGGGCGAAGTGCGCAACCTGGCGCAGCGCTCGTCCGTGGCGGCCAAGGACATCAAGCAACTGATTGAAATTTCCGTCGGCAAGGTGGGCGCCGGCATGCTGCAGGTGAACCGCGCCGGCGCCACCATGGAACAGGTGGTCAGCTCCGTCAAGCAGGTGACGGCCATCATGCAGGAAATTTCCATCGCTTCGCGCGAACAAAGCATCGGCGTCGACCAGGTCAACCAGGCCATCGCCCACATGGACCAGGTGACGCAGCAAAACGCGGCCCTGGTGGAAGAAGCCGCTGCGGCCGCCACGCGCCTGGCGGAAGAAGCGGCCAGCCTGTCGCAAGCGGTGAGCCTGTTCAATTTCGGCAAGATGCCGGCACCGCGCCGCGTCGCCATGCCTGGCGGAAAGGGAGGCGCCGCGAACACGGGCAAACCCGCCGCTCTGAAACGCCTGGCTGCCTAACACCTTTCAAGACCTTACACACATCATGCCTACACTACTCAGCAGTGCTTCCGCCGACCTGGACGCCGTCGTCGAATTCGACCCGGTCATCATCGGCAAGATGAGCCAGTCCGGCCCCCGCTACACGTCCTATCCGACCGCCGACCGTTTCAGTGCCGACTTCGGCTACGGCAACTTCCTCGAAGCGCTGGCCGCGCTGCGCCTGCGCGGCGGCCGCCGTCCGCTATCGCTGTATGTGCACGTGCCGTTCTGCGACACCCTGTGCTACTACTGCGCCTGCAACAAGATCATCACCAAAGACCGCAGCAAGGCCGCCACCTATCTCAGCTATCTGAAACAGGAAATCGCCATGCAGGGCAAGCTGTTTGCCGGCATGAACCAGATCGAGCAACTGCATTTCGGCGGCGGCACGCCGACCTACCTGAGCGAAAAGCAGATGGACGAGCTGATGCTGCATTTGCGCCAGCATTTCGAGTTCGCTTCCGATGAAGACGGCGAGTATTCGATCGAAATCGATCCGCGCACCGTGTCGCGCGAGCGCGTGTTTTCTCTGCGCGCGCAAGGCTTCAACCGCATCAGCCTGGGCGTGCAGGATTTCGACGCCGACGTGCAAAAGGCCGTCAACCGCATCCAGCCGGAAGCGGAAACGGTGGCCATCATGCAAGCGGCGCGCGACGCCGGCTTCCGCTCGATCAGCATCGACCTGATCTACGGTTTGCCCAAGCAAAGCCTGGAGACCATGACGGAAACCTTGCGCAAGGTCATTTCCGCCAGCCCCGACCGCATCGCCCTGTACCACTACGCGCACATGCCGCACCTGTTCAAGCCGCAGCGCCGCATCCTCGACGCCGACATGCCCGACAGCGCCACCAAGCTGGCCATGCTGGGCCTGTGCATCGCGCGCCTGACGGCCGCCGGCTATGTGTACATCGGCATGGACCATTTCGCCAAGCCGACGGACGACCTGGCCGTGGCGCAGCGCCAGGGCCGCTTGCACCGCAATTTCCAGGGATATTCCACGCGCGCGGAAGCGGACCTGATCGCCTGCGGCGTATCGGCCATCAGTTCCGTCGGCGCCGTCTACAGCCAGAATGAGAAAACGCTGGACGCCTACTACGAAAAACTCGACGAAGGCGTGTTGCCGATCGCGCGCGGCATCAAGCTCGATACCGATGATTTATTGCGCCGTATCATCATCCAGATGCTGATGTGCAATTTCGAATTGTCGATCGCCACCATCGAGCAAGCCCACCCCGTCAAATTCCGCAGCTATTTCGCCGCCGAGCTGGAAAAGCTGCGCGAACTGGCCCGTGACGGCTTGCTCATCATCGAGGAAGACTGGCTGACGGTGACGCCGAAAGGACGCTTGCTGATCCGCAATATCTGCATGGTCTTCGACCGCTACCTGACGCAGGCCCGCGCCAACACGGCGCCAGACGCGGTGCAGCCGCTGCGCTACTCGAAAACGGTGTAATAGCGCCCGATGAACGCCCTCAGCCTCGTGCCCATGTTCATGGTCGGCCTGGCCGGCAGCGTACACTGCATCGGCATGTGCGGCGGCATCGTCGGCGCCCTGTCGATCAGCGGCGGTGCACCGGCGGCGCCTGCCCGCCCGGTCATCGCCATCGCCGTGGCGCGCCCCGCATTGCAGACAACCTTGCAATCGAACGTGCTGCGCGTGCTGGCCTACAACGGCGGGCGCATAGTCAGCTACATGCTGGCTGGCGCCCTGGCCGGCAGCCTGGCCGGCGCGGGCATGCTGCACATGGCGTCACTGCAAGTGGCCGGCTACTGGCTGGCCAACCTGATGCTCGTCGCCCTGGGCCTGTACCTGATGGATGCCTGGCGCGGTCTGGCCCACCTGGAAGCGGCAGGCAATGTTGTCTGGCGCCGCGTGCGCCCCCTGCTGAAACCGTTGATGCCGATGGATACCGTATTCAAAGCGCTGGCCGTGGGCGGCCTGTGGGGCTGGGTGCCGTGCGGCATGGTCTACAGCGCCCTGCTGACGTCCATGCTGCAGGGTTCGGCCCTCGACGGCGCGGCCAGCATGGCCGCCTTCGGCCTGGGCACCCTGCCCATGCTGCTGGGCATGGGCTTGCTGGGCACGCGCCTGCGCACGCAGATGCAGCGCCGCCCCGTGCGCATCGCCAGCGGCTTGCTGGTGCTGGGCTTTGGCTTGCTGGGCCTGCTGCGCGCCGCGAATGGCGTCTCGCTGGGCTGGCTCGACGCCCTGTGCGTCACGGGCCATCCATGAAAAGACGCATGAAAACAAACCTATGAATGCTGTTTTACAACCGTCCGCCTGCTTCCATTGCGGCTTGCCCGTGCCAAGTGGCTCGAACTGGCACGTCACCATCGACGACGTGCCGCGCGCCATGTGCTGCCCCGGCTGCGAAGCGGTGGCGCAAACCATCGTCGACATCGGCCAGAGCGCGTATTACCGCGACCGCGACGAATATGCCGTCAACGCGTTTGATGCCACCCTGATGCCGCCTGAGCTGCGTTTGTACAGCAATGACGACGCGCAATTCGCGCGCGACGCCAGCAGCTGCGAAGCGACACTGTCCGTCGAAGGCATCCGCTGCGCCGCCTGCGTCTGGCTGATTGAACGCCAATTAACACGCCTGCCCGGCGTGCAAGCAGCCAGCCTGAACGTCGCCACGGAGCGCCTGTACGTGCGCTGGAGCCGCGCCGAATGTGAACCGGGCGACATCCTGCAAGCCGTGCGGCAAGTCGGCTACACGGCTTATCCGTATGACGCCGTGCGCCATGGCGAGCGCCTGCAAAAGGCCAGCAAGACCCTGGGCCGCCAGCTGTTCGTGGCGGGCCTGTCGATGATGCAGGTGATGATGTACGTGGCGCCCGCCTACCTGGCCGCCGAGGACGGCACCCTGGACGACAGTATGGCCAGCCTGATGCGCTGGGCCAGCCTGTTGCTGACCTTGCCGGCCATCTGCTATTCGGCCATGCCGTTTTTCCAGGGCGCCTGGGCCAGCCTGCGCGCACGCACCCTGGGCATGGACGTGCCCGTGGCACTGGGCATCCTGGCAGCCTTCTTCGGCAGCGTGGTGGCGACCTTTACGGGCCGCGGCGAGGTGTATTACGACTCGGCCACGATGTTCATCTTCCTGCTGCTGTGCAGCCGCTATTACGAGCTGCAGGCGCGCCGCAAGGCGGCCTCGGCGCTGGAGCGCTTGCAGCACGCCTTGCCCGCCTCGGCCTCGCTGATGGCGGGCTTTCCCGACAACCGCGCCACCACCCTGGTGCCGGCCGGCGCGCTGGACGTGGGCGACATCATCCTCGTGAAACCGGGCGAGGCGATCGCCGCCGACAGCGTCATCATCGAAGGCACGAGCGCGCTCGACCTGTCGCTGCTGACGGGTGAAAGCGCGGCCCAGCGGCGCAAGGCGGGCGAACAGGTGCCGGGCGGGGCCATCAACGCCAGTGCGGCATTGATCCTGCGCGTCTTGAAACCGGCGCGCGAAAGCACCTTGTCCGATTTATTGAAACTGATCGAGCGAGCCGGCACCGGCAAGCCGCAGATCGCGCAATGGGCCGATAAAGTGGCGGCCTGGTTCGTGCTGGGCCTGCTGCTGTTTGCCGTCGCCGTGTTCGCCTTCTGGAGCTGGCACGATGCGTCGCGGGCCTGGCCCGTGGCCATCGCCGTGCTGGTCGTGTCGTGCCCGTGTGCATTATCCCTGGCCACGCCGACGGCTTTGGCGGCCGCCACCGACAGCCTGCTGCGGCGCGGCGTGCTGATCGTCCAGCCGCATGTGCTGGAAACCCTGCACCGCGCCACCCATATCGTCTTCGACAAGACGGGGACATTGACCCTGGGCCGGCCTGTGCTGCAGCAAATCGAGGGCCTGGGCAGCATGACGGAAGACGCTTGCCTGCAAGTGGCCGCCGCGCTGGAAGCAGGCAGCGCCCATCCGCTGGCGCAGGCGATCCTGGCAGCCGCCGAAGGGTCGCCAGGACAGCAGGCGCGCGCGCATGCGGAACAATTGCAGGAAGTACAGGGCCAGGGTCTCGAAGGCATCGTCGACGGTGTGCGCTACCGCCTGGGCAATGCGGCCTTTGTCGCCGCCATCGCCGGGCCGCCGCTGGGCGACACGGCCGTCGGCGTACAGGGCATGACGCCGCTGTACCTGGGCACGCAGGGGCACTGGCTGACGCGCTTTTTGCTCAGCGATGCGCTGCGCCCGGAAGCGGTTGACGTGGTCGCGTATTTCCAGCGGCGCGGCAAGCAAGTCGTGTTGCTGAGCGGCGACCAGGAAGCGCTGACGCAAAGCGTGGCGGCGCAACTGGGCATCACCACGGCCTGCGGCGAATGCCTGCCCGATGAAAAGCTCGATTTCGTGCAGCAATTGCAGGCGACGGGTGCCGTCGTGGCGATGGTCGGCGACGGCATCAACGACGCGGCCGTGCTGAGCGCGGCCGACGTCTCGTTCGCCATGGGTTCCGGCGCCGCGCTGGCGCAGGCGCATGCGGACACGGTGCTGCTGTCGAGCCAATTGGTGTCCGTGCTCGACACGGCGCAAACGGCGGCGCGCAGCATGCGCATCATCCGCGAAAACCTGGGCTGGGCCACCCTGTACAATCTGACGGCCATCCCGGCCGCCGCGCTGGGTTTCCTGAACCCCTGGCTGTCCGGCGTCGGCATGGCTGCCAGCTCGGCGGTCGTCATCGCCAACGCCCTGCGCCTGCGGAAAGCCTGAACCATGGAAGCACTGTACCTCCTCATCCCCTTAAGCGTCGTGGTCGTCTTCATCGCCCTATGGGTGTATTTCACCGCCTCGGACAGCGGCCAGTTCGACGACCTCGTCGGACCGGGCCTGCGCGTGCTGCAGGACGACGATACGTCACCGCCCGAAGCGGCCGCCCCTGCGGCCACTCAACGCGAATAGCCTTGCGAGCCCTGCCGCGCATCGAAGCGCCGGCCCCACCACGGCAGAAACACGGTATTGCCGCCGCGTGCGCGAAACCACGGCTGTTCGTGGTCGACGGGCCGCACCACGGCCGGCGGCGCCACCACCACGGCAGTCACACTCTCGCTGTCGCTGCTGCCCGCCACCAAGACGGGCCGGCCCACGTGGTTGGCATAAGCGATGGCCAGCGCCACGTTGGTCAGCGCCGTGCCGGCGCCCGTCTCGCCCAGCAAGGCTGGCATATTGAACGTCTGCTGGTTGAAGTCGAAGTCGGGCAATTGCTGCGTCAGGCTTTGCGCCAGCGGGCCGAGCCGTTCTGACGAGACCGGATAGGTGCTGCCGGCATCGTGGATGACGTAGCCGATGGCGTCGTCGTTCAATTGCGCATTCCGGGCGGCAGCGTCGATGGCAGCGCTCCACGCCTGCACGGTGCGCGGGGACTGTCCCTTGCCGGCGGTGAAATCGGCGACCTTGCGCGTGGCGGGAAAGCCCAGCCAGGCCAACGGCGCGCGGTCCGTCTTGTAGCCGGGGCCGGCCAGCACCAGCAAGACCATGTTTTCATTGATCTGCTCATCCTTGGGCGGATAACTGGGCGCATCCCAGTTCATCACCCACACCGTCTTGTCGGGATTGGCCTGCAGGTAAGCCAGCCCCGCCGCCAGGGACGTAAAGCCCGCGTTGGCGCCACCCATGGTGACGCGCACGTCGGGCGGCGTGGCCGTGGTCCAGGAATCGGGGAAGGAGGGGTTGCCGATGCTGAAGGCATCGGTAATCGTTTCAACGACATACTTTCCCGCCTCGTCCGGATCAAGGCGTCCAACCGGCAAGGCATATTCCACATGAATACCAGCCAGTTCACGGCGCGTGGATTTATCGGTCAGCGAATGGGCGTTGTAAAAATACTCTTTGTTGGAAAAGTAGATATCCCGGAAAAGATAAATCAATTTGGTAATATATTTGTGATGGTAGCCTTTAAAAGTTTCGCTACCCTTATTACCGTAGGCAATCATGCCGATCGATTGCACCTTGCCAAAACGCACGGGGTTCTCTTTCACTTTGCTATCGTCCTTGTTCGGCTTGGCCAGGCCCAGCGTCCACAGCAACTGCCATTCCGTCGGATAATCGCGCCGCTGCAGGGGATTGAGCCACTGCACACCGACCACTTGCGCCATGTACGGTTGCTGTGGCGCGGCGGAATCGACGGCAGCAATCGGTATCGTGACCGGCACCTTGCTGGCGCAGGACGAGGTCAGAAAAAGCACGGCAAGCGCCAGCAGGGCTGGCATCAACAATAGTCGTTTCATCAGCAATCCTTCTTCAAGAGGAACGTCGACTGGCGGGGCCTGCAATATCGACCAGCATGCAATGCCAAACGCCAGGCTAAATACGCACATGCTCCAGCCCAGCCTGCGCGGAAGAGTAGCAATCAATTTGCGCATCAGGATGTCTCCGGGCGCTTGTACATGCGCTCATCCACTATCTCGGGAGGCATGCTTCCAGCGCTGCCATCACTGCATACCCATTCCAGCAATGACAGTTTCTTGACCATCCCGGTCAAGAAATATTCCGCAAATTTCATCTGTAGTTGATTGTCATCCCCCCCCTCCACCAGACGCCAATCTGCCGCGATGCGCAGTTGTAGCATCGCCTCCTCACCGATATGGCACACCCCAATCGCCACGTCATACGCCAGCGCCTTTTCCGCGTGCCGGGGATTGGTCAGGATGGTGGAGTGGTCGGTCGCATGCGTGTCGCAGGTGGCTACCAGTTGCGCCTGGATTTCCTGCTTGCGCCAATGCAAATATTCCGGCGTGGCGGTAGACAAGTCGTCTTCCATCATCGCCTTGCCGTCATTGCCGTCCAGCTTCTCACGGCGGGCCTTCATGCGCAGGCGGGCGTGGTCTTCGTAGCGCAATGCCGCCTCGGTATCGCGGTCACCCTGCGGCGTGCCGCCCACGCTTGTATCGGCATACGGCTCGCCTGCCGGGCGCACCTTGCCCGCATGGCGGTGCGTGCCGGGCGGATCGATATCCTGGTCGAACTTGGGGCTGAGTACACCGAAGCGCACGGCCTGCGGTGTAAATACTTCCGGCAAGGCGGGCGCCGTCACGGGGATGCGCCAGTCGTCCGGCGGGATGGCGTGGATTGGGATCTTCAGCATCTTCATGAGGGCCGAGGTGGCGGCGGCCGTGCGCCTGGTCGCGGTCCTGCCCGCCTCGCTGCTGCTGGCGCGCACACCCTTGTTGGGATCATATTTGGAAATCGGAGAAGGAGGATGCCAGAAATCGGCGCTGCCCCGTGCGGGCTGGCGATAGTGATTGCTCCAATAATCATAATCGCCGTGCTGGCCAACGGGAAAGCCCTGAGCGAAGACGCGCTGGGTAAACACGCCGTCGCCACGCGTGGCCTTGATCTCTTCGGCGCTGAGACCCAACCAGCCGATGCCCTGGATGGGCGTGGCGGAAATCACCTGGTCGTGCGGATTGCAATACAGGGTGACGCGACCGCGCGTGCCTTTCTGCGGGCCGCAGCCATGGCTGGCCTTGTCTTTGTCCAGGCTGAAATCATGTGTCTCGTTGTCCGCCATGCGGCGCAGGCAGGGATCGATGGCCGGTTCCGACGCCTGGCCGCGCACGATGTCGAAAAATGCCGCCAGGGTCTGGCGGCGCGCCTTGCCGCTTTGCCGGCCCACATTGCCATCGACATCCCTGACTTGCCCCTGCAGCCAGCCTTCGGTGTCGTTTCTGCGCAACAGGCTGTACGGAGGGTTGCACAAGACATAAGTATCGGCCACGCAACGGCTACTTTTGCCTGCGGATGGCCGCCACCAGGTGCGCCAGGCGCAAGGCCGCCAGCACGAAGTAGGGGCGCGGCGGGCAGGCATACACGATGCGGTCGTTGACGGGATTGAGATGCTCGATATGGATGAACAGGAAGAGGGCATCGGACAAGCCCTCGCCCCACAGGTCCGGCAGCGAGGAGCAGCCATTGGCGAACGGGCCGCCGCCCCAGTAAGCGTGTTCGCTCAGGTAGACCGAATCGCCATACGCCTGCAATTCCTTGTCGCTGGCCTTGTAGCCCCAGCGGAACTGGATCACGGGCGAGAAATGCGCTTGCGGCTCGATAAAGGTGCTGGCCGTGTAATCGGGGTCGACATAGCCGTCATCGCTCAACTCGCTTCTGTAGCGCAGCGGCGTCAATTGTCCGGCCTCGGGCGTGGCGTGGCACAGGTGCTCGTCGCAGCGCTTCGTGCGCGTGTTCAGGCCCTTGCACAGGCCTGCTTCGGCCGCGCGGTACCACTCGCCGTCGGAATTGACGCCATGCACGAAGATGACGATGCCCGGCGACGGCATTTGCTGCAGGCAGTCGAGCAGGCTGTGGCTGAACAGGGACGTTCCGTTGAACTTTCCCACAACCAACTTAATATCTTCACCATCCGCTGACGCGCTATCGGCATGACTCATGGCTAGCCCTCATCATGACTGGACTGTCCACTGTAAACCTTTGCTAATCTACACGTTTTAAGCCATGTCAAGCCAGCTGTTGCAGGGATCTTGCATGGCTTTTTTTTATCCAAATCACCATTTATTTCGATGCCAGTTCGCTACGCTTATTTCATATAGGGAATTTTGATCCACATCAAAGTTTTTTAGCAGTCAAACACTTACTCTCTGGCCACCATCATAAATAGTAATTCCAGGGAGAGTCTTTGTGGATCAATCGCTGAACTATAACTACAAGATCGTGAAGCAATTCGCGGTCGCTACTGTGGTATGGGGCATCATCGGCATGCTGGTTGGCGTTATCATCGCCGCTCAGTTGGCCTGGCCTGCCCTGAACCTCGACATACCATGGCTGACATACGGACGTTTGCGTCCGCTGCACACGAATGCGGTAATTTTCGCCTTCGGCATCTGCGGGCTGTTCGCCACCTCGTACTACGTTGTACAACGCACCTGCCAGGTGCGCCTGTTTTCCGACAAACTGGCCGCCTTCACGTTCTGGGGCTGGCAAGCCGTGATTCTGGCAGCGGTGGTCACCCTGCCGCTGGGCATGACGCGCGGCAAGGAATACGCCGAGCTGGAATGGCCCATCACCATCCTCATCGCCGTCGTCTGGATCGCTTACGCCATCGTGTTTTTCGGCACGCTGATCAAGCGCAAGGTCAAGCACATCTACGTGGCCAACTGGTTCTTCGGCGCCTACATCCTGGCCGTGACGATCTTGCACGTGGTCAACGGTGCCGTCAGCCCCGCTTCGGCCACCAAATCCTACTCCGCCTACAGCGGCGTGCAGGACGCGATGATCCAGTGGTGGTACGGCCATAACGCGGTGGGTTTCATCCTCACTGCCGGCTATCTGGGCATGGTTTACTACTTCATCCCGAAACAGGCCGAGCGCCCCGTGTACTCGTACCGCCTCTCCATCGTCCACTTCTGGGCGCTGATCTTCACCTACATGTGGGCGGGCCCGCATCACCTGCACTACACGGCCTTGCCTGACTGGACGCAATCGATCGGCATGGTCTTCTCGCTGGTTCTCTTGGCACCAAGCTGGGGCGGCATGATCAACGGCATCATGACCCTGTCGGGCGCCTGGCACAAGCTGCGCACCGATCCGATCCTGAAATTCATGATCGTCTCGCTGTCGTTCTACGGCATCGCCACCTTCGAAGGTCCGATGATGTCGATCAAGACCATCAACTCGCTGTCGCACTACACCGACTGGACCGTTGCCCACGTGCATGCGGGCGCCCTGGGCTGGGTGGGCTTCATCACCATGGGTTCGATCTACTATCTGCTGCCACGCCTGGCGGGCCGCACGCAGATGCACAGCACGCGTCTGGTCGACGTGCACTTCTGGGTGGCCACCATCGGCATCGTGCTGTACATCGCCGCAATGTGGATCGCCGGCGTGATGCAGGGCCTGATGTGGCGTGCGGTCAATCCGGACGGCACCCTGACCTACACCTTTGTCGAGAGCGTGAAAGCAACGTATCCGTACTACGTGGTGCGCGTGGCCGGTGGCCTGCTGTATCTGTCGGGTATGTGCATCATGGGCTACAACACCTGGATGACCTTGCGCGGCAGCAAACTCCCCGTCGCCCGCATTCCGGAACTGAACGCGGCGCACGCCTGATAGGAGCATAAGCAAATGAAATTTTCACATGCATGGATTGAGAGAAACCCCTGGCTGCTGATCGCCCTGGTCACGGTAGTGATCAGCATCGGCGGCGCCGTCGAGATCGTCCCCCTGTTCTTCCAGAAGAGCACGACGGAGCCGGTCGCCGGCCTGAAGCCGTACTCGCCGCTGCGCCTGGCTGGCCGCGACATTTACGTGCGCGAAGGCTGCTACAACTGCCACTCGCAGATGGTGCGTCCGCTGCGCGCGGAAACGGAACGCTATGGCCACTATTCGGTCGCCGGCGAGTTCGTCTACGACCGTCCGTTCCAGTGGGGTTCCAAGCGCACGGGGCCGGACCTGGCCCGCGTGGGCGCCCGCTACAGCGATGAATGGCACCGCACGCACTTGAACAACCCGCGCGACGTGGTTCCCGAGTCGAACATGCCGGGCTACCCATGGCTGGCGAAGACCAAACTGGTGCCTGACGACATCATGCCGAAGATGCGCGCCCTGAAACGCCTCGGCGATCCGTACAGCGATGCGGAAATCGCCGCCGCGCCGGCCCAGCTGCAAGACAAGACGGAAGAAGACGCCCTGGTCGCCTATCTGCAAGGCCTCGGTACATTAATCAAAACAAGGAATTAGCATGGCAATCGAAAACCTGTTTGACAGCGCCAGCAGCGTCATGACGGTGGTTTCCTTTACGACGTTCGTAGGCATCCTGTGGTGGACGTTCAGCCGCAGCAATAGCGACTTCGACGCGGCGGCGCGCCTGCCGTTCGACGACGAAGCGCTCGACTACGCGGCCGATGCCGCACCGGCACAAGGGGAGCGCAACCATGGCTGATTTTACCAATGGCTTCTGGAATATCTACATCATCGTGCTGTCCTTGCTGGGCATCATCGGCTGCGGCGTGCTGCTGTACTCGCAGTCGAAAATCAAAGTGGTCGAAGGCGCGCCTGCCGACGGCACCACGGGCCACGTCTGGGACGAGGACTTGAAGGAACTCAACACGCCGATGCCGCGCTGGTGGATGTGGTTGTTCTACATCACCATCGTCTTTGCGCTGGCGTATCTGTTCCTGTATCCGGGCCTGGGCAACTATGCCGGCAGCCTGGGCTGGAAATCGACGGGCCAGTACGAGGAAGAGCTGAAGAAGGCGGAAGCCGACTACGGCCCCCTGTTCAACAAGTACCTGAGCCAGGACTTGAAGACGGTGGCCGCCGATCCGCAGGCGCATGCCATCGGCCAGCGTTTGTTCCTGACCTACTGCGCGCAATGCCACGGTTCGGATGCGCGCGGCAACAAGGGCTTCCCCAACCTGACCGACAAGGACTGGCTGTATGGCGGTGAACCCGACATCATCAAGACCACCATCCTGCATGGCCGCAATGGGCAGATGCCACCGATGGGCGCCGCCCTGGGCTCCGAAAAGGATGTCGAGAACGTGGCCCATTATGTGCTGAGCCTGTCCGGCTCCACCTCGGATCCGGTCAAGTCAGTGCTAGGCAAGGCCAAGTTCGGCGCCTGCATGGCCTGTCACGGCGCCGATGCGAAGGGCAATCAGATGCTCGGTTCGCCTAACTTGACGGACAAGATCTGGCTGTACGGCGGCAGTGCTGATACCATCATGGAAACCATCCGCAAAGGACGCAACAACACCATGCCTGCCTTCAGCGATTTCCTCGGCGAGTCCAAGGTCCACGTGCTGTCGGCCTATGTCTGGAGCCTGTCGAATCCCCAGACGCCCGTGAAATGATGTAATGGAACCTCAAGTCATCAAGATGTATGCGGCCCGCGAGCAGATCTACCCTCGCGAGGCCAAAGGACGCTACGCTACTTGGCGATGGGTATGCGTATGGCTTACCCAGCTGGCGTTCTACGGCTTGCCGTGGTTGACGTGGAATGGCAGGCAAGCCCTGCTGTTCGATTTGACCACGCGCAAGTTCTACATTTTCGGCGTCGTGCTGTGGCCCCAGGATTTCATCTATCTGGCGGCCCTGCTGATCATCTGTGCGTATTTGTTGTTCCTCGTCACGGCCATTGCCGGGCGGGTGTGGTGCGGGTTCTCTTGCCCGCAAACGGTATACACGGAAATCTTCCTGTGGGTCGAACGCAGAATCGAGGGTACGCGCAGCGCGCGCATGGCCCTCGACAAGCAGGGACCCTCCGTGCGCAAGGCCTTCAAGAAAACGGCCAAGCACCTGGCATGGGGCGGCATCGCCCTGTGGACGGGCTTTACCTTTGTCGGCTACTTCACGCCGATCAAGGAACTGGCGCACTCGGTGACCACCCTCAATTTCGGTCCCTGGGAATGGTTCTGGGTCTTGTTCTACAGCCTGGCAACCTACGGCAACGCGGGCTGGCTGCGCGAGCAGGTGTGCAAATACATGTGCCCCTACGCGCGCTTCCAGAGCGCCATGTTCGACCAGGACACCCTGATCATCACCTACGATGCCAAGCGCGGCGAACCGCGTGGCGCCATCAGCAAGAAGGCTGGCAACAACGACAAGCTGGGCGACTGCATCGACTGCACCCTGTGCGTGCAGGTGTGTCCGACTGGCATCGATATCCGCAACGGCCTGCAGTATGAATGCATCGGCTGCGCCGCCTGCGTCGATGCCTGCAATACCGTGATGGACAAGGTCGAACGGCCGCGGGGACTGGTACGCTACAGTACCGACCATGCGATGGAAAACAACTTCAATTCGAAGCAGATCCGCCAGCGCGCCATGCGCCCGCGCGTGCTGATCTACACTTCCATCCTGGCCTTGATCATCATCGCCGTGTGTACCTCGCTGGCCCTGCGCACGCCCCTGAAAATGGACGTGATCCGCGACCGCGGTTCGATGGGACGCGAAGTGGAAGACGGCATGATCGAAAACGTCTACCGCCTGCAGATCATGAACACCTCGGAGCAAAGCCAGCATTTTAAAATCAGTGTCTCCGGCTTGCCGGGCCTGACCTTGCTGACGCGCGAAGAAGTGATGTTGCAGCCGACGGAAACGCTGGGTTGGCCGATCCGCCTGCGCGTGCCGCACGGGGTCGGCGAAAAGGGCTCGAACAAGATTGCGATCGAATTGCACTCGCTGGACGACCCATCGCTGCATGTGCGTGAAAGCGCGGTATTCATCGTGCCGCGCTAATGTAGGAAGGCCAGTCCCCGGATGGGGATTGGCCGATTAAACAGGAGAAATATCATGTCCGACAGTCTCAAGCTGCAAGCCCCCGTTGCCCCGTGGTACAAGCATCGCTGGCCCTGGCTGCTGATGATCGGTCCCGGCCTGTCCGTGGTCGTCGGCAGCTTCATGGGCTATATCGCGTTTACGCAGCCTGATGCGCTGGTGGTGGGCGACTATTACAAGCAGGGCAAGGCGATCAACCAGGATTTGAAGCGCGACACGATCGCCAGCAACCTGGCCATGGATACGAGCCTGTCGTACGACGTTGCTGCAGCGCGCCTCAGTGGTTCCGTGCACAGCTTCGGCAAGGCTTACCAGGGTCCGCTGCAGCTGCATCTGGCGCATGCGACCTTGCCGGAAAAAGATATCAAGCTGCTGGTGCAGCCCGATGCGGCCGGCAACTTCTCGGTAGCGCTGCCGATGCTCGAGCGCAGCCGCTGGCAAGTGCTGGTGGAAAACGACAAACGCGAGTGGCGCCTGTCCGGC
Source organism: Janthinobacterium kochi (assembly GCF_051380715.1). Lineage (NCBI taxonomy): Bacteria > Pseudomonadati > Pseudomonadota > Betaproteobacteria > Burkholderiales > Oxalobacteraceae > Janthinobacterium > Janthinobacterium kochi. The sequence goes on from NZ_JBNYXO010000018.1 coordinate 66,179, forward strand.
ATCTGGACCTGGCCGCTGCAGCGCAGCATCGCGCTGCACGCCGATGAGGAACTGTAAGCCTTATTTGCAGACGTCGGTGCCGGCCGTGATAGCTTTTAACTTGGCCGGCTGCAGGATTTCAATTTCACGGTTCGACACGCGCAGCCAGCCTTCCTTCTTGAATTTCGACAATAAACGGCTGACGCTTTCGATGGTCAGGCCCAGGTAGTTGCCGATTTCCTCGCGCGACATGCGCAGCTGAAATTTGCTGGCCGAATAGCCGCGTGCTTCATAGCGCGAGGCCAGGTTGACGATAAAGGCGGCAAAACGCTGCGTCGCCTGCATATTGCCCAGCAACAGCATCACGCTTTGCTCGCGCGTGATTTCCTGGCTCATCATGCGGTGGAAATGGCGCAGCAGGGTCGGCATATTGCCCAGCAATTGTTCCAGACTGGAAAACGGAATTTCACACACTTCGCTGTCTTCCAGCGCCACCGCATTACAGTGGTGGCGGTCGGCGCTGATGGCGTCCATGCCCAGCAGTTCGCCGGCCATCTGGAAACCCGTCACCTGCTCCTCGCCGCCCGGATTGATCTGGTACGTCTTGAAGTGCCCCAGGCGGATCGCGTACAGGTTCTGGAACGAGTCGCCGATGCGGAACAGCGAGGCGCCGCGCACGATCTTGCGGCGGCGGCCGATGATCTGGTCCAGCCTGTCCATGTCGCCCACATCGAGGCCCATCGGCAAGCACAATTGATGCATGCTGCAGGTCGAGCATCGCGCACGCAACGCTTCCACGGTCACTGTGGGCAAGGTGGGAGTGAGTAGCGCTTCAGTCATGTCGGTACCTTTTAGAAAATGCAATAACGAGTTTACTGCATACAGAGTTGCCGTGTGCCAATTTCACCGCAATTACGCTGAATAAACCACGTTCTGACTTTAATTATATGGCAACATCGTCAAATGCCCATGCGGGGAGGGCAATATGCGCGGCGCCGCTTGCCAAGTTGATGTATTGATAGGAAAATTCCTGACAGCATTATCTGCCGCCTGTGCCGCCCGGTACTGAAAAGGAAATCATGAAGCCTCTCGGCATTAAAGCAAAAGTCGCGCTGGCCACCAGCCTGACCTCGATCGCCATGATCGCGCTGGTCACCATGATACAGGTGCAGCACATGCGCGCCGACTTCACCAGAGTACTGCTGAGCCAGCAATCGTCCCTGATCACCCGCACCGCTGCCGAGCTCGACGACAAGCTGGACATGCTGCTGCAGATCGTCACGCTGACGGCCAGGCAGCAGCCGCCGGAATTGATCGCCCAGCCCGCCCAATTGCGCGAATATTATGCGCGCCGCTCGATGCTGGTGCTGTTCGATGACGTGCTGGTGCTCGATGCGCATGGCGCCATCGTGGCCGACATGCCGCAGGTGGCAGGGCGCATCGGCATCAACGTCGCCGAGCGCGAGTACTTCCAGACCGTGCTGCGCACGCGCCAGCCCATGATCACCGAACCGATGCTGGGCAAGTCGAGCGGCATGCCCATCGTGCAGATGGTGGCGCCCGTGCTGGCCGCCGATGGCCAGGTGGCCGGTGTGGTGATAGGCGTGCTGCGCCTGTACAAGGACAACCTGCTGGGCCGCCTGCGCTCGGAAAAGATCAGCAAGAGCGGCTATTACTTCATCCTCACGCGCGGCGCGGTGCCGCGCTATGTGCTGCACCCCGATACCCGCCGTTTGCTGCAGCCGCGCCAGCCGAACGCCAACCTGACCACCACGCAGTTGCTGAAGGAAGATGGCGAAGGCAGCATGGTCAGCACCAACAGCCGCGGCATCACGGCCGTCAACAGCTTCAAGCGCCTGAAGTCCGTAAACTGGCTGCTGGCCGCCTCGCTGCCCGTCGAAGATGCCTTCGAACCGTTCAATGGCGTGCTGTACCGGCTGGTACTGTGGAGCATCCTCGCTTCGCTGCTGGCCGCTTTTGTTCTGGGCTGGGTCACCGTGCGCCTGCTGTCGCCGCTGGTGCGCCTGCGCGACACCCTGCTGGCGCTGCGCACCAGCGGCAGCCGCTTCACCCCCGTGCCGGTGCAGCAGCGCGACGAGATCGGCGAACTGACGGAGGCGTTCAACGGCCTGATGGGCGAACGCGACCGCCTGCAGCAGGAGCTCGAATCGCGCGCGGCGGAGCTGGAGCAGGAGCGCGACCGGGCCGAGGCGGCCAACCGCGCAAAGAGCGATTTCGTGGCCAACATGAGCCATGAAATCCGCACGCCCCTCAATGCCGTGCTGGGCATGGTGTATTTGCTGGGCAATACCAAGCTCGATACGGAACAGCGCAAGTATCTGACCATGGTGCGCGTGGCGGGCCAGTCGCTGCTGGGCATCCTCAACGACGTGCTCGACTATTCGAAGATCGAGGCGCGCCGCATGGAATTGTCGCCCGTCGAATTCGACCTCGACGAAGTGATGAATACCCTGGCCACGACGATGACGATGAATGCGGGCGAAAAGGAGCTGGAACTGGCCATTGCCGTCGAACCCGACGTGCCGCGGCGCCTGGTGGGCGACGCCCAGCGCCTGCAGCAAATCCTCGTCAACCTGGCCGGCAATGCCATCAAGTTCACCGAGAGCGGCGAAGTGGTGGTGGCCATCAGTCTGGCCGAGAGCGAAAACGGGCGCGCCTGGCTGCGCTTCGAAGTGCGCGACACGGGCATCGGCATGACGGAGTTGCAGCAACAGCAACTGTTTTCCGCATTTTCACAGGGCGACCAGAGCATCACGCGGCGCTTCGGCGGCACGGGCCTGGGCCTGGCCATCAGCAAGCAGCTGATCCACATGATGGGCGGCGACATCGCCGTCGCCAGTAGCGAAGGCAAGGGCAGCCGCTTCTGGTTCAGCGTGCCATTCGACATGCTGGCGCAGCCGGCCGAAACGCGGCGCACGCCGGCCCTGGGCCAGTTGCGCCTGCTGGTGGCCGACGATAACCGCACCACGCGCGAACTGATCGTCAAGCTGATCGAGGCGTGGGGCTGGCTGGCCGACGAAGTGGACTCCGGCTTTGCCGCCATCGAACTGTACCGCGAACGCCTGGCGCAGCAACAGCCCTACGACGTGGTGCTGGCAGACTGGCACATGCCCGTCATGGACGGCCTGGCCACGGCCAAGGCCATCCGCCAGGCGGCCACCGGCCAACGTCAACCCATCGTGGTAATGGTCAACGCCTTCGCGCGCAACCACCTGGAGGAAATCTCCAGCGCCGCCGAGGCCGATGTCGTGCTGATGAAGCCGATCACGGGATCGAGCCTGTTCGATGCCCTGCACCAGGCGCTGATCGCCAAGCACGACGGCGGCGAGCAGCGCATCCTGCACCAGCCGCTGGGCACGGAACTGGCCGGCGTGCATTTCCTGCTGGTGGAAGACAATCATTTGAACCAGGCCGTGGCGCGCGGCATCCTCGAGCACATGGGCGCCACCCTGGACGTGGTGGGCGACGGCTTGCAAGCGGTGGAGCGGCTGCGCACGGAGGCGCTACGCTACGACATCGTGCTGATGGACATGCAGATGCCCGTCATGGACGGTTTCAGCGCCACCCACATCATCCGCACGGAGCTGCGTTTGAGCCTGCCCGTGATCGCCATGACGGCAGGCGTGCTGGCGTCCGAGCGCGAACGCTGCATGACGGCCGGCATCAGCGATTTCATCGCCAAGCCCGTGGTGGTGGAAGAGATGATGGAAGTCATCCTGCGCCACCTGCCCAAGCGCCCGCCAGTGCAGATGACCGGGCCGGTGACAGTTGCCGATGAGGAAGTGTTTTCCATGGCGCCGCTGATGCGCGTGATGGGGCGCGATGCAAAGGGGCGCGGCGTGCTGCGGCGCATGGTGGAAGACGCGCTGAACAAGGGCATGACGCCCGTGCGCGACGCCGAAACGGCGTTGCAGGCAGGCCACCACAGCGACGTGGCGCGCATCCTGCACAGCGTGCGCGGCTCCGTGGGCACCCTGGGCACGAAACGCCTGATCCGCGCCGCGTTCGCCACCGAGGAAGCCATCGACGCGGGCCGCCTGGACGCCGTGCCGGCGCTGCTGGCGCACACGGCGCAGGAACTCGAGCAGGCGCTGGCGGCGGCGGCCGATTGGTTGTCCAGGCTGAAAGATTAAAAGAGTAGGTCGGATTAGCGCTTGCGCGCAATCCGACATGATACGCCAACAATGTTGTCGGATTACGCGGCGTGCCGCCGCTAATCCGACCTTGTATTATTCCCTTCATGCCGTTCGTGATATTTCGAACGGTATCGACCGCTGTCAAAATCTTGGTAGGCATATCAAGACCGGGTAACTGGATGCCGTATCCGC
>NZ_JBNYXO010000019.1:0-63564 GCF_051380715.1 Janthinobacterium kochi
TCGAAAAAAGAGAGGTCAGCAAGGCGGCGGCCGCGCAAAGCCAGTGCCACGTCAAGCACTATTTCATTGATTTGCCAGCAATTGCGCGGGCTTGCTCCTTAACTTGGGTGGATTGGGGGGGAAGCCGAGCCTGCCATATCCCTACACGGCGACGGCCCGTCCATACGATGAATAATTGGCCTGGTTCCTCTCAGGCAATCTCATGACTGGCGCAACTTCGCGCCAGTCATCCACAAGTAACGTGGATGCCGCCGGCGGCAGTTTGTCACTGCCTGGCGACCTGCGGCAGGGACACTCAAAGCGTAGACTGCCGCACATCGGTCCGCGCTGCCCGCACGCCCAAGCCGCCTACGACCATCTATCTGCTTCGGCACGCATCCAGGCGGGCCAATGTCACGCCGACATACGCGCCCACGCAGCGCGCATCGCGCGTGTGAAACGCGTCTTCCACTTGCAGCAAGCCGCAGTCGCAGATGACGGGGTCCACCTGGGTCACGACACCCAGCGCCAGGTAGCGCCAGCCGTCAAGCCGGCGCAGCCCCTGCTCCCGGCCCGGATTGGCGTGGAAGATGACGTCCCAGTCGTCACGCTCGCTGGGCATGGGCGACAGTTCCGCCTTGAAAAGCGTGCCGGCAGCCATCTGCGCGCCACCGAACTCGTCCATCACGTGCAGGCGCTGGCCATCGACCTCGATGACGGCTTCCAGATACTCTCCCTCGGAAGCGATGAAGGTAGCGGCAACGATGCTGGCCGTCACTTCTGCGCCTGCTCCAGCAGGGCCGGCAATTCTTTCAGCAAGGCGTCGCGCGTGCGCAGGCCCGCCGATGGCAGGCCTTTCTGCTCGTCCTGCACCAGGCGCGCGAAGACGATGCTGCGCTCGCCCTTGCTGGCCCAGCCCACGAACCAGCCATAGCCATGCGCTTCGTCAAAGCTGCCGTCGGCCTTGCGCGGGAAGGCCGCGCCCGTCTTGCCATGCACTTGCCAGCCATCCACGTCCGCCAGGCGTGTCAGGCGACGCGTTTCCTGCATCGCCTGCTTGCTCACGGGCAGCTGATAATTGACCAGTTTGCGCAAGAAGCCAAGTTGTTCCAGCGGAGAGATCTTCAGCGAAGAACTGATCCACGAGCGCTCCAGGCTGTTGTCCTTGCCCGGGTCGCCCGACACATCCGCATTGCCATAGCGCAAAGCCTTGGCGTACTTCTGGAAGCGCTCGGCGCCCAGCGCCTGCGTGATCTGTTGCGAATACCAGACCACGGAATACTGCATCCAGCGCGACGGGTCCGTATCCTGGCGCCAGGCGTCGCCGCCCCAGTCCGCATAGCCCTGGCGGTATGGCAGGGTCGGCTTGTGCTCATCGTTGAGGAAACCGGCGTCGTAGCCCATCAGACTGAGCGCGATCTTGAAGGTGGATGCAGGGGTGACGCGGTCGATGCAATTACCCTCTTGCAACAAGACGGCGCCCGTTCTGGCGTCGGCCATGGCGGTGCAGATAGTGGCGGCCTGGACTTGCGAGGCGGCCAGCGTGGCGCCTGTCAAGCCGAGGATGAACTGGAAGAATGCGCAATATTTCATGGGCCTCCGGGGCTGGGGGAGAGTAGGAAAGCGAAATTGTACCGGGCAGCGCGGCGCGATGCCAGCGCTGATGCAGTACATGCGTGCTAAGTAACCCCCAATAAATTATTGTGTTTTCTGACTTCCATAACCGGCGCTCTGCGGCGTTGCCCGCTACTAGCAGTGCTCGCACTGCGTCGCAGCGGGCGCCTTGCATAGCATCCGGTTCTGTTCGTCATAAATTTACAATAATTTCCTGACGATTACTTAACGCCCCGCCGGTGCGCCCGGCTGGCGTTGCCGCTTCAAATGCTCTTCTTCCAGCTCGTCCATGCCCAGCTTTTCCTCGTCGATCAGCGCACGTTCGCGCCGTTCGCGTTCCAGTTCCTGTTCCAGGGCGCCTTCGCCAGGCTCCTGCGCGATGTTCTCCGGCATGCTGTCTTCCTCCACGGTGGTTGAGTGAAAAGCTCAGGCACGCTGGCCCGCCTGCGCCACGGCATCGTGCGGATGCAGGCTTTCCATATGCCGTACGGTAACACGCGCCTGCGCATAATGTGACGCCGGTGACGCCAGCGCCGCCTGCACGCGGCGGGCCGCGTCTTCCACATACATCAGATTAGCACCATTCAAGCGCGCGAACGCCTGCTCGTCGGCCCGTTTCACGGCCGTTTGCAGCGGCGTCGCCAGCGCCGCTTCGACCAGGTCGATCAGGGGAAACAGGTCCAGCTCCGCCTGTTCCGTCAATGACACGCTGACCGTCGCCGTACTGCGCTGGCTGTGCGGCGTGGCCAGGCTCGCATGCTCCTGCAGCCAGTCGCGGGCGGCGGCGGCATCAAAGCCTCCGTTGCCGAATTTCGCCGCAAAGGCGTCGGCGAGCACTTGCCGCGCCAGCGCCGCCGAGCACGGACAGGTCGAGGAATAGCCGATTTCTACCGTCAGGGACAGGGCAAAGCCCTGCGGAGAAACGTTCGCCTGCAGGCGCACGGGATACGACTTCCAGCCAGACAGCCCCGCCGTCAGCAGCGCCGGCTGGCGCCGCAGCACGGGGAACGCCAGCGTCAGGCGCGCCTGCGTACTGCCGCAATCGGCGTGGCTGGCCACCATGCGCCGCAGCACGGCGGCCAGCGGGCCCGCATCGAGCGGCTGCGCGATGGCAAACGCATCGAGCAGCAGATACAAACGCGACATATGGATGCCCTTGACGTGCGGCGCGGGCAAATCGACCTGCACGTCGGCCCAGGCATGGACCTGCTGCGCCTGCCCGCCCTCTTCCAGCCACAAGGGCAAGGCGACGCCCTGCATGCCGACCCACTTCAGCGGCAAGGGGTAGCCCAGATGGGGTCCGGCCGCCACGTCGGGCAGGGGCGAAGAAAGGGAATCGCGCTTCATGGTGATGGTTCCATATGCAAACAAGTTGCATATGATGGAGAAAAACCATCGCATTTGCAAGTTTCTTGCATTATTGGTGGCATATTGACAGATCAGCTGGCCTTGCGAAACGTCAGATTGATGCGCTGCGCGCCCAGCACCGCGTGTTCGCCCTCTTTCAGGGGCGCCACGCCGTGGAAGCGCAGGCGGTCGGCGCCGCCCCACACCACCACGTCGCCATGCAGCAGGGCGATGCGCGCCGCCTTGTCGGCCCGCTCGGCGCCGCCGAACAGGAAAGTGGCGGGCAGCCCCAGCGAGACGGAGACGATGGGCGCGGTGAAATCGCATTCATCGCGGTCCTGGTGCAGGGCCATGCGCGCTCCAGGCGCATAGCGGTTGACAAGGCAGGCGTCGGGCGTGAAGCCCGGATAGCCGGCCGCCAGCGCCGCTTGCTGCGCCAGGCGCAGGAACACGGGCGGCATGGGCGGCCACGGAAGGCCGCTGGCCGGATCGTGGCGCGCGTAGCGGTAGCCGCGTCCATCCGTGATCCAGCCCAGGGGGCCGCAATTGCTCATGGCAACGGACATGCGCAAGCCGCCCGGCGTGGCCATGTGGCGCAGGGGCGCCGCCAGCACGATGGCGTCCAGCGCCGGCAGCACCTCGCCCAGATATGGCAGCGCAAAGCCGCGCAGCAGGACCGACGCGCACGAGCCGGGCACCAGCGGCGCCGGGCCGGCCGGAGCCTGGTCTTCATCGGCAAACAGGGACAGGTTCATGCCGCCTATTTTAGCCGCGCCACGGAAAAAGCGCGCGCGACAGCCCCATGCTGCGCTACAGTGGCGTTTCCAGCCACTACTTGACTCCCTGACGATGGATCATTACGCCGATTTGCTGCACACCCTAGCGCAACAGGAAGAATCCCTGCAATTCGAACGCTTCGACAACGACGCCGCGCTGGCCGTGGGCCTGTGGATCGTCGAAGAAGTGCGCAAGCGGGGCAAGGCCGTCACCGTCAACATCACGCGCAACGGTCAAATCCTGTTCCACCACGCCATGACGGGCGCCACGGCGGACCAGGCGGACTGGATACGTCGCAAGAACAATACGGTGCAGCGCTTTTGCCGCAGCTCCTACTACATGGGCATCTCGTATAAAAGCCGCGGCAGCACCTTCGAAGACGTGAAATACCTCGATGACATCGAGTATGCGGGCCATGGCGGCGCGTTCCCTCTGCTGATACGCGGCGTGGGACTGGTCGGCACGGTGAGCGTTTCCGGCCTGGCGCAGGCCGACGACCACGCGCTGGTGGTGGCCGCGCTGCAGGCGCAGCTGGACACCCAGCGGGACAAATAATCAGGCGGCCAGCGCCCGGCGCAAGGCGGCGCGCGCCAGCAGGCGCGTGGAATCGAGCGTCGGCAGCGGCGAATTGGCGTCGCTGATGATCAGCGGGATTTCCGTGCAGCCGAGAATCACGGCGTCGCAGCCCTGCTCTTGCAAGCCGCCGATGATGGCCTGGAAGCGCGCCACGCTGTCCGCTTTGACCACGCCTGGCACCAGCTCCTCCATGATGATGCGGTTGATCTCGCTGCGCGCGTCCTCGCCGGGCCGCACGCAATCGATGCCGCGCGCGGCCAGCATGTCCGGATACACGGCACTGTCGACCAGCCAGCGCGTGCCCGTCAGGCCGACTCGTTGGTAACCCTGCTCGGCCGCTTCGCCGGCGACGACGTCGGCGATATGCAGCCAGGGCAGCGGCGAACGGGGCGCCATCAGGGCAAACGCCTGGTGGATGGTGTTGTCGGGGCAGATCAGGAAATCGGCGCCGGCAGCGGCCAGCTTGTGCGCCGACGCCAGCATCAGTTCGGCCACGCCGGCCAGGTCGCCCGCCTTCAGACAGTCCACATAGCGCGCCAGCGACGGCGTGTGCAGCGTGATTTCCGGGTGCGCATACGGCCCCAGTGCGTGCGCGCCCTCTTCGCAGATGGTGCGGTAGCACAGGGCCGCGCCTTCGGCCGAACAGCCGACGATGCCGATATGTTGTGTCATGTGATCTTCCCTTTCAATTAAATGCGCTGGCCGCCGTCGATGGGAATTTCCGCGCCCGTGATGTACGAGGCGCGCTCGCTGCATAAAAACTCCACCAGGTCGGCCACTTCGGCCGTCGTGCCCAGGCGGCGCAGCGGGATTTGCGTGTCGACGATATGCGAGGTGCCGGGCGACAAAATCGCCGTATCGATCTCGCCCGGCGCGATGGCGTTGACGCGCACGTTCAGCGGCGCCATGTCGTTGGCCATTTCGCGCGTCAGCGACGCCAGCGCCGCCTTCGAACTGGCGTAGGCCGAGCCGGCGAACGGGTGCACGCGGTAGCCGGCGATCGAGCACAGGTTCACGACGGAGCCGTGCGCATTCGACAATTCCTGCGCAAAGCCGCGCGTCAGCGCCAGCGGCGCAAAGAAATTCGTGTTGTACATTTCTTGCCAGGTCTGCATGTCGGTGGTCAGCGAATTGACGCGCGAACCGCCCGGCCCCTTCGGCGACACGCCCGCATTGTTCACCAGCGCATGCAGCTTCGAGTCGCCCAGCATGGGGCGCAGGGTCTCGACCATCTGCCCGATCTGGCTTAAATCCGACAGATCCATGCACACATGCGTATTGTGCTCCTGGCTGCGCGGACAGCCGCCGGGAATCGGGCTGCGCGAGACGGTGATGACGCGCCAGCCCAGGCTGCGGAAGCGTTCCGCCACGGCGTGGCCGATGCCGCGGCTGGCGCCCGTGACGATGGCGGTTTTTTGTTCAGTCATGTTCTTCCTTGTCCTGTTCTGCGTTTTTTTCTGCAATACCTGCAGCGTGACTGCGCTCCTGGCGCATGACATAGGCCAGCATCTGCGTGCCGCCGTCGAGAATGTCCTGTTCGATGGCGCGTCGCGCGGCCGCGCTGTCGCGCTGGCGCAGCGCGCTGATGATGGCGTGGTGGTGGCCCACCCGCATGTCGGGCGAAAAGCTGGCGTAGCCGGCGGCGATCAGGGGCGCCGTCTGCATCCACAAGTGGTCGACGAAGCGTTTCAATGTCGGCATGCCGGCAGCCTGCGCCAGCCCCAGGTGAAACGCCTGGTTGCATTGCAGGGCCGCCGCCAGGTCGTGCCGTGCAATGGCCTCTTCATTCGCTTGCAGCAGGCGTTCCAGGTCGGCCAGGGTGGCGTCGTCGATGCGCTGCGCCGCCTCGAACGCGCCCAGCCCTTCCAGTTCCAGGCGCAGCGCGCGGATTTCCAGGTAGCGCGCCACGCTCAGCACGGGCACGCGGAAGTCGCGCGGCGAGCGCAGCACCAGCGCCTCTTCCTGCACCAGTTGCAGCATGGCGTCGCGCACGGGCGTGACGCTGGTGCCCAGCTGCAGCGCCAGCTCGCGGATGCGCAGCCGGTCATTCGGCTGGAAGCGCCCCGCCGCCAGCGCTTCGCGCAGCATCGCATACACGGATTTGCCCAGGTTGACGTGTACCAGGCTGTCCAGGGGATGGTTCATCGGCGGTTTGAGAAGTTGGTTTGAAAAGTTGGTTTGAAAGTCGGCAAATTATGATGCATCATACATCAACATGAAAAACAAGGTTTTTCCCCGTGTGCGCCGCAGACAAAAAACACGGCAAGAACGTACAATCAGCCGCCACCGCATTGAAAGGATCGCACTTGAACTGGGACTATCCGCACGCCTGCACCCTGCCCGTCACGCCAGAAGCGGGCGACATCGACGGCTTGCAGCATACGAACAACGCCGTGTATGTGCGCTGGTGCGAGCATGTCGCCTGGCACCACTCGGCCACCCTGGGGCTGGACCTGGACGATTACCGGCGCCTGGACCGGGCCATGGCGATCCGCCGCAGCGAATATGATTATTTGCTGCCCACGCGCGAAAACGAGGCCTTGACCCTGGCCACCTGGCTGTGCGCCAGCGATGGCCGCTCCAGCATGGAACGGCGCTTCCAGCTGATCCGCGACAGCGACGGCGCCACCGTTGTGCGCGGACGCTGGGACTTGATCTGCATCGAATTGAGCAGCGGTCGCGCGCGCCGCCTGCCGCCCGAGTTTTTGGCCGTGTACGAACCGGCCATCGTCACGGCGCGCCAGAGCGCGCAGGATCAAGCGGCCAGGCGCGCCGGTTCCAGCGCAATCAGCACCAGCAAAATGGCCAGCGGCACGGCCACCGCGGCAAAGCCCACGGCCAGGTAGGCAAAGGCGGCCAGGATGGCGCCCACGGCAAAGCCCAGCAGCGGCCAGAAGCATTTGACGCAGCGCTCGCGCGTGGCGCCGTCGGCCGCGCCGCGCAGCACGTCGACCGTGTCGATCACCAATTGTGTCACATTGCCCGTCATCATGGACGTGGGCGCCAGGTGCGCCAGCAGCAGGCGGCTGATGCCGCTATGCGTGCCCATGGCCGCCGCGCCGAACAGGCCGGCCGTCATGGCCAGCGCACCCGGCTCTGGCCCCAGCGGTTCGGCCAGCACGCCAGACACCATGAAACCGAGCAGCAAAGCCAGCTCCAGCAGCAGCGCCAGGCGCAGTGCCGGTCCGCCGCGGCGTTCGACCGCCACGCTCAAGAGCCGCGCCGCCGCCACGCCCAGGATAAACGCGGGAAACGCCAGCAGCTTGAGGGCGATCGAGGCATGTGTGGCGTTGGCCAGCGCCGCGCCGATCAGCACGAAGTTGCCCGTCACATGGGCCGTGAACAGGCCAAACAGGGCGACAAAGCCCAGGGTATCGACATAGCCGGCCAAAAAGCCCAGGCTGATGCCCTGCAAACGGCTGCGCTGCGCAAGATTCATACACGCTCCTCAAAAATTTGCCATCATGATACCGTGCGCCCGTCGCCGGGGGCAGCGGTTTTGCGCGCCGTTCGGCGAAGATGCGCGGCTTTTCTTGCGCCCCCGCAGTGCAACATGCATTTCGCTCCTGCTTTGCGCGCCCATGCTTTAGAATCAGCGACCTCAGCCCCGTAAAAACAGGATAAAACATATGACGGCAGTCGGGAATACCGAACCACAAGAGCTCAAGCGCGGCCTGAAAAGCCGCCACATCCAGCTCATTGCCCTGGGCGGCGCCATCGGCACCGGCCTGTTTCTGGGCATCGCGCAAACCATCAAGATGGCCGGCCCTTCCGTGCTGCTGGGCTATGGCATCGCCGGCGTGATCGCCTTCCTGATCATGCGCCAGCTGGGCGAGATGGTGGTCGACGAACCCGTCGCCGGCTCCTTCAGCTATTTCGCCGACAAATACTGCGGCCACCTGCCCGGCTTCCTGTCGGGCTGGAATTACTGGGTACTGTACGTGCTGGTCAGCATGGCCGAGCTGACGGCCGTCGGCATCTATGTACAGTACTGGTGGCCGGGCGTGCCTACCTGGGTCTCGGCGCTCATCTTCTTTTGCGCCATCAACGCCATCAGTTTGTTGAATGTCAAAGCGTTTGGCGAAATGGAATTCTGGTTCGCCCTCATCAAGGTGGTTGCCATCATCGGCATGATCGTCTTCGGCGCCTACCTGCTCGCTTCCGGCGAGGCGGGCCCGCAGGCGTCGGTGGCCAATCTGTGGCAGCACGGCGGCTTCTTCCCGAATGGCTGGCAGGGCCTGGTGATGGCCATGGCCGTCATCATGTTCTCGTTCGGCGGCCTGGAACTGGTGGGCATCACGGCGGCCGAGGCGGATGACCCGAGCACGACGATTCCACGCGCCACCAACCAGGCCATCTACCGCATCCTGATTTTCTATATCGGCGCACTCGGCATTTTGCTGTCGCTGTACCCGTGGCAAAACGTCGTCACCGGCGGCAGCCCGTTCGTGCTGATCTTCCATGCGCTCGACAGCAACCTGGTGGCCACCGCCCTCAACGTGGTGGTGCTGACGGCCGCCCTGTCCGTCTACAACAGCGGCGTGTACTGCAACACGCGCATGCTGTTCGGCCTGGCCAAGCAAGGCAATGCGCCGCGCGCCCTGCTGCACCTGAACCGCCGCGGCGTGCCGCTGGCGGCGCTGGGCGTATCGGCCCTGGCCACGGGCGCCTGCGTGGTGGTCAATTACTTCATGCCAGGCGAAGCCTTCGAAGTGCTGATGGGCCTGGTGGTCTCGGCACTGATCATCAACTGGGCCATGATCAGCTGGATCCACCTGCGCTTCCGCGCACAGAAAAAAATCGAAGGCAAGACGACGCTGTTCCAGAGCCTGGGCTACCCGTTCACCAACTACCTGTGCCTGGTCTTCCTGGCCGGCATCCTGGTGATCATGTATCTGACGCCGGGCCTGCGCATCTCCGTCTACCTGATTCCCGTGTGGCTCGCTGCGCTGGGCGTCGGTTACTGGATCAAGCAAAGCAAGGCCAAGGCATAGGCTGCTTTACGCCATGTCGGGCACAAACAAAAAGCCCGTCTTCGCAGGAAGGCGGGCTTTTGGCATTGCGCGCTGTCTATTCCTAAGCGGCGGGGGCCTCGCCCTCCTCCGGCAGCACATCAGCTTGCCACAGGCTGATTGTCTGGCCCGGATATGACTGCAGCAGCACCTCGTCACCCAGCGTTTGCAGCAACTGCGCACGCTGCTCCGCTTTTTTCTCGGGCGTCATGCCCAGCTCGTCCGTCTTGTACGGCCCCAGCACACCCACCAGGTCGCGCAGCAGCGTATGGTTGGTCGGCGTGGTGACATCCGATTCCACCTTGGCCAGCACATATTTCATGATGTGCGTGGACTGGCTCGCTTCCTGCTGCAGGCTGGCCTTGACCAGCTTGCCATCCTTGTAGGCCATTTTCGCATCGCTGCTGGCCGTATCCTCGATCTGATGATACGTGTAGTTTTGCGACTCCACCTGGTCAGTCAGGCGCAGGGGCACGCCGGGGATCAAAGTCTGATGGAAACTGGCACTCAGTTTCGATTGCTGCTGCTGGCGCAGCGTGCGGTCATCCTGGCTGGCGCCGGCCACGCTCGTCTTTTGCGACAGCTCATACTGGAAGCCATCCCGTTCCGATGAACGCATGGGGTTGCTGAATTTCACCGTTTGCGACACGGACGCGGCGAAGTCCGGCAAGCCCGTCAGCATGGCCCGGTCTTCGGCGGCCAGCCGCCATTTGCCGTCTTCCGGCAGACTGGTACCGGCTGGCGGCAGCGGGGCATTGCTGTGCATGGCCGTAAACGCATCCTTGAACATGGACATCAGTCCGGCATCGCCGTGGCCGCGCGAAGCGGCCTGGTCAATCTGCTTGATGTAGCTGTTCATGGCCTTCGCTTGCCGCTCCTTGCTACCCATAGCATGCAGCTGGCTGGCGTCGACTTTCACGTCCAGCGATCCGGCCACGCCGCTGAAGCTGACCTTGCGCTGCGCGCTGTCGGCCTGAAAGTCGAGCGTCTGCATGCTTTGCGGCTCGGTGCGCACTTTCACTTCCGCATGCAAATTCACCGATGCCAGCACCTCCTGGTCGAATTGCATCAGGCCGCTCAACTTGATCTTCGGCTGCCCTTTCGCCATGCCATTGATGGCTTCCTGGAACGCGTCGGCCAGGCCGCCCAGCGCGTCGGCCTCGGCCTCGCTGAGTTCGCCGCTCGTGCTCATGCGCACGGCCAGGCCATCGTCCTGGCTGTCGAGCGACAACTTGACCTCCACGCCGCTCTTGGTGGTGATGCTGAGAGTGACCCTGTCTTCGCCATTGCCGTGCAGGCTGGCCGGCGGCAAGGCCCCGATTTCGCTGTAGGTATTGGGCTCCATGCGCGGCGGCGATTGCTGCACCGCCTGCGACACATTGCGCACGCCACCCTTGATCTGCTCAAGCAAGGCCGCGCCCAAGCCGCCGAAACGGCCGCCAAACGTGCGCGAAGAAAAGTTTTTCGTCATTTGCTCGCTGACACCATCGCGCGACGGGCTTTCCCATATCTTCGGCGAAGGCACGAGATACGATACGGCCGGCGGGCCGCCGAAGGCGACGATGGTGGAAGGGGTCGGCGCCGGGGATGAGGGCGTATCGGCCCTGCTTGCCGTAGCGGCAGACGAACGGGACGGGCTTGGATTCCAGCTCGGGATCGAGGAGACGGAGGTCATGGTCGTTATGCTTTGCTAAACGAGTAGTGGTGTATGGGTAAGATATTCATAACTTTCAGTTTTTGATAACAATCAACCGTCAAGCTAACCCCGTTGCAGCCAGACGTGGGATACACGCCGCTTCAGTGGCAGGCAGACACGGCTATAACGACGTGAAATGTAAAATCATGAGCACAATGTGGCATGAAATTTTTTCATTCTTGACGTAAATCACGCTCCGCCCCAGTGGCGGCGCCAGCGCGGGCGCGCCATCTAACTCAAATTGGAACTGTTGCCGCAAGTAAATTTATACTGTTGCTCAAATGATGAAAGTGACTATGTGTGACTTTTCATCTACCAGCAATCACTATGATCGCTGAATGCTTCGTGATAAATCCGCATCTGCTTATGCGGAACAGGAAGCGCGGCCTTAAGGAGGCAGTATGAAATTTATGAACTTAACAATCGCCAAGCGGCTCAGTCTGGGCTTTGGCCTGGTCGCCATGTTCCTGTTGCTGGTCATCACGCTGGGGTTGACCAGCATGCGCCAAATCCAGGACCGCATGGATGAAACCACCAAGGTCAACAACGTCGAAACCAGCCTGGCCCAAACCATGGATTTGACGGTCACCGAACGGGCGCTGGCAATGCGCAATCTGATTTTGCTGAAAGAGGACAAGGAAATCCAGATCGAAGTCACGCGCATCGCGGCGCAGGAAAAGAAATACGCTGCCGCCCAGCAAAAGCTGAGCAAAATGTTCGCCCAACGGGAAGGCACTTCTAACGAAGAAAGAAACCTGCTTGAACAAATCCGCAGGCAAAGCGAGCTGGCCGCCCCGTTTATTCAAAGGGCCGCCACGCTGGCGCTGAACCAGAAGCAGGACGATGCCTACAAGCTGCTACGCTATGAATTCCGCCCCGTGCAAAAGCAATGGTGGGAATTGCTGCGCACCTTGATCGCCGTCGAAGAAAAGCAGAATAACGAAGCGTCTATCAATGCCGAGGCTGCCTACAGCCAGGCGCGCATGGTGATGCTGATCATCGGCTCGCTGGCGCTGGTCACCAGCCTGTTGGCCGCGGTGCTGATCACGCGCGGGGTGACGCGTCAGCTCGGTTGCGAGCCCGGCGAAGCGGCGGCGATCGCCGGCCAGATCGCCAGCGGCAACCTGGCCGTCCCCATTCACACCCGCGCCGGCGACACGCACAGCCTGCTGTTCGCCATGCAATCGATGCGCGACAGCCTGGCGCAAATCGTCCAGCAAGTGCATACCAGCACCGAGACCATCGCCACGGCGGCGGGGCAAATCGCCATGGGCAACCTGGACTTGTCTTCGCGCACGGAGCAGCAGGCCAGCACGCTGGAAGAAACCGCTTCCTCGATGGAAGAATTGACCAGCACCGTACGCATCAACACCGACCATGCGCGCCAGGCCAACGGGCTGGCCGAATCGGCTTCCGATGTCGCCACCAAGGGCGGCGCCGTGGTAGCGCAGGTGGTCGACACCATGGCGGCCATCGATGTCTCGGCGCGCAAGATCGTCGACATCATCGCCGTCATCGACGGCATCGCCTTCCAGACGAATATCCTGGCGCTGAACGCGGCGGTCGAAGCGGCGCGCGCCGGAGAACAGGGGCGCGGCTTCGCCGTGGTGGCCACCGAGGTGCGCAATCTGGCGCAGCGCTCGGCCGCGGCGGCCAAGGAAATCAAGGACTTGATCGGCGACTCGGTCGACAAAGTCCAGGCCGGCAACCGCCTGGTCGAACAAGCCGGATCGACCATGCACGAGGTGGTCGCCAGCGTCAGGCGCGTCACCGGCATCATGTCTGAAATGATGTCCGCCAGCCAGGAGCAATCGGCCGGCATCGAGCAAATCAATATGGCCGTGACGCAAATGGACAATGTGACGCAGCAAAACGCGGCCTTGGTCGAGGAAGCCGCCGCCGCCGCGCAAGCCATGCAGGAACAGGTCAACAGCCTGAACGATGTGGTCAGCGTCTTCCGCGTGGGAAATATGGCCGGCGGCCGCGATGCGGAACTGCGCTTGGCAAGCCGTCCGCCAACTCCCCTGGCTGTGCGGCGCGCGCCCGCCACGGCGAAGCCGGCGCGTTCCGCAGCGGCCAAACCCCGCGAAATCGAGTGGCAATAGTTCTAAGCCGGCAACGGGGGAGTAGCACATGGGTAAGCTGGAACAGATAGACGCGGCGGGCGGCGTGGCGGTAGCGCACATCTTCCCGCATGGGGGCCATATCAACAAGGAACAGCGCGGCCCGCTGGCCGGCCAGCGGGCCGCGACGCTATGGCTGACCGGCCTGAGCGGAGCGGGTAAATCGACGCTGGCGTACGCGCTGGAAAGGCGGCTGCTGGCGGTGGGCCACCTGAGCTGCGTGCTCGACGGCGACAATATGCGGCATCACCTGAATGGCGACCTGGGTTTTTCTCCCCGCGACCGCCAGGAAAACATCCGCCGTAGCGCCGTCGTGGCCAGGCTGATGAACGACGCCGGCATGATGGTCATCTGCGCCTTCATCTCGCCGCTGCGCAGCGACCGCGAGATGGCGCGCCAGATCATCGGCAGCGACAATTTTATCGAAACCTACGTGAGCACGCCGTCCGCGCTGTGCGAGGAACGCGATCCCAAGGGACTGTACAAAAAAGCGCGGGCCGGTCTGATCCCGTCATTTACGGGCGTCTCCGCGCCTTACGAGACACCGCTGGCGCCGGCGCTGACGCTGGACACGGCCACGCTGTCGCTGGAACAGTCCTGCGAGCGGCTGTTCCAGCAACTGTGCCTGCGCTTTATCTGATGCCACACGAATGCCTATTTCAAGGAATGATGAGATGAGTTCCACGCACCATCCCGGCGACGGCGCGCGCCCGCGCCCTGTCATGATGATCGCGCTGCGCCGCTGCGGCAGCCATGCCCTGCGCCTGCGCCTGAACCTGTCGCCGCAGTTTTATTCACCCTATCCGCTGCACCTGGTCGATATGATGCCGCTGCTGCCCCTGTACGGCGACTTGCGCGACGACCGCGCCTACTTTCGCCTGGTGGTCGATGTGGTGGGCCTGGCGGCGGCCAGCATGGTCAAGTGGCCAGGGGTCGTCTTCGATCCGGTGGAAATCTTCGAGACGCTGCGCGGGCAGCCGCGCAGCATCCACCGCGTGGCATGGGAGCTGTTGCTGCGCGCCGGCGAACGCCGCCACGCGCAGGTGGTCATGGACAAGTCGCTCGACAGCGTGCACTACGCCGACGACATCGTGCAGCTGTATCCGGACATGCTGTTCCTGAACGTGGTGCGCGATCCGCGCGCGCAAGTGGCGTCGATGAACCGCGCCATCATCCACGATTTCGACACGCTGCTCAATGCCAGGACCTGGCTGGCCGCGCATATGGCAGCCGACCATGTCATGCAACGCTATCCGCAGCGCGTGCTGACGATACGCTATGAAGACTTCCTGGCGCGGCAACAAGAGACGCTGGAAACCGTATGCAATTTCCTTGGCATCGCCTTCCTGCCGCAAATGCTGGACGTGGCCGCTTCGTCGGAAGCGCGGCAGATTGCGCAGTTGTCGTCCCTCTGGTCGGCCAACTGCTATGCGCCGATTGCAGCCAACATCGACAAATTCAAGCAGCAACTGTCGGACGATGACATCAACCTCATCGAAACGCTCACCGGCCCGTATATGGACCGCTACGGCTACACGCGCCTCAGCCGCGGCGACGCCAGCATCACGCCCGCGCTGATCGAGATGGCGGGCATGCGCTCGGCGCAAGGACGCGAACGCGCCTGGCGCGCCCTGGAACAGGACAATTTCCGCGACTACGTGCTGCGCCGCTGCCGCGCCGACTATCTGGCCCAGCTGCATGCACGCCTCAGCGAGAGCAGCTTCGCCCCTGGCAGCGGCGCTATCGTCGCACTGGACGAACTCGACCCGGCCGCGTTTGTCGTCAGCGATTGATCCCGGCCGCTCAACGTGCCGCCAACGCCTGACGCCGCTCCAGCTTGAACAAGGCCATCGCCTGCTCCAGGTGCGAGGCTTGCTCCTGCAGCGCGGCCGAGGCGGACGCCGACTGTTCCACCAGCGCCGCGTTCTGCTGCGTCACCGCGTCCATTTGCGTGACGGCTTGCTGCACCTGGCCGATGCCATGGCTCTGTTCGCGCGATGCCGTGGCGATCTCGTGCATCAACTGGTGCACGCGCTCCACGGCCACCAGCATCTCGCCGCTGCTGGAACCGGCCTGGGCGGCCAGTTCGGCACCCTGCGCCACCTGCCGCAAGGATTCCGCGATCAATTGCTTGATTTCGCTGGCCGCCGCCGAACTGCGCTGGGCCAGGCTGCGCACCTCGCTGGCCACCACGGCAAAGCCGCGCCCCTGCTCGCCCGCGCGCGCCGCCTCGACGGCAGCGTTCAGGGCCAGGATATTCGTCTGGAAGGCGATCGCCTCGATAATGCCCGTGATATCGCCGATCTTCCTGGACGAAACGCTGATGGCGCCCATCATGGCCACCATCTGGCCGACGATATCGCCGCCCTTGTCGGCCAGGCCATGCGCCTTGCCCGCCATGTCGCTGGCCTGCGCCGCATTGCTGCTGTTTTGCCGCACCGTGGCCGCCAGTTCCTCCATACTGGAAGCGGTCTGCTGCAGCGACGATGCCTGCGCTTCGGTGCGGCCCGACAGGTCCTGATTGCCGGCAGCGATTTCGCGGGTGGCCACGCTGATGTGCAGAAAGTTGCCGCGCACATCGCCGACGATGGAATGCAGGTTCACGCGCAGTTGCCGTAGCGAACGCAGCAACTGCCCCACCTCGTCGCGTCGCGACGTGCCCATGTCCTGTGTCAAGTCGCCGCCGGCCATCACGTCGCAGGCCATGCGCGCCTGTTGCAGCGGACGCAGCACGGCGCCATGCAGCGAATGCCAGAACAGGCCGATGGCGCACAGCGACAGCAACGACAGCGCCGTGATCCAGGCGCCTGCCGCCACTGGCAGCAGTCCCGCATTCCAGCCCAATTGAAGCAACAGGACGGCGCTCAGCAAGCCGAGGTTCCAGGCGATGCGCTTGCCCAGCGCTATGTCGCGCAGACGCAACACTCTGGCCAGCCAGCCCATGCCCACGACAGCACCCTGGCTCAGCGCAATGTCGTCGGCCTGCCCCGCCTTGATGCGCGCGTACAATGCCGCCGCCTGCGCCACTTGCTGGCGGCTGGGCTTGGTGCGCACCGACATGTAGCCGACGGCCACGCCATCCTCGATCACGGGCGTCACGTTCGCCAGCACCCAGTAATAGTCGCCATTCTTGCAGCGGTTCTTGACCATCCCGCTCCAGGAACGACCGGAGCGGATGGTGGCCCAGAAATCGGCAAAGGCCTGCACCGGCATGTCGGGATGGCGCAGGATATTTTGTGGCGCACCCATCAATTCTTGCGCCGTGTAACCACTGATCGCTATGAAATATGGATTTGCGTAGGTAATATTACCTTGCAAGTCAGTGGTCGACACAATGGTCTCGGTATCGCTCAGGGTGATCTCGCGGTCGCTTACTGGCAGGTTCAATCGCATGCTTGGTTTCTCGCTTGTAGCCCGTATACCGAATGGTAGACGAACAGGTTGGCCGCATGCCGTCACCATGCACTGGCGACATGGATGGCATGCACAGATACCTTTATCTTAAAGTTTGACCATGCCTAAAAGCAACTTTTTGGCCGACAAACTCTTACAAAACATGTTAAGTGTGACAATAATGGCGAATCGATTCTCATTCAGTCGATAACCGGCATGGCAGTGCGCCGGTGATACCGGATCGGCAGGCCGCCAACGGAGGGAAACATTTCCCAGAACGAACATGCCATAGACAATCTCAACTAGAATACGAGCATATGGAACACAAGATTAGCGCGCCGATTGCCAGCTTCACCGATTTGCTGCTCGACGCCGTGTGCATGGTCGATGTGCACGGCCGCTTTGTCTACGTCAGCGCCGCCTGCGAACGTATTTTCGGTTACACGCAGGAAGAAATGATAGGCATGGCCATGCTCGACCTGGTCGCGCCGGCCGACCGCCAGCGCACCATCGCCGCGGCCCAGGCCATCATGAACGGCCATGCCCAGGTCCACTTTGAAAACCGCTACACGAGGAAGGACGGGCGGCTCGTGCACATCATGTGGTCGGCCCGCTGGTCAGCCACAGACCAGCTGCGTGTGGCCGTGGCGCGCGATATCACGGTACTCAAACAGGCGCAGGCGAAGCAAGCCGCGCTGTATGCCATTTCCGAGGCAGCGCATGCGACCGAGGAGCTGCCGGCCCTGCTGCAGCACATCCACCAGATCGTCTGCGAGCTGCTGCCCGCCTGCGGCTTGATCGTGTCCCTGCAGGACGAGCATGGCCAGCACTTTCACCACGCGCATCATGAACAGGAGGACACGCCGGCAACCCATGCGGCGCTGGCCAGCCTGCTGTGCGAGGAAGTGCAACGCAATGGCAGCGCGCTACTGATCGAGCCTGGCCGCCTGGCAAGCTTGCCGCCCGCGCTGCAAGCATTGGCTGGCAAGCTGCTGGAGTACTGGCTCGCCGTCCCCCTGCAAGCGTCGCGCGGCATCATCGGCGCGCTGGCATTGCAAGGCGGCCAGGGCGGCACCGCCTATACCGAGCAAGAGCAGGATTTGCTGCAATTCGTCGCCAAGCAGCTCGCCATCGCCATCGAGCGCAAGCAATTGCACAGCCGCATGCGCTTCATGGCCATGCACGATGAACTAACCCGCCTGCCGAATCGGCGCCTGTTCCATGACCGCCTTCAGACGGCGTTTGCGCGTGCCCACCGCCAGGATGGCAGGCTGTCGCTGCTGTTTATTGACCTGAACCGATTCAAATTAATCAATGACCACTACGGCCATGCCTGCGGCGACCTGCTGCTGCAAGCCGTGGCGGGCAGGATCCGGGATTGCCTGCGCGAGACCGATACCCTGGCCCGCCTGGGCGGCGACGAATTCGTCGTGCTAGTGGAAAACAATCCACTGCCGGTGGATGCCATGCTGATCGAGCAAAAAATCCACGCGGCGCTGGCCACCCCGCTGCAGCTCGGCGATGGCCGCCGCCTGCACATCAGCGTCAGCATCGGCGTCGCGCACTATCCGGAACACGGCGAGAGCATGCAGCAACTGCTGCGCCACGCCGACCGCGCCATGTACGTCGCCAAGTCCCGATCACTGACGCCGGACTATCTGCACGCGCCGGAATAAGGCGCGCGGACAGAAACACCGACGCCAACGCGCATGCCGACTATCATCATGCAACACTTCTTTTTGACTTGCCCGCTTGTTCAAGCGCTTGCCGCCCGGAGCAATACCGGCAATAGGTGGCCACGCTCCTTGATTCGCGATCCGCCTGCCCGTCGACGATGCGCTCAGCCTGGAACCGGGCGCCAGCGTCAAGCTGTACCTGAACGTGGCGCCGCTGGGCACCGTCGCCGGCGTGCTGACCCAGTCCAGCTACGAACCGACGCTGAGCGGCGAAGGCGTCGTCGCCTATCATTTGAAGGCCGACCTGGCGCCCGGCGAGCCGGTGCAGCGCATCGGCTTGAAAGGCACGGCCAAGCTGTACGGCGGCTGGGCGCCGCTGATCTGCCACGTGCTGCGCAAGCCGCTGGCCGTGGCCCGCCGCACGCTGGACGTTTGATCTGGGACGCAGACCGGCGCGCCTGCCCCGTGGTATACTTTTCAGCGATGATGCGACTCTTCAAGACATGGCTGATCCTGATATTGATGACGCTGCTGCCGCTGCAAGCGGCCGCTGCAGGCATACGCATGTCCTGTGCAAATGGCGCGCAGGACGTAGCGCACAAGGTGCCGGCGCGCGCCAGCGCGCAGTCTTGCCACCAGGCCCAGGCAACGCCCAACATGGACGGCGCGGACAGTGCGCCCGGCGAGCGGCATACCGTTTGCAGCGCCTGTTCCGCCTTGTGCATGGGCGCACTCATGTCCCCGGCCATCGCCCCTGCTCTTCCCGCCTGCAGCGGCGCGGAAAGCGTGACCATGACAGATACCCCGCTGCTGGCGGGTTTCGTGCCCGGCGGCCCGCGCCGGCCACCCCGGCACACCTGATTTCCCGCTACGCCATCCACCGGCACCAGACATCAGCCTGCCCTGGACCCTCGCGTCCACGGCCATCGTCCATTGATTCAGCACTTGAAAGATAACACCATGATCCTAAAATTTCTCCTGCGCGGCGTCTGCGCCGCCATGCTGGGCGTACCCCTGCTCGCCACGGCCGCCGCCCCCGTCATCGACGTCTATAAAAGCGCGTCGTGCGGCTGCTGCACCGCCTGGATCGAGCACCTGGAAGCGAACGGTTTTACCGTGCGCGCAAAGAACGTCGAGATGCCGGCGCAATATCGCCAGCGCGCCGGCATCCCCGACCAGTTCGGCTCGTGCCACACGGGCATCGTCAATGGCTATGCCATCGAGGGCCACGTGCCCGCCAGCGACATCAAGCGCCTGCTGCGTGAAAAGCCGCAGGCGAAGGGCCTGGCCGTGCCGGCCATGCCCATGGGCTCGCCAGGCATGGAAGGACCGCGCAAGGACCCCTACGACGTGTTCCTGGTGAAAGCCAATGGCGCTACGGTCTACCAGCACTACAAATAAGACTGAGCGGAAATGAAAAACGCCGCCGGGATTGCTCCCGGCGGCGTTTTTTATCAGGCAGTAAAGAGCTTACTGCCTGTCAAGACTGCATCAAATGCTGTCCAGCACCGCATTCAGGCTGGCGCTCGGACGCATGACCGCTTCCGTCTTCGCCGGATCGGGCAGGTAGTAGCCGCCGATATCGGTTTCCTTACCTTGTACTGCTTTCAGCTCGGCAACGATCTTTTCTTCGTTGTCGGCCAGGGCTTTGGCCACTGGCGCGAAGTGCGCCGCCAGTTCCGCATCGTCCTTCTGCGCTGCCAGGGCTTGCGCCCAGTACATGGCCAGGTAGAAATGGCTGCCGCGGTTGTCGAGTTCGCCGGTACGTGGCGATGGCGACTTGTTGTTGTCCAGCAGCTTGCCGGTGGCTTCGTCCAGGGTTTTCGCGAGGATTTTGGCCTTCGCATTGCCCGTCTTGATGCCCATGTCTTCCAGCGACACGGCGAGGGCCAGGAATTCACCCAGCGAATCCCAGCGCAAATGGTTCTCTTCCACCAGCTGCTTGACGTGTTTCGGTGCCGAACCGCCGGCGCCCGTTTCGTACATGCCGCCACCGGCCATCAACGGCACGATCGACAGCATCTTGGCGCTGGTGCCCAGTTCCAGGATCGGGAACAGGTCGGTCAGGTAATCGCGCAGGATGTTGCCGGTCACCGAGATGGTGTCCAGTCCACGGAAGGCGCGCTCCAGGGTGTAGCGCATGGCGCGCGTCTGCGACATGATCTGGATTTCCAGGCCGCTCGTGTCGTGCTCCTTCAGGTATACCTGCACCTTCTTGATGACTTCGTTCTCGTGCGGACGGTAGGAATCGAGCCAGAATACGGCCGGCATGCCCGAGTTGCGCGCGC
Organism: Janthinobacterium kochi; assembly: GCF_051380715.1. Taxonomy (NCBI): domain Bacteria; kingdom Pseudomonadati; phylum Pseudomonadota; class Betaproteobacteria; order Burkholderiales; family Oxalobacteraceae; genus Janthinobacterium; species Janthinobacterium kochi. The sequence goes on from NZ_JBNYXO010000019.1 coordinate 20,482, forward strand.
GCGTGACGGCCAGCTTGACCCAGTCGCGGATCGGTGCGTCCTTGACCTGGCACATGCGCCAGATATCGCCCTCTTCGACCGTTTGCGTCAGCAGCACTTCGCCCGTTTCCAGGTCGGTGATGTTGGCGGTGCCACCTTCCGGCACTTCAAAGGTCTTGTCGTGCGAACCGTATTCTTCCGCTTGCTGCGCCATCAGGCCCACGTTCGGCACGGTGCCCATGGTCTTCGGATCGAAGTTGCCATGCCACTTGCAGAAACCGATCATTTCCTGGTAGATGCGCGCGAAAGTCGATTCCGGCATGACTGCCTTGACGTCTTTCGGACGGCCATCGGCGCCCCACATCTTGCCGCCGATACGGATCATGGCGGGCATCGACGCGTCGACGATGATGTCGTTCGGCGAATGGAAGTTGGTGATGCCCTTGGCCGAATCGACCATGGCCAGTTCCGGACGATTCGCGTGGCAGGCGTGCAAATCTTTCAGCACTTCATCTTTTTGCGACGCTGGCAGGGTCTCGATCTTGTCGTACAGGTTGCTCATGCCATTGTTGACATTCACGCCCAGCTTGTCGAACAGCTCGGCGTGCTTGGCGAACGCGTCCTTGTAGAAAATGCGCACGCAGTGGCCGAAGACGATCGGGTGCGAGACCTTCATCATGGTCGCCTTGACGTGCAGCGAGAACATCACGCCCGTCTTGAAGGCGTCGTCGATTTCCTTCTCGTAGAACTCCAGCAGCGCCTTCTTGCTCATGAACATGCTGTCGATGATTTCGCCCGCTTTCAGCGCAACCTTCGGTTTCAGCACGATGGTCTTGCCCGAGGCGGTGACCAGTTCCATCTTGACATCACGGGCCTTTTCCAGGGTCAGCGATTTTTCGCCATGGTAGAAGTCGCCATGATGCATATGCGAGACGTGGGTTTGCGACGCCTGGCTCCACTCGCCCATCGAATGCGGGTGCTTGCGTGCATACTCTTTGACAGCCTTCGGTGCGCGGCGGTCGGAATTGCCTTCACGCAGGACCGGATTGACCGAGCTGCCGATGCACTTGCCGTAACGGGCCTTCAAGGCTTTTTCTTCTTCCGTCTTCGCATCTTCCGGGTAATCCGGCAGCTTGTAGCCACGGCCTTGCAATTCGCGCACGCAAGCGATCAATTGACCTTGGGAAGCGCTGACGTTCGGCAATTTGATGATGTTGGTGTCTGGATTCTGGGTCAATTTGCCCAGTTCAGCCAGGGTATTCGGGACTTTTTGCGCGTCCGTCAGGAATTCGGGAAATTCGGCCAGTACACGCGACGCCACCGAAATATCAGTGGCGACGACATCCACGCCAGCCGGCGCGGTGAATTTTTTGATAATCGGCAGCAGGGAATACGTCGCGAGCAGCGGCGCCTCGTCAGTCAGCGTGTAGATGATTTTGGATTTTTGTGTTGCCATGTTCATTCCCTTGTATGCGGTGATGCCTGGTGGTTAACTTTCTTCATTCCAAACACAGGACGGTTAGCCTTGCTTTGGACGGCTAGTGTGCCGGCGGTGACGCCGTGCTTGCCCACCACGTATTTTAGACTGTCCTGCCGCTGTTTGTGTATCCGATGGCGACGAATCTTATATAAGACAGCAAATATCTGATGGTGACAGGCCAGGATGGCCATTTTTCGCGTTGAAATGCGCGCAGGGCAGGCTGCGGGGCATGTATTTATCAATGCAAAACCAATTCAATAAAGACAACTTCCTGGCACAAGCCGTGCCGCCACGGCGATCCATTCTCAGCGCCGCCCCAATTTGAACAGGGCCATGGCCTGCGCCAATTTCTCTTTATGCAAACAGACACTTGCAAACGCCACGGGATGTGATAGTTCGGTCGGATCAATTCTCATTCGTACCGGCTAACACCGGTACGCCGGCAATTTGGCATTCCCGCCAGTTGCCATCCGGGCGCCATCACGCCGCATCAGGAATAGGCGGCCTGGACTGTCGACGGATTTGACAGCCATCACGTTAGCCACCGATTTCCCACAATCATCTTCGATATGAATCAAGAACTTGCGCGTGATGGCCCTGTTCTTGCTCCGGCACGTGCTGCAGGCGTGACCTGCCTGCGATTCCGCCTTGCCCTTCACTCGCAGCACTTCAGGAGAGGACATCATGAATATCTTCGTACGAACCATCGCGCTGGCCGCCGCCAGCTTGCTGATGGTGGCGCAGAGCGCTGACGCCGCCGGCCCCCGGACCGAGCTCTTGAGCGGCGCCGGCCGCGGCTGGCTAGCCAGCCCCAATGGCGTCGATGGCTGGATTCCCGCCTATGGGCCCTACCCCAATCCGCTCACGATGCCGAATCCTTTCCTGAATGAACTGGGGATACACGCCAACCTGATGTGGTACTGGCCCGGCCCCGGCGCACCCGGCGCCAGCAGCCCGCCGACCACCGCGCATTTCCGCCGCCAGTTCCACCTGGAGCCGGAGAATGGCATGAAACCGCAAATCGTCGCGCTGATGGCGGCGGACGACGACATGACCCTGACGATCAACGGCACGCCCTTCGCCAGCTACCGCCTGGCTGACCATATGATGCCCAACGGCCAGCCAGAAGCCGTGGCGGTCGACATGACGCCGGCACTACGGCTCGGCGACAACCAGATCGACATCCGCGCGACCGATAACGGGGTGTATCACTGGGTGTTTTTCGACAGCTACAATATCCTTCACTCGAAGCAAGTGCTGGTGCAGCGGGCGCCGGCCCAGATCAGCCTGATCGGCGACAAGGATGAATTCCATTCCGACGACCTGGCCGACACGACGTCCAAGTCGCAGCACGTGCTCGACCTGCAGGACAAGCTCTTGCCGACGCCCGCCATCGACATGGACCAGCCCGCGCATAACCAGTCAGTGGGACTGACGCATGACATCAGCGTGCCGCAAGGCGCCACCATCACCTCGGCCAGCATCAAATTGCACATCAGGATGACGGGCGACATCGTCGACAACGACGTCATCCTGTTTAACCAGAGCATTATCACCGACCAGGGGCTGTCCACCAGGGTGATTGCCCTGCATGACCTGCTGGGCTTTCCGCCGCAAGCGGGCGCCACCTACGACCTGATCTGGAACCTGGCGAAGACGCCGCTGCGCAATGTTGCCTCCCCTACCGTGACCGGACAGCCCGACCAGGTGGTCAATGTCTTGCCCATGCTGGTCAGCGACAAGCGCCTGGACGTGCTGCTGGCTGACGGCACCATGGTCGATTACTCAGAGCTGAGCGTCACCTACACCAGCGTCAGCGCCGCGCCGGGCGACTTGAACAACGATGGCGCGGTCGACCGCGCCGACGTGAACATTCTGCTGCTGGGCCTGAACACCCTGGCGGCAGACGCAAACGACCCGCGCGACCTCGACCGTGATGGCCGGATCACCGCGCTCGACGTGCGCAAGCTGGTGGCCAACTGCAGCCACCCTTTGTGCAACTAGGCAAGCACTTTCATGCCGGCCGTACGCGACCGGCTTCCTCGATTCGCGGGAGACTCATCATGAAGAAGCTATGTATTGCAGCAATGTTATGGCTGGCGTGCCTGAGCTGGGCGCCACTGGCCCAGGCCCTGCAGATGTCTCTGGTGCCACGCGGCGGCTACCAGATCGCGCCGGGCGGCCTGCTGGTGGTTGACTTGAACATCGCCGGCCTGCAGTCCGGTGGCCTGAACACGGAACTGGGCGTCTTTCACCTCGACCTGTATTACGATCCGACCCTGCTGTCCTTCCTCCCCGGCGCGCCATCGGGCTGGGGCACGGCGCTGGGGCAGACGGCTGGTGGCGCCGAGGCCCTGGCGTTCGCCGACGCCAGCACGCCTGGCCTGTTGCGCCTGGACGAAGTATCGCTGCTCGACGGCCTGACCCTCGGCCAGCTGCAAGGCGATGGCTTCCGGCTCGCCACGCTGGCCTTCCACGTGATGATGCCGCCCGGGCCGGCGCCGGCCAATACCATCCTGTTCGCCGATGACATCCTGCTGGCCGATGCGGGAGGCAATCTGATTCCGGTGGTGCCGGACCAGATTCCAATCCTGATACTGCAGGTCGACGCACCGGGCACGCTGGCGCTGCTGGGCCTGGGGATGGCGGCGCTGGCCCGGCAACGGCGCAGCAAGGCGCACTACGCCAGGATCGCCGCTGCCACCAGGCAGCACAACAGCAGCGACACGGCCGCGGCGGCGCCCCAGCCCACATACGGATAGGCGGGCATGGATCCAGGCCAGCGTGGATAGGGCAAGACCATGAAAACGGCGGCGCGTGCCGCCTCGTCGGACTGGCCCGATAGCCGCGCATGCCACAACAGAGCCAGCAGCACAGGCAGGAACGACGGGCCCGCAATCGGCACGCGCACGACGACGATCCAGACGATGACCTTGCGCAGGCTGGCAAACAGGCGGCGTCCATGGCGCGCGCACCCATGGCCATGCCAACGTGCGCCGCTTTCAGCGCAGGAGCGTCGTTCACGCCATCGCCCGTCATGGCGACGATGTCGCCATGCGGTCTGGCGCGCGATCGACAAGGCTGTGGCGGGATGGTCGCCCAGCAGCATATAGCTGGCGCCGCAAGCGAGCAGGAAGAACACCGGTTCGCAGATGATGTCTTGCAAGCAGCACCACTGGCTCAGTGCGGGCGAGGACGGCATCTCGTTGGGTCCAGCTTCGGCAAGGCGCGCCGCTGCAAGGCCTGGCGCACCTGCTGCTCCACCGCTGCCAACGCCTCGGCGCCGAAATCGGCGCCATTGGCGATCTCGATGACGTCAGCCGCTTCGCCCGGACGCAAGCCTTGCGCAGCGCAGCGCTCCATCTGGCTGGCGAGAACGGCCATGTCCGCATCGGAAGGGTCGGTGCCCGCACGCGCCCGCGCTGCCAGACGCGATGCCAGCACCGGCAACGGCGCATCGATGTGCAGCAGCAGGAACGGCACCTGGCTGCGGCGCGCCAAGGCGCGAAAGGCCAGGCGCCGCCGGCGTTCCAGGAAAGTGGCGTCCACCGCCATCACGAAACCGGCAGCCAGCCCCTGTTGCGCGAGCCGCGCCAGGCGCCGGTAAGTCGCGGCATTGGCGGCCTGGTCATACATCCGCTGCGCCGGCAAGGCCGTGGTGCCGGTGGCGGCAGGGCTGGAAAACAGGCGCTTGCGCTCGACATCCGAGCGCAGCCGCACCACCTCCAGTGGTTCGACCAGCGCATTGCACAGCCATGACTTGCCGCTACCGGCCAGTCCGAAGGCGATCAGCAATGCCGGCGAGGCGGCTCCGATGCACGCATGGGCGAAGGCCAGATAGCGCTGCGCCTGCAGCAATGCCGCAGATCGTCCGCGACCGCCCCCCAGGGAGCGCAACAGGAGCACCTTGCAGCGTACCAGCGCCCGCTGCACCCGGTAATACGGTAGCAGCGCCAGGCTGCCGTAGTCGCCGCAACGCTCGAGATAATCGTTCAGCAAGCGGGCTGCCAGGCCGCGGCGCCCCTGACATTGCAGGTCCATCCAGGCAAAGGCCAGATCCTGCGCCACGTCGATCCAGCGCAATGCAGTGTTAAATTCTATGCCGTCAAACACGCGAACCTGGCCGGCCAAGGTCAGGATGTTGCCGCAATGCAAATCACCATGACATTCGCGCACCCAGCCGTCAGCCTTGCGCTGGGTAAATACCGGCGCCAGGGCTTGCTCCTGTCGCGTCAACCAGGCCGCAATCTCGTCGAGCATGGCGCGCTGGCGCGTGTCTTCCAGCACGGCGGCAATGCCGACCACATCCTCATGGGTGCGGGCAACGATCAATGCGCCATTGCCCCAGGGCGACTGGCGTGTCGCCCGCGCAGCACCCGCATGAAAATCGGCCAGCAACAGCGCCAGCGCGCTGACTTCATCCGCGCCAAGCTGGCCGGCATTCAAGCGCGCCTGCCACAGGGCGGACTGATCAAAGCGGCGCATGCGCACGGCATACTCGAGTACGGGACCACCACCGTCGATGGTGGGACATGCCCGCGTGCCAGTGATGCTCGCCAGTCCCAGGTACAACTCCGGCGCCATGCGCCGATTCAAGCGCAGCTCTTCCTCGCACGCATACCGCCGTGCCGACAGGGTACTGTAATCGAGCACGTCGCGATGCACGGCCGTCTTGAACTTGTAGGCCAGGTCGCCCACCAGCATGATGCGCGAAATATCGGTGACGATGAGCCGCACCCGCGCATCCTCGCTGTCGAGGCGATGTGCCAGGCGGTGCAATAGTCTGGTCTGCCGCGAGACCTCGTGCTTCTCGATGCCTTGCTTGGTATCAGGCCACTGCTGCTCGCTTTGCGGCGCAGGCATCGGCCCCTGGGCACCCAGCGGCAACGCCCCCTTCCGCTCTGCCGCGCAGCCACCGACACGCACCGGGGCAGGCTGCGCGGCCGCGTTCTGCCGGACAGCACGGATGGTGCCATTCACGTGGGAAGGCAGCCGTCTTTTCCAGCGCACTTCAGCGGCGGAGCCTGCTGGCGCCAGGGCAATGCGGTTCTCGATGCCGCGCACCCCGCGCAGGCCATACACCGCTTCCTCGGCCCGCTTGCGCTGATAGTTCCAGCCCAGCGTCCCTTCCAGCCGCAGCACGCCGTCCTGCGCCGCCACCGTGATGGCATCGGCGGAGCTGGGCAATTGCGCCTTGACGGCCGCCACCGCCGCGCACGCAAGGTCCGCATCCGAGCGCCGCTGCCCCAGGGGCGCCACTTCGATCTTGTTGAGCACGCCAGACACCCCGGCCACTCCCGTGGCACAACTCCCGGCCCTTATCTTGCCGACGAAATCATGCACGCACCCCGACAAGGTAACGACGCCGTGATGTACGGACACCGCGATGGAAGGTGGTCCCATCCGGGCAACACAGCTGAGCTCATGCTCCACGTTCAGCCTTACTTCAGCGTCTTTCAACATGCTTTCCTCCGCAGTCCGGCCGCAGCGCGCACACGGCCTCTTCCTGCTGTGCACCGCCTGTCCGGCCATGATCCTAGCACGGCCACGCCGCAAGAAAATATGATCTGGATCAATGCTTGCCCGGCGCCAGTTCCCTGAGCCACGAATTGAAGGCAGGCTTGACCTAGATCAGTCGGCGCTCCTTACAAACGACGCTGAAACAGGTATCGTGAGTCTTTTCTGGAGCCCACCATGTACAAGACCATCCTGATGTATGCCGACCAGTTTTCCGGTTTCGAACGGCGCCTGCAAGTGGCAGCGGCGCTCGCCAGCGAAGCCGACTCCCATCTGATAGGAACGGTGGCCAGCGGCGGGCCGCAACTCGATTACCTGGTCTACGGGGCGGTCACGCTGGCGCCGCCACCGCCGATCGATTACGAGCCCTTGCGCGACGCGGCGCGGGAACAACTGGTCCGCTTCGACGAGCGCTGCCGCCAGCTGGGTGTCGCCTCATACGAAACCCGTTTTCAGGATAGCAGCGCCGTCGATGCGCTGATACTGCAATCGCTGTACTGCGATCTGGTCATCACCGGCCAGAGCGACCTGAGCGACCGGTCGCTCATCTGGTCGACCCGCCTGCCCGCGTATCTCGCCCTGCACAGCGCGCGGCCCTTGCTGGTCATACCCGATGGCGATGGTCCGGTCACCATCCCCGGCCGTTCCATCGTCATCGGCTGGAACGCCACTGCCGAAGCCAGCCGCGCCGTCGCTGGCGCGCTGCCGCTGCTGGTGCGGGCGCAGCGCGTGCAGATCATCGTGCTCAATGCGCGCCAGCATTATGGGCAGCACGGACAGGAACCCGGAGCCGACCTGGCCACCTACCTGGCGCGCCATGGCGTGCGCGCGGAAGTCAGTAGCAGCGAAACGACCGAAGAATGCGGTACGGCACTGTGTCAACTGGCTCAGGACAGCGGCGCGGACCTGATCGTGGCAGGAGCATTCGGTCGCAGCCGCTTCCAGGAATGGGTGCTCGGCGGGACGACGCGCAGCCTGCTGAGCCAGTCACGCCTGCCGCTTTTGCTGGGCCATTGAGCGGCATCGCCGGCCACTTGGGCGCGGCTGAAGCCGTGGTGCAGGCGGCAAGCGCTTTCTTATCCTACCAGGAGCACGTTCATGATCACCGACAACGACATCAAGATGCAAGTCGAGCAGGAATTGCTGTGGGATGCACGCATTAATCCCAGCCATATCGGCGTCTCGGTCAACGACCGTGTCGTCACGCTATCGGGCTTTGTGCATGCCTACAGCCACAAGCTGCACGCCGAGCGCGATGCACAATGTCTCGCCGGCGTGCTCGGCGTGGCCAACGACATCGAGGTGCGTCCCCACTCGCGGCTGGACGCGGAAATCGCCCACGATGCCATTGCCGCCATCGCGCTGCAACTGCCCGTGTCGTCAAAAACGATCAAGGTCATCGTCGAGCACGGCCATGTCAGGCTGGAAGGCACGGTGGACTGGAATTACCAGCGCGAGCACGCCCAACTGGCACTGCGCCATGTGCATGGCATACGCAGCATCGAAAGCGCCATCGAGATCAGCCACAAGGCCATCCCGGCGGACATCAAGGCGCGCATCCAGGCGGCCCTGAAGCGCAGCGCCCTGATCGAGGCCAGCGGCATCAAGGTCGAGGCGGATGGCAATGCAGTGACTTTGAGCGGCAAGGTGCGTTCCTGGACTGAGCGCGACGAGGTCGAGCGCGCGGCCTGGATGGCACCAGGCATCACCGCCGTCACGAACGAGCTTCAGGTTGGCAGCTGAAACGTGCGCGCCCATGGCGTGCTTGATCGGACACCAGTATTGCTCGGTGCCCCCTAACGCTTCGCGGGCATAGGAGAGCAATCCGGTGACACAGGCGCAGTACCGGTAATGGAATTTCTCCAGCACATAGAGATTAGCCAGCCTGCCGCGGTCATGCACGATCAATATTGAAATCCGGGTGCCACGCGCCCCTCGTCCATTGCGTGAAGGAGTTACCATGATGCCGCTGGACTCATCCCACCGCCAGTTCATTGCCGAGGTCCTCGCTGCCACGCCGGACATGGCCCTGGCCACCGTGCGTCCGGATGGCTATCCTCAGACGACGGTGGTCAGTTACGTGCACGACGACCTCACGCTGTACTGCTGCATCGGCCTGAACAGCCAGAAAGCGCACAATATCCGCCAGCACGACAAGGTCTCGCTGGCCATTACGCCCGCGTACCAGGACTGGCAGCATATCCGCGGCCTGTCGATGGCCGGCACGGCTGCCCTGGTCGACAATGCCAGCGAAAACGAGCAGGTGGTCGACCTGATGCTGTTTCGCTTTCCGCAGCTGCGCGACGCCATGGGCGCCATCACCGCCGCGCCGTGGCCGGGCCTCGTCTTCGTGCGCATCAAGCCGCACGTCATTTCCTTGCTGAACTATGAACTGGGCTTCGGCCACACCGAATTATTTGCCGTCAGCTGACACATGGTGCGTCACCAGGCCCTCCCGATTATTGCTGCGCTTGATACGCATCAATTCCCTGCCTTCCGCTGCGGATGCCGGGCGCTACACTGAGGTCGTGACTGGGTTTCCTGCTGCAGAACCTGCGTGCCGCCACACGCCAACGCTGGACAGCCAACATGCCCGACATCAACCTCAAATTTGCCAAGCTGCTCACTTCCGGCAGCAGCAGCTTGCTCGATCACTACAATGCGATGGCCCAGCATACGCTCGACAATGGCGCCGACGCCACCCGCCTGACCCTGCATTACCTGCAGGACTTGTCACAGGCCAACATGAACACGCTGCTCCAGCGCGTACAACAGAAAGGCGTCGCCCATCTGTACGCGTTTGATCCGGCCGGTGTAAAAGCGCAATGTGCGCTGGGCAACGATTACCACGCCAATCTGTTCGCCATCCTGCTGGACATGCAACGGAGCATGGTGGAAGGCGTCAGTTCATCGCTCTATGACGGCTACAAACAGTGGCAGAAAATCGGTTCGCCCTAGACAGGTGCGGCAGGCACATCCCTGCCGCCCCGCTATTCAGGAGTAGCGCGGCGGCGCAGCGGCCGCCAGCGGATAGCCAAGCGATTGCGCCAGCATCACGTGGTGTCCATCCGCCAAGCCCATGGCAGCGGCCAGCGCCCCCTGATCGAACCAGCCACGCGACACCACCGCCAGGCCCTCGGCGGCGCAAAACAGGTAGACGTTCTGGCTGATATGGCCCGCATCGAGGGCGGCAAACAGCAATTGCCTGGCCTGCTCCTCGGGCGGCATGCGCGACAAATTGGCGACGTACAGCAAGTTGACGGGCGCCGTCGCCACGAAATCCTGCTTCCCCGTCACGGCCCGGATATCGACGGCGCTCAGTTGCCGCAATGACGGTGCAAGCGGATCATATCGGTACAGGCCGCTGGACATGGCGACATAAATGTCAATTTCCTGCGCATTACAGACCGATGGCGCCGTCCGATGGCCCGTGCTGGGGCGGTTGCAGCCATCGGCGGCCCACAGCAGGCGAGACAGCCGATACCAGGACAGCTCGCGCTCGCTGAATTCGCGCTGCGACTGGCGCAACTTCAATACCTCGATGAGGGCCATGCCCAAGGCACTGATGTCGGCATCGAGTTCGAACGTACCCGGCCCCATCAACGGCAAGGGTTCGCTTGTCAGTACATTTTTTTTCACTTCCCCTCCATCACCCGAAAATCGGCTGGCCATTGTTCCCTCAACTGATCTGCAGGCGCTTCGCACTGCCACCGACCAGCTTGGGCAGCTCCAGATCCAGCACGCCGTCACGGTATCTGGCGGTGGACTTGTCGGTATCGATGTCCTGTCCCAGCGAAAAGCTGCGGAAATACTGTCCCGTATAGCGCTCACGGCGCACGACCTTCTGACCATTGCCCTCTTCGTGTTCCTGCCTCGATTCGGCCAAAATCGAAACGCGGTTGCCATCGATATCGACCGAGATGTCTTCCACCTTGAAGCCGGGCAATTCAGCCTTGATCAGGTAGGCTTGCTCGCTTTCCGTGACGTCGAGCCGGATCGGCGACGGACGGGTGAAATCCTTGAGCGCATCCTTGAAACCCATATCCTTGAAGAAATCATCCATGCTGCGCAAGGGATCGAATCTTGCGATGTCGCTGAGCGGATCAAAATGCATCATGTGGTGTGCCATCTCTTTGCCTCCTGAAAAAGTCGATGCCGCGAGTGCAAGCCGGGCAGCGGCAACCGTGTACCCGAACTCACTATAAAGGGCCAGCTTGCGCCTGTCTGCTTGAAAAATGATCGATATCAAGAGCGGCGGTAATCGCAAGACATGCGCCTCATGACTGGACAACAGCCATCGCGGATGGCACAGCAGCTGCGTAACACTATTCGGGCACGCTATTGATACAGATCATGGCAAGCGATGGCGGCTTGCATGTAGTGTGAAAAGCAGTTCCCCCTAAAACAGGGGCATGAGGCGATGGTTTCCCCTGACTATCTTGGTGCACCGGCGACTGGTTTGCGCGCCATGGCATGCGAGGATGTGATGCATAACGACACGACAACTGCTGCTCGCGGGACTCCCCAAGCGCGCCTGCTGCTCGATGACGCCGCCGGTGGGCAGCGCCAGTGGATCAGGCGCAATGCCAGCCTGTATCGTTCTGGCGATCCCGTCCTTGACTGTGTGTTTTTCATACACGCCGGCAGTTTCAAGTACTATCGCACGGATGAGACGGGAGCAAGAAAAATTACCTGTTTCCCTGCGCGCGGGGATTTCCTTGCGCTCGACAGCATCGGCCTTGCCAGGCATTGCTGTACCGCCGTGGCGCTGGAAGACAGTGAAGTGTATGCGATCAGCTGCGCCATCTTGCGCCAGCAGCTGACCATTTTGCACCGCCTGCTCGCCGTAAGCATTCGGGAAATGCGCGCAAGCACAGTGCAATTGCATAATGCCACGGCCGAGCAACGGCTGGCCGCCTTTCTGCTCGACCGGGCAAAACAGCACAGCGGGCTGGCGGGCACGCCGCCACGCTATCGCTTGCCCATGTCCCGTTGCGACATCGGCAACCACTTGCACCTGTCGCCGGAAAGCGTCAGCAGGGTCATGCATCAATTCAAGCAGGGCGGCCTCATTTTGCTGGAAAAACGCTACATCGCGCTCCTCGACGCAAGCGCATTGGAAATGATCGCCACTGCCGCGCACCCCGCATCAGCGCATGCTGGCCAGCATCCCCTTGCCACCAGCCACACTTCGAAGAGCTAACCATGTACGACACCTCCAGTTCCGCCGCCGATGCGGCCTCTCCTCTTCCCTGCTGCGAATGCGGCGCGCGCGGCGTATGCTTGCCAGCAGGCATGAGCGACGCGGATTGCGCCAAGGTCAGCGGCCTGGTGCTGCAGCAGCATCACCTGATGCGGGGAGATGCCTTGCAAGGTGTCAATGAACCGGTGCACGGTCGCTGGTACGCCATTCGCAGTGGCCAGTTCAAGTCCTTTCAGGCAGACCCGCATGGAAAACCGTGCATTACCAGGTTCGCCAGTGAAGGCGACCTGCTGGGACTTGACAGCCTCGACCTTGATCGCTACACCGACTCAACGACGGCGCTGTGCGATAGCACAGTGTGCGAGTTTTCCTATCCGCAACTCGTTGAGGCGGCGCGGCACTTTCCTGACCTGGCGCGTTCGCTGGAATGCCGGCTCAGCAAGCAACTGGGGCAACAGCAGGCGCTGGCCCTGCTGGTCCGGTGTGATTATGCGGAACAGAAATTCGCGCAGTTCCTGTCGCACCAGGCCTGGAAAGGCAGCTACCAGGACGACCACGTGCTTGAATTGCACCTTGCCTTGTCGCGCAAGGAAATTGCCGACTACCTGGACCTGACGCATGCCACCGTCACGCGCATGATCTCGCGCCTGCAGGGACTCGGCATCATCCGCGTCCGATATCGTCAGCTTCGCCTGCTCGACCGCCCTGGCCTGCATCAGATTGCCGCAGGGCAGCATCCTGCATCGAAAGGAGGCGCGAGCACGGCCAGCGACAATGCCGCGCATCAGCCGGCCTGGCAGAGCATGCCAGGCGTACATTTGCTATCGCCAGAATGATCTGGATCATGGTTACTGTGCAGTATCAACGGCACACTGGACGTTCCACAACAAGTTCGAGGAGAGCACCATGTTCAAGCACATACTGGTTCCAACGGATGGTTCACCCGCCTCGAGGCCTGCGCTGCTGTCGGCCATCGCGCTGGCGCGCTCGTGCGGCGCGCGCATTACCGCGCTGCATGTGGTGCCGGATTTTCACGTCCTCAGCCATGATACGGAGATGCTGGAGGCGACCCGCGCAACCTATCTGGAAGAAAGCATGGACAACGGCAAGAAAGTGCTCGATTTCGTCTGCGGGCAGGCGCGTGAAGCCGGCGTCGAATGCAGCACCTTCCTGACGCGCTCCGACCACCCCCACGAAAAAATACTCGAGACGGCCGAGGCAAATGGCTGCGACCTGATCGCCATGGGAACGCATAGCAAATTCGGTCTGAAAGGCGTGCTGCTGGGCAGCGAAACACACAAGGTCCTCGTGCACAGCCCGCTACCGGTACTGGTCTTTCGCGCCGCCTGAGCGCCGGCGCAAGCCTTGTCCAGTTCCGGCCAGGCCGGCGCTTGCCCCGACTCGCCGAGCATGACGAGATGCTCTTGCGCCTATGCACAGGCAAGCGCATACGCGAGTTCGCCGGGGTAGCCTGCATGCAAGGTGAACAGCGGTTGCCCCACCGCCACCCGCGTGCCCAGTGGCGCATGAAACACCATACCTCCCGCCGGCGCAAGTCATCCGGCGCACCGTTATGATTTTGCAACACGGCCAGCGCGTCGAGCGCCGGACCGATGCCGCGGCCAACGGGCTGCGCGCCATCGCTCATCTGCCCGCGCAGCGTCAAGCCCAGGCTGCGGGCAACCTCCACCAGGCGCGCGGCCAGCAAGCCGTCGCTGTCGAGACCCAACGGTCGCTCCACGCGGATGAGCAAGTCATACACCGGGCTCAGCGATACCGCCCCGCCCCAGGCGATGCAGCCGCCCTCCTGCTCCACCACGCGACGCAGCTGCTGCGCCGTCAATTCGACGGGCGCCAGGGTTTCCATCGGGTCGGCCGCCCTACCGGGAATGTGATGGCGCACGAGGACGTCTTGGGTATCAGCAAGCCACAGGCGGCAATGATCGGCACCACCAGCAGTGTGGTGCGGTTGCCCGGCAAGGCGCCGATGCAATGCTTGTGCGCCACGACAGGGGCATCCCACTGCAGGCGCTGCCCGGCATGGACGGCCATAGATCTTGCCGCGTACGGCCGAGAACGCGCTTCGAATCCCTCCGCCTTGCAGACGGGGCTATCGCGGCGGATATAGGCGATGGCTTCCTGGCAGGTATCGATGCCGGGGCGGCGACCGCCGTGCGCTGCGGGGACGGCGCACGGCGTATCAGGTCAACGTCACTTCATCGCCATACGCCGGGACACTGCATTCCCAGCCAAGTTGCTCGCCGATGCGCCGCCGCAGCGCTTCGGCGGCATCGGGCTCGCCATGGGTAATGAAAGTATGGCGCGGCGCCTGGCGCAATGGCGCCATCCAGGCGATCAATTCATCGCCATCGGCATGCGCGGAGAGGTTGTTGATTTGTCGCACGGTGGCACGTACCGGCACATACGCGCCATGGATCTTGACGGCGTCAGCGCCTGCGACCAGCGTGGCGCCGCGCGTGCCGCCAGCCTGAAAACCCGCAAACAGGATGCTGTTGCGGCGATCCGGCGCGAACGCCTTCAAATGGTGCAGCACGCGCCCGCCCGTCGCCATGCCGCTGGCGGCGATGATCACCATCGGCATGCGGCGCTGGTTCAGCTCGATCGACTCCTGCGCACTGTTGACGATCGTGGCCGCATGCGACATGGCCTCGCATTGCGCCGGCGTCAGGCGGTGATCGTGCGGATAGCGGCGATACAGCATGGTCGCATCCACCGCCATGGGGCTGTTCAGGTAAACGGGCAGCGCAGGGATGACGCCACGCTGCTTGAGCAGATGCACGTCATACAGTATCGTCTGCGCGCGTCCGACGGCAAAGGCGGGGATGATCGTGACGCCGCCGCGTGCGGCAGTCTCGCTGATGGTCTTGCCCAGCAGTTCGATGGCGTCGCTGGCATCATGGCGCCGGTCGCCATAGGTCGATTCCACGACCAGGTAGTCGGCCGGCGGCAAGGGTTCGGGCGGCGCCATGAGCACATCGTTCGGACGCCCGAGGTCACCGGAAAAGACCACCCGGATGCCCTCCCCCTGCAGCAGCACGCTGGCCGCGCCAAGGATATGCCCGGCACGCTGCAGTGCCACGCGCAAGGATGAACCGATGCCGAAGGGTTGACCGAAGGCCACGGGCGAGAGCTGTTCCAGCGCCCGCATGGCATCGGCCTCGGTGTACAGCGGCAAGGCCGGATGATGTTTGCTGAAGCTGTGACGATTCGCGTACTCGGCCTCCTCCTCGAGCAGGCGGCCGCTATCGGGCAAAATGATACGGCACAGGTCGCACGTCGCGGCACTCGCATAGATCTTGCCACGAAAGCCAGCGCGCACCAGCAGCGGCAGATAGCCGCTATGGTCCAGGTGGGCATGCGTGAGCACGACCGCACTGATCTTGGCCGGCGCCAGCGGCAAGCCCGCCCAGTTGCGCAAGCGCAACTGCTTATACCCCTGGAACAGGCCGCAATCGACCAGAATCCGTTCATTGCCGCTGGTAAGTAAATATTTCGAACCAGTGACCGTCCCCGTTGCGCCCAAAAACGTCAGTTTCATCATCGTCCCCAAGTAAGCAGCACAACGTTCAGTCACTACTGAACATCCGGTCCCAAGGCGTCCGTGTCACGCGGCTGCTTCTCCCGCCAGAGCCCTGGGCAGCCTACAGCATGCCAAGTTCCAGCGCATAGCGGATCAACTCGGCGTTACATGCCATTTTCATCTTTTTCAGGATGCGCGCACGATAGCTCGTGACGGTATTCGGGCGCAAATGCAATGCGGCGCCGATCTGCACCAGCGACTGGCCAGAGGCGATGCGCTGAAACACTTGCAGTTCGCGCTCGGACAGGTTCTCGTGCGCACGCACAGGCCCCTGTGCAATTACCATTGCCAGACGGTCGCTCATCGCCGGGCTGACATATTTTCCTCCCGATGCCACCTTGCGCACGGCCTGCACAAGAACATCGGCCGACACATCCTTGGTCAGGTAGCCAGCTGCCCCCAGGCTGAGGGCGCGCAAGCCATAGATTTCTTCCGAATAATGGCTCAGTATCATCAGCCCCATGTGCGGCCTGGCCAAGCGCAAGGCTTGCAAAAGTTGCAAGCCGCTTTTTCCCGGCATGGCAATGTCAATGAGGGCCACATCGAATTGCTCGGACGCAATACGTTCGGTCGCCTCGTCAAAGGACGTCGCCTGGGCGCCAACGCAAATGTCCGCTGCCGTGCCCAGCATCATCGACACGCCATTGCGCGCGATGGCATGGTCGTCAACCAATAGCACCCGAATGATTCCCGCTTCCATGGTCGACGTCCTGAGCATGCTTTGCCTAGCGTGATTCGGTGATTTTCATGCATTTGATTCTGCGCCGAACGGCTAGCGGCGTCAACGCTTGGCTGCACCAGCCGTGGCTGCGAGGCAGACAAAGCCCATGCGTACTGGCAAAGGATGAGTGTAGGGAATCCCCTACCCAAAAGTGTGATGAATTTGCTACGCAAGACCAAGGGTTAGTCTTATATGCACCGTGCCTGGTCGCGCACATACTATCAAGCATGTAGTCAGAAACACAAAAGATTGATGCAAACCATGAACAACAATCAGGGGAAGCCATGAACACCCAACTCTCGACCAGTCAATCGTTGCCAGCGAAAAACTACATTAGTAGCAACACCTGCGCGAAATGCAGTTCAAGGCTACGCTGCCTGCCATTCGGCCTGGACGAGCGTAGCGTCGCCCAGGTCGATAGAATCATCGGCAAACGGCACTGGGTGGAGCGCAATGAGTTGCTGCTGAGGGTGGGCGAGCCTTTTCGTTGTCTGTACATTATTCACGGCGGCCAGTTCAAAACGTTCCGCGATAACGCACATGGCAAACAGCATGTGATGGGCTTTCACATGGCAGGCGAAATTCTGGGCATGAACGCCATCAGTACCGGCATTCATGACAGCAATGCGATGGCGTTCGAGGATAGCGAGGTCTGTGAAGTGCCCTTTGCCCAGCTGCAGATACTATGCGCCAACATTCCAGCGCTACAACAACATTTCCACCGCCTGTTGAGCGAGGAAATCAATCGCGACCAGCGCGTCATGCGCTTCCTGGGCAACTCGGCCGAGCAGCGCTTTGCCACATTCCTGCTCGATCTGTCGAGCCGTTTCGCTGTCAGGGGATACTCGCGCCATGCCTTCACGGTGCTGATGTCGCGTGAAGACATCGGCAACTATATAGGCTTGACGATGGAAAGCGTCAGCCGCCTGATGTCGAAGTTCCGCCGCCAGGGCTGGATCAGCACGTACGGCAAAGACCTGCGTATCCTCAATCATGGCGCCATCGAGGCGCTGGCCAACGGGGAGACCATGGCAACAGTGGCAAGCATCAATACACTCACGGAGCGGACCACGGCGCTACTGTCCTCCATCTCAAAGACGGCAAGCCATGCCTGAACAGCGACAAACCCGTGCAGCGCCGAAAACAGCGGCGTTGCATCGGTGGCTATCGGCCAGCTAGCCGCCAAGAATCGGCGGACCGACGCCATGTTCTATGGCGAACCGCGTCAGCTGCACATTGTTCTTGGCGCGCGTCTTTTCCAACAGGCGCGCCCGGTAAGTGCTCACGGTATTAATACTCAAATGCAAGATTTGCGCGATATCTGCCAGGTCTTCACCGGCGGCAAGCAGCCGCAGGACTTCCAGTTCGCGGTCCGACAGTTTCTCGTGCCAGGCCATCCTGCTGCCACTGATCATGTCAGCAAGATCTTCCGTCACCGCCGAGCTGATGTATTTCCCTCCCGCTGCAGCCTTGTATACCGCCGCAACCAGTATGGAAGCATTACAGTTCTTGGTCAGATAGCCGGCGGCGCCGTACTGCAAGGCCCGCACCGCGTACACCGTCTCGGCATACATGGACAACATCAGCACGGCAAGGCGTGGCTGCTCGCGGCGCATTTGCTTGAGCAACTGCAAGCCGTTCTGATCGGGCAGGCCGATGTCGACAATGGCAACATCAAATGGCTGTCCCTGCAGCAGATACAATGCCGCGCGGGCAGTTTCGGCCTCGGCCACGACTTCGATGCCGTCGTCCGTGCCCAGCATCAGCCGCATGCCGTTGCGGGCGACAACATGGTCGTCCACCAGCAGCACCCTGATTTTTCCGCATCTCATGCGCGCCCCCGTATCGGCAACTGCAAGACCAGCAAGGTGCCATGCGCAACGGCAATGAAACGGATTCCTCCACCAAAATGCTGGGCGCGCTCGCGCATGCCCGCCAGGCCCCAGGAGTTGGCCGTCAACAGGCTCTCGCAATCCATGCCCTTGCCATCGTCTTCCACTTCCATCCGGATTGCCGAGTCGGCATGACTGACGCGCACGTCGACCCGCGTAGCCCCGGCATGGCGGACGACATTGGTAAGCGCTTCCTGCAAGATACGGAACAAGGCGGTACTGCGCTCGGGGTCGATCTCCAGCAGAACAGTCTCGGGAGGAATGCGAGTGTGGCAGATGAGCCCCGCTCTGGCACAGACCTCTTCCGCGTGCCACTCCAGCGCCGCCCAGACACCAAGCTGATCAAGCACGCTGGGCCGCAGTTCGGTGATCACCCTGCGTACGGCCGCGGTAGCGGTATCGAGCAAAGAACAGGCATCCTCAAGCCGAGCTTGCAAGGCACCGCCATTGCGCTGGTCATGTATCAGGGCAACGGAAAGGTGGGCCTTGACCCCAGTTAATACGCTACCGAGTTCGTCGTGCATTTCCCTGGCAATGCGAATACGCTCCCCTTCCTTCACACGCTCCTGATGGGCAATGAACTGGCGCAGTTGCTCATGCGACTTTTCCAGCGTTTCCAATGCCAGCTTGCGCACGCTGATATCTTCCACCATGCCCACATACTGCCGGGTGAGTCCGGCGGCACCGCACACCGTCGTGGCACTGAGTATGGCCCAGATGGCATGGCCATCCTTGTGCAGGTAGCGCTTTTCGAGGCGATAGCTGCTGATCTCGCCGCTATACAGGCGCCGCCCGAACTGCACGCTATTGTCAACGTCGTCGGGATGCGTCAGTGTCAGGCATCCCATCGCCAGCAGTTCCGGCCCCGTATAGCCCAACATCTCGCACAGCGCACGGTTTACGTTCACCCAGCTGCCATGCATGTCAGCAATGATCATGCCAAGTGTGGCGTTTTCAAACACCCCGCGAAATCGCTCCTCGCTGGCATGCAGCTGCGCCGCCGCCACGGTCCGCTCGGTAATATCATTGAGTATCAACAACACGACACCTGGCCCAAAATGCTCCTGGCCAAGTTTAGCTTCCACCATGGCTGAGAATACGTGATCGACGCCCTTTTTCATGCGCAGTACGGCCGAACACGATGCGTCGCGGTCGAGCAGGCGCTGGCGCAGGAAATAAAAAATATCCTGGTCATCTGGAAGAATGAAACGCGTGAACGGCTGCCCGGGCAGCATCTCTGGCGGCGTGTCCAGCAAGGCCGATGCGGTGAGATTCGACTGGATGATGACGCCGCGGGCATCCATGCTGATGTAGCCGACCGGCGCCTGATCGTACAGGCGGTTATACAATTCGCCAGTATTCTTCAATGCAGCCTGGGCAGCGCGCAACTCATCGTTCTGCATTTCCAGCTCGATCTCGCGCACGCTCATCTCGCGCTGCGTTGCTTGCAGCGACGCGGGATAGCGCTCGTGAGAGCGGCGCCTGGACGATTCCAGTCTCAGCTTGAGCCGCAGTTCCGCATGCTGACGCAATGATTTCCAATATTGCTCAGTCTGAAAAGGAACGGCAAAATACTTTCTTCGCTTCGCGCACATAATTAGTTGAGCATACCCATGGTTAGCAAGTTACCCCCGCCCCTGCAGCATCACATCTTGGCAAGGTTCGTAGATGGTGTGTACTAACCAACAATCATAATTTATATTAGCGCAATAGCGAGCTCAGTCATAGTCGCGAAAAAAAAATCCGTATTTTTGTACAACAGGCAGCCAGAAAGAGCAGCGTGGATCGACCGATCACCCATAGCTGCGGCTCGCCAGGCGCTCGCCCGTCACCAAGCGTCAGGCAGGTTTTCGCCGAATGCTTTAACTGTTGCCTGCCGAAAACAAAGAGGTGACAGCGCATTGCCAGAATCGACCTGAAGACAGCCCGATACGCGTGTGATCCTGACGACGCCTTCGTGCGCCACCTCGACAAAGGCAGCGCCAGCTCCGTTCAAGGTGGAATGCAGGCGCAAATGGCCATGCAACAAGAGATAATCACTACCGTTCCGAACTATCCAGATATCTGCATGCATGGATGACCTTCCTGTCGTTGTGCATTTGCCCGGTGCGCAGGGCAGCGCCTGGATCGCCCCACGCGCTTGCCGGCGAGGGGGAATGTGCTGCCTGCTGATGGAGACTGTATCGTTTCAAGTCCGCACGGTCACGAACGAGGAATGATCTACATCAATGAGGTGGATAACATTAGTCTTCAGGGCAACATTGTTGCCAAAAACACTCAAAATGGATGGTGCATGACCCCATACGGATTGGCCTGGCGGCCGTCGTCAACTCCCTGAACTTGATATGTCTGCCTGCCCCACATACTCCTGGCACCAGTTCTCATTGATTTCAACGGCATTTGTGCGGGAGAACTTTTTTTCGCGCGAATCGCAGGTACAGACGTTGTTGCGCCCCGATGCCTTGGCCTTGTACAGGGCATGGTCGGCGGCATTGAGCAGGGTAATGGCCATCGTTTCCATTTTAATCAGGGGGAACACCGCCACCCCGATACTTACCGTCACCTTGCACAGGGGACTGCCAATATGGGGAATGCCTAGACTCTCTATGCCATGACGAATGGTTTCTGCAAGCGACACGGCTCCGTCGATATCCGATCCTGGCAATAGCAACACCATTTCCTCGCCGCCATAGCGTGCCGCCATATCGCCCGCCCTGCGCATGCCCGTGGCGACCACGCCGGCAATTCTCTTCAAGCATTCATCGCCAGCCACATGGCCATAAATGTCGTTATATTGCTTGAAAAAATCAACATCAATCATCATCAGTCCCAGGGAATTTCCTGCCCGCTGGGCCCGACTGAACTCCACAATCAATGCCTCATCAAAACTGCGTCGATTTGCCAGACCCGTCAAGCCATCCTGCAAGGCCAGGTGCATCAAGCGCTGGTTGGATACTTTTAATTCATCGCTCGATTCCTTGAATTCCTCCTCGATGATCAAGCGTGAGGTCAGCTGGCTGAGCAAGCGGCAGCCAAAAAATCCGATGAGCAGGATCAAGGCGCTCAACGCTGCAATTTGCAGGCAGGCATCATTGCGCCAGCCACTCAGGACTTCATCCTGCGACAAGGCAGTCAAGACCACCAACGGATAGTCGGTGATTTTACGATAGCTGATGATCGCTGATGTCCCGCCCGCCCCCTCACTGGCGTGCGTTTCCTTGATCATCACCATCGACGAGGATTCAGAGAGCAGTTTGAATGGCAACGCCGGAACTTCGGGCAACCCGCCATCATAGGGAATTTTCAATACGAGCTTGGCATCATCATGTGTCAGCAGAATCGTGCCTTGCTCGCCGATGGAAAAGCCCTCATAGAATTTTCTAAAATAATCGAGGCCGATAGTGGCAAGCACAACGCCGCCAAAGCTCCCATCGGGATGATTAATTCTGCGTGACACCGCCAAGATCCATTCACTATGGACCGACCGTCCCGCGCCCATCCCAAGATAAGGCTGCAATTCATTATGCAAACGATGGTAATGAAGATATTCATTGTCCGGATTGTCGAGATTGCCTGGCATCATCGTGCCGGAATTGATCAATGGCCTGCCATCATCGGCAAAGACGATGATGGCATGCAATTGGGGAAGTTCCGCGACACGGCTCCTCAACAACGCTTGCATACGGGAATGGTCGAAGCCTGACGCTCCCAGCATGTCGCCACGCTCGACCAGTCCAAGCAACAGCGTATCAACCTCCCTGAGCGTATCGTAGGCATGCTGCGCGACAGCCTGGCTGACATTCGCAGCCGCGTCGCGCGCTTCGTGCAGCCGCACTTCGCGCGCGCGCCATATCGTCGAGAGCTGGATCGTCAGGATAGACAGGCATACCAGCACAACACATCCCGTCGCCAAAGTGACCACGGAAAAATGCCGGAAAAGAAACCCGCGTGGGTAGTCAGCAAAACGCCCCGTAGCAGACATAGACTCGCCCTTTTCATTCGGTAGGAAGATGCAGCAACACGGCGACGATACGCAGCGAAGGCGAGTCCCGGCGTCACCCGCGATGCCCGGTGGCTAGCCGCGGCCACATCGGCCACAGGACTGCGGGCACTGGCATGCATGCCAGGATACCCGGCACCAGCCGGACAACACTCCTAGCTGATCGGGATGTGCTTGCTTGCCTTGCCACTCTTTTTCGGCAAACTGAGGGTCAGCACGCCCTCGGCATAACTGGCGACCACCTTGGCATCGTCGATATCATGTGCCAGCGTAAAACTGCGTCGCTGTTCTCCATACGTACGCTCTGTACGCAGCAGCTTGCCGGTTTTCACTTCGCTCTCGTGTTTCAATTCGGCCGTGATCGACACGACACCGCCCTCGACGTCTACCTTGATGTCCTCCTTTTTTACGCCAGGAATCTCCGCCTTCACGGTATACGCCACATCCGTTTCCGACACATCGATTTTGATGCGCGGCTCGACATTCCAGTCGCGCAGGGCGGGCCGAAGGTGAAAATCGCGAAACCAGTCCTCGATGCCATTCAAGGGTTCGAAGCGCGCGATGTCAGAAAATGGATCGAATCGAGTCAGATGATTAGCCATGATAATGTCCCTTCCGCTGGTTAGCGGCACCCGGATAGATGCATGAACTGATGATATTGATTTGCCACAGGAAAATGAATGATGCACATCAAACCGCGCGTGGATCGTTGTGCAGCGCAGGAACAGTGCCCCTCCCGAGCAATGCCGTGAGGAAATAGCTGCGCCGGTGTCTGGCACTGCGCCGCCAGTGTCATGACATGAGTGCCCTGGTGACGCAGCTGAAAGAACGGGGGGCTATCTGATCGCCCGCAGCTGGACCTATCTCATCGACCTTGCGGAAGTAGCGGCGGACATGGGTTTTGATGAAGTGCCATGTGACTACGTCAGTTTCCCGGATACGGGAAAACGGCATTTTTCCAGGCCGAACACGGAAGCGGCGCGGGTCGACGCCATCACGGGCTTTCTCGGGGCGGTCCGCAAGCGTCTGGCGCGCTACAATGTCTTCCTCTCGGCCGACATCTTTGGCTAGGTCGCGTGGAACAGGAACGACACCAATACAGGCCAGGAATTGACGAGCCTGGCCAGTGTCGTCGACTACCTCGCACCGATGCTGTACCCCTCCGGCTATCAGTTCGGCATTCCCGGCTATCCCAACCCGGTCGCGCATCCGGGTGAGATCGTCTACCTGACCTTGCGCCATGCCATCGCGCGCACCCACATTTCTCCCTTGCGATTCCGCCCATGGCTGCAGGCCTTCCGCGACTATGCGTTTGACAAGCGCGTCTTCGGCGCGGCGGAAATCAGGGCACAGATCGACGCAGCCGAACCGGCCGGCAGCGATGGGTGGATGCTCTGGAACCCGCGCAATACCTATACCGCCGAGGGCCTGCACCCGCGCTAGCAACACAATCTTTTCTTAGAGTATCGTGCGCACCAGCCTGCTGATCACCATCGGTGAGCGGCGATGATCGACCTCCACGCTGAAGCTGCACAGCTCGCCCGTCGGGGTGATGACGGCCAGGTCGTCCACATCGGCAGCCGATACCATCCGGTGACGCGCGAACGCCGGTCCATACTTGCGTGCAGGCAACTGGGTATCGATCAGCGCCTGAATCGCGCTGGCGCCATGCACGTCGCCGAACGGGGATGCCGTCGACCACGAGGCAGCGGGATGCAGCAGGGCCGCCGCCAGCGCGCCATCGCGCCGGTCCACGCAATCGAGAAATTGCATCAGCAGCAGGCGCCTGGAATTGCGCGCAGCGTAGCTCGTATGCAACAGTGAGCGCGCCTCGACGGCATGGGGTTCCTGCATTTGCGTGGCGTACCAGGTTTGCACGGCCCTGTTTTCATGCGCACTGCGCCGCATCGCCTGCTTGTCGAGCTCGTAAGTCGCCCGCATGCGCTTGTCCAGCACCAGGGGATCCAGCGATTTTGGCTCGCCACCGCCACCCAGGCAGCCGCCGACACAGGCCATGACCTCGATGGCGACGAATTGATCGCGCCAGGCCTCCGTCTCCAGCAGATGCTGTGCCGCAGCGATGCCATTGCAAATGGCGACCGTGCCCAAGCCAGCGATCTGCGTTGTCTTGATCCCCTGGTCGATGCCGCGCAGTGGCTGCCACTCCAGCGCCGGTGCGTCCTGCCTGCCAAGGAAGTGGGCGGCGGTGCGCAGCATCGCCTCCATCACGCCGCCCGAAGCGGCGAAGATCTGCGCGGCGCCCGTGCTTTCCCCCAGGGGGTCATCGAATGCGCCATCGTCGGCCAACGCATGAAACGCGATGCCGCGCGACTTGATCATCCGGGCCAACTCCCGCGTGGTCAGGACATGGTCGACGTCGCCGGACAAGCCTGGCCGAACCGCCTCGTCCTTCTTGGCCGTGCAGGGCATGACGCTGACCACGTAAGGTTCCTCCCTGCCCTCGGCAAAGGCGGGGCCAAGCGCCCGCGCGAAGGCGCTGCGCTTCGTCAGGGCGCCATGCATTTGTTGCGGCGACTTGGTCGTGCTCAGGTGCGCTAGCAGGTCCGGCCGGTTGATTTCCACCCAATTCACCCATCCCGGGCAACAGGAAGTGAACAGGG
Organism: Janthinobacterium kochi; assembly: GCF_051380715.1. Taxonomy (NCBI): domain Bacteria; kingdom Pseudomonadati; phylum Pseudomonadota; class Betaproteobacteria; order Burkholderiales; family Oxalobacteraceae; genus Janthinobacterium; species Janthinobacterium kochi. The sequence goes on from NZ_JBNYXO010000019.1 coordinate 45,496, forward strand.
GCAATGGCTGCGCGTTTCCTGCCTGCCCTCTGATGCGCGCCAGCAACTCGCTTGCTTCTTCCATGACCGTCAGGTCGGCGCCGAAATTGGTGTCGAACACGTAGTCAAAACCAAGTAGCCGCAAGGCATTGATCATTTTTCCCGTACTGACCGCGCCAGCCTTCATGCCGAATTCTTCGCCGATGGCAACGCGCGTTGCCGGCGCAACTTGCACCACGCAGACGCGCTTGTGCTCATCCAAGGCGTGCAGCACCGCGTGCCAATGCGGCGTCTCGACGAGCGCACCAACAGGGCAGACCAAGGTACATTGACCGCAAGAAATACATTGAGTATTGGCCAGGGTATGGTCAAATACCGTGACCGGCAAGCGCCCAAAGCCGCGTTCGGCAAAGCCGATCACGTATTGCTGCTGTCCCGACGCGCCGCACGCTTCCACGCACAGGCCGCATTCGATGCATTTGGACAGGTCACGCCAGATACTCGGCGAGGTATGGTCCGTCAAGCGGTGCTCGGGGTGCGCCGCCGAGCCGCGCGGCACCTTTTCCCAGCGCTCTTCCCATTGATTTTCACTGATCAGGCTTTGCAAGCGGCAAGACCCGTTGACCTCGCAGTACAAACAATCGTTCGGATGGCGCGCGAGCAGCCATTGCGCATCCATTGCGCGAAATGCTTGCAAGTCGTTCGATGCTGTCTCGACCACGTCCCCTGCGTTTGCCAGCGTGATGCAGGCAGGCTGCAGTTGGGGCTGGCCGGCCACATGCACCAGGCACATGCGGCAGACGGCATGGGTAGGCAAGCGCGGATAATAGCAAAGCGTGGGAATATGCACCCCGGCCTGCCTCGCTGCATCAAGGCAGGTAGAGCCTTCCTCGACGTCAACAGCTCGTCCATTGACCTTCAGCGTGATCATGTGAACCACTCCCGGAGCACCGCAAAGACGCAGCGGCACCGCGTCCAGGCGCTTGCACGGCGGCGGCTGGCGCTAGCCCATGTACTGGCCTCCATTGACATCAAAGGTTGCCCCCGTGATGAAGCCACTGGCATCGTCAGCCAGAAATACCACCAGGCGCGCGATGTCCGCAGGCGTGCCGAGCCGGCCAACGGGGATGCCGGCGATGATTTTTTGCAAGACATCGGGGGCGACCTCGGCCACCATCTCGGTATCGCAATAGCCGGGAGCGACCGCGTTGACCGTGATCTGCTTGCGCGCCCCTTCCAGCGCCAGCGCCCTGGTAAAGCCGAGAATTCCGGCCTTGGCGGCGGCGTAGTTGGCCTGCCCAAGCTGGCCCTTCTCGCCATTGACGGAACTGATGTTGACGATACGGCCGAACTCGCGCGCCCGCATGCCTTCCATCACATGACGGCACATATTGAACATCGAGCCGAGATTGGTATTGATGACCTGCCACCACTGATCCGTGTCCATGCGGTGCAATAGCGCATCGCTGGTGATGCCGGCATTGTTGATCAAGATATCGATGGGGCCCAGTTGTTGTTCCACAGCGGCAATGCCCTCGCGGCAGGCGTTGAAGTCGCTGACATCCCATCGGAATGTGGGAATCGCTGTCGCTTCGGAAAATGTGCTGGCAGCGTCCGCATTGCAGTGGTAGACGGCGGCGACCCGGTGGCCGCCCCCTTGCAATGCGAGGGAGATGGCTTTGCCCAAGCCTCGGGTGCCACCAGTGACGAGTGCGGTTCGTTGCATGAAAATTGCTCCCATGGTGGCAATCCGGCCAATATTGCGGCAGCTTCTGTCGACACGCCCATGGCGGCGAGCGGGGCGACCAGCGTCCACTGTACGCCACTGCAGGCAGTCACGTCACTGGCACGGTATGACATAGATCAATCCCTCTCAGACTAATTGGACTGGTCGCGGCCTGACGGCACAGGCAATGCGCGGCGGCATGGGGCAATCTTCAAGCCCCTGATCACAAGGGGCATCGCCACGATGCGAGATGCGGCAGCCCTTGTGACCGGTCTCCGACTGGCAATGCGAGGACGGCCACAATCAGGATGACACCGCGTGACAAGCCTATCCGGAACGCTCGAATATCGAACGAATCTGAAGACCTTGCACTATAGAGAAATGCCCCCGGCGCATGCGGTGCGCTGCCTGGCACGACCGGGAACAGTGATGTAGATCATGGTCAATGGCGGGCAGGCGGCGCTAACATGAGACTTGGACACATCGTGAACACAGACCTGCACTCATTATGGAAGGAATTGCCATGTCTATCGGGAATCAAATTCGCCAGGCAGGCGCTGCCTGCTGGTTCATGCTGCTGGCGTCAGGGGTGGCTGTGGCGCAAGGCGATGGCCGCCAGAGCAGCGCGCCCGATCTCGCCAGCAAGGCGATGGAGAGCGCCAACAAGCGCGTTGAAGCCGCCATTCCTGTGGTACGCCAGTTGCAGGCCGATGCACGCATGCAGCCATTGCTGCCACAAGCCAAGGGCATGTTGATCGTTCCCTCGTACGGCCGCGCTGCGCTGGGGGTGGGCGCTCAAGGGGGAGGCGCGCTGCTGCTCGTCAGGCGTCCCGATGGCAGCTGGAGCGGGCCCGCCTTCTATAACCTGGGCGGCTTGACGCTGGGCTTGCAGGCCGGTGCCGAAGGCGGCCCCATCGTGATGGTCTTGAACAATGAAAAGGCCATCAACGCGGTCATGAAGAAAAATAACTTTTCCCTCAACGCGGCAGCGGGGCTGACCGTGATCAATTGGTCGAAAATAGCGCAGGGCACGGTCGGTATCGGCGACGTCGTGGCCTGGAGCGGAACAAAAGGCCTGTTCGGCAATGTCGTGGCGGTGGGACTGAGCGACATCCGATTCAACCAGCATTTGACCGATGCCTTTTACGGACGCACTTTGTCGCCAAAGGATTTTGCCGCAGCAAACACTGACGATCCGCACGCCCTGCCCTTGCAACAAGCGCTGGGCGAAGCGTCGGCCATGCCGAAATAGCTCACCACGCCTGAAATTGAACGAAAGGAGTTGCCATGCGGGCAATGGTGCTTGAGCACGGCGGGCCTGGCGCACAGTTGCACCTACTGGAGCGTCCCGTGCCGGCACCCATGGGGCAGGATGTGCTTCTGCGCGTGCTCGCTTGCGGCGTCTGCCGTACGGATCTGCACCAGCTCGATGGCGAACTGCCGGCACGCCGTATGCCAGTCGTACCAGGACACGAAATTGTCGGCACGGTGGTTGCCATCGGTGCCCAGGTAAACAATCTGCAGATCGGCGCGCGCGTAGGCGTACCCTGGTTGGCAGGCAGTTGTGGCGCCTGCGTATATTGTTGCTCCGGCCGCGAAAATCTGTGCGATGCCGCCCGCTTTACCGGCTACGACCGCGATGGCGGCTATGCCGAGTACGCGTTGGCCGACGCCCGCTACTGCCTGCCGCTGCCCAATGGCCATGATGATGTGCACGCAGCACCGCTGCTGTGCGCAGGACTCATAGGCTACCGTGCCTATGTCATGACGGGCGAGGCGCGCCGGCTCGGCATCTACGGCTTCGGTGCTGCCGGACACATCGTGGCGCAACTGGCGGTGGCCCAAGGGCGCAAGGTCTACGCTTTCACGCGCGAAGGTGACATGCGCACGCAGCACTTCGCCCGTTCTATGGGGGCCGCCTGGGCGGGCCCATCGACAGGGCCGGCCCCGGTAGCGCTGGATGCGGCCATCCTGTTCGCCCCGGATGGCGCTTTGGTGCCACTGGCACTGGCCGCCTGCGCCAAAGGAGCCACGGTGGTCTGCGCTGGCATCCACATGAGCGACTTGCCCGCCATGCCCTATTCCCTGCTGTGGGGAGAACGCAGCGTGCGCTCGGTAGCCAACCTGACCCGCGCCGACGGCTTGGCGTTCATGGCGCTGGCGGAGCGTTTCAACCTCAAGACGACGCCATTGGTCTACCCGCTGCTTCAGGCCAACGAGGCGCAGGCGGACCTGCGCGCCGGGCGTTTTGACGGCGCCGCCGTGCTGGTACCCGGCCTCAGGTCCTGAGCATGGGATGCCGCACTGTCCCGCCAGGGCGGTAGAATCAATGCTGGTGACCAGGCTATGGCTGGCAAAACGCTCTCGTTCCTTTCATCATTACGGTGACAGGTGCGTCACAGCCGGTCATTCACGAACGTTGTATATTGAAAGGCAAAATGTATGTCTGGCGACACCCATGTTTCTGAGCGGATCAAAAGCTGCCGCGAAAATCTTCGTATCTCGCAAGTGCTGCTTGCCGAACTGGCAGGCATCAATCCCACGCAACTGTATCGCTACGAATCAGGAAAGGCCAAACCGCGCCCTGAAGCGGCAGAGAAAATTGCCGCAGCCCTCGGCGTCAGCACCGCCTGGCTTGTGCACGGGGCGTTGCCTGTTGCCAGAGGGACGCAAATCGACCCGCCAGTGCCGGCCGGACGGGGGCTGATCCTGAAATTCCTGGAGCTTCCCCCCGCGCTTGCTTTCGCCGTGAAGCGCCTTGCCATGCAAAATGGCAGTACCATAGAAATAGAGCTGCTGGACCTCGTGCATCAAGGCCTCGAAGCCATGCACAAAAATGCCTTGGTTAACGCCGAGTCCGCAGGCAAGAGCGAGAAATAGCCAGATCACTGCCTTGCTGCAAAGACTTTCAGGTAGGTGGGGCGGTCAACAGTAGTGATCGCAATTTCCCTCAAGCCAAACTCAAGCGTAGGATGGCAGAGCTTGAGGCCAGCATCGGTCGCTATCTCGCAGAACTTGACACAGCAGACAGGCAGCGACCGCCATCAACTGTCGGCAATGGCGAAGAAGGCCCGCACTGCTATTGGGGCACACTCGCTGACTGCGATTGCTGATCGCGGCTCCTTCAAAGACGAGGAAATCGTGGCGTGCACGCAAGCGTGTATTGCGGTGCTGCTGCCGGCGACTAAAATCTCAACCGCCAAGGCCGACGGTCGATTCGCCAAGGCGCTCGAACCGATCAGCGCCTTGGCCAGTGCCTTGCTATCGAGCAAGGATCTCAATGCGATCGATCCAGGTTGTAATTTGCGCCTTCGAATAGCCAACCATGAGCTGGAAGCGGCGCTTGCGGAGCTGCGAGCGCTCAAACTCGTCATCCTTCACGACTATTCCCAGTGCAAAGGTAGGCGCGGCGCCGTCGGTTTTTGCGGGAATTTCATCCAGGCTCGCCGTCGCGCAAGCTTCTTTGAGTGAACCGATCCACACGTCGCCGTTCAATTCAATGACGGCGCGGCCGCTCTTGTCTGCGGCAATGGTCCACGCTAGCGAGCCGTTGTCATATAGGGCATTTTCTGAAAATGCCTCGCCAAGACCAGCAAGCCGGTTGAGCTCGCTCACGCGCGCCATGCTGATTTCGCGTTCAGCCTTCCATGCAGCGCGTGCGTTAAGCCTCACCGCAGCCAAGCTATCCTGATGCTCGTTGAGATAGGCATCCGCTCTCGCGTGTCCCATTGAAAATATTCTTTTTTCAATCGGCATCCAGTAACGATGGAAGTCGCTCGCCAGCACCGGGCCGATCTCATGGAAGGATGCGTCGAAGTCAGGCGTGGAATGCCATTTTCGTTCAAGGCGGGCAGAGCCCTCTCTGACAAGCTCGTCGCCTCGCCATCTCACGCTGATAGGTGTTCCAACCACAACCTCTTGAGAGAATGCAAAAAAGTAAATGCTAATGCTATTTTCCTTAACGGCACAAGCCAAGTCTGACAACCGGAAAGTGCGATCAAAACGCGTCGAAATGTCGTCTTTAATACCCAGGATAGTTACACCGACATTGTCGACATGGGATACCAGCCTTGCCTCGTCGCGCTCGAAATTGATCATCAAATCGAACCGAGAACAGGAGTAGCCCCACTCCGCTCCGTTCACGTCGCCACTGGCGACGCCGGCCTTGTCTGCGTAGGTAGGCGGGGCGGCGGCGCGAACCGCAGCCATTTGCCTGCTGAGAAATACCCAATCAACAATCCAGAAAATAATCACCGCGGGTATTCCAAGCATTGGGAAGACCACCGCTGCAATGATTGAGACCAAGAATTTCTGCTTGAGTTTTCCGGCCCACACCATCCTGGGATTAATACGTTCCCCCCGCTTCAATGCCGCTTTGAACTCTATGAGGCCGCGCCGGTAGTGTGCGACCAATTGCCAAATCCAGAAAACAAACACCGCCCCCATCATCGGTATCACCGCCGGCTTGGGAGCAGTCACTACCACGACAACCGAACACAAAACTTTAATCCCAAAATATGTGATCCTTGTGAGCAAACTTTTCGGAGAATGGGACATTTTTAAACCTTTCTATTTGCTGCTTGTTGCATGTCATTAACTAGCTGTTCTATCCGCCTGCGTCGTTACAGGCAGGGCAAAAAAATTTCCCAAACAGTGGGCGCCGCCATCGCGAGCCACGGAGTCCGAGTCGGCCTCACGCAAGAGGATGTTGCCGAGCGCTTGCGGATCGGCAACGAGGCCATCTCGCGACTTGAGCGCGGCATCGTCTTGCCATCGATCCCGCGCCTGTCAGAGCTTGCGGAGCTCTTTGATTACAGAATGGATGAATTGCTGCTGACATCCAGCGATCGCAAAACCGACCAGGCCGCGGCCATTGAAGCCCCTCTCAGCGGCCTTTCCCCAGAGGACCGAGCATTCGTCGTCGATCAGGCGCGCGCCACTGCCGTCTACCTGCGGGAAAGGGCTAACAACGGCTTTCGCTCAACCATTTCTGCCCCCGACACTTCCTCAACGGGGCAGCAGAAGAAAAATACAAAAATCTTGAAATAGAGAGCGCAAATTCCTGCGCCGGTGATTAAGCATTCCATTGCTTTTCGACAACCAGAAAAATAACGCAACGACTGTCGAAAAGATTGAATCTATGCGACACCAGCAAACAGATTGGCCATATTGACGATATTGAAATTGACGCTGTTGAAATCAGATCGGCCTCAGAGCGAGATGCCATCCCAAGCGAGGGACTGCGAAATGGGATGTCTGCGTAGCGCGAGGCGTGGCGTGGCGCAAGAGGAGCAAGGAATGCTCGCGAGTTGAATCCGCGGCAGATATGGGCGGACGTAGATGGCAAACCCGCGAGCAAACGCGGAACCCGCGCATGCGGAGTCACCGCTCGCGACCGAACGTTGGCGCGCGCCCTACACGCCATCAGATAGAACTATGTCGGCAGCAAGAAGAAGTGGAATTGGAAGTGGAAGTGGAAATAGAAGGGAATAAAGAAGGATGTGGCCTTTAACGCCTGTCAAAGCCCACGTTAAGAGCGATCAAAGCCTAAGGCTGTGGAAACCCTCAGCACTAAAGGGCTTATGACAAGACGGGCAGTTAAAGGCTGGGGCTTAGCGCTGGCAAGGGATTTTGGCTAAGGCGCATCAACTTGCGTATGAGGCTAGGAGGCATTCCCGATGCGGTTTGAAATGCCCTGGTCATGTGGGGCAAATCAGAAAAACCTTCGTCAAAGGCAATCACGGTAAGGCTGTCGATGGATGAGAGGCGATGCAATGCGCGAACCAAACGTGACGCTTGTCTAAGCGCTTCGGCCGTTATATTTGACTCCTGCAGCCGGCGCTCCAAAGTCCGCTGATGGCAACCCAGCTTGCGGGCGACACTAGCGATGGGAAGGTGTCCCTCGCTTTCAAACACCAGAGCCACTTCTCCGGCAGCGGACGATTCCACGCCCAAGATCTTTGCAATGCTGGTCAAGCTACGCCTTTCTGCACCGCTCAGCAACTGCGCATTGCGCCGAGTCGTCGCCATCATAGTATCCACAATCGCCAGCGTGCCCTGACGGCAGCTATCGGGATCATCGCCATCCGCCGCAAGCGTTCCATCTACGCCATTGCGGGAGGCGCTGTTGGGTCGGCGCGCGTAGCCACTGGCGCCAAGACTTGTCTGCACTCCGAGTTTGACTGACTGGTTATAGACGTTGAACGCGATCAACACATCAGATTCGCGCTGGAATGACGAGAGAAGCAGATAGAGTGGATTGATGTCCGTGGCGAGGAAGTCGTTGACCATACGCTCGACCACACTGGCCCCAGCTCCCTCAGCCGCTCTGGCGCGGCCGGCGGCATGGTAGCGCTGATATGGCAGGTGGCCACTGATGACGTGCGACACCGCGGAGACGAACCTGCTGATCGGCGTCCAGCCAGCCTTGCCCTCGAGCGCATTTACGACAACGTGATAGGCAAGCGAGTTCGGCATTCCTGATCCTCAGTTTGATATTTTGACGATGCTTCGGCAAGCGCTGGATCTATGCAAAGCAAGCAAGGATTGCCCGTAAACGAAAAAGGCCGCGAAGGTCGCAGCCATGGAATCATGCTTACAACAGGGAAATTCCCTGAATGCCTGAATCGCCAATCGCTCGTTACGAATTGCCATACTACAACATGGCTGGCGAAAAATGGCGTTTATATAAACATTATTATGTTCTATATCTTAAGAAAATCAGGAACCAATGCCTCCATGCATGCGCATCAATAAGCGCCTACGCAGCAGCCCATGGGCGATTCCTGCTCATTTACGCCGACGCCAAGCATCTTGAATGTCGTGCTAGCTCTGACATCGCAGGATGCATGGAATAGAAGAGCGCACTGGGCATCATCGAGGTGGCGCCGTCGGCAAGCGATCCTATTTCTCTACGGAGCCCTTCTTCTCCGGCGCCATATTCGCGTAACGCGCGGTCGTCTGCCCGTCCTTGTGCCCAACGACTGAACGCAGCTCCTCCTCCGTTTGAATGAAGCCAGCGTCGATCATATTGCCTTGCCGGATGCGCTCGATGGTCCGCTTCTGCAAATTCGCCACGCTGCGGGCGCCAATCATATCTGCAATGGCCACGGGCGATGAGGTGATGTCCTTGAGCACTCTTGAAATGAAGGAGCGACGAGTGTCATGCATGAATGCCATCAAGCTTCGCCCGCTCCAGCACCCGGCGAAAGACCGTCTTGAAGCCCTCGATCATGTCATGGAAGACTCGATCATCCACTCGCGGAATAACCTTGAAGGCTGCCACAGCCTCTGGCAGCAAGATGACCAGGCGCTCCTCGTCTGCTTTCGTCTGATCCGCGTCGAGATTGATGACGCCGCGCTCGACATCGATTTGCGACAATACACCATCAGCAAAATTCTCGGCCATGCCAATGTGCAAACAACACAGCGCTACGCACACCTGCAGGTCGGTGCTGAGCGCCTGGCGCTGGATAAGCTGTCCGCTCTGGTGGTGGCAAAGTAAATTACAACCGAAAATTACACCCAATAAAAAAGCCGACTACATAAATGTGTCGGCTTTAATATAAGTACTTGATTGTATTGCGAATTCTTGGTGGGAAGTGCAAGTTTCGAACTTGCGACCCCTGCAGTGTGAATGCCATTGGCAGCACGTTTTTGCAGTGCTCTCATAGGGGGAATTTTCTCCTGGCCATCACTAAATGGCGCTGGATTGCACCCGATTACACCCGGAATTACACCCACTTTGCCGACCTCGCCAGAAACATCGAAGGCCCAACTATGCGTTTGCGCAGCACCGCGCTCGCGATAAAAGTGTATGTTGCCTTTAAGTCACTACGTACGAGGCGAGGCATTGCATATGAATCTTCTGCCGAAGGGGATTATAGTTTTGGCATTGTGCTCATGCACTACACCGAGCCCAAGCGAGCGCGTTGATGTGGTCGGCATGAACAGCTTCGCCCTCGAAACGCGCTACGGCACGCCGGCCAGCTACCAACACCGGGGCGAGTACCTGTAGCTGAACTACGGCATCGTGGCCGCCGATGGCAAAGTCGTCGTGCTGGTCGGACGAACGGCACGCTTGGCACTGGCCGTAATCCACCAACGGCTGCCCGAACTGGCGGCGCAGAAAATGCCGCGCCCCATTCCGCTATCGGTGTGCACCTCGCCTGGGTGGCGAATGGATCGGCGCCGGCTGGCGCACGCCGAGCGCTTGGCTAACGGAGGTCCGGCAACGTCAAAGTGCGTTTGAGGTGGAGCGTACAAGAAAACCAAGTTAAGAAATTTTCTGCAAAAAAACGGAGCAACCACCTTATGACAACGCTGCGAGCCCGCGACAATGATGTTTCGGTGCGTCGGATTAGTTGTGCATAAGGCAGCTTGGATCACTTGGACAAACTTGGTTTAGTTGTGGGCTAGCCGCATTGTCACTAGCTTCACGGGTTGTGTATGGGCGGAATGGTGCGCTGCGCTTTCACCCGGCTCAAGCTTGAAGAGTCCCACCACATCGGCCAGCGAACTTGCCTGCTCCCGCAGTTCAAGCGCAGCCGACGAAGCTTCTTCAACAAGTGCCGTGTTTTGTTGAGTCATGCTATCCATCTGACCGATGGCACCGTTGACTTCTTCGATACCGCTGCTTTGCTCCGCACTAGCAACGCTGATTTCACCCATTATTTCCCTGACGCGCTGAACGCTAGCAACAACTTCTTGCATCGTTGTTCCGGCCTTTTGCACCAACGCGGAGCCGCTTCCAACTTTGTTGACTGAGTCGTTAATTAGTGTTTTGATTTCCTTTGCAGCTGAGGCGGAGCGCTGCGCCAAATTGCGTACCTCGGTAGCAACGACAGCAAAACCGCGCCCTTGTTCGCCGGCACGTGCTGCTTCCACAGCCGCATTTAGGGCCAAGATGTTGGTCTGGAAAGCGATGCCGTCGATCACGGAAATAATATCCACGATCTTCTTTGACGAATCGTTGATTGATTCCATCGTCTCGGTTACTTGTACCATCACTTCTCCCCCTTGCTGGGATACGGACGAGGCCGATTGTGCAAGCGCGTTGGCCTGGTGAGCATTATTTGCGTTTTGTTTGACGGTCGATGTCAACTCTTCCATAGCAGTGGCGATCTTTTCCAGTGATTCGGATTGAAGCGTAGTACGCGACGCAAGGTCTTCATTGCCGCTGGCGATTTCGCTCGATGCGCTGCGGATAGAGTCAGTCCCCTCGCGCACTTGTCCAACAATTGATGCTAAGCTGTCGCGCATGGTCTTAATTGCGAATAACAGGCTCGACTTGTCGTCTTGCTTGATATTCACATTAATTCCCAGGTCTCCATGCGCAATTTTGTTAGCTATTTCGGCAGCGTAAGCTGGCTCTCCGCCAAGCTGCTTCAAAAGCACGCGTTTGATAAGGCCCGCAGTCAATAAACTGATGGCAAAAGCTATCGTTGCCACGATTATGCTGAGCTGACGTGAGGTGGCTGAGCGCGATGCCGATAGCAAGGTGGCATCATCCATTTGTTGCTGAGTCTTTTTTACCAAGATAGACATGTCCGACACTATCTGTCGCCGCAAAGGGCTGCACTCGTTGACTAAGAAGTTACCGAACTCCTTCATATTTCCAGTTTCACGCAGTTGCCGGGGACGCTTTAGTGATTCGGCCATTGCAAGCAATCCAGTACGTACTTTGGCAAACTCAGGGTCATCGCCATAGGCCTGCGTGAGCTTGTTTAGTGCTGAAAGGTAGATCGCTTTTTGTTCATCGACAAGGGCCAGTTCTTTATTAGCCTCGGTGTCATCGGTAAATATATATGCGTTGCGTGCCGCGAGACCAGTTTGGGCCAGGGCTTCGCGTGCTTGATAAAGCGGCCCGAGTCGATCGACAGAGATTTTGTCAATTTGATTTACCGCCTGCCCAATCGACGCTATGCCCGTCAAGGTGATCGCTGCCATTATAAGTATAAGCACAGTCAGCAACCCGAAAGCGAGGGAAAGCTGCGTCCCGATTTTAAGATTTTTAAAAATGTTCATGTCGCATCTTCCGAAAATAGATTGAGGACTCAATCTGTCATAGGCAGACCAAGTGAAACAATGCCCATTGGCCGGACATAGTGTTGATTTTTGAGGCATCGCGACGTTTTGGCGATGCTGAGTGGGACGATTTGTTGATTCTTTTAGGTACTGGTACGACGCTGAATTTCTTCCGACGCCAACGTGCTTAATTCACGTAAGGCGCGTACTTCGCGATCACGTAACTTGCGTGGCTCCCTATCCAGAACGCACAGCGTTCCAACAGGGTGCCCTTCTTTATCTTCAAGCGGAAACCCGGCATAAAACCGAATATACGGCTCACCGGTAACCAGCGGATTGTTCTTAAACCGAGGATCGAGCAGTGCGTCTTCCACGACGAACACGCCTGCCTGGAGTACCGCATAACTGCAAAAAGCCCAGTCACGAGAAGTTTCCGAGGCTTCAATGCCAATTCTTGATTTGAACCATTGCCGACGCGCCGTCAGCAAGCTGATGATCGCCATCGGCGAGTCGGTCACTTGGCTGGCAAGCCAGGTCAGACGGTCAAATACATTCTCGATCGGCGTATCCACTAAGCCTGTCGCGTCGAGCGCCAGCAATCGCTCCGCCTCATCGGGTGCTACCGGATACGCAGGGGCAAGAGAGGGAACAAACTCCAGGCTGCTAGGCCCGATTGGTGGCCGAACGATTACAGACGCGGTTTTCTGCTCTATTAAATCCCTAACAGCGCTCAGACGTACTCGGCGATGCCCCCCCGGAGTTTTCCAAGAAGGGATAGCACCGCTCTCGACCCACTGCTGTGCAGTACTGACAGCAACGCCAAGTAGCTCGGCAGCAGCGCGGGTAGTGAGAATCGGGTCGTCGCTTATCTTGGTCATAGAACAATTACCTATCGTGTATTTTTTTGTTGAGCATCAATGTCCTGAAGCTTAGCATAGTTTCCGTAGGGAATCAAAATATTTGACGAAAGTGATTTTTATGATCTTTTTACGACAAAAAATCTTCATATTTACATATAAAAATAGCAATTTTGAAATTTTTTTCGTCAATATCATCATAAATTACCGTAAAACCTTTTACGAGCCGAGGAAGAGGCAGCGTTTGCCATCGGCTGATCCGCTCGCCGTTGACGTCGTTCAGCACCTCCACCTCGGCCGACGGCAGCTTGAAGTAAAGCGCGACTCCGCCGGCGAAGACCTCGACGTAGCAGGTATGAGGAGGAATTGCGGGATGATGCGGTCGGCCAGGCCTCGTTTGCCGCCAATCCAGGGGATGATGGAAAAAGCCAAAATATGAGCCACCTAATGTTAGAGTCGAATTACCTCCCCGAGGTAGCACGAACCTACTTGGCTCACTGGCCTGGCCAGCGTACCCAGGCTGATTGCCGCTATTGATGCAGCGGCAATCAGCGCTCTGCTTCTATTAATTTATTCGACCTGTGCTTGATTTATATCAAGAATACGTTAAATAGAAAGGGAACCGATGACATATGATTAACGCTGACCTCATCCCGGCGCATGTAGCCATCACAACACAATCGAAGAGCGTATGGACACAGCGAAACTGAACCACCTGAACGGCTACGATTATCAGTTAAATGCGTACCTAACGGCAGAAGGCACCTTTCGCGGAATAATTTTATTTACTGCACTCTCGGGAAAAGCGCTCGTTCCTCACGTTAAAATTCCGACTCCCACCAACTTCAAATCAGATCGTGCCGCGCGAATTGAAGCCTCCGCATTGGCGTTTCAACTGATACACACTGGTGCGATCAGTGTACTTCTCCCGCATGATGATGCTCAGAGTTCGACGGCGTCACCGCTGACAAAACCTTAGATTTCCAGTTTCAGTAGGCAGCAACTGGCCGTATCCGCCGTCCTTCAAACACCCAGAAGATTGTCTATTACGAACGCTTGGCAAGCCCGGCCCCTTGCAGCCACTTCCTCCGTCCGGAGGACCAAGACTTGAATATCTCCCGCCAATGTGTCAGGAAGTAGACGCTGACGAGTTCGGCTGCAGCGCCTCCTTCGGCGCCACTGGTGCCGAAGGAACGGCAGATCCAGCACTTACACAGAAAGCGGGCACAAACGGGCAATGGGATTTCGTGAAAATCCGTCTAAGGCGTGCGCATAGCATGCGATAGTAATTTCCAGTAAGTAACCTATATTGATATAGGATTGCCCAAGCCGGGTCGCGCAAACATATTTTACGGAAAAGCTCATGGAAACGAGTCAGTTATACTGCCTAGCGGGATATGATTACCAATTAGGTGCATATCCAACTCCGCAAGGCAGCCATCGAGGATTAATTTTTCTTGTAGCATTTTCTGGAACGCCGTTCTCCCCATCCATCAAAATCCCAACCCCCACCAATTTTCGAACTGATCAAGCTGCAAGAATCGAGGCATCAGCCCTAGCGCATCAGCTAATACTTACGGACGCGATCAGGACGCACATACCGCATGATGAGCGCCGGAAATAGGTAGGACTCATTCAGTGACCGACATCGGTCACTGAATGAGTGCAGCCCGCAATTACCGCCTCCAGTTCCCCCTCGTATTTCCGGCCGCGCGGCCAATCCCGCGCCAGCGCCACGACCATTTCGCCATCCGTTGCTGCAGGTGCCAGTTGGTCGAACTCGTAGGTCGGCCGCTGCGGCAGCACCTTTACACATGATGTAAAGATGGGAATTTCGACGCGCTGCACCGTCGGCGGCGCGCTGGCACAGCCGGCAAGCAGCACCGCCAGAATAATTTTTGGAATAATTTGTCGCGCCATCTGGTGTTTCATCGCACGCTCTCCAGCAGCTGTCTGACTGCAGGTATAGCCTCGTCGCAGGTCGTGGCGCGCACGCCAGCGACCTGCGCCAAGGCCGCGTCGTACTTCTTGCCCTTGGCAGCGGCGGCCGCCTGTGCCGCCGCGCCGCGCTCCTGCGCCGCCAGGGTTGCCTTGGCCATGCCATCGATGGCGCGGTTTTGCTCGGTGATCGACGCGCGCATCGCCGCGCTGACGCCCAGCTCCTGCACCAGCGCAGCGCGCGCGGCATCACGGTCGCCGGCGGCCAGCCACCAGCCGGTGCCAGTGGAACTGGCCACCAGCAGCAGCGCGGCGGCTAGCACGATGGCGGCCACCTTCCAGATTCCGCTGACGGCGGCGCCCGCCAGCACGCTGATGGCGCTCACGGTCGCACCTGCAAGATGCCAGCGCGCGTGCCGTGGCGGTCGATGGTGATGATGCGATTGATCGGCTTGGCCACCATGCGCGTGCTGACATGCACCCAGGTCAGTTCGTTGATGATCTGCCCGATGCCGAACTCGTCCAGCTTGGGCAGTAGCGCCTGGCATACCTGGTACGGCGTCATGCGCAGCGCCTTGAAGTCAGCCGCGCAACCGCGCACGTGATCGCTGCCATCGCTGCTGCCGATGCCCCGATTCACTGGAATGGAGCGGTAGCCGCTGATATTGGTCAGCGGCGTATCGATGCCGGTGCTGGCCGTCAGGTAATTGCGGATGCGCTGCAGCATCTCGGCCGTACGCTGCAGTTCGGCCAGCACGACGGTCGGCGGCGTGTTGTCGACACCATGGCGCGCCGCCCAGTCGGAGGCGGTCAGTTCCTGCAGGGTGAAATTCTTGGTGAGGTTCACAGGCCACCCCGCACATCCTTGACGACGGCGGCCGCATCGCGCGCCAGCTCGCCGATATCCTTGTCGCGGCGTTTGTCGAACCAGCGGACCGTGGCGCCCAGTACCCACCAGGCGGGCAAGCCTGCGGCGACCATCAGCGGCGCGGCAATGAAGAGGAAGCCCAGCGCCGGGTCGCTGCCGTACAACACGGCGACGGCGCGCGCGCTGTCGAACAGGCCCGGCATCCAGTTGCGCACGACCACGACAAGGGCCGGGCCCATCAGGGCGGAAAAGAGAATGGTGACGAAGAAGCGCACGCCCGCTTCCTTGGCGGTTTTTGGCCACATGAACATGAATCCCAGTGAAGTTGCGGCAGCGCCGGCAAGGACCGGGATGCCAAAAATTTTAATCAGTGCGCCGCCGGCGGCGGTCGTTTCGATGGCCATGTAGTACCTTTCAGGTGGTGGAAATGAAAAAACCCGCCGAGGCGGGTTTGAAGTGAAGATAAAAGATATGAGCTAGGTCGTCTCAAGAGCCGCGAGGCGCGACTCTAGCGCAGCATGAAGCGCCTCTGTTTTGGCCATACGAGCCATGAGGCCACGCGCAATAAACAGGTTAAGCTGATCGTTTCGCAAGGAATAGAGATCCCCGGCTTCTCTCACCAGGACCTCACCGCCACCTTCACCGTCGACAGGCGGACGATGACTGTATTCTTCATCCCAAGAGTCAAAGCAGATGAAGCCATACTCAAACGGGTCGAGTCCGTTCTGCTCCATGATGGCCATGATACCTTGCACTGTGGCGCCGACGTGCCGGCGTGCGTCGGAACCCTTGGCCTGAATAGATTCCAGCCACTTGTATGTGCCGACACTTTCAGCGATAGCGATGGCAGCGCTGATTTCTGCCTCATCCATTGGACGAATGGCTGTTTTCAGACGCGCATCCGATGTGTTGATAGCGCCCGTCGAAGAAAACACTACCGACCAGCGCTGTGATGCTCCACCAAGCGCCGTCGTTCCATCGATGGTCGGGAAAATCTGCCCACGATTAATTCCAAGGACATCTGCCATTACCCCGTCTTTCCGCATCGAAAACGTGAACGTAGAATTAGCGGCAGCGTTGTCACACAATATCCGACCACAGAGCCCATTCGCGTTATACGAGTCCCAAATTGACGGCAACTGCGCGGAAGACTTCGCAGAAAATACGCCGTAGCCATTTTGCCCCTGCGTAATAATTTCGCACGTAGCAGCAGATGAGGCGGTAATTTTTGGGACGTTAGTGAATGTGACATCGCCAGTATTTGAGATACGAAAACGCTCGACGCCGTTCGCCGTCATCGCCAACATGCCTGCAGCCGGGGCACCAATACCTGTCCCGTTGGTGCCAAAATCCATCCCACTCGCTGGTATCCGTACAATCCCTGTAAAGACCGGGTTGTTGGCTGGAGCCTTCAACCCGAGGGCGGTTGACTGGGCTGTTGATACGGGTTTTTCTGCGTCGCTAGTGTTGTCCACGTTACCCAGGCCCACCATGGGTTTTGTAATACCCGACACAACACCAGTGAGCGCCACTCCTGCGGGAGACACCGTTACACTGCCAGCACCGTTTGTCACTATCGATAGCACGTTGACGTTCGGGGAATATATGCCGCACCCGCCAGTACCAAAGTCCATTCCACCGGCCGGATTGCGCACGACGCCCGTGAACACTGGATTGTTGACTGGGGCCTTCAGCCCGAGGGCGGTTGACTGTGCTGTTGATACGGGCTTTTCTTCGTCGCTAGTGTTGTCGACGCGACTCAAGCCAACATCGCCCTTGCTGCCTGACGTGGCCACCGCTGCAAACTGTGGCTTACCAGTAATGCTTACCCAGGTCGGAGTGTATGTGCTCGACAGCGCGTCAGTAATGCCATAGCCAGCCAGAGTTGTCGCGCGAGCCGCTTTCTTGGTATCCAATTCAGCCAGCGCCGCCTGCACATTTGCCGCAACGATCCCGCCCACTGGCGTGCTGCTGATTTGCGAGGCAACATTGGCCGGAATCGTCACCCAGGCGCCGGCCTGGAATACGCGTAGGCAGCCGCCGTTCAGCACCGTATCCCAGTATGTCGCGCCGGCCAGCAGCGCGCCGCCGGCATTGTCCAGCGCGGGGGGCAACGCCTTGGCACCGAGATAACGCGCATCGAGCGCCCTGAATGATGCCGCCGCTGCAGTTGCAGAGATTGCCGCAGCGCCATTCGACTGAGCCGCCGTAGCGGCCGCAGAGGCCGCAGATGCTGCGCTCGCTGCGGCCGCCGCGGAATTCTGCGGGATATCGATGATGTCCTTCGCCAGGGCCAACTGGTTCAATTGCCGGATCAAGTCTTTCTGGCCATAGTAAAAATGGTCGCCCATTACAGTTCCTCGATGTCGATGTTGGTGGCATATGCCTGGTAATACGGGGTGGTAATGGCAGAATTGCTGGCGATGCGGCCGTACACCTGGTGCGCCTGCTCGAGTTCGCCGTCTTCGCTATCCGGATACAGGCTGACCAGCAGCGGGCGCAAGAGGCCGTTGTGACGCACGATACGCCACACCTCGGCCCGGTCCAGCGGCGTCATGTGATCGAGCGCCAACGACAGCTTGCGATACAGTGCGCCACGCGTGACGGTCTGGCCGCCAGCGCCGTCCCTGTTCTGGGTGCTGGTGTCGACTGAAGTGACGCCGGCACCATATGAA
>NZ_JBNYXO010000001.1:0-916981 GCF_051380715.1 Janthinobacterium kochi
CGATATCCCGCAGAATTCCGCGGCGGCCGCAGCGAGCGCAGCATCTGCGGCCTCTGCGGCCGCTACGGCGGCTCAGTCGAATGGCGCTGCGGCAATCTCTGCAACTGCAGCGGCGGCTTCATTCCGGGCGCTCGATGCGCGTTATCTCGGTGCCAAGGCGTTGCCGCCCGAACTGGACAATGGCGGCGGCGCGCTGCTGGCCGGCGCGACCTACTGGGACACGGTGCTGAACGGCGGCTGCCTACGAGTGTTCCAGGCCGGCGCCTGGGTGACGATTCCGGCCAACGTTGCCTCACAAGTTGCAAGCACGCCGGTGGGCGGGATCGTTGCGGCAAATGTGCAGGCGGCGCTGGCAGAGTTGGATACCAAAAAAGCGGCTCGCGCGACAACGTTGGCTGGCTATGGCATTACTGACGCGCTGCCGAGCGCATACGCTCCGACCTGGGTAAGCATTACTGGTAAGCCACAGTTTGCAGCGGTGGCCACGTCAGGCGGCAAGGGCGATGTTGGCTTGGGTCGCGTCGACAATACCGCCGATCAGGACAAGCCGGTCAGCACCGCGCAAAAAGCTGCGCTTGATTTGAAGGCCGACAAAGTGTCGCTTTCCAAAGTCGACAATACCGCAGATCAGGACAAGCCGATCAGCACCGCGCAAAAAGCTGCGCTTGATTTGAAGGCCGACAAAGTGTCGCTTTCCAAAGTCGACAATACCGCCGATCAGGACAAGCCGGTCAGCATTCTGCAAAAAGCGGCGCTGGATTTGAAGGCGCCCATCGAAAACCCTGTAGTCAAGGCCTCGCTCACGGTAGATTCCGCAAACACGCTCAGGATCATGTTCAAGAGCGGCGACACCATGCTGGGCGGTATCGGATCGGACGCTACTTATTGTTTCCGTGTGGCGGAAAAATCCGGCGTTACGTATGTGCTGCGAGTTACCAACTCAGGCAACGTGGAGGCCAATGGCAGTATTACAGCCAGCGGCTCGGTGAGCGGAACTTCTTTGGTTGCTTCCCAGTCGGGTACCGGCCAGTCGATCATAGGTCTGAAATTAGCTAACGGGTTGACGCGCAACTACATCCTCGACTCGGGAACCTCCGCGGATATTTTCTGGACTAACACGTCCGGTGCCGCTGTAGCTGGCCTGAGTAACTCGGGCAATATGTGGGCGGCGAACATTAGCTCCCCGTCCGATGAGCGCTTGAAATACGATTGGCTCGGTTTGCCTACAAACTGGCTCGACGACCTCGCTGGGGTCAAGTGCGGCACATACATGATGTACGCTATGGGCGATCCTGATGTGCGGCACATCGGTGTGTCTGCACAGGAGATTCGGGAGGTATCCCCTGAATCTGTGTATGAGGACAGCCATGGCCTCCTTACCGTGAATTACGCACACACTGCCTTGACCGCCGCCATCATGCTGGCACGTGAGGTCAAGGAGCTGCGCGCGATGCTTGCCGCATGTGCAACCAAGTCCTAGCGGTAGGCTACTGACTGATGACCCACCTCGCCAAAACAGAGGCGCGCCTTGCTGCACTAGAAGCCGTGTAGCTCATGTCTGTAATTTTCACCTCAAACCCGCCTCGGCGGGTTTTTTCATTTCCACCACCTGAAAGGCACTACATGGCCATCGAAACGACCGCCGCCGGCGGCGCACTGATTAAAATTTTTGGCATCCCGGTCTTAGCCGGCGCTGCCGCAACCTCTCTGGGATTCATGTTCATGTGGCCAAAAACTGCCAAGGAAGCGGGCGTGCGCTTCTTCGTCACTATTCTCTTTTCCGCCCTGATGGGGCCGGCCCTGGTCGTGGTCGTGCGCAACTGGATGCCGGGCTTGTTCGACAGCGCGCGCGCCGTCGCCGTGCTGTACGGCAGCGACCCGGCGCTGGGCTTCTTGTTCATCGCTGCGCCGCTGATGGTGGCGGCCGGCTTGCCCGCCTGGTGGGTGCTGGGTGCCACGGTGCGCTGGTTCGACAAGCGCCGCGACAAGGATATCGGCGAGCTGGCGCGCGATGCGGCCGCCGTCGTCAAGGATGTGCGGGGTGGCCTGTGAACCTGACCAAGAATTTTACCCTGCAGGAACTGACTGCCTCCGACTGGGCCGCGCGTCACGGCGTCGACAACACGCCGCCGGCCGTCGTGCTGGCCGAACTGCAGCGTACGGCCGAGCTGCTGCAGCGCATCCGCAATTACCTGACGGCTTGCGCCGGCATCGACACGCCGCTGACCAATATCAGCGGCTACCGCTCGATTCCTGTGAATCGGGGCATCGGCAGCAGCGATGGCAGCGACCATGTGCGCGGCATGGCAGCCGACTTCAAGGCGCTGCGCATGACGCCGTACCAGGTGTGCCAGGCGCTACTGCCCAAGCTGGACGAGTTCGGCATCGGCCAGATCATCAACGAGCTGACCTGGGTGCATGTCAGCACAAAGATGGTGGCCAAGCCGATCAACCGCATTATCACCATCGACCGCCACGGCACGCGCGCTGGCATCTTGCAGGTGCGGCCGTGAGCGCCCAGGGCAGCAAGCTGTGGCGCAGCCAGCTGGGCGGGCTGATGTTTCATTGCCCCGGTTGCGGCTATGAACACGTCGTCCACGAAGCCGGACAAGGCTGGTCCGGCCCCACCTGGTCGTTCAATGGCAACGGCGATAAACCAACGTTTTCGCCTTCTGTGCTGGTCACGACAGGTCGCGCGGTTGATTCGTCATTTGTGAAAGAAGAGGGGGATCCGCCGGAGGTATGCCATTCATTCGTCATCGATGGTCGGATCCAGTTTCTCGGCGATTGCGACCATGATCTGGCCAGCCAGACTGTTGAAATGCCAGATTGGCGGGCATCTTGAGCGCCGTCAGCGTGCTGGCGGGCGCCGCCGTCAGCGGAATCTGGAAGGCGACGGCCATCGTGCTGGCCGCCGCGCTGCTGCTGGTGGCCAGCTCTACCGGTACCGCCTGGCGGCTGGCCGCTGGCGAGCGCGATACGGCGCGCGCGGCGCTGGCGGTGGAGCAGGGCGCCAGCGCTGCCCTGCGCACATCGATCACTGAGCAGAACGTCGCCATCGATGGCATGGCCAGGGCAACGCTGGTAGCGCAGGAACGCGGTGCGGCGGCGCAGGTGGCCGCTGCTGTCAAGGGCAAGAAGTACGACGCGGCCCTGGCGCAGATCGCTGGCGCGCGCGCCACCACCTGCGACGAGGCCATGCCTGCCGTCAGGCTGCTGCTGGAGGGCGTGCGATGAAAGCACGGAAACTTTCGATAATTCGCAATTTCGCAATCTCGTGTGCCGCACTGTTGGCCGGATGCGCCAGTGCGCCGCCGGCTGTGCAGCGCGTCGAAATTCCCATCTTTACACCATGTGTAAAGTCGGTGCCGCAGCGGCCGGCCTATGAGTTTGACCAGCTGGCGCCAGCGGCAACGGATGGTGAGATCGTCCTGGCGCTGGCCCGGGATTGGCCGCGCGGCCGGAAGTATGAAGTGGAACTGGAGGCGGCAATTGCGGGTTGCGTTTTGCCAGAGGCAAAAGCAGAGCGCTGAGCGTATGCGCAAGCCCGCCTTCTGTGCAAGTGCTGAACCTGCCGCCCCCGCCGGTGCCAGTGGCACCGAAGGATGCGCTGCAGCCGGTACCGCCAGCGGGCTACTTCCTGACTCAGTGGCGCGAGCTATTCAAGCCTTGATCCTGCAGACGGAGGAGGTGGCCGCGACGGGGCGGGATTGTCAAGGCTTCGCCAGAACAATAGGGAGTGGGAGGTAATTTCCCTACAGACTCTGGCTTCGGGCTTTAGTTGTAACTAGTGAGGCGGATATATTTCGCCTCGGCAACTCAATGGAAATATTGCTACAGCTCCCGTTCGATATGATAAGCGTAACGATAGGGGCTCATTGGATTTTTAATGGAACGGAATCCCCAGTCTGCTTTAATATCAATAGTACTGACCATTCCTGCTGAGCCTGCTGCGATGCTGGCGGCAGTAAGTCCATAAGGCTCTCCCACCTTCCAGCCAGCAATTACAGATGGCAAGAATTTGGTTGGAGCAAGATTGAAGGATGCTTTTAGATTTGATAAGTACACCGGAAATCGCCACTCCTTTCCCAAAGAAATTAAATCGGAACAAGCTCTGTCCAATTCGGAAATGGTTTTTTTTAATTCGTGTTCTTTATCATGAGAATTCTCTATGCAAAATACAAAACTCTCCAAGGTGTTCCGCAGAACCCATAATTCATCACGTCGCTTTTCTTTGAATTCTAATATATCAGCAAGTGGCACTTCTCGGGTCGGCAATGGTATTGCTCTGTGTAACTCAATTAATGATCCAGTATTTTCATCAATTTTTTCGCCTAAAAGCGTGAAGGAGTTTTCGCCTTGAGCAAGTGCCCAAACGCCTGGCTCCGTCAGGTTTCTATCTCGGAATGCTTGCATCTGACCTCGCGCAATTCCTTGAGCTCCATCACCGTTAAACGTGTAATCAGGGCGAGATAAAATGCCCGCAGATTCGAGGAATTTTTCTTCGGGTCCGCTTCCAATATATATGTTTCGCGATGAGGGCCAAATCAATTTATCCCAAAACAACAATGAAAATCGAAGTTCTTGTGCATCGATGCTTGTTGATTTAATGTGCAGATTTGTTCCATTTATTTCTAAGGGAGGGCTTATGATGAGTCCGCGATATGGGCGAATTTTCGGTATTGTACCGAAGCTGGCTTCCGTAGTTTTTCTTCTTTTTGCCTCACCCATAATGGTTCCATTGGAAGTATTTTTATGTATGATAATTGTCGATAGATATAACTTCAAAACAATTGTAATCAACGATACTTGCTCGCACCAACTTCTTAGTTTCTTGACCCTAACTCGCCTGGCCGAAAGGTCGCAATTATGTCAGTGAATTTTAGGCGATTACGAAGAAGGCGCTTTTTGAGTAGGTATAGGAGCGCTACTCAGTGGCATGTCGAAGAAATGCGCAAAAATTCTGGTGCGCCAACTCTGCGGACGAATCCTATCATTCGCCCCTTTGGAAATTGCTAATTCGTTTTGACACATTACGGTCAATGCGGATAGTGATGGCGGCTCTTTTGCTTCAAGTGTGCAGATTTTGCTCATCCAAGTGCCAGCATCAACAGGGATAATTTCAAACTCACTCTTCGCAAGAATTTCGGAAATTATTGCTCTAAATCCTTGCGCTAATTCCGCATGACGTTTTGAACGCTCTGAAAAAGAAAAAACTAACGATAGGGCGGAGCTGGCGGTAATGAAGGCCGCCAGGTTTTTGACCATATTTTCGTCTCCAATTTTCCAAAGTGCGGCGGAGCCACCAAATAAAGACGCGGCCTTACCAAGCTTGTCGGCGAGTTCAAAAAAACGCTCTCGTTTTTGGTGGTACAGGGCTGACAATTCGGCTCTATATAATGCAACACACCGCTTTTCGAAGGCGTGATCAAGCTCGGCCTCAGTAAATTCTTGAGCGAGCGGTGGCGTTTGCAAAGTCATTTTCTAGGCCTGGTGGGGTTGTCTGGAGTTGGAACTTTTGGAATGATACTATTTTTATTGCCATTGTCGTAGGTGCCGTGCACGTTGCCTCTGTTCGAATCTTGGGCTGGCCTGCGGTCTTGTGTTGGGATTGGCTTGTTAGATGGCAGTGGATTTTTCTTGTTGTCGGACATGGCTTTTTTCTGTGATGAGGAGGGGCTGGCTGTAAGTGTGCACGTATCTCTTATGGCTACAATTGAGACATTTTCATAGTGTAAACTTTTTTACTTTGCAGAATGTATCAAATTGTCACCAATAATCACACGATTCAGATCAATTGCCAATAAACACTTCAGCCGTTCACCCAGCGCAGCCCAAGCCGCCCGCTTCTCATCCGCATAATCGTGCAGCATGTAATGCCGCCGCACCTTGCTACCCGGTAGAACATGGTTCTGGCAGCGATCGATCAGCTCCAGCGATATGCCCAGCGATTGCATCATCGTCGCGCCCGTGCGGCGCAGGTCGTGTGGCGTCCAGGCGCCATTCTTGCCACCGGCCAGCACCAGGGTGTCGTCGCTGCGCCGATTCTTCAGTGGCGCGCGCGGCGTGCCGTCCTTGTTCTTCTTGAACATTGACTGGCGGTCGCCGACTTGCTTGCTGATCGACTTGCCCTCAATGCTGGCTTCATTGTTCCGGGCTGGGAAGCACCAGGCGCTATGGCCAGTGTGCGCGTGCAGCTGCTGGAACTGGCCCAGCGCGAACGCCGAAAGGTAGACGGTCAGGTCGGCCACGTTGTCCTTGACGTTTTCTTTCGGGATGAACCAGGTGCCGGCGGCCAGGTCCACATGCTCCCAGCGTGCCTTCGCGGTTTCGCCGACTCGGCACATGGTCGACAGCATGATCCAGATGGCGCGCTCGGTCGTCGCTTCCAGCGGCTGCTGCACGATGCGCTTGTTCGGCGCTGCATCGTAGTCCGTGTGCATCTTGGTGATGATGGTGTGCAACTCGCGGATCTCGTCGGCCGACAGGATGCGGTCTCGCATATTGTCGAGGTCATAGTCGGGGCTGACGATCTTATCGATCTCGATCAGCTCCATCGGATCGCCATCGACCAGCAACTTGCGCCAGGGCTGTCGCTTGCGGGCCCAGGCGAACATTTGCGTCAGGCTGTTTCGCTGCATCACGGCCGACCTGTTGACCCCACGCTCGACCATGGCGCGCAGCACGGCGCGCAAATGGTGCTCGGTGACATCCTTGATGGCCACGGTGCCGATTGCCGGCAGCACGTCGGTGGCGAACATGCGCTTGAGCATGGCGTTGCCATCCTTGCGGCGCACGCCGTCAGTTATCCATGCATCGAACATGTCTTGTACCGTAAGGGCCGAGGCCTTGCTGATGGCTTCCGCTGCAGACTGCGCAGCGGCCGCCTCGGCCTTGGCCTGCTCGATGGCGGCGCGCCGTTCTTCCTCTTGAACCTGAATATCGATACCGGCGCGCGCCATTGCACGAACCTTCGCCGCTTCATCGCGCGCATCGGCAAGCGAAATATAGCCATCGCTGCTGGTGGTCCCGAACGGACGCGCCAGCCGAAGCTCGCGCTGCCTGCCTGAAACGACATACTGGATCACCCAAGTCTTCACGCCATTGGTGGCAACGCGCAACTGCAATCCGGTATCCACGGTTTGCTTATAGGGCTTGTCCTTGGGCTTGAGTGCTGCCACCTGATTCGCCGTCATTTTCGCCATATCGATTCCGTGCCTTAACCGTGCCTTAAATAATATTGGTTGCTAGTGTATCTCCTCATACGTATTCGTACATGTGTATTTTGTAAGTCTTTGATTTGTAATGGTTATTTGTTCTATTGATTGATACTGATGTACGTGCTCGTACATCAGTTTTTCACATGGGGTGCATGGGGTCGGAAGTTCGAATCTTCCCGTCCCGACCATTAGAATGAAAGAAAAAGGCCAATCTTCGGATTGGCCTTTTTCATGGGTGTGAGTTTTTACCCCTGCATTTACCCCTACGAAAACATGGGCTTGTTTGCAATCATTTGGTATGGCTTGAAACAGGTTTTTCTACTGAGGATCCTTCCCCAGGCCCGAGCGTGTTCGTTTGCTGGCCGAATTGACCCGGCCGACTTGATGCCCCCTCTACGTCCTCGTGAACGCCGCGACCCTGTCGTTAGCCAGGCAAAGGTGATCTGACGCTGCCCAGACCATTGAATGACGACCAGGCCAACAGCTGGCGTCAGTTCTTTGCGCGGCGGGGGAGCCGCGGTTCAGATGCCAGCACTCTCCATCAGCTGATATTTCTGATGTAATGCCGGCCGATATTGATGAATTTAACCATGCGATGGGAATTGGCCCAGTTGCAAGAACAAACCGAACCAGTCCTCCATGTGCCAGGTGGTGGTGATTAGGCCGGTGGCTACGGTGTGAAATTCGTGCAGACGGAAGCTCACCTTTTTGCCGGTTGGCGCAATGCCGAACAGTTCGCCGAGATGGGTACCGCTGAGCTTGGCACGCACGCCAACCTTGCCCGGCTCTTGAACCATGTCGTGGATAGTGATGTGCACGTCCGGGAACGCGGCAACAACCATGCGAATGATGGGCTTGATGCCGGCTGGACCGGACCCTTGGCCTGGCGCCAGCGGAATATCCTCCCACTCCGGTGCAAGGATCGAATCCACGATATCTGGGTTTTGCTCGTTGAACGCGCGATACAGCGTTTCAACTGCGATGCGTTCGGTGCGTAATTGCGAGGACAAGTCTATATTTGACGTATTCATGAGAGTAATTGGTTTAGTTGCTTGAGGAGGAATCAGTATGGGGTAGCGCCCAAGAGCAATTTGGCCGCTATCTCGGCAACACGCGAGCCGTAAAGACGCGCGGTTTCCAAGTCGCCTGAAGACATTTCTTCCGGTGCCGCATCGGCCGGCGACAGCGCCATTGGCCCGAGGAAGGACCCCATACGATTGATGTCATCTCGCTGAGAGGCCTTTGTGTTGGACGACTTCATTCCCACGCCCACCCAGATACCGCGATGTTGTGCGGCAAGCAGGCTGAAATACTGCAGCGTCGCCAGTTTGTCGCCATTGACGCTGGCGCTATTAGTGAATCCGCCAAAAACTTTGTCCTTCCAAAGATCAGCGAACCATGGTTTGGACGAAGCGTCCGCGAATTTCTTGAATTGCCAGCTAGGTCCGCCCATATAGGTGGGCGATCCCAAAATGATGAAATGTGCTTGATCGATTTCCGCCCATGCCTGGTCGGACAGATTCCCATCTGCATCGATTTGCAACGAGCTTGCTCTCGCGCCTGTCGCAACGGCATCCGCCACCCGCTTAGTGTGGCCATAGCCCGAATGGAAAATAACGACACCTTTTAATTCCGAAGAATGCATGCTCATGATAAAAACCTTAATGTTCAGTAATGTGATTCGCTAGCTTTAGCGGACGTCAGAAAAAAACGGAATACACAACGCTGCGATAAGTGTGCTTTTGCCGTTGCTTTAAGCTGCACTCTGCGCGTCGCTCAGAGATCAACGGCGGCCTCGTTGGCAATGACAATGTCCTTGCACGCCACGCCAGGTTTTTTAAAGCCTGCCCCAGCATTCGCTCGGACTGGCCCTGCGTGTAAACATCAGCGGTATCGAAGAAGTTGACCCCGGCAGCGATGCATTGTTCAACGATGCTATCTGCCGTCAGCTGATCCATCCCCGCGATATCGTGATCCAGGCCTTGTTGTCCCGAAGGCCCGAAGGTCATGATGCCGAGACAGAGCTCGGACACGAACAGTCCAGTGTTTCCCAGTTGCTTGTAGAGCATTGCGACCTCCAACATTCGTGGGAGCAACCCTTTGCTCCAGTAGAGTTAACTATGCCCTGTGCGAATTTTGCTATAAAGTACTCCAATCAAAACCCATTGTTACCCTAAAAAATTACAATGCAAAATCTTGAGGCGCTGGCAATCTTTGTTCGCATTGCAGAAATGGGCAGTTTCACTCGCGCCGCAGAGAGTCTCGGCATCCAGAAAGGACGCGCATCGAACGTGGTGCGTGAACTGGAGGCGCAGATGGGCGCCCGTTTGCTGCACCGCTCAACCCGGACAGTGCAGTTGACTGAGGATGGCCGCAGCTTTTCCGCGCGCGCACGTGCATTGCTTGCCGATGCTGAGGACCTAAGCGCGATGTTCGCCGCGAGCGAGGCCCCGCTCAGCGGCCGTCTCCGCATCGATCTGTCTACTGAATTTGCTCGCTCCACGGTAATGCCGGCGTTGCCCACGTTCATGGAGAGATACCCCGGAATCGAGCTGGAGTTATCCAGCACCGACCGGCGCGTTGATTTGATTCAGGAAGGAATGGATTGTGTCCTTCGCGTTGGTGGCATCGTTGACGAGACCCTCGTTGCGCGGACGCTTGGCACCTTGCGGATGGTGAATGCCGCGAGTCCAGCCTACCTGGCGCGGTACGGCGTTCCGCACACGCTGGAAGACCTGTTGGCGCAGGGACATCGCATGGTGCACTACAGCCCAACACTGGGCAGTCGGACGCTTGGTTGGGAATATCCTGCAGGCCAGACCTATGCTGTGCTTGCACTTCCAGGATCGCTCAGCGTCAACAACGTGCAGACATACCATAGCGCCGGCCTGGCGGGGCTTGGACTGATTCAGGCCGGCCTTTCGAGCCTTAAGCCTTTCCTTCGCAGTGGCGAGCTAGTAGAAGTTCTGCCTGATTTGCGGCCAAAATCCTTGCCAGTATCTATCGTGGTAGCACACCGGCATAACCTGTCACGCCGGGTACGCATCTTCGTCGAATGGCTTGAGAACATCCTGATGCCTGACCTGGACCGGTAGTCACGGCGGACTGTGCTTGCTATCGCGTCTAGTTTCCCTGTTCGCTAGGCTTATTGAATCACACACTTAACTGTGGTTGTGGTCCGACCAACTCTATTTGTTCTACTAACGACCCACACCATTTGCCGTGAATCATAACCTTACGGCTTCGCTCCCGACGCAGCCAAGCGACTGGTGGCGATTCAATTAGGCGGCCCGGGCGAGCGTCTATTTTGGCGTGATGCCGCTAAGGGGCAATGATATAGTGGCGGGAATGTATACACTGAAAGAAACTGCCATGAAAAACGACGCAAGCGCTCGCCCGCAAGCAAGCCAGGCACTTGCCAGACTCAGGAAAGGGGACTTCGTCACCGCACTGCGCAAACTGCTGCAAGAAGAGGGAAAGGCCGGCAAGACCAGCGTGGACGTGCGTGCTGCGACCCTGCACACCGACGTTGGCGTTTATCCGGCACGCGGACACTCGATGCCGACCTGTTGCACCGTGATGTATGAAGAGATGCAGCCGGGTGACGAGATACTGCTGACGCCACCCGGCGGCAAGGGACCTACGCTGCTGGTACGGTATAAATTGCCGCGCTGAAAATCGCTGTCTTGGAGACAGTTTATAACTGAGTGGAAATGTAGCTGCCTGTGCTCGAGCTGCATCACCACCTCGCGTGCGTCCTTGGCCAGGGCGAATAGCCCTTGCTACATCTGGCACTCTTTCTATCCATCAAAAAAGTGTCAACCTATTCCTGGACGTGTCAGTCCGATAACCCCGCCATCGACTTGGTGATCTGCCCCGTCAACCCAACATGCTTCTGCCAGCCCAAGGATGGACTGGTATTGATGTAACAACACCGTCACATTTGAATGCCACTATGCACCTTTTCAGAGTGGTGTGCCTACCTTGCCGATTCGATCCGTCCTCCTGCCATGGCCCTTGCAGCACCGTTGCGGGCGTGTGTACGCTGGTGCGTTGGGCTGTAGCGCGATGGCGCTCTTCTGGGTACTGGGTGGGGTTATCGGATCAGCGGGAAATGCCCTTGGTGCTTCTCCTGATCTGCCGCTCGCGGGCGTTGCACGTGTCAAACCCGTCGCTGATGCAGGTATGCCTTCCGTTGCTTTCAACATCCCGGCGCAGCCGCTGAATGCGGCACTGAACCAGTATGCGGACACCACCGGACAACCGGCCTTGTTTCCCAGCGATCTAGTGCATGCCCGTACCTCCACGGCGGTACACGGCCTTCACTCGGCAGAAGGAGCATTGCGTATCCTGCTGCAAGGTACGGGGCTGATTGCGGACAAGCGGAGTTCTGGCCTGGGCCAGACATTCATTCTGAAAGAGGCCGGTGCGGCATCCGCAGTGCCGGCGTCCGCATCGACTCACAATGGCCTGGCCGAGCTGTTCCGCGAGGATGGCTATGCCGGACTGGTCCAGATGCGTATTTGGCAGGCGCTGTGCTCGGATGCGCGTACCCGGCCGGGTAACTATACTTCCTTGCTGCAGTTTTACCTGGAGCCGGATGGCCGCATCGGCGGTGTCCGTCTTCTCGGCAGCAGCGGCGATGCCCGCCGCGATGCCGCGTTGCTGCACACGCTGCGCGGTGTGCACATCGGCCGCCTGCCGCCAGCGGCGATCGCGCGGCAGCGCTTGTCCATGATGGTTGCACCGAATGCACCGGATGCAGGGCCGCAGTGCGAGCAGCAACCGGGGGCGGGCTAGCCATGTCCGAAGGCACGCAGCTCTTCCTGCTGAACTACCTGGGCAAGCATTACACATCCATCAAGCAGCGCCTGACGCGAAAGCTCGGCAATGCGGAGGATGCCGGCGATGCGCTGCACGACACCTGGCTGCGGCTGAAGGGCAGCGAGGACCACGGGCCGATCCAGAATCCGGGGGCCTACCTGTCCCGCATGGCGATCAACATTGCGGTGGATGTCCAGCGCCGACACAGCCGCCTGCTGTCAGGCGATAATATCGATGCATTGCTGGAGGAAATGGTGGATCCGGCGCCTGGCCCGGCGCGGACCGCCGAGATACGCTCGGACCTCGATGGCTTGTTCCAGCTTCTTGATCGCATGCCCGAGCGCCGTCGGGCCGTCGCGCTGCTCGTACATGCGGAAGGCGTGACGCAAAAAGAGGCCGCACGACGGCTGGGCGTGTCGCTGCGGACGGTCGAGTACGAATTGAAGCGCGTGCATGAACGCCTTGACGCGTATCTGGCGGCGGAGAATAAATAATGCGGGTTTTCCGGGACGCCATTCGTCATCCAGTATGAGAGAGCAAAAAATATATACACGCAACACGCAGCAGCCTGCCGGTTTCCTGCTTTACGGCCGCGCCTGGCCGCTGGATATGACACGATGAAGATGCCGCCGCCCAAGAACAGTCACGCCACTTCGCCCTCCGAGCTGGACGCCCAGGCGTGGAACTGGTTGCGCCTGCTCACTTCGGGAGACGCGCGCGAAGTGGATGCACAGCAGTTCAGGCGCTGGATCAAAGCGAGTCCTTTGCATCAAGCCGCCTACAACGACGTGAAGCGCCGCTGGGATGCGATTGAGGCCCCGGCCCGCGAGTTGCTGCGCGTTAAGCCGGAAGCCGCGACGCTGGGCGCGTGCCGTCCTCGCCTGGTGCCGGGTGGGCGGCGGGCCTTCCTCGGTGCTGCCATCAGTGCGGCGGCGGTCGCTGGCGTGGCCGTGGTGCATCCCCCCCTGGGCTTGTGGCCGGCGCCGGATGAGTGGAATGCGGATGACCGCACCGCCACCGGGGAACAGCGCACGCTGGCGCTGTCCGCCGGTATCGATGTGTTGCTGAACACGCGAACCAGTGTTCGCCGCCAGACCGATGGCGGCCAATTGGTCGGCCTGGACCTGATCACGGGCGAAGCCGCCATCGATTTGACGGGCGGCAGGGCATTTGCGGTGGTGGCCGGCGTTGGCCGCAGCCTGCTCGAATCTGGCCGGCTCGAAGTGCGTCATCTGAATGGCAAGGTCTGTGTCACCTGTATCGAAGGCAGCGTCCGCGTGCAACATCCTGCAGGAACGCGTCAACTCCATGCCCGCCAGCAAATGGTGTATGGCGCCAGTTCGCTGGGCGACATCGCCAGCATCGATCCGAAAACAGTGTCGGCCTGGCGCCAAGGGCTGCTGGTGTTTGACCAGGCCCCTCTGGCCGATGTGCTCGACGAGATCAATCGTTACCGCTCCGGTCGCGTGGTGCTGATGAATGATGCCGCGCGCAACAAGCCGGTCAGCGGGCGCTTTTCCACGGCTTCGCTGGATCTGGCACTGTGGCAGTTGCAGGAATCGTTTCAGTTGCACGCCCGGTCGCTGCCGGCGGGATTGTTGCTCTTGAGCTGAACGGCTTTCCCCATCGTCTTGCACTGCGGGTCCGTGCGATCTTGCACAGGATATGTCGGGGGCTGCGAAAAAAGTTCCAAAATAGTTTGCGGTATTTGCGTGGTGCTGTTCGTCACCCATACATAGGGGCTTGTCGCAGACGCTATTCGGTTGCGATGCGGAAAGCCTCCTTGAATGTGGCTGGCCGGCGCGAGACGGGCAGCCGAACGGCATCGACTCAATGACCAGGCGGAAACTTACATGAACACACGCGGGCGCAGTGGCAAGGAAAATCAAACGATACGTAAACAGGATCGGGTATTCAGGTTGGCACCGTTGGCGCGGGCCATCGCGCTGACACTGGTCGCAGGCGCAGTAACGGTGCCTGCCCATGCGCAGCGCACGTTCAGTCCGGCATGGTTTGCCGACAAGGGCGCGGTCCGGGACACGGCGTCGCAAACGGGCCGGCTGCCCAACGGCCTGCCCGCAGCAAACCTGACGAGCCCGCTCGGACAGCAGCAGAAGGCCAACGAGCAACTGCAGCGCTCCATCAGCAATCTGAACCTGGCCGCGCGCGGCATCGCGGCGCAGCAGTCGGCCCAGGCCGCCGCCCGCCTGGCGGCCGCCAAGGGGGCATCCACCCCCGATGGCATGACCGATGGTGGCCTGAAAATCGATACCAACTCGCTGACTGCGGGCTGGCACAACGCCAATGCCCCGGAGCTTTCCCAGGTCGACGGTCGCACCAACGTCGCCATCCAGCAGACCGGCGACAAGGCCATCCTGAACTGGGAGACCTTCAATGTCGGGCGCAATACCACGGTCGAGTTCAGGCAGCAGAAGGACTGGGCCGTCCTCAACCGCGTCAACGACCCGAACGCACGGCCCTCGCAGATCCAGGGCCAGATCAAGGCCGATGGCACGGTGCTCATCGTTAACCGCAACGGCATCGTCTTCAATGGCAGCAGCCAGGTCAACACGCGCAATCTCATCGCCGCCGCCGCCGAGATCGGCGACGGCCAGTTCAAGACCCACGGCATCTACAGCGCCAACGCCAGCGAACCCAGCTTTACCAATGCCGAGGGCAAGGTAGAGGTCCAGGCCGGTGCGCGGATCGCCACGCTGGCCCCGAAGACTTCCACCGAAGGCGGCGGCTATGTCCTGCTGCTCGGCAAGGAGGTGCACAACGGGGGAGACATTTCCGCGCAGAAAGGCCAGACCGCGCTTGCGGCCGGCGACAGCTTCGTCATCAAGAAGGGCGTCGGCACCGACGGCAACCAGGCGTCGACCACGCGCGGCAACGAGATCACTCCACAGTTCAGCAGCGACAGCCTGTCGGGCAAGGTCAGCAACACCGGCCTGATCCAGGCTCGCGAGGGCGACGTGACGATGGTTGGGCGTGAGGTGCAGCAAAACGGTGTCGTACTTGCCACCACCAGCGTCAACACCCGCGGCACCGTGCACCTCAATGCCATCGGCGCGGACGGCAAGGTCGCCTTCGGCCAGGGTGCCACCACCGCCGTGGTGATCGAGGACGACGGCAAGACCACTGCCTTGGACAGCCAGCGCGACGGCCTGCGGGGACCTGCGATCACGGCTGCCGAAAACATCGTGGCCATCACCGACCGCCGCGACCAGCCGCGCATCGAGATCAGCAGCAGCGGCACGGTCGATTTCCAGGGCGACTCCCTGACCTTGGCCACCGGCGGTCAGATCGACATCCATGCAGCCCAGCGCAGCCTGGTGCGAGAGCGCGCCCGGATCGACGTCTCCGGCGTCGTGGGCGTGAACCTGGCCATGGAATCGAACAACGTCAAGGTCAACGTCCAAGGCAACGAACAGCGCGATGCGCCGATCAACCGGGATGGCAAGACCCTCAACAGCAACGACGTGTGGATCGACCGCCGCAGCCTGGTGTTCGTACCCAAGGGCACGAACGGCTACGCCACCGACCGCTGGTATACCGCGGGCGGCCTGCTCGAAGTCGGCGGGTATCTGGGTACGGCGGGGCACACTGTGGGCGAATGGATGGCCCAGGGCGGCACGCTGAGCTTTGGCGGCAACGATGTGGTCACGCAGGCAGGCTCCAGCATCAACCTGTCGGGCGGCACGCTGAATGTGCAGAGCGGTTTCATCAGTCAGACCTGGCTCAAGGGGACCGATGGGCGGCTGTACGAAGTAAACAAGGCGCCGGGCGACCAGCGCTACACGGGCGTCTACAAAGGCTACGAGTCGGACCACGAGCGCTGGCAGGTCTCGGAGCATTTCCACAACCCGCTGATCGCACCGCAAAGAAAGTTGGAAAACGGCTACACGGTGGGGCGCGATGCCGGCACGTTGGTGATCGGGACGAAGAGTGCGGTGATCGAGGGCGACATCGCGGGCGACACCTTCCAGGGAAGCGGCCAGACGCAGGCGGCGCAGACCGGACTCGACGGGTATGACCAGTCGCAGGTGGCGGTGGCGCGCGGCGGGCAGCTGGTGGTCGGCAGTTATGGTGCCCTCTACGACAAGAACACCGGCCTGATGCACCGCCGGCTCGACAATGCGGGGGTGAAGGACGTGGTGCTGAGCGACACGGCCGAACGCATCGCCGCCGGGCTCGACCTCACGGCGGCGTTGCCCGCCGCGCGCCAGGACACGTTGACCCTCGACACCACGTTGCTGAACGGCTTCTCGCTGGGCGCGGTGCGCATTGCGGCCGCGAACGCGATCACGGTGGACTCGGCGCTGACGCTGGGCAATGGCGGCGACATCGCACTCTACGGCCCGAAGGTCGGGGTGAATGCAAACCTCACGGCGCACGGCGGCAGCATCCGCCTGGGCGACACGTTCGCGCAGGCCAGCACCAACTACCTCGATGACACCACGCAGATCACCACGCCCGAAGGCGTGCGCGCGGGCGTGGCGATGGCCCAGGGCGTGGCACTGGACACGCGTGGCTTGTGGAGCAACCTGCGTATCGATCCGGCCGATACGCACGCGATGGCCTGGCGTAATGGCGGCAGCGTGTCGATCCGCAGCAGCGGCGACGTGCTGCTGGCCCAAGGTAGCGTCATCGACGTGTCCTCAGGTGCGGCCTTGCTGGCCAACGGCACCTCGCAGCGCGGCGGCAAGGGCGGCGACGTCCGGCTGCAGGCGAATGCGCAGACCGGCGGTGGCGGTGGCGTGCTGGCGATCGATGGCGCGCTGCGCGGCTGGGGCACTTCGGGTGGCGGCACGCTGAGCTTGCAGGCCGGACAGGTACTCGTCAACGACGGATCGGTGGCTGCGGCCGATGCCAGCACGCTGGTGCTTGCCGGCAACTTCTTCGACAAGGGCTTCA
This sequence comes from Janthinobacterium kochi, assembly GCF_051380715.1. Taxonomy (NCBI): domain Bacteria; kingdom Pseudomonadati; phylum Pseudomonadota; class Betaproteobacteria; order Burkholderiales; family Oxalobacteraceae; genus Janthinobacterium; species Janthinobacterium kochi. Next base: position 16,962 of record NZ_JBNYXO010000001.1, read on the forward strand.
GCCGCTACGCACTCATCGGTGACCGTGGCGTCACGGTGGCCGACGGCACGCAGGTCGAGGTGACGATGCCGGTGCTGCGCGTAACGCCCGACGCCAGGAATGTCGCGACCACCTTTGACGCGGGCAAAGCGCTGCAAGCGTGGACACCACCGCTCTACGCCGAGGATGCCGCCAAGAGCGTGCTCACGCAGCGCGCGGGCGCTAGCCTGAGCCTGCAGGCGGGTACGGCGCAGACCCTGGCGGCCGACCTGCCGGCGGTGGCTGCGGTCATCGGACAGGGTGCGCAGATCACGGTCGACCCCGGCCAGGCCATCGACGTGCGCAGCGTCGGGCAGCTCACGCTGCAAGGCCGGCTGCAGGCGCACGGCGGCAGCATTTCGCTGAAGAACCTCGACCTCACGCGCATGGAGCAGGAGCATGCCGTGGATGGGGCGCACAGCCGCTCGATCTGGCTCGGCGAGCAGGCGGTGATCGACGTGTCCGCCACGCCCGCGACCGCGCTCGATGCGCAGGGGCGGCGCTACGGCATCGTGCGCGACGGCGGCAGCATCGTGATCGGTGGCGAGATCAAGGAAAGCGACGGTTCGGCCACGGCTGCCAACGGCTTTGTCATTGTGCGCGACGGCGCCGTGCTCGATGCCTCGGGTACCGCCGCCGTGCTCGACATGGGCGATGCCGGCCCGGTCGCGGTCGCGAGCCGCGGCGGGCACATCGCGCTGGCCTCGAACAACGGCCTCTACCTTGACGGCGAACTGCGGGCCCGCTCGGGCGGCGCGGGCGCGGCCGGCGGCACGCTGCAAGTCGCGCTGGAATCACCCGAAGTGCGCATGAGTTCCGGTTCGGCGGAATACACGCTGGCCGAGAACGCGGTGCGCAACTACCGCGACCTGGTGATCGGCGGGCTGCAGGGTCCATCGGACCTGCCGGCCGGACTGGCCCCCGGCGCGGCCGATGCGGCGCTGGTGTATGGCCACGGCCGGCTGGGCGGCGATAGCGTCACACGGGGCGGCTTCGATAACCTCGCGCTGCTCAGCGCGGGCGGCATCAGCCTGGAAGACAACGCCAGCTTGCGGCTCGGCCAGAGCCTGTCGGCCTACGGCGCGCTGATGCTGGCCAACAACGCGCGCAATGACGCGCACATCACGCTGGAAGCGCCCTACGTGCGGCTGGCCGGCATCACGCAGAGCGTAGCGTTGGACGTGACCCGAGGTCGCTTCGGCGTCATCGGCACCGGCGACTGGCTACCCTCCGAGGCGCATCTCGAGGTGCATGCCGGCCTCATCGATGTGCGCTCGGCGGTTCGAATGTCCGGTGTCAACGGCGACATACCGCTATCGTCCGACATCGACGCGCCGGAGAACCCAGGCAGCATCAGGGTCGAGCGGCGCGGCTTTGGCCAGACCACGCTGCAAAGCGACGGCGACTTGCGCTTTCTGTCCGATGTGCCGGCCTTGACCAACGGGGTGCCGACGACCAGCCTGGCCACCCCGGGCGACCTCACGCTGCGGGCTGCGCAAATCTACCCGGCCATCGGTGTCTCGGCCTCGATCCAGGCGGGTGTGCTGCACGACGGAACTTATGCACCGGATCGCGTGCTGCGCATCGAAGGCAAGGGTCAGGCCGCACCGGCGGTGCCCTATACGGCCTTCGGCGGCCTGGCGCTCGGCGCCGCGACCATCGAGCAGGGCGGCGTGCTGCGCGTGCCGCTGGGCAGCCTGCGCATCGGTGACGCAAACACCACGCGGGTCGACTTCCTGCCTGGGAGCCTGACCTCGGTCAGTGGCAACGGCCTGCTGATGCCTTATGGCGGCACGGTCGACGGCCTGAACTACCTCTACGACGGCACGAAGGTCGAGTTGATCGGCGTGGGCGGCGCCGGCTCGTACGGCCAGACGCTGACGGTCGGCATCACGCTGGGCGGTGCGAGCGCCAACGTGCAGCCCGGCGCGGTGCTGGACCTCTCTGGCGGCGGCGAACTCACGGGCTCTGCTTTTATCGGTGGCCGCGGCGGCTCGACCGATGCACGCTACCACCCGCTGGTGCGCACTGCGGCCGATGGCAGTTTCAGCCTGCCCGGTCTCGTGGGCAACCCGGTGTATGCCGTCGTGCCCGGCGTGCAAGCCCCGGTCGCCCCGGTGGGCGGCGAACGTGGCGCGGTCGACCCGCTGATCGGCCAGCAGATCACGCTGGGCGCCGGCGTGCCGGGCTTGCCCGCGGGTACCTACACGCTGATGCCTTCCACCTATGCCCTGTTGCCCGGCGCCTTCCGCGTCGAGCTCAACGGCAGCGCCGGCCAGGGCGCGGCGCAGCCCGGTAGCGCGATGCGCAACGGCTCGTGGTCGGCCGCCGCGCGGCTCGGCATCGCCAATACCGCCATCAGCGATACGCTGTTCCGCCAGGCTATCCTCACACCGGCCGAGGTGCTGCGCAGCTACTCGCAGTACAACGAGACCTCGTTCAACCAGTTCATCGTGAACGACGCCGCGCGCATCGGCGTGCCGCGCGCGATGGCGCCGGCCGACGCGCGCACGCTGCTGCTGGCCCTCATGCCGAACACCGGCGCCGGCGTCGACGCTTTCCACTTCGGGGGCATCGGCCGCTTCGACGCGGCCAAGGGCGGCTACGGCGGCACGGTGGCCGTTTTTGCGGGATCTGGGGGGCCTCAAAGCCAGATTGAGATCGTGGGCGGCGGTGCGAACGCCACGACCGGCTTCGAGGGCGTGACGCTGAATGCTGATGCGCTCAATGCGATGGGTGCCTCGCGGCTCATGCTCGGCGGTCTGCAGTACGTGACCTACGGCCCGGGCGGCCGCATCGTGATGTTCGGCACGGGCACGAACAGCCTCACGTTGCGCCAGGGTGCGGTGCTGTCGGCACCCGAGGTGTTCCTGCTGGCCGATGCCACCAACACCGATAACCCGAGTCATCTCGTGATCGAGCAGGGTGCGGCGATCCGCACGCTGGGCAAGGGCCGCGCGGCCTACGACTCGGCCGACGGCTTCGTCTACGCGGGCTCGGCCGGCAATCTGGTGGCCGTGTCCAACGGCGTGCTCAGCATGCTGCCGGGTCTGCCGAGCGTGGACTTGGTAGGGAACCGCAGCCTGCAGGTGGGCGTGTGCACCATCTCACCCTGCGTGGGCCAAGCCGAGCTGTATTCCGAAGGCACCATCGCGCTGTCCACGCCCGACCGCTTCGTGCTCGACGACACGGTGCGCTACGGCACGCGCAACCTCACGCTGGCGGTGCAGGGCATCAACGTCGGCGACAGCGCCGCGCTGGCCGACGCGGCCGCGCGCAACACGCTACCGTCCGGCCTTGCGCTGAACCAGGGTGTGCTCAACCGCCTGCTGCGCGGCGACACGCAGTACGGCGCTCCTGCGCTCCAAACGCTGGAGCTCAATGCCAGCGGCGGCCTGCGCTTTTTCGGCAGCGCCTCGCTCGACACCATCGACCCGGCCACCGGCAAATCCACGCTCGCGCGCCTGGTGCTGGGCACGCCCGCCATCTATGGCGCGGGCGCGGCCGGCGATGTGGCGACCATCCGCACCGGCCACCTGATCTGGAAGGGATCGACCGTGGCGCCCGGCGCAGCAGTCACGGGCGGCGCCGGCGCCGGCAGCGGCACGCTGGCCATCGAGGCCGGGACCATCGAATTCGGCTATGGCCCAGGCGCGCAAGCCACGGGCACCAGCGACGACGCACGTCTGGCGCTGGGCTTTGCCGACGTGCGACTCACCGCCAGTGAGCGCGTCACGGCCAACCAGAAGGGCAGCCTGTCGGTCTACCAGTCGCAAGGCGCATATGAAGCCGGCAAGGGTTATGCCTACAGCGGCGGCAACCTCAGCATCGACGCGCCGTTGGTGACAGGCGCGGCGGGCTCGGTCAACCGCATCACCGCGGGCGGCGACCTGCGCGTGAGCGCTTCGGTGCCGGCGACCACACCGGTCGCCGATGCCGCACTCGGCGCGGAGCTGCGCCTTGCGGGCCGTGACGTGATCGTCGACAGCACGCTGGCGCTGCCCAGCGGCAAGCTCGTGATCAGCGCCGACAAGGACCTCACGCTGACCGGGCGCGCTCAGCTCGACCTGGCCGGCCGCAAGATCGATTTCAACGACGTGTCCAAGTACAGCTGGGGCGGCGACGTCACGCTCGAAAGCCTGGCCGGCAATGTGCGCCAGGCCGCGGCCTCGGTGATCGACCTGTCGGCGCGGAACAACCGCGCCGGCACGCTCAAGGCGCTGGCGCTTGGCGACCAGGCCGGCGTGATCGACCTGCAGGGCGCGATCCGCGGCGGCAGCACGGGGCGCTATGATGCGGGTGGCACGCTGGTGCCGTATCTGGCTGGGGGCGTGGAAATCCGCGCACAGCATCTCGGTGATGGCGCAGCGCTCGACAGCCAGTTCGCATCCCTCAACCAGCGTCTCAACGAAGGCGGCGTGTCCGGCACGCGCACCTTCCAGCTCAAGCAGGGCGACCTTACCATCGGCGACGGCCTGAAGGCCGGCGAGGTCAATGTGTCGGTCGACAACGGCAGCCTGACGGTCAACGGCACCGTCGACGCCAGCGGCGAGCGCGTGGGTCGCATCTCCCTCGCGGCGAAGAACGCCCTGACGGTGGCGGGCTCGGCCGTGCTCGATGCGCACGGCACGCTGCTGCGCGTGGACAGTTACGGCAAGATCATCGATTCGCCCAACCGCGCGATCGTCGACCTGAGTACGCAGGGCGGCGTGCTGACGCTGGCCGACGGCGCACGCGTCGACCTGCGCCACGGCACAGCCGCGCCCCTGGGCACGCAGCGGGGGCAGAACGACGGCCGCGCACGCGGCACGCTCGAACTCTCGGCGCCGCGCATCGGCGCCAACGGCTTGCCGGGCATCAACGGGGCAGCCGATGCGGCGGTCTACGGCGACATCGCCATCGACGCGCGCGGTGCGCTCGACATCCGCGGCGCTCGCTCCATCTCTGTCAACGCCATGCAACGCTACGACGACGCCCCGCTGGTCAGCTCGCCGGCCGCCAGCGGACGACCCTACCAGGAGATCACCCAGACCTGGCTGAAGGACAAGCACGACCGCAACAACGATTTCATCGATGCCGCACTGGCGCGCGCCAGCCTCATGACCGGCAAGCTTGCCGGCCTGCGCAACCCGGCCTATGCCGACGCCTTCCATCTGCGTCCCGGCATCGAGATCACAAGCAATGCGCTGATCAACCCGGGTGGCGACATCGTCGTGTCGGGCGACCTGGACCTGTCGGGCTACCGCTACGCCAGCGTCAACCCACACACGCAAAAGACCGGCGTCTATGGCTCGGGCGAAGTCGGTACCTTGCGCATCCGCGCGGCGGGCAACCTCGATATCTATGGCAGCATCAACGACGGCTTCGCGCCGCCACCCGCCACGCAGGACGACAAAGGCTGGCTGTTGCTTTCGGGGGGGAATTTCTTCGGCGCCGACACGGTGATCCCGCGTGCCGGCATCGTGCTGGCCGATGGCACGGCGTTCGAAGGCGGCAACACGCTCAATTTTGACTTGCCGATACAGTCGAGTGACTTTGCCGCCGGCACGCTGATCCCCGTGTCCAGCGAATTGACGGCTGAGATGCTGCTGCCCGCCGGGACCGTGCTCGCTGCCAACGTGCGCGATGCCTCGGGCCAGATCATTCACGCGGCCGGCAGCATCGCCGGCGAAACCATGACGCTGCCACAAGGCACGCGCCTGGACGCGGGCACGCGCCTGCCGGGCGCCACCACGCTGGACGCGCTGGTCTGGCCAAAGGGCGTCGCGCTGCCGGCCGTACGCGCGAAGTACCTGATGCAGGGCGACACGGCTTTGCCCGTGGGCGCGCTGCTGCCTTCTTCGACCAACATCAAGCTGCCGGGCGACGCCAAGTCGGTCGAGCTCCGTCCTGGCGGCGCGGGCCGGCTGTGGGGCGTGGCCGCGATGCTGCCGGAAGGCTCGCAGTCGTGGTCGCTGCAACTGGCGGGCGGCGCCGACCTCGGTGCGGCCGACCCGCGCACGCCGCAGCAGAACCCCGCAGCGGGTCTGCTGCGCATGGCCGACACCCACTACGGTCTGTTTGCCAAGGCGCTGCCGTTCAAGGGCGCGTTCGCATGGACATCGCTCGCGGCTACCGATCTGGGCTTGAATGCAGGCGTGGAAATCACCGACGAAGTCGCGCAGCAACTCATGGGCGGCAGATACCAGACCGCTGCGGCGCTGTGCGCGGCGAACGGATCCTATTGCACGCCCGTCTACGCGTTCAATTGGTCGGCGTCCGCAGCCCGGAGATTCAAAGAACCTGCGCTTGCGGATAAGCCCATACTCGATGCCGATGTTGTGCGGTTGACCAAAGGCGGGTTCAAGACGGCCAACGCGCTGTGTGAGGGAGGTTCCAGTTACTGCGTCTCGCTGCCCGTGAACATCTACTACGAATACCTGCCTGGCAGCACCCGCTTCAGCGTGCTGCGCACCGGCGCCGCCGACCTGGACCTGCGCGCGGCCGGCAACCTGGGCATGAACTCGCTCTACGGCATCTATACGGCCGGCGCCTCGTCGCAGGCCACGCAGGCCGGCGACCCGTATAACCTGCCGCGCGTGGTGGGCAGCAGTGGCACGGTGCTGAGCGACAAGAACAAGGGTTACGAGAAGTTCGTCGATGGCGGGGCCGAGAGCCTCGCGCGCGCCTGGTACCCGGCCGGCGGCGGCAACCTTACGCTGCAGGCAGGCGGCAACCTGACCGGCGAGACGGCGCAGGCCATCACCTCGACCGGCGTCGGCCGCCCCAACCCGGCCGATAAGGGCGTGACGACCAACGACACCGCCAACTGGCTGTGGCGCCAGGGCAGCGGTAGCACGCTCGGGGGAGGCAACGATCAGGCTACGGCCTGGTGGATCAACTTTGGCGGCTACGCCACGCGCGGCACGACCGACACGCTGCTGGGTTTCACCGGTTACGGCACGTTGGGCGGAGGCGACCTGCGCGTGGACGTGGGCGGCGACGCGGGCCTTGTGTCCAAGCGGGGGGCGGCCGTTCGCACCGGCACGGTCAACCTGCGCAGCGACGGCCTGGTGTTGGCCGTGGGCGGCACCGGCCGCGTGCTGGCCGATGGCAGCCTGGCGCTCACCGGCGGGGGCGATCTGAGCCTGCGCGTCGGCGGCGCACTCAATCCCCTGGCGCTCGATCCCTTGAACGACAGCCAGACCAACGCCGTGCTCAACGGCGCCGTCGTCAACCTGCGCGGCGACGTGCAGATGCAAGCCGGCGCGATGGGCACCCAGTCGCTGCGCTATGCGCAGTACACCGGCCAGCTGTCCGAACGCGACCCCCGGGCGATAGATCCGTTCTCGGCCGGGCGCGCGGTGGCGCAGGGCGGCATGCTGCTGGTGCCGGGCGATGCGAGCTACCAGCTGAACACGCGCGGCGACCTGGTCGTGACGGACGCCAACGATGCGGGCCGCGCCGTGATACAGAACCGTACCCCCTTCATGGTGGACGCTGCCAAGGGCAGCGGCGACAGCTGGTTCACGCTGTGGACGCCGAACACCGCCATCCGCCTGTTCTCGGCCGGCGGCGACCTGACGCCGCAGATGGCCAACCTTGGCGCGCTCCCGACCGACATGGCGAACGTCTACCCGTCGATCCTGAGCGCGGTCGCGGCCAGCGGCAGCCTCTACTACGGCAGCATGGCCACGGACAGAACGACAGAGGCGACCGGCGCGCTGGTGCTCGCGCCATCGGCCAACAGCCTGCTGGAGTTTCTTGCCAGCGATTCGATTCATGGCGGCGGCTACAGCGTGAGCCCCTCGGGCGCGGCCGAGATTGCCATGGCCACGCCCTTCCATCCGGCTTTCCGGGGCACGCTGGCGAACGGCACAGTTGTGAGCAATCTCGCCCAGGCCGGCAACCTCATTGAAGATGGCAGGCCATTGTTCGCGCTGGGCGCCAACACTGTTTCGGCAGGCGGCGGACATGGCAGCGAACCGGTGCGCTTCTATGCCCTGCACGGCGACCTGGTGGGCGTGGCCACGGGGCGCATCAACGTCTTTGCGTCCAACGACCCGACACGCGCTGGCCAGACTTATTACGAGGCCGGGCAGCCGGTGTGGATGATGGCCGGGCGCGATATCGTCGGCAGCGGCACGCCCATCGGCCAGGCCCTGCGCATTGACGCGGGCTTGGGCGCGCGCTATGACAGCTCGGGCAACCTGTTCGCGCACAGCGCCCCGACCGACGTGTCGGTAGTGTCGGCCGGTCGCGACATCGTCTACAGCAGTTTTAACGTGGCCGGCCCCGGCACGCTGGAGATTACCGCAGGGCGCCACATCCAGATGGAAGACCGAGCGGGCGTGAGCAGCCTTGGCCCGGTGGTGCCGGGCGACAGCCGGCCCGGTGCAAGCATCTCGTTGCTGGCCGGCGTGGGCGCGAACGGCCCCGACTACAAGGGCTTCCTGGCGCGCTACCTCGGCGAAGGCAAGCGCGCCCAGGCAGGCCTGCCGCTGGCGGACCAGCCGGGCAAGGTCGTCAAGACCTACGAGGCCGAGCTGGCCACCTGGCTGGCCGACCCGGTCCACGGCCTGGGCTTCACCGGTACGGCTGGCGAGGCGCAGGTCTTCTTCGACGCGCTGCCGGCGACGCAGCAACGCATCTTTGCGCGCCAGGCGTACTTCGCCGAACTCAAGGCTGGCGGGCGCGAGTACAACGACGCCGACGGCGCGCGCTTCGGCAGCTACCTGCGCGGGCGCAATGCCATCGCGGCGCTGTTCCCCAAGGGGGCTGCGGATGGAACGCCGATCAACTACAGTGGCGACATCACGATGTTCCGCGGCAAGGTCGGCGCCACGCCGCGCAGCGGCTTCGTACGCACGCTGTTTGGTGGCGACATCGAGCTCATGACGCCGGGCGGCCGCCAGGTCTACGGCATCGAGGGCGAGGCGCCGCCATCCGACTCGGGCGTGCTGACCCAGGGCACAGGCGACATCGCGATCTATTCGCTGGGCAGCATCCTGCTGGGCCAGAGCCGCATCATGACCACCTTCGGCGGCGCCATCCTGGGCTGGTCGGCCGCAGGCGACATCAACGCGGGGCGGGGCTCGAAGACCACGGTGGTCTACACGCCGCCCAAGCGTGTGTACGACCAGTGGGGCAACGTCACGCTGTCGTCCAACGTGCCGAGCACGGGCGCCGGCATCGCCACGCTGGCGCCGATTCCGGAAGTGCCGGCCGGCGACATCGACCTGATCGCGCCACTGGGCACGATCGACGCAGGCGAAGCGGGTATCCGCGTGTCGGGCAATGTCAACCTGGCGGCACTGCAAGTGGTGAACGCGGCCAACATCGCCGTCAAGGGTGAGGCTATGGGCATGCCGAGCATTGCAGCGGTGAATGTCGGCGCATTGAGCAATGCCAGTGCGGCGGCGTCGCAGGCAACGGCGGCCGCGCAGGATGTCCTGCAACGCGAGCGCACCACGGCGCGTCAGAACCTGCCGTCGATTTTCACGGTGCGCTTGATCGGCTTTGGCAATGAGCCGATGGAGAAAGAGATTGAAGCACCGCCGCCACCTCGGGCCGGGCTGCAGTCGTCTCACGGCCTTCCCTACGACGCTGCCAGTCCGGTGCAGTTCGTTGGCGTCGGCCGCGACTTTGACGCCAAGCAGCTGGCACGCTTGAGCCCCGAACAGCGGCGTGAGTTGCAGCAGGGCCGCTAGGCCCGTGGCATGCAGCGCTATGACCCACCTGTTACCTGCCCGTGCAGGGAGCAGGATGGGGCGCTCCATGCATTCGCTTTGCATCGGTCGCCGTTTCCCCCTTTGCTGCTGACGTCGCGCTGCCCCGAGGCTTGCGCGTCTTGCAGACGAACACCGAGGTATACCCGTCATGAACCCGAGTACCCTGGATGGCTTGAAGGCGTCCACTGTTGCCGATGAGGTCGTCGGCGACGCATTTGGCGAGAGCGGCCACGGCATCGTGCTGGGCGATTTTCTGGCTGCGAACTACGCCCGCCTGTACCGCCGATTGTTGCGCAATCTCGGTTGTCCCGACCTGGCCAGCGATTGCCTGCACGATGCCTGGCTACGATTGGCGGGCATGAGCGACCCTGTGTTCGTGCAAAACCCGAACGCCTATGTCTACCGGGTAGCATGCAACGTCGCGATGGACCAGCTGCGCGGCACGCGCTCGTCGCAGCACGACGATGAGGTTGCAATCGAGCATCTGACTGACCCGGCCCCCGGTCCGGACCTCATTGCTTCGGCCCGCTCCGATTTGGCCGCAGTCGAGCGCGCGATGCAGCGCATGCCGTACCGGCACCGTTCTGTTCTGCTTGCCCTGAGGATCGAAGAAAAGACGCGCCAGGAAGTCGCGGACGAGTATCAGGTTTCCCTGACCAGCATCGATACGATGCTGCGCCAGGCCCTGGACCATTGTGCCCAGGAAACCGGGCAGAATGCGATCGGGGGCATCAGCCAGTCCCGGCGAGGTTTCTCGCGCCGCTGGCAGGCCAAGGTGCTCGCCGCAGAGTCCACTGCGATGGCGCGCGAACGAAGCTGCATCCGGCACTGACAAGCAGAGCACGGTATTCATGGCGCCGAGGGCATCTTCTGTGCGTCTGCAGCAGGGAAAACGGCGACACCTGCCTGCTTGGGCTTGACCTGCGTACAGGCACGAGCGAGGCTGGCGGCGTTTGCTAAGTAAGCCCCTGGCCGCGCCCGCGTCAGTGACTTGACGGACCTGCCAGCCCCCGTTTTCGCCATTCTATCCCCCGATTTCCGTCCCCTGTCGCTGTAATCAACCTGGCAATACCGCTTTGGCCTATGATTTGCTGGCACGTGCACGTGTGATGTTTTCCCTTCATTCATCAACCATGAGGTGTCCATGATTCGCTATGTCCTGCCTGTCCTGTTGTTCGCCAGCGCACTGCCGGCGCACGCGCAAGCCCCTGTCAAGGAAACGCCGCTGATCGAGCGGGCCAAACTGTTCGGCAATCCCAGCAAGTCCGGTGGCAAGCTTAGTCCCGATGGACGGTGGCTGTCGTGGATCGCGCCGCGCGATGGCGTGCTCAATGTGTGGGTGGCGCCGGCCAGCGACCTGGCGCAGGCGCGTCCGCTGACGCAAGAGAAGGTGCGGCCCATCCGCGGCAGCTTCTGGTCGCCCGATTCGACAACCCTGCTGTTCATCCAGGACAAGGGCGGCGATGAAAATTTTCTGCTGTATGGCGTGAACGTGGCAACGGGCAAGCAGATCAATTACACGCCGTTCGAGAAGACCCGCGTGCGGATCGTCCAGATCAGCAGCAAGGTCAAGGACCGCATCCTGGTGGGCATCAATAACCGCGATGCGCGCTGGCATGACGTGTACAGCCTGGAGCTGGCCAGCGGCAAGCTGACCCTGGTGCAGCAGAATGATGGCTATGGCGGCTACCTGGCCGACGAGCAGCTCAGGCTGCGCATCGCCAGCAAGGCGCGCACCGATGGCGGCATGCAGTATTTCCGCATGACGGATGGCAAGGTCGAGAGCGCACCGCTGGCCGAGGTCGGCCTGGAAGACTCGCAGACCACGGCGCCGCTGGCGTTTACGGTCGATGGCAAGACCTTGTACTGGACCGATTCGCGCGGCCGCAATACCTCGGCGCTGCTGGCGCAGGACGTGGCCAGCGGCAAGACCAGGCTGGTGGCGCAAGACCCGCGTGCCGATATTTCTGACGCCCTGTACGACACGCGCACGGGCCAGGTGCAAGCCTATTCCGTCGACTATCTGCAGCAGGAATACCTGCCGCTGGCGGACGAGCTGAAGGCCGACCTGGCCTTCCTGAAGAAAAACACCCAGGGCCAGTTCACGGTGACTTCGCGCACGGATGCCGACGACAAGTGGCTGGTGAGCGTCGACGCCGTCACGGCGCCGCCATCGAGCTGGCTGTACGAGCGCAAGACCAAAAAACTGACGCGTTTATATGTTACCCGGCCCGAACTGGAAGGCGCGCCGCTGGTGCCCATGTATCCGCAGCAAATCAAGGCGCGCGACGGCCTGACCCTGGTGTCCTACCTCACCTTGCCGCAGGCATCGAAGGCGAACGCCGGCGGCGTGCCATCGCAGGCGGTGCCGATGGTGCTGCTGGTGCACGGCGGCCCGTGGGCGCGCGATACCTATGGCTACAACGGCTACCACCAGTGGCTGGCCAACCGCGGCTATGCGGTGCTGTCGGTGAATTACCGTGGCTCGACGGGCTTCGGCAAGCAATTCATCTCGGCCGGCGACCTGCAGTGGGGCCGCAAGATGCACGACGACTTGCTCGACGCCGTGCAATGGGCCGTGAAGAGCGGCGTGACCAGCGCCGACAAGGTGGCCATCATGGGCGGCTCGTACGGCGGCTATGCCACCCTGGCTGGCATGGCATTCACGCCCACCACGTTCGCCTGCGGCGTCGACATCGTCGGCCCGTCGAACCTGTTCACCCTGCTGCAAACCATCCCGCCTTACTGGGAAGCGGGCAAGCAGCAGTTCTACAAGCGCATGGGCGATCCGACCACGGAAGAAGGCCGCGCGCTGCTGAAGGAGCGTTCGCCGCTGAACTTTGCGCAGAATATCCAGCGCCCGCTGCTGATCGGCCAGGGGGCGAACGACCCGCGCGTCAACGTGGCCGAGTCGGACCAGATCGTGGCGGCCATGGCGGCGAAGAATATCCCCGTCACGTATGTGCTGTTCCCCGATGAAGGCCATGGCTTTGCCCGGCCCGTGAACAACATCGCCTTCAATGCGGTGACGGAAAACTTCCTGGGACTATGCCTGGATGGCAGCGCCGAGCCGATCGGCGGCACCTTGAAGGCGTCCACCGCGCAGGTCAAGCATGGCGCCGAGTTTGCGCCGGGCTTGCAGGAGGCGATGCGCTAGGCACTGCAAGCTCGCGGGAACCGCCTGCTTGCGGCTCCCGCATTAAAAGAGTTTCAATGTAATAATGATTCATTTAGAATAAGTCACTGTCCTGTCTCTATCAAAACGGAAATGCACCATGGATATACTGACCCTCGAGCATTTTGCCCCGCGCCTGAATGACACGTTTGTTTCGGTCAGCGACGGCAATGCGCCGTTCATCCTGGTGGAGGCGAGACCGCTGCCGGCATCGACCTTGCAGGGGGCGCTGCGTTCGCCGTTCAGCCTGCTTTTTCGCAACTCGTCCGCCATCCTCTTCAACCAGAAAATTTTCCAGCTGCAGCATGATGCTTTCGGCGAAGTGGGGATTTTCCTGGTGCCGGTGGCGCGCGATAACCACGGCTTCCTGTATCAGGCCGTGTTCAATTAGGCGTGCGCGCCAGTTGCTGGCGCGCTTATCGGTGAGGCAGACTGTGCGCCTGCCTCTCTCCCTATCCCGCTGCGTTCAATCGAAACGGGGAAATTCTCCCTGCAATGCAATGCAATAGTTCAATCCCAGCAAAGGCTGGCGGTTTTCGTGCGGTTGGTTGCCACCGGTAAAGCCAATGACGTTGGGCGCCAGCGAGGTATCGGGAGTGATGCTGACCGTCATGGCTATCGTCTTGCCCGGTGCCAGCAGCAGGGCGTTTGCCACCGGGACATTGCTTTGAAGGCTGGCCGTGGGCTGGCGGTTGACCGTCATGCCATGCCTGTGCGCCGGCAATTCATCCGTCGTCAGCGTCACGCCAGCGCTGCCAAAGGGCGTGCCGATGTCACGTGGCGACAGGCCTGGTCCCATACCCTGGCTGCAGGCGGAGCGCCCGACCAGGTTGGGGAGCTGGAAGGTGGTGGTGCCATTGCCGCCGTAGGTGGTGCCGATCAGTGCGTACAGGGCGGTGTTTTGGGTCAGCGACAAGGTGGCGCCGTTGCACAGTGCCCAGCTTACTGGTGGATAGTTGAAACCGAAGATCTGAATCTCGCCAAGGAATGGTGATGCCACGATTTTTCTCCTGTGAAGTCGGGTGGACTGCCGTCATTACTGCTGCGTAGGGAAGACCCCTTCATAGGCAATGCAAAATGACACAGCCACCGTTGGCATGACGTTGTCATGGGGAAGGTTGCTACCACGCAGGCCGCAGGCGACGCCCGACAGCACCGACGGCAGGGCCCCCGTTGCACTGGTCGCGTACATATTGTCGCTGTTGGTGGCAGCCCCCAGCGCCAGCGTCGGCCCCGGTGTTGCGGCAGTGGCGGTGGCGTTGGTGGCGAAATAGGTGTGAATATGCTGGGGAATCTGTGCTGTTGTTAAGGTGACTTGTTCGCTGCCACCGCTTTCGCCGAGAATGCGCGCCGTTAAGCCCGGTCCCTGCCCCTGATGCAAAGGCAACTGACCCCGTAAATCCGGCACGCCAAAAGTGACCTGGCCATCGCCACCATAGGTAGTGCCGATCAGCATGAACAACACTTCATATTCAGCAATAGGTTTGAGGCTGCCGTCGCAGGCAAACCACCCGGTGGGGATGCGTGGAAAGGCAAACTGGCGAATTTCACCTACATAACATTGGGACATGGATGTTCTCCGTTAACAAAGTGGGATGCGGTTTAGTTACGCGAGGGGAAAACACCATACAAGGCAATGTTGAAATTGATGACGCGGAAGGGCTGCATATTGTTATGCGGGCCATTGCCGCCAACGCTGCCAAGCGTCTGCTGCGCCAGCGCCACCTGCGGTCCTGATGCGGCGACATAAATCGATTCGGTCCCGCTGCTGGCATACAGTGCGCCAGCGGGATTCTTGACCGATCCCGGGGGCGCCAGCGCGCTGGCCGCATGGTTGTGCATTGGAAGCTGGGTGGCTAGCAAGGTGACAGTTTCCGAACCGGCCGGCGTGCCCTGGACGAGTGGGGCTGGTTGCCAGTTCCCGTCGGCAGAGGCTCCTGAACCGAAAGGCGTGCGGCTGCGCAAGTCGGGCAAGGCAAAGGTCGTTTGCCCGTTGCCGCCGTACTGGGTGCCCAGCAGGGAAAACAGAGCGGCATTCTGCTGGATGGACATGATTTGGCCACTACAAGCCGCAAATCCCTTTGGTGTGAAGCCAAAACCAGCCATCATGATTTGGCCTACAAAGACTTCAGACATCGCATTATCTCCCCATAACTGTTGTTAAATGGAACACAGAATAATACTTTTATTGGCGGTAATTGTTTTACATTAATATATCTCTTTTTAGCAACACTTTTTAGTTGCTTTATTTGCTACTCGTAGTAGCATACGTTGATGCAAAGCAAGCGTCAATAAAATTGGGAATCCTTTTCAGACCCGCCGGCGGTGGCTGAAATCCACGTAAACGGTGGCCGTGATGGCGCAGGGCCTGGTCCAGACTTTCCTCATCCAAAAAATGTATCGAAGGAAAATGATGTTTCCAAATCTCCGCAAATTGAGTTGCCCGTCCCCTGTCAGTGGTGTGGATTTCTGGACTTCCGACAGGTGCCCCGCGTCGCGTGCCGCGCTCTTGCCGCCCTGGCTGATGCGCGTGGCGGTGGCCGTGCTGTTTATCCTGATGTCGTCGTGGTCGCATCATGCCGTTGCCGCCACTAGTTGCCAGAACCCAGTCAACATCACCATTGTGTCAGGGGGGTTTGTTCTGGAGGACTATAATCCCAATCCTTGTACTTGGGGTCTGATGCCGATACAGGTTGCGCCGTTGCATGGTGACATAATCGAGGATCCGGTGAGCACGAATATCGTGCACTATGTAAATAGAGCGAGCGACAATGCCACCTTTGATACCTTTACTGTCGGTGACGATAGCCTGAACCCCATTGTCTATAACGTCACGATATTGCCCAGTCCCCCAGTTGCCGGCGCCGTCAGTGCCACGGTGGCTTACGGCAGCGGTCCCAATCCGATCACCTTGAGCCTGAGCGGCGGCGCGGCGACGTCGGTGGCGGTGGCGTCCGCCGCCGCGCATGGCACGGCGACGGCCAGCGGCACCAGCATCACTTACACGCCGACGGCAGGTTATTCCGGGCAAGACAGCTTCACCTACACGGCCAGCAATGGCGGCGGCACCTCGGCGGCAGCTACCGTGACGATCACGGTGGGCACGCCTACGGTCAGCCTGACGCCGGCCACGCTGGCCAATCCGACGGCGGAAGCGGCCTACTCTGCAGCGCTGACGGCAGCAGGCGGCACGGCGCCATACACATTCAGTGTCAGCAGTGGCAGCCTGCCTGCCGGCCTGAGCCTGAATACGGCCACCGGTGTGCTGTCGGGCACGACGAATGTGGCGGGCAGCTTCACCTTCAGCCTGAGCGCCAGCGACAGCAGCACGGGGACGGGCGCGCCGTTCAGTGCGACCAACAGCTACACCGTGAGCGTGGCTTCGCCGACGATCACGGTGACGCCAAGCACCTTGCCAGCGGCAAGCGTGGCCACCGCGTACAGCCAGCAATTGACGGCCAATGGCGGTGTGGCTCCGTATGCCTACACGGTGTCGAGCGGCAGCCTGCCTGCCGGCCTTACCCTGAGCAGCAGTGGTTTGCTCAGTGGTACGCCGACGGCGGGCGGCAGTTTCACCTTGACCGTGCAAGCGGCCGATGCGCATTTGTTTACTGGCACGCAAAGCTATACCGTGGTCGTCTCTTCGGCCACGGTCAGCCTGACGCCGGCCACGCTGGCCAATCCGACGGCGGAAGCGGTCTACACAGCAACGCTGACGGCAGCGGGCGGTACGGCGCCATACACATTTAGTGTCAGCAGCGGCAGCCTGCCGGCCGGCCTGAGCCTGAATGCCGCCACGGGGGTATTGTCCGGCACGACGAATGTGGCGGGCAGCTTCACCTTCAGCCTGCGCGCCAGCGACAGCAGCACGGGGACGGGCGCGCCGTTCAGTGCGACCAACAGCTACACCGTGAGCGTGGCTTCGCCGACGATCACGGTGACGCCAAGCACCTTGCCAGCGGCAAGCGTCGCCACTGCGTACAGCCAGCAATTGACGGCCAGCGGCGGCGTGGCTCCGTATGCCTACACGGTGTCGAGCGGCAGCCTGCCTGCCGGTCTCACCCTGAGCAGCAGCGGTTTGCTCAGTGGTACGCCGACGGCGGGCGGCAGTTTTACCTTGACCGTGCAAGCGGCCGATGCGCATTTGTTTACTGGCACGCAAAGCTATACCCTGGTCGTCTCTTCGGCCACGGTCAGCTTGACGCCGGCCACGCTGGCCAATCCGACGGCGGAAGCGGCCTACTCTGCAGCGCTGACGGCAGCGGGCGGTACGGCGCCGTACACCTATAGCGTGGCCAGCGGCAGCCTGCCGGCCGGCCTGAGCCTGAATGCCGCCACGGGGGTATTGTCGGGCACGACGAATGTGGCAGGCAGCTTCACCTTCAGCCTGCGCGCCAGCGACAGCAGCACGGGGACGGGCGCGCCGTTCAGCGCGACCAACAGCTATACCCTGACGATTGCGGCACCGGCCCTGAGTCTGGCGCCTGGCAGCCTGACCGCGATCCGCGCCGGCGACGCCTACAGCCAGCAGTTCACGGCTGCCGGTGGCGTCGCGCCATACGCGTATTCGGTCAGCAGCGGCGCCTTGCCTGCCGGTCTGGTGCTCAATGCTGCCAGCGGCGTGCTGAGTGGCACACCGACCGCGTTCGGCAGCTTCGTTTTCACGATACGCGCGGCGGACGCGCACCAGTTCACGGTGCAGCAGGCGTTGACCCTGCAGGTGAACCAGGCGCCGCCACCCGTTGTCAATGAAACGGCGGCGACATCGGCCAACCAGGAGGTGAGCCTGACCATTGATGCCGCAGATGGCAGCCCTATCACGGCAGTCACCATCGTCACGCCGCCCAGCCATGGACGGGTCGATGTCGTTTCTTCGGCGCGCATGGCAAGCATGGCCCGCAGCGTTGGTGCTGCTGCTCCTGCTGTTACCCGCTTCATCGTCACCTATACGCCAAACAAGGATTATTTTGGTCCGGATAGCTTCAGCTATACGCTGACAGGCGCAGGCGGCGTATCGCCACCGGCCACATTCAGCCTGGTGGTAGCGCCGCAGCCGGTGCCCGTGCCTGTCGTCAAGACGGCGACGGTACTGGCCGGCACGCCGGTGACCCTGCATGTGACGGAAGGCGCCACCGGCGGCCCGTTCACGGCAGTGGCCATCACCACGCAGCCAGCCAGCGGCACGGCGACGGTCAGCGGCATGGATATCATCTACACGCCAGGTATCAATACCAGCGGCGACATCAGCATCGGCTACACCCTGTCGAATGTGTTCGGCATCTCGGCGCCGGTGACGTCGACGATTAGCGTCAATCCGATGCCGCAGGTGACGAGCCAGAGCGCCACGGTGGTGGCCGGCCTGACGGTGACCGTCGACCTGACGGCGGGCGCCACGGGCGGACCGTTCACGGCGGCCAATGTGCTCAGCGTCACGCCGGCCGAGGCGGGCAAGGCGGTGGTGCGCGACGTGGGCACGGCCGGCAAGCCGTCGTATCAGCTGAGCTTTGCGGCGTCGGGCAAGTTTGCCGGCGCGGCCGTCGTCAGCTACACCCTGAGCAATGCCTTCGCCACCTCGAAACCGGGCGTGGTCAACGTGACCGTGACGGCGCGCCGCGATCCGTCGGTCGATCCGGAAGTGATCGGCCTGCAGGCGGCGCAAGCCGATGCGGCGCGGCGTTTCGCCAGCGCGCAGTTGTCGAACTTCACGCAGCGCCTGGAAAGCCTGCATGGCGATGGCTGGGGACGTTCCAGCTTCGGCCTGAGCCTGACGCTGCCGAACGACAGCGGCAACCCGACGGCAGCACTGGCACGCTGGCAGGAGCAGGAAGCGGACCGCGTGTTTGGTTCGGCAGTCAAGCCTTACATGCGCAAGGCAGCCTTGCGCCAGACCGATGCCGGTTTCAGTAGCGACAAACAGGCGGGCGGTGCGGATGTCAGCCAGGCCACGAATGGCTTGCCGGACATGCCGCAGAAGCCGGACACGCAGAAGCAGGCCTTGTCGCTGTGGCTCGGTGGCGCGGTCGATTTCGGCCAGCACTATGTGAATGGCCGCGATACGGGCTTCCGTTTCCGCACCAATGGCGTGAGCGTGGGTGGCGATTACCGCCTCAGCGACCTGGCGACCCTGGGTGTGGGTGCCGGTTTCAGCCATGACCGCAGCGATGTGGGCCAGAACGGCAGCCGCAGCACGGCCGACAGCGCCGTGGCGGCCGTGTATGGCAGCCTGCGCCCAAGCAAGGGCGTCTTCCTCGATGGCGTGCTCGGCTATGGCACCTTGCAATACGACGCGTCGCGCTACCTGAGCGATGGCAGCGGTTTCGCCACCGGTGAGCGCGACGGCAAGCAAGTGTTCGGTGCAGTCGTCGGCGGTATCGAAGTGCGCCATGAGACCTGGATGTGGTCGCCATACGGCCGCGTGGAACTGATGTCGGCCAAGCTCGATCCGTACACGGAGAAGGCAGCGGGCATCAATGCCTTGAGCTACTTCAAGCAAACCGTGCGTTCGCGCATCGGCGCGCTGGGCATGCGGGCCGAGGGCTTGTACGTGGGTGGCCTGGGCACGTGGTTCCCGCGTGCGCGGCTTGAGTACCGCCACCAGTTCCAGGGCGCCGATGATGCGCGCCTGGCGTATGCCGACCTGGCGGCGGACGGTCCCGTGTACGTGATCCGCACCTTGCCGCAGCAGACGGGCAACTGGACGGCGGGGCTGGGCGTGAAGCTGCTGCTGTCGAACGGCATGACCATCACGCTGGACTACAACAGCAATCTGAATATCGATAGCGGGCGTACCCAGTCGGTAATGTTCGGTATCGCCATGCCGCTCAAATAATCAGATCAGCATCAGGCCAGACCTGATCGCCGGACCGGAGAACAAACCGGTCCGGCGATTTTTTTTGGGCTTATGTCAGCGTCAGGCGTGGTGACGCTTCCAGCGCCGCCGCCACCTGAAGCAAGGTATCGCCAAAGCCGCCCCGTGCCCTGGCATGGCGGCGGGCGCTGGTGGTGACGCGCGGCGCAGCGCTCCAGGCGATGTGCGCGCCGCACGCCTGCAGGGCGGCGACCATGGCCACGTCTTCGCTGCAGGCCAAGGGCGCGAAGCCGCCGGCGCGCAGGTAGGCGCTGGCGCGCACGCCGAAGTTGGCGCCATGGATGTGGCGGTGGCCATCGGCATCCGTGTAGGTACGGGCGAAGTGTGCGAGCAGGGCAGCGGCACTGGACCCGTGCGGCGACCAGTCGTCCACCGCGACCGTGCCGCAGACGGCATCGGCGTTCAAACCCAGCTGGGTGCTCAGCCAGGAGGGCGACACGCGCGTATCCGCATCCGTAAAGGCCAGCCAGCGGGCGCCGCGTTGCAGCAGTTGCTGCGCGCCGGCGGCGCGCGCCGTGCCCACGTTCTGCGCATTGACGGCGATGCAGTCCAGGCGCCAGCGCAGGTCCGCCTGCATGGCATGCGCCAGCACGATGCGCTGCGACTGGTCGCTGCAGGCATCGAGCACGACGACGATGCACACCGCCTCGCCTTGCAGCAAGGGACAGGTGGCGGCAAGGCGCAACGCTTCCAGGCAGGCGCCCAGGCACGCCTCCTCGTTATGCACGGGCACCACCACGCCGATCATGCGAAGCCCTCGCGCTGCGCCACCGAGCGCGTATCGTTCGACCAGATCCCCAGCAGGAAGTCGGTTTCTTCGTGCCGCAGCACGCGGTGCAGGCCGGGCGCGTCCTGGAAGGCCGCATGTACGCGCACGGTCGAGACGATGCGCTGCGCGAACGGCGCGCGCCAGTGGCACAGGACGATGCTGCCGCCCGGCGCCAGGCTGGCGATGCTGTGTTCGACCACGCGCGCCAGCTCTTGCGCCGACAGGTAATAGGCGATCTCGCTCAGGACGATCAGGTCGAACTTGTCGGCGCCCGGCAGGATGCGCGGCCAGTCCTGCGGCAGCCGGTGCTGCGCGAGGCTGACGTTGCCGCCGCATCCGGCGTCCAGCAGGCGCTGCTGCGCCAGCCCCAGCGCTTCGGCCGAGAGGTCGGCCGCCAGCACGCGCTCGCAGCGCTGCGCCAGTTCGGCCGTCAGCTCGCCATTGCCGCAGCCCGGTTCATACGCGTGGCGGTAGCGCCGCTGTGGCAGGCTGGCCAGCAGCAGGGCGCGCTTGCGCTCTTCGTACCAGCGCTGGCGCACCCGCCACGGATCGGCATCCTGGCGGTACAGCTGTTCGAAATAGCTGCCGCGCTGGTCGTCCGGCGTGGAAGATGGGTTCATAGAAAATACACCTCCCAGGCATGTAGCAGGCGTTGCAAGGCGTCGC
Organism: Janthinobacterium kochi; assembly: GCF_051380715.1. Lineage (NCBI taxonomy): Bacteria > Pseudomonadati > Pseudomonadota > Betaproteobacteria > Burkholderiales > Oxalobacteraceae > Janthinobacterium > Janthinobacterium kochi. The sequence goes on from NZ_JBNYXO010000001.1 coordinate 38,168, forward strand.
CGGCGACGATGGCGGGGCGGCCCGTCGACGGGTCGTCTTGCATCTGGCTGGCGAAGCAGCGCAGGGCCGCGCGCTTGCGCTGCAGGATGGGGGGCGGCAATGGCAGGCGGTGCGCGCGGTGCCACGGCACGCGTATGTCGCCCGGCGCGGCCCAGTGCCAGCCCCAGACGGGCATTTCCACCAGGGTGGCGCCGTTCGCCGCGCAAGCTAAAGCGCAGGCCCGGCCGCATGCGTCATGGTCCGGATGGCCGTCCAGGCGCCAGGTGGTGAAGACCCTGTCGCCCGGACGCAGCTGCGCTGCCAATGTGGCGCTCAGGTATGGCGTCATGCCGGCCACGCCGCCATCGGGCAGGTGCAGGCGCAGCCACGCGGGCGGTGCCAATCCCAGCGTGGCCAGCGCTTGTGCGGATTCCTGCGGACGCACCTGGCGCAAGCGTTCCTGCGGCCAGAGGGGAGAGTCCGGGTGGCTGGCGTCGCCATCGGTGACGGCGATGAACAGCAATTGGCTGCCCTGCGCCGCCAGCAGTTGCAGCAAGCCGCCGCAGGCGAGGATTTCATCGTCGGGATGGGGCGCGACGATGACGGCGCGCATCCCTGGCGGTACCAGGAAGTGAGCGCTGATGGCGGGGATGTCGTTCAGCCCCGGCCAGGATAGCCATTCCTGGTCCGGCGTGCCGTTGCCTTCGATGCGGCGCGCATGCGTATCGGATTGGGGCAGCATGTCAAAGCGCCCACGGATGGTCTTCGGCGCCGGCGACGATGCCGCCCAGCACGGCCTGATCGCGTTCGGCATGGCTCTGGCGCAGGAAGACGGGCAGGTCGGCCACCAGGCGCGCGAAGCGGGCATCGCGGCACAGGGGGCCGGCGCCCAGCGCACGCGTGGCCAGGTGCAGGACCAGGGTGGCGGCGTCTTCCACCGTCAGGCGCAGGCGCAGCGCCAGGCCCATGGCGTCGCGCTGCGGCTGTGCGTCGATGTCGGCGGCGCCTTCGCGCAGCAGCGCGCCGGCGGCGCGCAGCGCGCAGTCGATCTGCCCCAGTTGCGCCAGGCGCACGGCATCGGGCGCGGCGTGCTGCGCGCGCGCATGCAGGTGGCTGGCGACGGCGCAGGCCGCGCCATACCAGGCGGCCGCGATGCCGGCGCCGCCATGCCAGAAGCCGGGGCGCTCCAGGTAGGCACCCGGAGCGCCCACGGGAAAGGCCCGCGCGCCGGAAAAGGTCACGTCGACGCTGGCGCAGGCGAGCATGCCGACCGCTTGCCAGCCTTCATCCGTGACGTGCACTCCCGGCTGCGACAGGGCCACGGAGGCCAGGCATGCCTGGCCGTCCTTGTTCCAGCAGCTGATCAAGGCATGGCTGAGTCCATTCGCCCCGGAGCACCAGGCCTTGCGGCCATCGAGCACATAGCGGCCATCGGCCGCTTGCTGCATCTGCACGCGTGCGCCCGGCATGTCCGCGCACCATACGCCCCAGCTGCTGCCGGCCGGCACGCCGGGACCGTCGATTTCCGCCAGGATGGCCAGCGCATCGGTATGGCCCTCATACAGCTTGAGCAGGGAGAGGTCGATGGCGGCGATGGCGGCCAGCATTTGCCAGCGCTGCAGGGTGGCGCCGTGACCGGGCAGGGGCAGTTGGTCGAGTCCCGCGTCGCGCAGGCGCCGCAAGCCTTCGATCGGGTGGAAAGCGCTGTCCTGTGGCTGCAGCAGGGCGGCCAGTGCAGCGTTGGACGGCAGGGGAAAGGTGTTAGGCGACATGACAAGCTCCTGTTTTTCAACAGAATAGCTTTGTGTTTTCGCAATGTATGTTCGATTCTGCACATACACTCGCTAACGGCCTCAAGTCTATGCAGCGGTGGGCGCGATGGCACGGCTGCGGCAAGCTGCAGGGCCGGGCGGCCCTGCAGCAGATCAGGCGCTTACTTTTTCACGTAGTGCATGTCCAGCACATACACGCCCTTGTCCAGCATCACCGTGTACAGGTCGTTGCCGCGCAAGGACAGGCCGCCGGGGATGCTTTGTGCCGCTTGCATGCCGTCGTCCTGCATGCAGGAACTGCCATTGTCCACGTCGACGCACCAGTTGTTCTTGCCATCCATCATTACATTTTTCACGGTGGCGCCGGTCCTCTGGAACGTATAGGCCGGGACCGATGAGGTGATCTTGTCGACGCGCAAGCTCGTTGCGGCGGCGTTTTCCGCCAGCTTGATCTGCATGTCGGCGTAGCCATCCGGCTTGCCGGTGATTGTCGTGCTCATGCGGTCTGTCGCGACCACGGGGCCGGAGCAATCGGCCTTGAAGTAGGTTTCGCCAGTCGGCGTCAGTTCCAGCGAACCGCTGCCGTCGGTCTTGAGCGCGATGACGAGCAATTGGCGGTCGTGATTGTCGCAGGCCGACTGCCAGGTGCCGACATACGCGGCCAGCGGCGAGGTGCTGCCGGAGTCGCCGGCAAGCTGCTGCGTCGTGCCGCTGCCGCCACCACCGCAGGCGGTCAAGAGTGTTGCGGCCGAGCCGGCCAATACTGCCAATAATTTTTTCATTCAGAGTCCTTTTTATCCGGCAGCGGTGCGTGCCGTCAACGCGGCCTGATTATAGGAGTATTGACAGGGGACAATTCTCACCGAATCTATCAGTGACTTGATTTGGATCAATATCTTTCCCAAGAGGACGATACGGAATCAGGTGGACAGTTATGCCAGATGCGCCGCGCGGCTGCATCTGGCGCAGTTCGCTTACTTGCGGGTCAATACAAAATTTGTTGTGTAGACGGCCGCATCTGGCAAGAGCAGATACAGCTTGTCGCCTTGCAGGTACAAGCCACCCGTTTGCGTGCTGGCGGGCTCCTGTCCCGCGTCAGCGGCGCAGGAGCGCGGCTTGTCCGGGTGAGTGATGCACCAGGCCGGCTCCCCCAGTTCGACGGAATAGGTCAGGTCCTTGCCGGTGAAGACGCTCGTATAAGCGGGACTGCTGATGGTGATTTTGTCAATGCGGGTGGCGTTCGTGGTGCCAGCAGGGTTGAGCTGGACCTGCACCTCGGCCGTGCTGCCATAGCTAACGGTGGAGGTGACAGTGGGGCTTTGGGTGGCAAATGGCGTGCCGGAGCAGTCTGCGGTCTCGAAGTGCTCGATCTTGTCGGCGATCTCCAGGCTGCCGTCGGCTTTGCTGGTGATGGTCATTGTCTCGAGCGCCTTGTCCTGGCAGGGCGTCTGCCAGTTGCCCGCATACACGGCCAGGGGCGCTGCGGCTTGTTCGGCAGGAGGGGAAGAACCACCGCCGCAAGCGGCCAGCAGTGTGGAAGAGGTAAGTGCAGCGAGGGTTTTTTTCATGTGTTTCCAATAATCGGCAAAGTGGCGTGCCAGAGGCGCGCCAGATTATACGAAATATTTCTCTATGGAAATTCACGAAAAACTCACCATGCTGCTGCGCCGCCCGCAAAGAGGGAATCTTTGCGGGTTAGCGTCACCTCATTGCGCTTAAAACTCTTCCCAGTCATCGCCGGCCGCTGCCTTGGCGGGCGCGTGCTGCGCCGCTTGCGGCTTGGCGCCGCTCAGGCGCTTGGCTGGCACGGGTGTTTTTGGCGGCGCGGCGCGCGGCGTTGCCACGCTTGCTGCCGGTGCCGTCTGGTGCACCTGCTCGCCCAGCTTGAACACGCTGACCACCTTGGCCAGATGGCTGGCCTGGTCTTGCAGGCTTTCGGCGGCCGCCGCCGCTTCCTCGACCAGGGCCGCGTTTTGTTGCGTCACGCCATCCATTTGCGCCAGCGCCTGGTTGACCTGGGCGATGCCGTCGCTTTGCTCGGTGGTGGCGACGCTGATGTCGGCCATGATGGCGGTGACCTTGCGCACGCTGTCGACCACCTGCTCCATGGTGGCGCCCGCTTCATCGACGAGCTTGCTGCCGGCGGCCACCTTGCCCACGGAATCGTCGATCAGCAGCTTGATTTCCTTGGCCGCCGCGGCCGAGCGCTGTGCCAGGTTGCGCACTTCCGTGGCGACGACGGCAAAGCCGCGTCCCTGTTCGCCCGCGCGCGCCGCTTCCACGGCCGCGTTCAGGGCGAGGATATTCGTCTGGAAGGCGATGCCATCGATGACGCTGATGATGTCGACGATCTTGTTCGACGAGTCATTGATCGATGTCATGGTCTCTATCACCTTGCCGACCACTTCGCCGCTCTTTTGCGCCACGCTCGATGCGGAAGCGGCCAGTTGATTCGCCTGGCGTGCATGGTCGGCGTTTTCCTTCACCGTGCCCGTCAGCTCTTCCACCGAAGCGGCCGTCTCTTCCAGTGAACTGGCTTGCTGTTCCGTGCGCGCCGACAGGTCGTTATTGCCTTGCGCAATTTCCGCGCTGGCACGGGCCACGTTGTCGGCGCTGGCCTGCACTTGCAGCAGCACGGCGTGGATCTTTTCCACGAAGGCGTTGAAGCCCTTGCCGATGACGGCCAGCTCGTCGGTGCCCTTGACTTCCAGCTTCACGCGCAGGTCGGCGTCGCCGCTGGACAGGTCCGTCATGGTGCGGCCCAGCGTGCGCAGCGGTCGCGTCAGCTGGTTGACGACGAGGATCAAAATGCCGGCCGTGGCCGCCGCGCACAGCAGGGCGACGATCAGGGTGTAGGTCATCAGGTCGCGCGCCGAGGCGATGGCCACGCTTTTCGGGAAATTCAGTTCCACGCTCCAGGGCGCGATATCGGGGTGGATCTGCAGCGGCTGCAGCAAATGGATGTAGCCCTGGCCATCCTCGTATTCATACGGCTGGCCCTGGCGTACCTTTTCCAGGCCGGCCGCCGGCACGTCGTCGGCCTTCTTGCCCAGCCGCTCGGGCGCGGGATGGCTGGCGTACAGGCCGCCGTTCGAGATCAGGGCCAGCTTGCCGCCCTCGATCACTTTCAGGTCGGCCAGGATTTTCGCCAGGCGCGTGAGCATGAAGTCGGCGCTGGCCACCCCCTTGAAGCTGCCGTCGATCATGATGGGGGCGACCAGCGAGGCCATCAGTACATCCTTGCCGTCGACGGGGTAGATGTACGGTTCCGTAAAGAAGGTTTTTCCCGTGCGCTTGGGCACGTCATACCAGTCGTTGGCGCCCGGTTTCGGGTCGAAGACGATGGGTTCGACTTGCAACTTGCCGCCGGCGCCGCGCGTCCAGTAGGGCATGAAGCGGCCGCTGGCGTCGTAGTACGGCTTCTGGTTGGCAAATTCCGCATCCTTGCCGTCGAGCGAGTCCGGCTCCCACGTCACGGCCGCGCCCAGCAAGTCTTCCGAACTGGTCAGCGTGGCCTTGGTCAGTTCATTGATCTGCTCGCGCTGCAGGGGCAGGCTGGCGCTTTTGGTGCCGCGCATGGCGCCGGCCAGGCTGGAAACGCTGGCCAGGTTGCTGGCGATGCGTGCCTGCAAGGCGCCAGCCACTTCGCGTGCCGACGTGCGCGCCAGTGCCAAAGCGGCTGCCTCGGCGCTGGCGCTGCTCTTGTAACCGATCACCGCCGCCGTGACGCCCAGGCTGAGGATGGCGAGCGCGGTGGCGGCGACGCAGATTTTGCTGTTGAGAGAAAGTTGCATGAGGCTGTTCCTTGATGGGGAGGATATCGGTGTCATGGGCGGCGCGCGGGGCGCACCTAGAACGTCTTGCTGATGGCCACGACCAGCGTGGCCGCGGCGGGGTTCGAGGTGTCGAACTGGCCGGCCGCATTCGGGATACCCAGCGTGTAATGGTCGTAGGCGTCGGTGGCGCCCCAGGCGCGCGTGAGGGCGGCGCTGGCGCTCCAGCCGCCATCGAAGGCCCTGGTGACGCCGACCTTGGCGTCGCGCCAGTTCCAGATGGCATTACCGGCGCCCGCCACCCGGCCATTGCCGGCGTGCAGATTCAAGGTCCAGGCATTGCCCAGGTCGACATTCGCGCCCACGTCCAGGTAGCCCGTGCCGCGCGCATTCGTGATGCCGAAAAAGTCCCGCGTGACGGTATGGTTGTACTTGGCGTACAGCATCTTGTAGCTCAGGCCCAGCGACAGTTCGCCATAGTCATACTTGACGCCCGTGGCGCGGTAGACGGCGCCCGGATACTTGTAGTAATACGCCAGCACGCTATAGCCCAGTTCGCCCACCGTGCCGCTGTAGCCGCCATACAGGTCCCATTCGATGCTGGCGTCTTCGATATAGCGGTCGCTGACGGTGGAAACCCAGGTTCCCAGCGACCAGCCGCTTGGGTGTGCGTAGTCGGCCCCCGCTTGCAGCGCTGGTTTGCCCCAGGTCTGGCGAAAGCCGCGCGAAATGTATTGCGAGGTGAGGCTGGCATTGGCGCTGAAGGTGGCGGCAGTGTTGTCCGTGGTCTGCGCCTGCACGGGCAGGGCGGCCAGCAGGAAGACGCAACCCAGCAAGGATGTTGCAGGAAAATGATGGTGCGATGGCATGGCAGTCAGCTCCGTATTTGCTGGCAGCGGCCGTCCAGGCGCGTTGCCTTGATGGTTGCAATAAATGAATGCGGAATGGACTTTGCGCAAGCAAGGCGACGCCGTCTGCATGTTCGCATGAACATGCACACATTCTCACCAAACGTAACTGAAAGGATAGGGGCTAGGGCTAGTGGAAGTCAATAAAGTTGCGCTGCGGAAATCGTAAGTTGTTGTTTCTTGGCACTTTTTCATGCGCCTGTCACATGCTTGGCGCGCCACGGCTGGCTGCCTGTTGCAGGCTGGCCAGCAAGCCGGGCAGGGCCGCATGCAGGGCGGGCAGGTCGCCATCCAGTAGCTCGGTCTGCATTTCCACCAGGCCCGATGGCTGGCCCCAGACGACCTTGGCGCTCAGCCGGACGCTGGCGTCGAGGCCCGTGACGCTGACCAGCAGGGCGACTTCTTCCGGGGCATCCTCGGGGACTTCTCCGAGCAGGCAGGAAATGCCGAAATGATAATCCTGGAAGGCGCTGGCCGTACCGCTGGAAAAGGCGAACACGGAGGCGAGTAACTGAGGCGCAGCGGCCGCAAGTGGCGGCAGGGCGGCGCGGAACCGGGGCAGCAAGTCGTTTTCCAGCTGGCGCACCAGCGGATGAGTGTGGCTAAGGACGGTCATGCGAGGATGCAGTAAGTGGCGGCGCGCGATAGTAGCAGTTTTTGCTGCCGCCGGGGCCGTCGTCAGGCGGCGTAGCGGCTGGCCATGCTGGCGATGGTGCTTTTCATTTGCTCGCGCAGGACGGCGGGCGCCAGCACTTCCACACCATCGCCCAGGCCCAGCAGCCACCATTGCAGTTCGCGCGTACTGGGTACGGTGGCGGTCAGGTGCAGCGAGCCATCCTCGCGTTCCTGTAATTGCTGGTCCGTACTCAGCGGCGTCTCGTACAGATGTTCGCCACTGCGCCGGGCAAACACGGCTTCGAGCAGCAGCGGTTCGCCATCGCGGATGCCCATGGCGCCGGAGGCTATGTACGCGTCGATGTCGAAGCCTGGCTGCGCTCGCGCGGGCAGGTAGAGCATTTCCGCTTGCTGCACGCGGTGCAGGACCAGGGTGCGCACATCGTTGTAGTCGGCGAACAGGCATACCAGATAGAGCAGCTGACCCCGCTGCACGATGGCCAGCGGATGGACGGCGTCATAGCTGACGGGATTGTCGCTGTCGCGCTTCTTGTAGCTCAGCTTGAGCTGGCGGTTCTGCATCAGCGCTTCATACACAGTGCGCTGGCACGCTTCGTCGATCTCGGGCGCCAGCAAGCGCTGCATGGGGGCGATGACGCGTATCTTGCCCAGCCAGGCCGACGCGCTGCCACGCTCGCTGGCGGCGTTCAGGGTCTGGCGCGCCGCGCTGAAATACGGTTGCATGCTGTCCAGGGTGGACGGCGGCAGCGCATGGCGCAGGTGCTGCTCCATCAGCGCCAGGGTCAGTGCGGCAGGCGTCGACAGGCCCGGCATGTCCATGCGCGCCGCATTTTCCATCCAGCACCAGCCAAATGGCTTGCTGTCGGCTGGATTGGTCAGCGGAAAAATCTCGGCCAGGTCCAGCAAATCACGCTGGATCGTGCGCACGCCGATGGCAAAGTCGATGGCCTTGAGCTTGTCGTGCAATTCGTTGGCGGTGATGGTGCGAGGCGCCTGCGGTATCAGGCGCAGCATTTGCCATTGGCGCATGATGGTGGAGGGACGGGGCGCGTGTTCAGACATGGTGGTTCCGTTCAATTCGGTGGCAGGATGTGTACTGACAAGTACATAAGTTAACGAATGGTAACATTGATTCGATGGCAATTACAGGGCCTCCAGCATGGCCGCCCTGACGCAATTGCGCCCCGCGTGCTTGGCCTGGTATAGCAGGCTGTCGGCAGCGGCGACCAGGGCGGCGGGGCCTGACGCCTGGCTGCCAGGTGCAAACGCGATGCAGGTCACACCGAAGCTGGCCGTGGTCCCGATGTGCGGCATCAGGCTGGCGCGCAAGCGTTCGGCCAGGCGCACGCCGCCAGCCAGGTCCGTTTCCGGCAGGATCAACAGGAACTCCTCGCCGCCGTGGCGTACCACGCTGTCGATGCCACGGCGCGTGGCATTGCCGAGCAGGGCGGCAAAGGTGCGCAGCACGGCATCGCCTGCGGCATGGCCACGGGCGTCGTTGATGCGCTTGAAATGGTCGAGATCGCACAGGATGGCCGTCAGGCACAGGCCATGGCGTTGTGAGCGCGCAAGTTCGGCGCCCAGCAAGTGCTCATCGAGGTAGCGGCGGTTGTAGCAGCCGGTCAGGTGGTCGCGCACGGCCTGCTCGGCAAGGACGGCGTGTTGCAGCAAGTGCTCGCGGTGCTGGCGCTGTTGGCTATGGTAGGTACAGATGCCGGCCAGATTAAATACCAGCAAGGTCGCCGCGTTGCTGGCCTGGATGTCATCCTGCAAGCCGAGCCAGGCCAGGCTGGCCAGGATGGCCAGGCCGGCACCGCCCAGCATCTGTCGTGTGATGCCGGCATAGGGCGCGGCGAGCAGGGTGCAAAAGGCGGTCACGTGCCAGTCGGCATCGCTCTCGCGCAGTGCATAGCAGAGCAGGAAGACGACCAGGTCCAGCGCCAGCAGCGCGCTGCCGGAGGCGGCGCGGCAAGGCTGTGTGCGCAAGGTCCGCAACAGCATCGCCAGGATGACCAGGCTGCAGGCCAGGGCCAGTGGCCACCCGGCGGGTGGCAACAGTGTGGCGGCAAAGACGGCGCTGGCGCCGGCATGCAGCGTCAGCAAGGGATGCGGCGCCGGCCTGGGGATAGCGTCAGTGGCATGGTGCAAATGCATGGAAACCTGTCGGATGGCGAATCGGGACCCCATTCTTGCCCGGCCCTGCGACAAGGCATGACGCATCAACTCTCCCGATGCGCAGTCGTCCAGATTGGTCCTACCAGTAACCCTATTCGTCGCTGGTGACGCGCGTGCGCACGAAATCGATGTGGCTTTGCATGGCCGTGCGCGCTTCCTCTGGCTGGCTGGCGCAGATGGCCTCGCACAGGGTGCGGTGCTGCGACAGCAGCTGCAAGGAGGTGGCGTCGTCCTGCTGGCGCAAGCCCGTGCCATTGAGGGTGATATGTTCGCGCAGCATGCCGATGATGCTGGTGTGCAAGTGCAGGAACATGGTGTTGTGCGACGCTTGCGCGATGATTTCATGCAGCCGCGCATCGGCCTGCGCCTCGCCGTGCTTGTCGTCGTCCGCGCGTGCCTGTTCCAGCTCGGCCAGCAGCGCCATGATCTGTTCGCGCTCGCCGCTGTTGGCCCGCTGGGCCGCAAAGTAGGCCGTCGCCCCTTCCAGCACGCGGCGAAATTCCAGGATGTCGTCGCGCAGGGCGGGGTGGTCGGCCACCAACTGGCTCCACGGCGAGGCCATGCCGGTGCGCAATTGATCCGTCACAAAGACGCCGGCGCCGCGCCGGCTGCGCACCAGTCCCCGCGCTGCCAGCCGCTGCACCGCTTCGCGCACGGTATTGCGCGAGACCCCATATTGTAGCGCCAGCAGGCGCTCGGCCGGCAGCTGCGCGCCCGCCGGCAGGCTGCCGTCCAGCAGGGCGGTCTCCAGCCTGCGCATCACCATCTCGACCCTGCCCCGCGTTTGCATGCCTGTCGCCATCGCTGTCTTTCGGTGTTGTTTTAAAGTGGTCCGAGCAATTTGAAGTGGCTTGCGGAAGCTGGAATTATGCGTGAACCGGTCATTTTTAACAACACACAGCGGCGCCGCAGCAACACACAGAGCGCCGGGAGACACACACATGCAGCCAGACCCGCGCCAGCCGCCTCACGTACCGAACCGCGCACCACGCCACTATCCGCCCGCACCGCTCCAGGTGTACCTGTTCGCCACCTGTCTGGTCGACCTGTTCGTGCCGCAGGCGGGGCTCGATGCGGTGCGCCTGCTGGAGCGGGAAGGCTTGCTGGTGCATTATCCGCGCGGCCAGAGCTGCTGCGGCCAGCCTGCCTACAGCAGCGGCAACCCGGAACAGGCGCGTGCCGTGGCGCGCGCCCAGCTGGACCTGTTTGCGCAACCCTGGCCCGTGATCGTGCCGTCCGGCTCGTGCGCCGGCATGATGCGCCACCACTGGCCGCAGCTGTTCCAGGACGACCCCGTGGCCGGTCCCAAGGCCTTGGCGTTGGCCGAACGCGTGTATGAACTGAGCGAATTTCTCGTCTGCGTGCTGAAGCTCGACCTGGCCAGCCTGGCCCTGGCCGGCCCCGGGCAGGCGGATGAAAATGTGGTGCTGCATACCTCGTGCGGCGCGCGCCGCGAAATGGGCACGCGCCTCCATGGCGTGGCCCTGGTCGACGCCTTGCCCGGCGTGACGCGCATCGAACATCAGCGCGAATCGGAATGCTGCGGCTTTGGCGGCACGTTCTCATTGAAGCACCCGGACATTTCCGGCGCCATGGTCAGCGACAAGATCGCCTCGGCCTGCGCCACGGGCTGCGACCGGCTCGTCTCGGCCGACTGCGGCTGCCTGCTCAATATCGGCCACGCCGCGCAGCACCAGGGCGCGCCGCTGCCCGTCGAGCACCTGGCCAGCTTTTTGTGGCGCCGCACGGGAGGTGCGCCATGAGTACGGCATTGACTGCGCGCGAACGCATGCTGGGGCGTCTGCGCGCCTCGGCGCCCGCCTCGCCCGACGCGGTGGACGTCATCGACGCCGCCATCGACAGCCATTACCAGGCGCGCCGCGCCGCATCGCCGCAGTCGCCGCGCCAGCACATAGCCGCCATGCAGGCAGCCTTGCGCGCCGCGCATGCGGATGTCGATTGCGTCAGCATGGACGCCTGGCCCGCCCTGCTGGCGCAGCGCCTGGACGCGCACGGCGTGCGCCGTTTGCTGCTCGATGCCGACAGCCGGGAAGGACTGGCCTTGCGCACCGCCTTGCCGGCTGGCGTGGAGACGCTGTCCTTCGAGCGTCCGCTGGCGCAGTGGAAAAGTGAATTGTTCGACACGGTGGAGGCGGGTTTTACCGTCGCCCGTTCCGGCATCGCCGCCAGCGGCAGCCTGGTCATCGCGCCCGACGCGGCCACGCCGCGCACGGTGTCGCTGGCGCCACCGCTGCACATTTGCCTCGTGTATGCGAGCACCTTGCACGCGGACTTGCATGCGGCGGCGCGCGCCGAGCGCTGGGCGGACGGCATGCCGGCCAACCTGGTGCTGGTGTCGGGCCCCTCGAAAACGTCGGATATCCAGCAGACCCTGGCGTATGGCGCGCACGGCCCGCGCTGGCTGTGGGTGCTGATCATCGATGACTTGTCAGCCCATGAAGGAGGTCAGCCATGAACGCCAAGCCCATGCAATTCGTCAAGCCGGCCGATTTCCATGCGCGCGCCCGCGCCGCGCTGGACGACCCGAAGCTGCGCCAGAGCTTTCGCGGCGCCATGGATTTCTTGCAGGACAAGCGCAGCGCCCAGTTCCCCGACGGCGATGAACTGGAACGCCTGCGCGACATCGGCGAAGCCGTGCGCCAGCACGCGCTGGCGCGCCTGCCTGATTTGCTGGTGCAGCTGGAAGACAAGCTGACGGCGGCGGGCGTGCAGGTGCATTGGGCCGAAGATGGCGAGCAGGCCAACGCCATCATCCACGCCATCGCCGAAAAGAACCGGGCGACGCGCTTCATCAAGGGCAAGTCGATGGCCAGCGAGGAAATCGAGCTCAATCACTACCTGGAAGCGCGCGGCATGACCTGCCTGGAATCGGACATGGGTGAGTACATCGTGCAGCTGGCCGGCGAAAAGCCGTCGCACATCGTCATGCCGGCGATTCACAAGACCCGCGCCGATATCGCCGGCCTGTTCGCCGAGCATATCCCCGATGCGCCCTACACGGAAGACGTCGACAGCCTGATCCAGACGGGCCGGCGCGCCCTGCGCCACGCCTTCGTCGAGGCCGACATCGGCCTGTCGGGCGTGAACTTCGCGGCGGCCGACACGGGCACCCTGTGGCTGGTGGAAAACGAGGGCAATGGCCGTCTGACGACGTCCGTGCCGGAGGTGCACATCGCCATCATGGGCATGGAAAAAGTGGTGGCCAAGCTGGAACACATCGTGCCGCTGGCGAGTCTTTTGACGCGCTCGGCGACGGGGCAAGCCATCACTACCTATTTCAACCTGATTTCCGGCCCGCGCCGCGCCGGTGAAAAGGATGGGCCGCGCGAAGTGCACCTGGTCTTGCTCGATAACGGCCGCAGCCAGGCCTACGCCGACGAGCAGCTGCGCGCCACCCTGCAATGCATCCGCTGCGGCGCCTGCATGAACCACTGTCCCGTCTACACGCGTATCGGCGGCCACGCCTACGGCACCACGTATCCGGGGCCGATCGGCAAGATCATTTCGCCCCACTTGCTGGGACTCGACGCGACGGCCGACCTGGCCACGGCGTCGAGCCTGTGCGGCGCCTGCGGCGAGGTGTGCCCCGTGCGCATCCCGATTCCGCAGCTGCTGGTGCGCCTGCGCACGGAAGCGAACCGCAATCCGGCAGAGCAGGTTGCGCATCCGCTGCGCGGGCAGGGAGCCAAGTTCAGCCGCGGTGAAAGCCTGATCTGGCGCTTCTGGAGCGGCGCCTTTGCGCGTCCCGCCAGCTACCGTCTGTTCCGCTGGGCCGCCACGCGGTTGCGGCTGCTGACGCCGCGCGCGCAACTGGGCTGGACGCAGCACCGCAAACCTTTGATGACGGCGCCGCGCAGCCTGGCCGACCTGCTCAATGCACGCGGGCAGGAAGAATAAACAGGCCCCGCTCAAGCATAAAAACACGCTACACAAAAAATACATCAACAGCCGTTTTTTTTCATTAACCCGCATCCACCGGAGGAGACCCGACATGCAAACCTGGACCCAACTTTACACCCCGCTCGGCAGCTTGTGGCTGTCGTCGCTGGCGGCAGCCGTTCCCATCATTTTCTTCTTCATCGCCCTGGCCGCGCTGCGCATCAAGGGCCACGTGGCGGCCGCCGTCACCCTGGCGCTGGCGCTGGCCGTGGCAATTTTCGCTTACGGCATGCCCGTGCCGCAGGCGCTGGCGGCGGCCGGCTATGGTTTTGCTTATGGCTTGTGGCCCATCGCCTGGATTATCGTCACGGCCGTCTTCCTGTATAAAATTGTCGTCAAGACGGGACAGATCGACATCATCCGCGCCTCCGTGCTGTCGATCACGGACGACCAGCGCCTGCAGGTGCTGCTGATCGGCTTTGCCTTCGGTGCCTTCCTGGAGGGGGCGGCCGGTTTCGGCGCGCCCGTCGCGATCACCTCGGCGTTGCTGGTGGGCCTGGGCTTCAACCCGCTGTACGCGGCGGGCCTGTGCCTGATCGCCAACACGGCGCCCGTGGCCTTTGGCGCCATGGGCATCCCCATCATCGTGGCGGGCCAGGTGACGGGCATCGACCCGTTCCTGATCGGCGCCATGGCGGGCCGCCAGTTGCCGCTGCTGTCGCTGCTGGTGCCGTTCTGGCTGGTGTTCATGATGGATGGTTTGCGCGGCGTGCGCGAAGTGTGGCCGGCCGCGCTGGTGACGGGTTTGAGCTTTGCCGTGACCCAGTACTACACGTCCAATTACATCGGCCCCGAGCTGCCCGATATCACCTCGGCCCTCGTCAGCCTGGTGTCGCTGACCTTGTTCCTGAAAGTGTGGCAGCCGAAGAATGCGAAAGTGGCCCATGCCGTCGGCGGCGGCACGGCCGCGCTGTCCGGTTTTGGCGGTGGCGCAGGCAAGGCGGACGTGCGCGGCAGCGGCAGCCGCGCCGCCTCGCCCTACACGACGGCGCAGACCATGCGCGCCTGGGCGCCGTTCGGCCTGCTGACGGCCATCGTCACCGTGTGGAGCCTGCCCGGCTTCAAGGCCTTGTTTGCCGCCGGCGGTGCGTTGTCCAGCCTGGTCATCAAAATCCACGTGCCCTACCTGGACCAGCTGGTGATCAAGAGCATGCCCATCGTGACCGTGCCGAAGGCGTATGACGCCGTGTTCAAGCTGGACCTGCTGTCGGCTGTGGGTACGGCGATCTTGCTGACGGCCGTGCTGGCTATGCTGATGCTGCGCATGAAGCCGCGCGATGGCATCAAGGCCTTCGTGGAAACCGTGGTGGAATTGCGCCGTCCCGTGCTGTCGATCGGCCTGGTGCTGGCATTTGCCTTCGTTGCCAATTACTCGGGCATGTCGTCCACCCTGGCCCTGTTGCTGGCAGGCAGCGGCGCCGCCTTCCCGTTCTTCTCGCCGTTCCTCGGCTGGCTGGGTGTCTTCCTGACGGGTTCCGACACCTCCTCGAATGCCTTGTTCTGCTCCCTGCAAAACACCACGGCGCACCAGATCGGCGTCTCCGACACCTTGCTGGTGGCGGCCAATACGACGGGCGGCGTGACGGCGAAGATGATTTCGCCCCAATCGATCGCCGTCGCCTGCGCCGCAACGGGCTTGGTAGGCAAGGAATCCGACCTGTTCCGCTTCACCTTGAAGCACAGCCTGTTGTTTGCCGTCATCATCGGCATCATTACCATGCTGCAGGCGTACGTGTTCACCGGCATGATCCCGCACTGAGCGGTCCGTAGAAGTACGTAGTAAAACTAGATGAATTGACAGTGAAACGTGCAGAGGGTCATGAAAATGACCTGATGCACTGCAGCATATCCAAGATGGCCCGGCGCAATGCCGGGTCCGCAGCGATGCCGTCGGCATCGAGACCCGACCCCAGCAAAGGCAGGCTGATACAGGCCTCGTCGATCAGGCGCGCCGACATGGTGCGCACCGTTTCGCGCAAGGCCGCCTGCGCGTGCGTGGCGCGCGGCGCGGCGTTCAGCAGCACCAGCGGCTTGTCGATGAACGATTCATTTCCCACCATCCAGTCCAGCGCATTCTTCATGGGGCCGCTCACGCCGTGCGCGTACTCGGGGCTGGCCAGCATCAGCACGTCAGCCGCCAGGATGGCGTCGCGCAGGCCCGTCACGGCCGGCAGGCTGTCGGCGTCGAGGTCGGAATTGAACAGGGGTAATTCGCCGAGTCCCTGGTAGATGCGGATTGTATATTCCGCTGGGGCAAGCCGGGCGATGGCGTGCAGCAGGGCGGTGTTCAGCGAGGCGGCGCGCAGGCTGCCGGCGATGGCGAGGATGGTGATGGGCGTTTTCATTGCGCCTGTATAGCCCATCCTGTGCTCAAGCGCAAGGCGAGCAGGATGGCGCTATGGATCTTGCAACAGCCGATGATGGGCTGCGATGAGTGGCTGGGTACTGCGGCACTCTTAACGGCTCAGGCCGCTCATCCAGCTAGGCTGCGGGTTGGCGCGGGCCAGTTCGCGCATGCGGTATTCCAGATCGTAGCGGTCGGTCGATTCGGCCAGGTAGGCTTCTTCGTAAGCACGTTCGCGGCGGTCGCTGCTGTGGTTCAGCCAGGCGCCCAGACGTTTGGCGGCTTGGACCAGGGTGGCGACGATATTGCTGTTTTGCGTGGTGTGATAGCTAAATGCGGTTGACATGGCAGACTCCTAGTGTGGCGTGCCGCGTTGTGCTGCACTGCAATATAAGTATAGCGATTCCAAGTTATAAGGCTACTTTTGATTTCAAATGTCAGCTATTCATTTTTCAAATAACAGGCGGGAAAGCTGCGCAATACGGGGCTTTAAGGCATAATGCGGGCGCAGTATCGTAGTTTTACTACAAGACTGTTTTGTCCTGAATGTTGTTTTCAGACGCAGCCCGCAGGCGTGCCGCGCCCACAAGACATCGTTCTGACGAAAAACGGTCGGCCGTGCGCCTGCCGCGCGCAAGAGTCGCCATGCCTGCCCCGTATCGCTGATGGCAGTCATGGCCCACGCTGATATCTGCGTGACGCTTGCGCGCCCTGGTGCTGCCCGGGTGGAAACGCTTCCATACCTGGCAAGATCAACTTGGAATTGAAAAATGGAGAAGGTATGGAATACGTAAAGCAAGGCCAGGGCGTACCGTCCGCACAGGCCGGCACGCAAAACAATACAGGCGCCCTGATCATTGTCACGGTGCTGTTTTTCATGTGGGGACTGCTGACCTCGCTCAATGATGTGCTGATTCCCCATTTGCGCTCGATCTACACCTTGACCTATGTCCAGGCGATGCTGGTGCAGTTTTGCTTCTTTGGCGCCTACGCCATCGTCTCGCTGCCGGCCGGCATGCTGATCAAGAAAATCGGCTACCAGCGCGGCGTCGTCGCCGGCTTGCTGATCGCGGCCGCCGGCTGCGCCATGTTCTACCCGGCGTCCACCGGCAGTTATGCGCTGTTCCTGCTGTCCTTCTTCATCCTGGCGGCAGGCATCACCGTGTTGCAGGTGGCGGCCAATCCGTATGTGACGGAACTGGGCGACCCGCAGACGGCGTCGAGCCGTTTGACCCTGACGCAAGCGTTCAACGCGCTGGGCACCACCGTGGCGCCGGCGCTGGGCGGCATGCTGATTTTATCGGGCACCGTGCTGACGGTGCAGCAGTTCGACCTGCTGCCGGCGGCCGAGCAACTGGCCTACCGCGCCAAGGAAGCGGCCTCCGTGCAAGGTCCTTACCTGGTGCTGGCCGCTACCCTGGTGATACTGGCGGTGCTGTTCGCGCTGGCAAAATTGCCGAAGATTTCGCATGCCGACGATGCGGCTGCCCTGGCGCAGGATGGCCACAAGGTCTCGATCTGGTCGCACCGCCACCTGGTACTGGGCGCGCTGGCCATCTTCCTGTATGTGGGCGGTGAAGTCAGCATCGGCAGCTTCCTGATCAACTTCCTGGGCGAGAGCCATATCGCTGGCCTCAGCCACGCCGACGCCGCCTATTTCGTCAGCTATTACTGGGGGGGCGCGATGCTGGGCCGCTTCGTCGGCTTTGCCGTGATGCGCTATGTCAGCCCGGGCAAGACCCTGGCCTTCAACGCCGCCGTCGTCATCGCGCTGATTCTCGTCGCCGTGTTCTCCAGCGGTCACACGGCCATGTGGGCATTGATCGCCGTCGGCCTGTTCAACTCCATCATGTTCCCGACCATCTTCAGCATGGCCCTGAACAAGCTGGGCGCGCAAACGGGACAAGGTTCCGGCATCCTGTGCATGGCCATCGTCGGCGGCGCCATCGTGCCGTTCATCCAGGGCTTCCTGGCCGACCACATCAACCTGCAACTGTCCTTCCTCGTGCCGGCCCTGTGCTATACCTTTATTTTGTACTTCGGCTGGAAATACGCCAGCATGTACAACGACGCCGCCGCCAAATAAGCTGTGCTGTCGTGATCAATCGAAAGGGTGGCCTCGGCCACCCTTTTTTACATCAGTGCGCGAACGGCGTGCCCAGCACATCCTGGCACACCTCAAGCCAGGCGCGCGCCGCATGCGACAGATAGCGCCCGCTCCAGATATGCGCCACCTGCCATGCCACTTCCGGTTCGACGAGGCGCACCGCCTCCAGAGGTTCGCCAGCCAGGCGGTGGATGAACGGTTCGGGCAGCAGGGCCACGCCCAGGCCGGCCGAGGCCATCGCCACCAGCCAGTCCCACTGGCCGCTCTGCGCCGCGATGGTCGGCGTGAAGCCCGCCTGCGCGAAATGCTGGCGCAGGCTGCGCGTGAGGGCGAAGTCATCTTTTAACAGCACCAGCGGCAGGTCGGCCAGCGCCTTGAAGGGCAGTGTCGTGCGTTTTTTCTGGAACGTGCCCGGCTCGGCCAGGGCCCAGATCGGGTAGCTGGCGATGGTGACCGCCACGAGGTCCAGTTCCGGGTCCGCCGGCAGCACCGTCATGCCGATTTCCAGCTCCCCCCCCGCCACCTGGCGCTCGATCTGCTGGCCCGTGTCTTCCTGCAGGGTCAGGCTGATGTTCGGGTGACGCGCGCGGAAGGCCTTCAATACAGGCGTGAACAGCACATTGATCATGGGCGGGATGCCGACCGTCAGGCTGCCGCGCTGCAAGGCCTGGGTGTCGCGTACTTCCAGCGTCAGCTGACGCATGTTGGCCAGCATTTCCTGGCCGTGCTGGTAGACGATGCGGCCCGTGTCCGTCAGGGTCAGCTTGCGCCCGTCGCGCACCAGCAGCTGGGCGCCCACTTCCTCTTCCAGCTGGCGCACCATCTTGCTGATGGTCGACTGGGTCAGGTGCAGCGATTCTGCCGCCTGCGTAAAGCTCGACAGGCGCACGGTTTCGACAAAATAGCGCAGGGAACGGATATCCAAGATGGGGCTCGCCTCGGCGAAGCATGAAAATATCGACTGGGTTTGGCGAAATTAATTCATGCCATGCATGTAGCCGGGATTTTATACTGAATCCACTTATGGGGTTGGTGTATGACAGCCATCCAGTTTGAGAATATTAAGAATATCAGGAGCATCACGATGTACGAGGACCGTATCCGCCACCCAGGCTTGCTCAGCAAAATCATGAGCGCCGACGAGGCAGCCAAATTGTTCCACAACGGCATGCGTGTCGGCATGAGCGGGTTCACCCGTGCCGGCGACGCCAAGGCCCTGCCGCGCGCGCTGGCCGAGCGCGCCCTGCAAGATCCGCTCAGCCTGACCCTGATCACGGGCGCTTCGCTGGGCAATGGCAGCGACGGCCTGATGGCCGAAGCGGGCGTGCTGGCGCGCCGCATGCCGTTCCAGGTCGACCCGATCTTGCGCGGCAAGATCAACAACGGTGAAGTCATGTTCATCGACCAGCATCTGTCGGAAACGGCCGAGCAGCTGCGCTCGGGCAACCTGGCCGCCGTCGACATCGCCGTCATCGAAGCGACGGCCATCACGGCCGCCGGCGCCATCATCCCGACCATGTCGGTGGGCAACTCCGCCGCCTTCGCCCAGCAGGCCACGCAAGTCATCATCGAAATCAACCTGTCCACGCCGCTGGCGCTGGAAGGCTTGCACGACATTTATATTCCGCAATCCCTGCCGGGCCGTGAACCGATACCGCTCACGCGCGTCGACCAGCGCCTGGGCAGCACGGCCATCGCCATCGACCCGGCCCGCATCGCCGCCATCGTCATCACGGACAGCCCCGACAGCCCGTCGAACGCCTTGCCGCCCGACGCGGAAACGCAGGCGATCGCCGGCCACGTGATCGCCTTCCTGCAAGGCGAAGTGGCGGCCGGGCGTATGGGCCCGGAATTGCTGCCGCTGCAGGCGGGCATCGGCACCATCGCCAATGCCGTGCTGCATGGCCTGATCGGTTCGCCCTTCCAGAACATGACCATGTATTCGGAAGTGCTGCAGGATAGCGCGATCGAGCTGCTCGACTCGGGCCAGTTGGCGTTCGCCTCGGCCTCGTCGATCACCCTGTCGGCTGCCGTGCATCAAAAGCTGATGGACAATATCGACCATTACCGCTCGAAGATCGTGCTGCGCCCGCAAGAGATCAGCAACCATCCGGAAATCGTGCGCCGCCTGGGCATCATCGCCCTGAACACGGCGCTGGAATTCGATATCTACGGCAACGTCAATTCCACGCACGTGTGCGGCACGCACATGATGAACGGCATCGGCGGCTCGGGCGATTTTGCGCGCAATGGGCAAGTATCGATGTTCGTGTCGAAATCGGCGGCCAAGGGCGGGCGCATTTCCAGCGTCGTGCCGATGGTCTCGCATGTGGATCATACGGAGCATGACGTCGACGTGCTGGTGACGGAGTGGGGCTATGCAGACTTGCGGGGACTGGCGCCGCGCGAACGGGCGCCGTTGATCATCGAGCGCTGCACGCATCCTGATTACCGTGATCAATTGCGCGCGTATTACGACGCGGCATGCCAGCGCGGCGGCCACACGCCGCACATCCTGGAGCAGGCGCTGTCGTGGCATACGCGCTACCAGGAAACGCAGAGCATGCTTGAAGCGCAGTAAGCTTCGTTCACATCAAGACAGGGCAGGGCGGTGCAGTACCGCGCCTGCCTTTTTTACTTCGGTTTTGAATGCTGTTGTCAGGCACCCGGCGCAAAGCGCAGGCGAATGCCTGTCATGACGACAGCCAGCAAGTCGTCGATATGCGCGTGCATTTCCGGGTGCGGCGTCCATGGGTCGCCCGCATCCATGACGATGCGCAGCGACACGAGTCCGTGCAGCGATTGCCAGAAGATTTGCGTCATCGTGTGCAGCACCGCTTCGTCGCCGCGCACCTCGCCCGCCTTGGCCAGTTCGGTGAAGAGGGAGAGGGCAAACGCATATGGATCTTGCTCGATATTGCCGTGTTCCACTTCGACGGCGTCGATTTCCGCATGTGGGCGCAATTCCATGAAGATCAGCGAGTATTCATCGGGGTGCTGGAAACCGTACTCGATGTAGGCCCGCCCCGTCAGCCGGATGCGTTCCCAGTGATCGCCGCCGGCTTCACTGGCGCTGCGCATGGCGCGCACCAGTTCCAGCAAGTCCTTGTCCATGGCCTGGGCGATCAGGGTGGCCTTGTCGCGGAACAGGGCGTATACGACGGTAGTGGAAAAACCGGCCGCCTCGGCCACCTTGCGGATGGAGACGGCGCGCGCGCCGCCCTTCTTGATGAGATCTTTGACGACGTCGATGATGTGCTCGCGCCGCGCCTGGGCCTCGCGTAACTTTCTTTCTTGAATATTGGTCAACTTCTTGTCCACGACTCTTTCCTGGCGACTCAATGAAAGCAAGAATTATAGGATGGCGCTGAGCTGCCAATGTGTCCGGCATTGTTACAATTCAGTTTTTTGTCCGGTCGATGCGACAGTGGGCCGATTTTTCGCCCTTTTGCCCGGCGCTTTGCCATCGATGCCCCGGATTGGTGCATAAATCGCCCGCCCAGGCTTTGCGAACGGGGCCAAAGGGCGGAAAATAGCGGGATAGCTTACACTGCGTTTTTAGCGCGACGGCGCCAGCCCACGAGGCGACGCCGGAACTCTTACATTTGGACGGGATCATTACATGACCATTAAAATCAGCCAGAACTTCGACTCGGGCGCCATCGAGGTGGTAAGCGCCGCCAGTGCCGGCGCCATCGACCTGAACTTGCGCAAGGATAGCCACGCCGACATCCATCAGTGGTTCCACTTCCGCCTGCAGGGCGCGCGCGGCCAGGCATGCACGATGCGCATCCTGAACGCGGGCCAGGCCACCTATCCGGCCGGCTATGAAGGCTACCAGGCCGTGGCCAGCTACGACAGCGAAAACTGGTTCCGCGTGCCGACGTCGTTCGATGGCCAGGTCATGACGATTGCGCATACGCCGGAACTCGACAGCGTGTACTACGCCTATTTCGAGCCGTATTCGTGGGAGCGCCATTTGCGCCTGCTGGGCGAAGTGGCCGAGCATCCGCTGGCGCGCGTATCCGACCTGGGCAGCACGGTCGACGGCCGCGACATGAATATGGTCACCATCGGCAACCCGCAGGCGGAAAAGAAAATCTGGGTCATCGCGCGCCAGCATCCGGGCGAATCGATGGCCGAATGGTTCGTCGAAGGCCTCATCGACTCCCTGCTCGACGACGCCAATCCGATCGCGCGCAAGCTCTTGCAGCGCGCCGTGTTCCACATCGTGCCGAACATGAATCCGGACGGTTCCGTCCGCGGCAACCTGCGCACGAATGCGGCGGGCGCCAACCTGAACCGCGAATGGATGACGCCATCGCTGGCGTCCAGCCCGGAAGTGCTGTGCGTGAAAAACAAGATCCACGAAACGGGCGTCGACATGTTCTTCGACATCCACGGCGATGAAGCGCTGCCGTACAACTTCGTGGCCGGCAACGAAATGCTGGAAAATTTCACGCCGGCGCAAGCGGCGCACCAGAAAGCCTTCATCGAGCGCTACAAGCAGGCCAGCCCGGACTTCCAGGACAAGTTTGGCTACGCGGCCAGCAAGTACAAGTCGGACATGCTGACCCTGGCGTCGAAATACATCGGCCACCACTTCGGTTGCCTGGCGCTGACCCTGGAAATGCCGTTCAAGGAAAACGCCGACTTGCCCGATCCGGCCGTGGGCTGGAACGGCGCGCGCAGCGCGGCCCTGGGCGCGGCCATGCTGCAGCCTATCCTGCTGTCGCTGGATTGAACGGCGTTGTTCATGGGTATCGAGATCGAGCGTAAGTTTTTGCTTGCCGGCGACGCCTGGCGCGGGCTGGGCCAACCGGTCCTGCTGCGCCAGGGGTATTTGTCCTCCGCGCGCGAGCGCGTGGTGCGCGTGCGCATCGAAGGCGAGCAGGCGATGCTGACCATCAAGGGCGCGAACGTGGGCGCGACGCGCGGCGAGTGGGAGTATCCGATCCCGCTGGCCGACGCCGTTGAACTGCTCGACGGCCTGTGCGAACAGCCGCTGATCGAAAAGTTCCGCCACCGCATCGAATACGCGGGCATGGTGTGGGAAGTCGACGAGTTCCTGGGCGCCAATGCGGGCCTGGTGGTGGCCGAGATCGAACTGGCCTCGGAAGACCAGCCCTTCGACAAGCCCGACTGGATAGGGGCGGAAGTGTCGGGCGATGCGCGTTACTACAATGCGAACCTGATCCGCCATCCGTTTTCACAGTGGTGATGGTGGCCACAGGAACTGGAAAATCACGGCATTCATCGTCAGATTGAATGCTGCGTGTGCCGCCATTGCTGGCCAGAGCGAAGCATGGCGGCGCCGTAGCCACGCGAACAGGCAGGCTGTCGCAAACATCAGCGCCACCCACACTGCCGCCGAGACCACATTCAGCGATACGCCGGCAGCCGTCACGCTCAAGCCATGATGGCACAGGTGTGCCAGGCCGAACAGCCCTGCTTCCCCGCAGGTGCTGCTGCGCACAGACAGTTTTTCCTCCAGTGCATTTTGCAGCACGCCTCGAAAAAAGATTTCCTCACCGATAGGACTGAAGATGCAAGCCGGCACGGTGATCATCAGGTGCAGCATCCAGATGCTCAGCCCGGCCGTGGGCGCCGTGCGGCGAAAGCTGGTCGCTATGCTGACAAACCAGTTGTCCGTCGTGGCGCCATACAGCAGCATGCCCAGCGCAAAGCACAGGAGTGCGGCAGCCACACCGCAGGTCAACGCCAGGGCGTAGGGCGCTTTGCCAGAGGGGGCTTGCAGACCGATGCTGCGCCGTCCTTGCGGCGACAGCAAGATCCAGGGCAAGGCTGCCATCACGCAAAAACTCAGTGGCAGCATCCAGAACAAACCCAAGGGACCCAGCGTGCCCATGACGCGCATGGCGATGAATGCGCTCGCCAGCAGCATTGCCAGCATGGGCAATGACAGCGCCAGCAATGCTGGCCGCAGGGGAGAGGGCGTGGCTGGGCTGGAATGCATCGGCGGTCGGGGCGAAAAAAAGGCCGGAAGAAACCTCCGGCCCTATGCGTTATCAATTAATGAAAATGCTCGCTGCCTTGCGGCGTATCTTCCGGCATTTCCGCATGCGCCAGTTCACCGACAGGATCGGCAAACAAGGGCGCGCCGCAATCGTCACAGTATTCACCGACAAAACGTTCCGCGTGGCGCTTGATGTGCGTCACGCCGGCCGCGTTCAGGTGCTCGATGATTTCATCGACGGGCGTCTTTTGCTTGTCCAGCGCGGCAATGCCGACCTGGATCAGGCCTTCGATCGGCGTGCCATCCTCGTCTTCCTGGCCGTACAGGGGCCAGACGATGCCGTAGATGACGTCCGGCGTCTGGCGCAGGGTGAAGGCGATGCGGTACTCGTCGACCTGGCCATCGGCCGCTTCTTCGCCGAAGCCGGCGATGACGGCGCGCAGTTCCGACGGTTCGATGGCCAAGGTGTGCGTCAGGTAGTGCACGGCGGCGCGCACGGAGACGGGACGTATCAGCTTGTCCGCTTCGCGGCAGGCCACGTAGTACGCTTCTGGCAACAGCAACTCCAGGCCGCAGCCGGGCAGCAGGCGGGCGATGGTTGGCGTTGCTTGCGCGCGCCATTGGTCCAGGGCGGCGCTGCGCTCGGCGATGAAGTCGAGCTGGCTGGCCGGCGTCTGCCAGCGGAACAGCGGCGCGCCAGCAGGCGCCACCACGGCCACCAGCAGGTAGCGTGTGTCGGCCAGGAAGGGCGCCGTTTCCGCCTCTTTGCTTGAAGGCTTGACGGCCGTGCCTTTCAGGGCGGCCAGTGCCAGCTTCTGCGTCTTGACATACGTCTCGACGTGGCTGCGCGGCAACTGGTCGATCGAGTACAGGGTCGGCGCCATGGCCATCTTCGTGCCATCGGCCAGCAGGTGGGCGGCGAAATGCGCCGACAGCACACCGTGCGCATCGCCGGCCATGGGGCCGGAAGCGATGGAGAAGCGCGTCCATGCCAGGATGGGCACGGCGACCAGCAGGGCGTCATAGCGCACGTCTTCATGCGTGATGACGGTCGATTCACTGATGGCTTCAACGCAGTCCATCAGCACGTCGTAGGCGTTCAAGTCTTCCTTGAACAGGCTGCCCAGGGTGTTGTCGATGGTGTCCTGGTGGCCGGTTTTGAGTAATTTCTGGAGCTGCGTATCCAGGCTGTGTTCCCAGGACCGCTCTTCGAGACGGCTGGCTGCCTGTACGATCGCCTGGGCAAAGGTGACCAGGCGCTGGCTGTCGGCAGTCAGTTTATGGGATGAATCTTTGGAAGGACGACGCATAGCGGGATAAGAGTCTCGGAAAGTGAAAAAAATGGATCAGTCAAACAATGATAAACCCTTATAACCGTATTGTAGAGGATTCGGCCGCACGCAATACGTAAGCTATCCTTAGATCATGCCAATAGTCGAAATTTCAAGGAAAAACGGGGTGCAGGGACGAAAAAAAGCGCCGGTCGAAACCGGCGCTCTTATCTTACATCACAGCTGGGCTGACTACTCGGCCAGCAGTTGACGCAGCACGAATGGCAGGATACCGCCGTGCTTGTAGTAATCGACTTCGATCGGCGTATCGATGCGCAGCAGCACTTTCACGTCGACGCTGGTGCCGTCGGCGCGGTGGATCACCAGGGTGGCCAGTTGCTGTGGCTTGATTTCGCCTTCGAGGCCTTTCAGGTCGAAGGTTTCATTGCCGGTGATGCCCAGGGTTTGCACGCTGTCGTCGCCGATGAATTGCAGCGGCAGCACGCCCATGCCCACCAGGTTCGAGCGGTGAATACGCTCGAACGAACGGGTGATCACGGCTTTCACGCCCAGCAGTTGCGTACCTTTGGCTGCCCAGTCGCGCGACGAGCCCGTACCGTACTCTTCGCCGCCGAAAACCATGGTTGGCGTACCTTCAGCAACATATTTCATCGCTGCGTCGTAGATCGACATTTCTTCGCCGGAAGGCTGGTGGATCGTGATGCCGCCTTCGACCGCCGAACCGTCTGCCTTGGCAGGGATCATGCGGTTTTTGATACGCACGTTGGCGAACGTGCCGCGCATCATGATTTCATGGTTACCGCGACGCGAGCCGTAGGAGTTGAAGTCCGCTTTCAGGACGCCGTTTTCCTTCAGCCATTTGCCTGCAGGACCGTTTTCCTGGATCGAGCCGGCTGGCGAGATGTGGTCGGTGGTGATGGAATCGCCGAACACGCCCAGTGCGCGCGCGCCTTCGATGCCGGTGGCCACTGCTGCTGGCGTCATCGAGAAGTTGTCGAAGAACGGTGGCTCCGCGATGTAAGTCGATTTTGGCCAGTTGTAGACTTGACCGGACACGGTGGTGACTTTCTCCCACAGCTTGCCTGGCGCGCCCTTGACGTCGGCGTAGTTGTCCTTGAACACCTTGGCGTTCATGGCGAACTTCATCATGGCCGACACTTCAGCCGAGGTCGGCCAGATGTCGCCCAGGTAGACGTCCTTGCCGCCCTTGCCCTTGCCGACAGGTTCCGTCATCAGGTCGCGCGTCATGTTGCCGGCGATGGCGTAGGCGACGACCAGCGGTGGCGAAGCCAGGAAGTTCGAGCGGATGTTCGGGTGAATACGCGCTTCGAAGTTGCGGTTACCCGACAGCACGGCCGAGGCGACGATGTCGTGCGTGGCAATCGCGGCGTTCAGCTCAGGCGTCAGGTCGCCCGCATTGCCGATACAGGTGGTGCAGCCGTAGGCGGTGACGCCGAAGCCCAGTTTTTCCAGGTAAGGCAGCAGGCCGGCAGCCGTCAGGTACTCGGTGACGACGCGCGAGCCGGGAGCCAGCGACGTCTTGATGTGCGGCGCAACTTTCAGGCCGGCTTCGACGGCTTTCTTGGCCAGCAGGCCGGCCGCCAGCATCACGCTCGGGTTCGAGGTGTTGGTGCACGAAGTGATCGCGGCGATCAGCACGTCGCCGTTCGACACTTTCACGCCATTCGTCGTTTCGTACACGGCGTTCAGGTCGGCCGGGTTCTTGTTGAAGCCGTTTTCCGTGGTCGGCTTGGCGAACAGTTCGGCGAAGTTCGCCTTGACGTTGCCGATTTCGATACGGTCTTGCGGGCGTTTCGGGCCGGCTAGCGACGGTGCGACCGTGGCCAGGTTCAGTTCCACCACGCGGGTGTAGTCGATGTCGCCCGCTTTTGGAATGCCGTACAGGTTTTGCGCCTTGAAGTAGCTTTCGAACGCGGCGATTTCAGCCTTGCTGCGGCCGGTGCCCTTGAAATAATCGATGGTCGCGTCGTCGACCGGGAAGAAGCCCATGGTCGCGCCGTATTCCGGTGCCATGTTGGCGATCGTCGCGCGGTCCGTCAGGGTCAAGGACTCGGTGCCTACACCGAAGAATTCGACGAACTTGCCGACGACTTTCTCTTTGCGCAGCAATTCGGTGATGGTCAGTACCAGATCGGTGGCGGTGCAGCCTTCGCGCAGCGCGCCGGTCAGGTTCACGCCGATGACGTCAGGCGTCAGGAAGTAAACCGGCTGGCCCAGCATGCCCGCTTCCGCCTCGATGCCGCCCACGCCCCAGCCGACTACGCCGATGCCGTTGATCATGGTGGTGTGCGAGTCGGTGCCGACCAGGGTGTCAGGGTAGTACACGTCGCCGGCTTTCTTGCCTGCGTGGTGCACGCCGCGTGCCAGGTATTCCAGATTGACCTGGTGGACGATGCCGAAGCCTGGTGGCACGACGCCGAAGGTGTCGAATGCCTGCATGCCCCATTTCATGAACTGGTAACGCTCGTTGTTACGCGAGAATTCCAGTTTCATGTTCAGGTCCAGCGCTTTCTTTTCGCGGTAGTGATCGATGGTCACCGAGTGGTCGACCACCAGGTCGACTGGCACCAGCGGTTCGATTTTCTTGGCGTTGATACCCATCTTGGCGGCCACGTTGCGCATGGCTGCCAGGTCGGCCAGCAGGGGAACGCCGGTGAAGTCTTGCAGCACGACGCGCGCCACTACGAACGGGATCTCGTCGGTGCGCTCGGCGGTCGGGCCCCAGCTCGCCAATTGCTTGACGTGTTCTTCGGTGACTTTTTTGCCGTCGCAGTTGCGCAATACCGATTCGAGCACGATGCGAATCGACACTGGCAGGCGGGAGACATTGATGCCCAGGCTTTTTTCCAGCGCAGGCAGGGAGTACAGCTTGCCCTTCTTGCTATCCGAAATATTAAAGTCCTTGAGCGTGTTCAGAGTGTTGCGGGACATGACCTCTCCTTGTTGGGTATCGTCTATTTATTGATGATTCAAATTACAAAACATGACTGAGCCCCCGAAGAGGCCCTTGCTACGCACATCAGCCGCCGGTGACTGGCAAGACGCCCAGCGATGGCGGGGCTTCCACCAAGGCTGCCGGCTTGGCTTGCTCCGCATCCTTGCATTCATTGGCCAGCTGGCGGCCCTGCTTGGAATCGAGCAGCATGCCTTTGGCCGGGATGCCGATCCAGACCAGGCCGTACAAGCGGTTCTCGAAGCGGTTGGCGCCGGTGGTGGTGCCCACGCGGCTCAGGCGGTGCAGGCGCTTCTTCCAGCGCAGGGCGATGTGTTTGTCGTCAGTAGCATTGGTGTAGATGGTAATTTTATTACCAAGTTCACAATTGAAATCGGTGGAGGCCGAGCCTGCGGTGTCCGGCTCATCCGATTCTTCCTTGTCGACGACCGACATGGCGAGCGGATGCGCTTCCTTGGCGGCCGCCTTGGCCTTGACGGCCTTGGCTTTCGGCTTGGCCTTGACGGCCTTGGCTTTTGCCGGCTCCTTGGTATCCGTGGCGGCGAAGCTGGCTGGCGCCAGCGTGAGGGTCATGGCGCCCAGCGCGACGCTGCAGGCAATGGCTAATTTGGAGAGGGACATCGTGTAATTCCTGTCAGTTTTCAGTGGTGCTGGAAGAGGGGGTGTTGAGTAATGCAGCGGCCGCCTCGGGCAAGCCCAGGCCTGCCAGTTTGGCGCGTTGTAAAACGGTCCAATAATATCGGTAGCTGGCGCGGTCATGCAAGCGGCCATTTTGCGCAATCGGTCCCCAGTTGGCGCGCAGCGCTTCATTCAGGATGTTGCTGGCCTCGTTGACTTCGGACAGGCGCGGCGTGAAGGCCTTGATGATGGGCTTGATCTGGTCCGGATGGATGCTCCACATGCGCGTGTAGCCGAACTCGGCCGTCGCGCGCTGGGCGTCATTCGCCACCACGGCCGAATCGCGCACGTCGGTCGTCACATTGTGCGACGGTACCTTGCCGTGCGCGTGGCAGGCGGCCGCCACTTCCAGCTTGGCGCGCACCACCAGCGGGTGCGTAAACTGGCCCGGCGTGCGCATGGCGGCGGCGGGAATGGCGCCGTAGTGGGCCGAGACGAAATCCATGATGCCGAAGGACAGGCATTCGACCTGGGGCAGGGCGGCGATGGCGTAGGCGTCGCGCAGCGCGCCATGCGTCTCGATCAGGATGTGCACGGGCAGGTTGTCGCGGCCGGCGCGGCGCGCGTGCAGATTGATCAGGTCGATGGCCAGCATGGCATCTTGCACGCCGCCCACCTTGGGTACGGCGATGTAGGCCAGGCGGGCCGCGGCGGCGCAGATGATTTCCACGTCGCGCGCGAAAAACGGGCTGTCGACGTCGTGCACGCGCACGCCGATGCGGTTGAACTGGTTCTCGTCGCTGGCCAGCAGGCCGGCGATCATGTGGGCGTGCGACTCTTCATTGCCGGCGCTGGCGCCGTCTTCGCAGTCGAATGTGATGTCGAACAGGGGCCCAAGCTCTTGTTGCAAAGCAATCGATTTACGCATCAGCTTTTCAGAGCCGGCGTAGTGGTCGCAAGCGGCGAGCAACAGCGGCTGGCGTTTGCCTTGGAATAAAACCTCGGAAGGGTGCATGCTTAAGGCATTTCTGCAGGTAAAGACTACTTGATAAAACAGCCGCGCCGCGAATCTCGCGGGGCGGCCTTCTTGGCGGGCGGCGCTCAGGCCGCGCCGCCAATACTGTATTTACGCCAGCAGGTGTTTCACGCCTTCGCGCTCTTCGGTCAGTTCTTTCAGGGTCAGGTTGATGCGCTCTTGCGAGAATGCATCGATTTCCAGGCCTTGAACGATGGTGTACTCACCGTTGTCGGTGGTGACCGGGAAGCCGAAGACGGTGCCTTCAGGGATGCCATACGAGCCATCGGAAGGCACGCCCATGGTGGTCCACTTGCCGGCGGTGCCCAGCATCCAGTCGTGGATGTGGTCGATGGCGGCGTTCGCTGCCGACGCTGCCGACGACAGGCCGCGCGCTTCGATGATGGCCGCACCGCGCTTGCCGACGGTCGGCAGGAAGGTGTTGGCGTTCCATTCCTGGTCGTTGATCAGGTCCTTGACGGCCTTGCCATTGACGGTGGCGAAACGGTAGTCGGCGTACATCGTAGGCGAGTGGTTGCCCCAGACGGTCAGCTTCTCGATATCCTTGACGGCGGTGCCGGTCTTGGCAGCGACTTGCGACAGCGCGCGGTTGTGGTCCAGGCGCAGCATGGCGGTGAAGTTTTTCGCCGGCAGCGATGGTGCCGATTTCATGGCGATGTAAGCGTTGGTGTTGGCAGGGTTGCCGACTACCAGGACTTTGACATTGCGCGAAGCGACGGCGTCGAGCGCCTTGCCTTGTACCGTGAAGATCTGGGCGTTCGCTTCCAGCAGGTCCTTGCGTTCCATGCCTGGGCCGCGTGGACGCGCGCCAACCAGTACGGCCACGTCGACATCCTTGAATGCGGTCAGCGGATCGGCGTGAGCAGTCATTTCCGTCAGCAGCGGGAAGGCGCAGTCGTCGATTTCCATCATCACGCCCTTGAGCGCCTTCTGGGCTTTTTCGTCCGGGATTTCAAGCAGTTGCAAGATGACAGGCTGGTCTTTGCCGAGCATGTCGCCATTGGCGATGCGGAACAACAGGGCGTAGCCGATCTGGCCGGCGGCGCCGGTCACTGCAACACGCATTGGGGTTTTAGCCATGATGAATCTCCAAAGTGGGAAAGAAAACGGGCTTGAAGCTGGGCTTACGCTTATCCGGAAAAACTATAATGATACCAAAACCGGCCCGCGTCACCGAATTGCTGGTGTACGCTGCCGTCACGCCTGTGTTGCACGAGGCCAGAGTGGCTGGCCGACAACATAAAACGCTGGCACACAAGTTTTATCGAGGGCAGTTTAGGCCTCTGATCTGTATCTGTCAATCATATCTTATGTCTTATATAAGACAGATAACTGCGAGTGTTTTACTGGACGCGGGCAGTGATTTGTGTTGAAATGTCGGACTATGAATTCCGCCTCGTCCAATCTGACCAACAATGCCACTGCTGCAAGCGGGGCGGTCAGTCCGACCGCGGGCACTGCGGCCACGCCCGTCGCCGCAGCGGCCAGCACGCCCGTCACCGCGGTGGCCAGCAGCAATGCCACTACGCCGGCGATGCCTGTCGCCAGCGCAGCACCTACCTTCAGTCCCCTGTACCAGCAGATCAAGGCGCTGATTACGCAGAGCCTGCAATCGGGCGAGTGGAAACCGGGCGAGCTCATTCCCAGCGAAGTCGAGCTGGCAGGCCGTTTCAAGGTCAGCCAGGGCACGGTGCGCAAGGCCATCGATGAACTCGCTGCCGAGAATCTCGTCATGCGCCGCCAGGGCAAGGGCACCTTCGTTTCCACCCACCATGAGGCGCGCGCGCATTTCCGCTTCCTGCGCCTGGTGCCGGACGAAGGCGTGCCGCACTACCCGGAAAGCAAGTTTATCGAGGTCAAGCGCGTGCGCGCGCCGGCCGACGTGGCGCGCCTGATGGACCTGAAGTCCGGCGACGCCGTCATCTTCATCAAGCGCGTGCAGTATTTCGACGGCGTGCCGACCATCGTCGAGGAGCTGTGGCTACCCGGCCTGATCTTCAAGGGCCTGACGGCCGAACGCCTGGTGGAATACAAGGGGCCCATGTACGGCCTGTTCGAAACGGAATTTGGCACGCGCATGATCCGCGCGTCCGAGCAGATCCGCGCCGTGTGCGCCGACGCGGGCGCCGCGCAACTGCTCAATATCGATCTCGGCACGCCCTTGCTCAGCTCGGAGCGCGTGTCGTTTACCTACGGCGACAAGCCGGTCGAACTGCGCCGCGGCTTGTATCTGACCAGTCGCCATCATTATCAGAATGAACTCAGCTGAAGCGGCGGGGCGCCTGCGGGTGTCCGGACAAGCAGCAAGGCTGAAGTGCATCGCTTGCAAGATGCCTGCCGCAAGGCGGGCAGCGGAGACAGCAGAAAGCGCAGCTAAAGCATGGCCCGCTCCGGCGGGCCGTGCTTTGCCGGCGATTCTGTAATTAAATTACGTGAACTACGGAAAGTAGCGCGATATTTTGTAGTAAAAAACCATTTTGGTTATATGCAACAATAGATATTGGTGTGGGTTGCGAAAATAGGCGAAAATCGCGGCTTCGCTTCAATATTTAGTTATCAAGGGGAGGTTTTTGTTATGTCTGAAGCCGTAAGAGAAGTACCAAAAAAAGAACGGCCGGAATTCCGTAACATTCATGTTACCGAATTGTCGAACTACCGCATGGCTGTCGGCGCCATCGTCTCGATCCTGCATCGCATCAGCGGTTTCATCATGTTCGCCCTGCTGCCCTGCATCCTGTACATGCTGGAACAGAGCTTGCGTTCCGAAATGTCCTACGCTTACTTCCAGGGCATCGCATCGCACTGGTTCGTCAAGCTGATCACCCTGGCGCTGGTCTGGGCCTTCCTGCACCACTTCTGCGCCGGCATCCGTCACCTGTTCATGGATGTGCACGTTGCTATCGAAAAAGATTCGGCACGCAAGACCGCGACGTCCGTACTGGTCGTGAGCGTGGTGTTGACGGCATTGGTCGCTTTGAAACTGTTTGGAGTATTTTAATGGCAGACAATAACATCGGACCGAAACGCCTCGTCGTCGGTGCCCATTACGGCTTGCGCGACTGGCTGGCGCAACGCGTCACCGCCATCGTCATGGTGGCTTATGTGGCCATCCTGCTGATTTCCTTCCTCACCGGCAGCAACTTCAGCTATGAAGGCTGGGCAGGATTGTTTGCACAGCAATGGTTCAAATTATTCAGCCTGGTGACTTTCGTCGCCCTGTTTTACCACGCATGGGTGGGCGTACGCGATATCTGGATGGACTACGTGAAAAGCGCTGGCCTCCGTTTGACGCTGCAAATTGCCACCATGCTGTGGTTGATCGCTTGTGCCGCTTGGACGGTGCAGATACTCTGGAGTGTGTAATCGTGGCAGCATATAAATCTGCAATTCCTACCCGCCGCTTTGATGCGGTTATCGTTGGCGCCGGTGGTTCCGGCATGCGCGCGTCGTTGCAACTGGCTGAAGCCGGCCTGAACGTCGCTGTTCTGTCGAAAGTTTTCCCGACCCGCTCGCACACCGTGGCGGCGCAGGGCGGTATCGGCGCATCGCTCGGCAACATGGCCGAAGACAACTGGTTCTGGCACATGTTCGACACCGTCAAGGGTGGCGACTATCTGGGCGACCAGGATGCCATCGAATTCATGTGCCGCGAAGCACCGAAAGTCGTGTACGAACTGGAACACTTCGGCATGCCATTCGACCGCAACCCTGACGGCACCATCTATCAGCGTCCCTTCGGCGGCCATACGGCCCACTTCGGCGAAAAGCCGGTGCAGCGCGCTTGCGCGGCAGCCGACCGTACCGGTCACGCCCTGTTGCATACGCTGTACCAGCGCAACGTGCGTGCGCGTACGCACTTCTTCGTCGAATGGATGGCACTCGACCTGATCCGCGACGCCGAAGGCGACGTGATTGGTGTTGTTGCGCTGGAAATGGAAACCGGCGAATGCATGATCCTGGAAGCAAAGACGACGGTCATGGCAACGGGCGGCGCAGGCCGCATCTTCGCCGCCTCGACGAATGCCTTCATCAACACCGGCGACGGCATGGGCATGGCGGCACGTGCCGGCCTGCCGCTGCAAGACATGGAATTCTGGCAGTTCCACCCGACCGGCGTTGCCGGCGCGGGCGTCTTGATCACCGAAGGCGTGCGCGGCGAAGGCGGCATCCTGATCAATAGCGAAGGCGAACGCTTCATGGAGCGCTATGCGCCGACCCTGAAGGATCTGGCGCCGCGCGACTTCGTCTCGCGTTCGATGGACCAGGAAATCAAGGAAGGCCGCGGCTGCGGTCCGAACAAGGACCACGTGATGCTGGACCTGCGCCATATCGGTGCCGATACCATCGCCAAGCGCCTGCCGTCGATCCTGGAAATCGGCCACAAGTTCGCCAACGTCGATGCGACCAAGGAACCGATTCCTGTCGTGCCGACGATTCACTACCAGATGGGCGGCATTCCGACGAACATCCACGGCCAGGTCGTCACCCCGACCGGTCCGGATAATTCGGCGCAAGTCGTCAACGGCCTGTACGCGATCGGCGAATGCGCCTGCGTCTCGGTGCACGGCGCCAACCGTCTGGGCACGAACTCGCTGCTCGACCTGGTGGTCTTCGGCCGCGCGGCCGGCAACCACATCGTGGGCAGCGGCCTGAAAGCCAAGGAAAACAAGCCTTTGCCAGCCGATGCTGCCGAATTTGCCATGGGCCGCCTGGCGCGCCTGGAAAACTCGACCGGCTCGGAAACCGTGCAGGGCGTGGCAAACGACATCCGCGCAACGATGCAGAAGTACTGTGGCGTGTTCCGTACCGACGAGATGCTGAACAAAGGCGTCGAAGAAATCATGAAGCTTGACGAGCGCCGCAAGCACGTCTCCTTCAAGGATAAATCGATGGTCTTCAACACGGCCCGCGTGGAAGCGCTGGAACTGGACAACCTGATCGAAACGGCGAAGGCGACCATCGTCTCGGCAGCGGCGCGCAAGGAATCGCGCGGCGCGCACGCCCAGGACGACTACCCGCAACGCGACGATGACAACTGGATGAAGCACACGCTGTGGTATTCCGAAGGCAACCGCCTCGCGTACAAGCCAGTCGTCACGAAACCGCTGACGGTCGATACCTTCAAGCCAAAACCACGTACTTTCTAAAGGTCAGAACATGGCACGCACTCTTAAATTCAAAATTTACCGCTACGATCCTGACCAGGATGCCAAGCCGTACATGCAAGACCTGACGGTCGAACTGAAAGACACCGACAAGATGCTGCTCGATGCATTGCAGCGCATCAAGGCGGACGTCGATGACTCGCTGGCCCTGCGCCGCTCGTGCCGCGAAGGCGTGTGCGGTTCGGACGCGATGAACATCAACGGCAAGAACGGCCTGGCATGCACCACCAACCTGAACGAACTGTCCGAGCCTATCGTGCTGCGTCCGTTGCCAGGTTTGCCGGTCATCCGCGATCTGATCGTCGACATGACGCAATTTTTCAAGCAGTACGATTCGATCAAGCCGTTCCTGATCAACGATTCGATCCCGCCTGAAAAAGAACGCCTGCAGTCGCCGGAACAGCGCGAAGAACTCGATGGCCTGTACGAGTGCATCCTGTGCGCATGCTGCTCCACGTCGTGCCCGTCGTTCTGGTGGAATCCGGACAAATTCGTCGGCCCGGCCGGCCTGCTGCAAGCCTACCGCTTCATCGCCGATTCGCGCGACGAAGCCACCGGCGCGCGTCTGGACAACCTGGAAGACCCGTACCGCCTGTTCCGCTGCCATTCGATCATGAACTGCGTCGACGTCTGCCCGAAAGGGTTGAACCCGAACAAGGCGATCGGCAAGATCAAGGAATTGATGGTCCGCCGCGCGATCTGATTCGTCGAATCGCGTCCGCCGGGCGCCGTTTGCGGGAAGAGGGTATCCTCTCTTGCCTGCAGGCGGCGCCTGCAAAGCAGCAGCGTGCCGCAAGGCACACGTAAAGTGGTAAACCAAATGACAGAATCAATTTTGTCCTCGCATCAGGCCGACCCGGCCAACCGCGCCCGCCTGCGCTGGCGTTCACGCCGTGGCCTGCTGGAAAACGACATTATCCTGACCCGTTTTCTCGATGCGTATGAAACCGAATTGACCGATGAAGAAGTTGACGCGCTGACGCGTTTGCTGGATTTATCGGACAATGCGTTAATGGATCTGGTACTGGCCCGTAAAGAGCCGGAAGGCGAAGTCGATCTGCCGCATGTGCGCGCACTGCTGCAACGACTGCGCATTGCCTAGACGCCTGGGCGATATATTGCAAACGGTGCGAGTGGCGCGCTGTAGCACTGCCGAATTGCGGTGCGAATTGCAGCCAGAATTTTTGATTTTTTATTTCGACTCACTCCCGAGAAGGAAGAGCCCATGAATATCTCTGACACAAAAGCTACCCTGTCGTTCTCCGATGGCAGCCCATCGCTTGAATTTCCAATCTACAAAGGCACGGTTGGCCCGGACGTCATCGACATCCGTAAACTGTACGCCGGTAGCGGCAAGTTCACCTACGACCCAGGCTTTATGTCGACGGCCGCCTGCAACTCGTCGATCACCTACATCGACGGCGACAAGGGCGAGCTGCTGTACCGTGGTTACCCGATCGAACAGTTGGCCGTCAACGCCGACTTCATGGAATCGTGCTACCTGCTGCTGAACGGCGAATTGCCGAACGCGGCGCAGAAAGCCAAGTTCGTCGACACCGTCACCAAGCACACGATGGTGCACGAACAGATGCAATTCTTCTTCCGTGGCTTCCGCCGCGACGCGCATCCGATGTCGGTCCTGGTGGGCACCGTCGGCGCGCTGGCATCGTTCTACCATGACTCGCTGGACATCAACGACCCGCATCACCGCGAAGTGTCGGCCATCCGCCTGATCGCCAAGATGCCAACCCTGGTCGCCATGACCTACAAGTACTCGGTCGGCCAACCGTTCGTGTACCCACGCAACGACCTGTCGTACAGCGCCAACTTCATGCACATGATGTTCGCCAATCCGTGCGAAGAGTACAAGGTCAACGACGTGCTGGTGCGCGCCCTGGACCGCATCCTGATCCTGCATGCAGACCACGAGCAAAACGCATCGACCTCGACCGTCCGTCTGGCCGGTTCGTCGGGCGCCAACCCGTTCGCCTGTATCGCTGCCGGTATCGCCTGCCTGTGGGGCCCTGCCCACGGCGGCGCCAACGAAGCGGCACTCAACATGCTGAAAGAAATCGGCACCGTCGAGAACATCCCTGCCTTCATCGCCCAAGTCAAGGACAAGAACTCCGGCGTCAAGCTGATGGGCTTTGGCCACCGCGTGTACAAGAACTTCGACCCACGCGCCAAGCTGATGCGTGAAACCTGCTACGAAGTGCTGCAAGAACTGGGTCTGCAAGACGACCCGCTGTTCAAGCTGGCGATGGAACTGGAAAAGATTGCGCTGAACGACGAGTACTTCGTGTCGCGCAAACTGTACCCGAACGTCGACTTCTACTCGGGCATCGTGCAGTCCGCACTGGGCATCCCGGTATCGCTGTTCACCGGTATCTTCGCCATGGCCCGTACGATCGGCTGGATCGCCCAATGGAACGAGATGATCGCCGACCCGGAACAGAAAATCGGCCGTCCGCGCCAACTGTTCGTCGGTTCGACCACGCGCGAAGTACTGCCACTGGACAAGCGTTAATCCACGGCGGTATCGAGCAAACAAAAAACGGGCTTCGGCCCGTTTTTTTATGCGCGTCTTGCCGGGCGAGGCAAATCAGGGCTGTCAGGCTGGTATGCTCGGACCCAGGACCAACAGGAAACACAACGCGATGAATCAAGAAACATGCGCCCCCGGCGGCGTGGCCCTCGGCGATACGGCATTTGGCTACACCTTGTCGCTGATCGGCGGCAAGTACAAGATGCTGATCCTGTATGCGCTCGCGGAAAACAAGGTGTTGCGGCACAACGAACTCAAGCGTCATCTCGGAGGCATCGCCTTCAAGACTCTCAGCGTCGTGCTGAAGGAGTTGGAGGCTGATGCGCTGATTATCCGCAAGGAATATCCGCAAGTGCCGCCCAAGGTTGAATATTCGCTCTCAAGCAAGGGCACCTCGCTGATCCCCGTGCTGCATACCCTGTGCGAATGGGGCGAGCGGCACCAGCCAGCCTGATCCGGAAGTGCATGGCCAGGCGGCTTTCTGCGGTTGGGTAGCTTACCTTTTATACGGTATGGGTAGTAAAGGTGCGTACTTGTGAAAAGTACTCAGCGTGGTTATGCTGTTTTTGCCTCTGCAGGTGCGCGGCCACGGGCTGCGCACCACGGGGCAGGGTACCGGCTTGCCTGCTTTCCTGAGAGGGCGGGGCTGGTGCGTCCATCCATTTTCATGAAAGCAGCATGATGAAAACCCTCGTTATCGTTTTCCATCCCTCCATCGATACGTCAGTCGCCAACAAGCGCTGGCTGCAGGAGCTGGCGCAGTATCCCGACCGTTACACCATCCATAATGTGCAGCAGGCTTATCCGGATGGAAAAATCGATGTGGCGCGCGAACAGGCGCTGGTGGAGGCGCACGCCAATGTGGTCTTGCAATTCCCCGTGTACTGGTTTAACTGTCCGCCCATGATGAAGCAGTGGCTCGATGAGGTGCTGGCGTATGGCTGGGCTTACGGCACGGGCGGCGATGCCTTCCAGGGCCGCAAGGTGGCGCTGGCCGTCACGGCCGGCATCCGCCAGGAGGACTTCACGCCGCAAGGCAAGTGGAACGTCACCCTTGCGCAGCTGCTGGCGCCGTTTGATATCACCCTTGCGTATATCGGCGCCGACAATCGCCGTTTCTTTGCTTTCTATGGTGCGGAAGACGGTCCGAAGGAAACGGGCTATGCCGAGCGGCTGGCACGCAGCGCGCAAGAGTATGAGCGCTTTCTGGCTGCCTCGTAAGGCGGGCTGTGCCGGCGCTTGTCGCTGGTGGCGATGGTGTGCGCTAACTGCGCTGCATCGTCGTGCAGGAACTGGGCGTTGATCAGGATGGCGTCCGCCAACGCGCTCAACAGTAATGAGGTGGAGGGGCGGGCGGCGCGTGCAGACATATTCTGCTTTCGACCAGGCGCAAGAAATAGGGTAGATTGCAATACTTGGTTGCATGGATCGACCGAATCAATGGAGAGTCGCAGATGGACCGCATCACCGCCGCACAAGTATTTGTCGCCATCGCCGAGCGCGGCAGCATGGTGGCCGCCAGTGAGGCGCTCGATATGTCGCGCGCCATGGTGACGCGCTACCTGGCCGAGATGGAGCAGTGGGCGGGGGCGCGCCTGCTGCATCGCACCACGCGCCGGCTGAGCCTGACGGATGCGGGCGAGGTCACGCTGGCGCGCTGCCGCCAGATGCTGGAAGTGGCCGGCGCCATGGGCGTTGCTTCGCCCGAAGGCCTCGACACGCCGCACGGCTTGTTGCGCATTACCTGTTCGCAATCGCTGGCGCAGACGGCGCTCGCTGGCGCAGTGACCGCTTACCTGCGGTGCTATCCGCGCGCCGCCGTCGACCTGCAGATGGAGAACCGCGCCGTCAACCTGGTAGAGCAGCGCATCGACCTGGCGATCCGCATCACCAACGCGCTCGAACCGAACCTGATCGCGCGCCAGTTGGCCAGTTGCGCGTCGGTGGTGTGCGCTGCACCATCGTACCTGGCAGCGCACGGCACGCCGCGCCGGGCGGAAGACCTGGCCCTGCATAATTGTCTGACCTATACGTATTTCGGCAAGAGCCTGTGGCAGTTTACGCACGACGGGGAAGCGCTTACTGTCCCCGTCAGCGGCCGCCTGTCGGCCAATGAGTCGCTGGTACTACTGGTGGCGACGGTGGCGGGGGCGGGCATCGCCATGCAGCCGCGCTATTCGGCCGCGCCGCTGATCGCCAGCGGCCAGCTGGTGGAACTCTTGCCCGCGTATCTGCCGCAGGACATGGGCATCTATGGCATCTATACGTCGCGCCAGCAGATGTCGCCGCTGCTGCGCACCATGCTCGACTTCCTGGTCGAGTGGTTTGCGGGCGATGCCGATTGGCTGGCAGCCATCGCGCCGCCGCTTTTGTCTGGCAGACCAGTTGGGCGCAAGCGGCACGCCAGCGTGGACAAGGAAGTGCCGTAAGCGCAACAGTAAAAGCTGGCAAGCCCCGGAAAATCAACGACGCAGCTTACATTTGCTTGCCAAATAAAATTCAACTAGTGGTTGTTGCGTTACAATACCGCGTGCTATTCTAAATGACGGTATGCAGAATGCTGGTGCAATAAAAAAGCCCTTCCCCACAACTTGATGTGCAATCCGCTAACCGGTCAGGCCGTGTCGCGGAAGGTTAGATTAACCCGCTAATCTCGCGAAGCGCGAAGAAAGGTGAGCAATATATGCAGCAATTAACGACCAACTCCTACCTGTTCGGTGGGAATGCTCCGTACGTGGAAGACCTGTACGAGGCGTATCTGAACAATCCAGGCTCGGTACCCGATAACTGGCGTTCCTATTTCGACGCGATGCAGCACGTGCCTGCCGTCGACGGCACCAACAAGCCTGACGTGGCGCATGCCTCCGTCGTCGCCTCGTTCGCCGAGCGCGCAAAAGCTGGTCCGATCCGCACAGTGACCGCTTCCTTCGATGCTGAAATGGGCCGCAAGCGTGTTGCTGCAACGCAACTGATCGCCGCTTACCGCTACCTCGGTTCGCACTGGGCCAATCTGGATCCGCTGCAACGCCAGGAACGTCCGATGATCCCTGAGCTCGAGCCGAGCTTCTACGGTTTCACCGATGCGGACATGGACACCGTGTTCAACATCAGCAATACCTATTTTGGCCCCGAGACCGCCACCCTGCGCGATCTGCTCAATTATCTGCGCGACACCTACACGCGTTCGATCGGCGCCGAAT
Organism: Janthinobacterium kochi; assembly: GCF_051380715.1. Lineage (NCBI taxonomy): Bacteria > Pseudomonadati > Pseudomonadota > Betaproteobacteria > Burkholderiales > Oxalobacteraceae > Janthinobacterium > Janthinobacterium kochi. The sequence goes on from NZ_JBNYXO010000001.1 coordinate 78,629, forward strand.
TCATGTACATCTCCGATCCGGCCGAAAAGCGCTGGTTGCAAGAGAAGCTGGAATCGATCCGCTCCACCCCGAATTTCACCCCAGAGAAAAAAATCCACATCCTCGACCGCCTGACCGCGGCTGAAGGCCTGGAACGCTATCTGCACACCCGTTACGTGGGCCAGAAGCGCTTCTCCCTGGAAGGCGGCGAAACTTTCATCGCCTCGATGGATGAAACCATCCAGCGCGCCGGCGAAAAAGGCGTGCAGGAAATCGTCATCGGCATGGCCCACCGCGGCCGCCTGAACGTGCTGGTGAACACCCTGGGCAAGGCGCCACAGGAACTGTTCGAAGAATTCGAAGGCAAGCATGGCGACGACCTGCCTGCCGGCGACGTGAAGTACCATCAAGGCTTCTCGTCGGACATCTCCACTGCAGGCGGCCCGGTCCACCTGTCGCTGGCGTTCAACCCGTCGCACCTGGAAATCGTCAACCCTGTCGTCGAAGGTTCCGTCAAGGCCCGCATGGATCGCCGCGGCGATGCGCAGGGCGCGCAAGTGCTGCCTATCCTGGTGCACGGCGATGCCGCTTTCGCCGGCCAGGGCGTGGTCATGGAAACGCTGAATCTGGCGCAAACCCGTGGCTACCATACGGGCGGCACGGTGCATATCGTGATCAACAACCAGATCGGTTTCACCACCTCGGATCCGCGCGATGCACGCTCGACCCTGTACTGCTCGGACGTCGTCAAGATGATCGAAGCACCGGTCCTGCACATCAATGCCGATGATCCTGAAGCTGTGGTGCTGGCGACGCAGATCGCGCTCGACTACCGCATGGAATTCAAGAAGGACATCGTCCTCGACATCATCTGCTACCGCAAGCTGGGCCACAACGAGCAAGATACGCCGGCACTGACGCAGCCACTGATGTACAAGAAGATCGGCCAGCATCCAGGCACCCGCAAGCTGTACGCGGACAAACTGGTAGCGCAAGGCGTGATCCCTGCTGATGGCGGCGACAAGATGGTGGCCGCTTTCCGCGACGCCATGGACGCCGGCAAGCATACCGTCGATCCGGTCATCTCGAACTTCAAGAACAAGTACGCCGTCGACTGGCTGCCGTTCCTGAACAAGAAGTGGACCGATTCGGCCGACACCGCCGTGCCGATGACTGAACTCAAACGCCTGGCCACCCGCATCACCACCGTGCCGGAAGACTTCAAGGTCCACTCCCTGGTTGAAAAAGTACTGGGCGACCGTGGCACCATGGGCCGTGGCGAAATGAACCTGGACTGGGGCATGGGCGAACACCTGGCCTACGCTTCGCTGGTATCGTCCGGCTACGCCATCCGCCTGACGGGCCAGGACGCCGGCCGCGGTACCTTCGTGCACCGCCACGCCGTCTTGCATGATCAAAACCGCGAGCGTTGGGATGCCGGTACCTACATTCCGCTGCAAAACGTGTCGGACAACCAGGCGCCGTTCACCGTCATCGACTCGGTGCTGTCCGAAGAAGCCGTATTGGCCTTCGAATACGGCTACTCGACCGCTGAACCGAACACGCTGACGATCTGGGAAGCCCAGTTCGGCGACTTCGCCAACGGCGCGCAAGTGGTGATCGACCAATTCATCAGCTCCGGCGAAGTCAAGTGGGGCCGCGCTTCGGGCCTGGTCATGATGCTGCCGCACGGTTACGAAGGCCAGGGTCCTGAGCACTCGTCCGCGCGTCCTGAACGTTTCCTGCAGCTGTGCGCAGATAACAACATGCAAGTGGTGCAGCCGACGACGGCTTCGCAGATCTTCCATTTGCTGCGCCGCCAGATGGTGCGCCAGTTCCGCAAGCCGCTGGTCATCCTGACGCCGAAGTCGCTGTTGCGCAACAAGGATGCCGGTTCGCCGCTGACCGACCTGGCCAAGGGTGGTTTCCAGACCGTCATCGGCGAAGTCGACGACAAAATCGATGCCAAGAAAGTCAAGCGCGTGGTCGCCTGCTCGGGCAAGGTCTACTACGACCTGGTCAACGCACGCAAGACGCGCGGACAGACCGACACGGCCATCGTGCGCCTGGAGCAGCTGTATCCGTTCCCGCACAAGTCGTTCGCTGCTGAGCTGAAGAAGTTCCCGAACCTGGTCGAAGTCGTATGGGCCCAGGACGAGCCGCAAAACCAGGGCGCCTGGTTCCAGATCCAGCACAACATCTTCGAAGGCCTGGAATCGGGTCAGCGTCTGGCCTACGCCGGCCGTCCTGCTTCGGCGTCGCCTGCTGTCGGTTACTATGACAAGCACTACGCCCAGCAAAAAGATCTGCTGGAAACGGCATTCTCGAAGCTGAAGGGTTTTATCCTGACCAAGTAAGTGGCAGGGTAAGGGGCGCCATGCCTATGCATGGCGTCTGCTCGCAGACATCATGACGGAGCGCCGCCCTTGCTACGCAGGGCGGCGCCGCAATAACAAAATAAACGGAGTTTTACATGGCACAAATCGAAGTCAAAGTTCCCCAGTTGTCGGAATCGGTTGCAGAAGCGACCCTGCTGGCATGGCACAAGAAAGTCGGCGAACCAGTTGCGCGCGACGAAAACATGATCGATATCGAAACCGATAAAGTGGTGCTGGAACTGCCGGCGCCTGCCGCTGGCGTGATCGTGCAAATCATCAAGGCTGACGGCGCCACCGTCGTCGCCGGCGAAGTCATCGCCATCATCGATACCGACGGTTCGGCCAAGGTCAGCCCGATGGAAGTGTCGGCTGTGCCTGCGCCAGCCCTGGCTGCCGCCGCGCAAGACGCTGCTACCGCTTCGGCGCCAGCCGCTGCGACCAAAGGCGATGTCGCCATGCCTGCCGCTGCCAAGATCCTGTCCGAAAAAGGCCTGTCCGCTGGCGACGTCGCCGGTTCCGGCAAAGATGGCCGCGTGACCAAGGGCGACGCCCTGGCCGCTTCCGCCAAGCCAGCTGTCGCGCCACTGGCGCCAGCCGCTGCCAAGCCAGCGCTGCAACAAGTTGCCACGCCGTCGGCCGCCAGCCTGGGCGACCGTCCGGAAGAGCGCGTGCCGATGAGCCGCCTGCGCGCGCGTATCGCCGAGCGTCTGCTGCAATCGCAATCGACGAACGCCATCCTGACCACGTTCAATGAAGTGAACATGCAGCCGGTCATCGACCTGCGCAACAAGTACAAGGACAAGTTCGAGAAAGAGCATGGCGTCAAGCTGGGCTTCATGTCCTTCTTCGTCAAGGCCGCCGTCGCTGCCCTGAAAAAGTACCCGATCATCAATGCTTCCGTTGACGGCAATGACATCGTCTATCACGGCTACTTCGACATCGGCATCGCTGTCGGTTCGCCACGCGGCCTGGTCGTGCCTATCATCCGCAATGCGGACCAGCTGTCGATCGCCGACATCGAGAAAAAAATCGGTGAATTCGGCGCGAAAGCCAAGGAAGGCAAGCTGACCCTGGACGACCTGACGGGCGGTACGTTCTCGATCTCGAACGGCGGCACCTTCGGCTCCATGCTGTCGACCCCGATCATCAACCCGCCGCAATCGGCCATCCTGGGCGTGCATGCGACCAAGGACCGCGCCGTCGTCGAAAACGGCCAGATCGTGGTGCGTCCGATGAACTACCTGGCCATGTCCTACGACCACCGCATCATTGACGGCCGCGAAGCCGTCCTGGGCCTGGTGGCGATGAAAGAAGCGCTGGAAGATCCTGCACGCCTGTTGCTGGACCTGTAAGCACTGTAGACCCCCGGCGTCGCCGCCGGGGCAATGTAGTTGATACCCCTTGCCAGAAGACGCAGCTGGCTGATCTCAATGAAAGAGGATTCCCATGAACGTCTCTGAAGAAATCAAGCGTCTGCACGAGTTGCACCTGGCGGGCGCCCTGAGCGACGCGGAGTTCGCGCAAGCGAAAGCCAAGCTCCTGAGCAATATCAACCTGGACAAATCGGACACTCCATCCGACTCCGGTCCGGCGAACGACCTGGTGCAGGAATTCAACCGCCTGCGCCGCTCGCGCAACGACCGCTGGCTCGGTGGCGTCTGCGGCGGCCTGGGCCGCGCTTCCGGCATGGAAGCGTGGATCTGGCGCCTGGTCTTCGTCCTGTTTACATTGACCTTCGGCTTCGGCGTGGTGATTTACCTTCTATTGTGGATTTTCGTACCAGACGAAGAGATTGGAATAACAAAACATGAGTACTAAACAATTTGACGTAGTTGTCATCGGTGCGGGCCCTGGCGGCTACATCGCCGCCATCCGCGCAGCGCAGCTGGGCTTTTCCGTCGCCTGCGTCGACGAGTGGTCGAACGCCAAGGGCGGCGCCGCACCTGGCGGTACCTGCACCAACGTTGGCTGCATCCCGTCGAAAGCGCTGCTGCAATCGTCCGAGCATTTCGAACACGCGGGCCACAGCTTCGCCGAGCACGGCATCGATGTCGCCGGCCTGAAACTGAACCTGGGCCAGATGCTCAAGCGCAAAGACACGGTCGTCAAGCAAAACAACGATGGCATCCTGTACCTGTTCAAGAAGAACAAGATCGCCTTCTTCCACGGCCGCGCCGCTTTCGCCGCCGCCGCCGCTGGCACGTATGACATCAGCGTGACGGGCGCAGCCAATGAAACCTTGACGGCCAAGCACGTGGTCATCGCCACGGGCTCGAACGCACGCGAACTGCCGGGCGCACCATTCGACGAGAAATTGATCTTGTCGAACACGGGCGCACTGGCCATCGACGCCGTACCAGCCAAGCTGGGCGTCATCGGTGCCGGCGTGATCGGCCTGGAAATGGGCAGCGTCTGGCGCCGCCTGGGTTCCGACGTCACCGTACTCGAAGGCCTGCCGGTCTTCCTGGGCGCCGTCGACGAGCAGATCGCCAAGGAAGCGTCGAAGTTGTTCATCAAGCAAGGCTTGAAGATCAACCTCGGTTGCAAGATCGGCGCGATCACGCCAGGCAAGAAAGACGTCACCGTGGAATTCGTGGACGCCAAGGGCGAAGCGCAGAAAGCCGTGTTCGACAAACTGATCATTTCGATCGGCCGCACGCCAAACACGAATGGCTTAGGCTTTGACAAAGTCGGCCTGCAGCTCGACGAGCGCGGCTTCATCGCCGTCGACGGCGACTGCAAGACCAACCTGCCGAACGTATGGGCAGTGGGCGACGTCGTGCGCGGCCCGATGCTGGCGCACAAGGCGGAAGAAGAAGGCGTTGCCGTGGCCGAGCGTATCGCCGGCCAGCATGGTCACACCAACTTCAACACGATTCCCTGGGTGATCTACACCTCGCCGGAAATCGCGTGGGTCGGCAAGACCGAGCAAACCCTGAAGGCCGAAGGCATCGCCTACAAGGCTGGCACCTTCCCGTTCATGGCCAACGGCCGTGCACGCGCGCTGGGCGACACCTCGGGCATGGTGAAATTCCTGGCCGATGCGACCACCGATGAAATCCTCGGCGTGCACATCGTCGGCCCGATGGCGTCCGAACTGATTTCCGAAGCCGTCGTGGCGATGGAATTCAAGGCCTCGGCAGAAGACATCGCGCGCATCTGCCACGCTCACCCATCCCTGTCGGAAGCGACCAAGGAAGCGGCACTGGCGGTTGACAAGCGCACGTTGAACTTTTAATTGTAGTTAGTCCTACAGGGGCGCTCGCGGATTTTTTCCGCCGGCGCCCTTGTGCGTTAAAGCGAATCCCATGAACGTAGAAGAGTTTTACCAGCACGCGTTGCAGAAACGTGATTTCAAGGCCGATGCCGCCCAACGGCGCGCGGTCGACCGCCTGCAGCTGTGCTATGACGAGTGGGTGGCCTACAAGGGCCAGCGCTCGAGCACCTTCAAGCGCCTGCTGAACCGTCCTGCCGTGCCGAAAGGCGTGTACATGTGGGGCGGGGTGGGGCGCGGTAAATCGTTCCTGATGGACAGTTTTTACTCGGTCGTGCCCCTGGTGCGCAAAACGCGCCTGCACTTCCATGAGTTCATGCGCGGCGTGCACCAGCAGCTCGATGAGTTGAAAGGCGTGGCCGACCCGCTCGACGAAGTGGCCAAGCGCATCGCCAAGAAATACCGCCTCATCTGTTTCGATGAATTCCACGTCTCCGACATCGCCGACGCGATGATCCTGTACAACCTGCTGTCGGCCCTGTTCGCCAATGGCGTGTCCTTCATCATGACCTCGAATTACGATCCGGACCTGCTGTATCCGGACGGCCTGCACCGCGACCGCATGCTGCCGACCATCGCCCTGCTGAAGGACAAGCTCGACGTGATGAACGTCGACGCGGGCGTCGATTACCGCGGCCGCGCGCTCGAGCAGGTGGAAAGCTACTACACGCCGCTGGGCGCCGCCACCGACAAGGCTCTGCGCGACGCTTACACGCGCATCGCCGAGACGGCCGACGAAGATGCGCGCGTCCGCATCGAGAGCCGCGAAATCCATTGCCTGCGCCGCGCGGGCGGCATCATCTGGTTCGATTTCGCCACCCTGTGCGGCGGTCCCCGCTCGCAAAATGATTACCTGGAAATCGCCAGCCGCTTCCATACGGTGATATTGTCCGGCATACCGGCCATGTCGGCGGCGCAGTCGTCCGAAGCGCGCCGCTTTACCTGGCTGATCGACGTGTTTTATGACCAGAAGGTCAAGCTGATCATGTCGGCCGAAGTGGCGCCCGAGGAGCTGTACACGAATGGCATGCTGGCCAACGAGTTTCACCGCACCGTTTCGCGTATCATCGAGATGCAATCGCGCGAATACATGGAAAAAGAACAGCGCGGCGCGGCCGACGCGATCGTTTGAGGCAGGGATAATGAAGATGATGGCAAATACACTATACAAGCTGGGAGCGGCACTGGGCCTGGCCCTGGCGTTGTCTGCCTGCGCGCACCAGGGGCGTGCGGCACTGGATGAGGTCGGCGCCCCGCAGGTGCCCGCCACCTTGTCGGTGGAAGAGGCGGACGCCAAGCTGAAACAGGCCGCCAGCGAGCGCGAGGCCGCTGAGGATGAGTTTGCCGCGCGCGAACTGGAGTGCTACAACAAGTTTTTCGTGAATAACTGCCTGGACACGGCCAAGGAAAAGCGCCGTCTGATCCTGGTACGCCTGCGCGCCGTGGAAGCGGAAGCGAACTACTTCAAGCGCGCCGAGTCCGTGCGCCTGCGCGATATCGACCTGGCCAGGACGCAGGAAAGTGCGCGCCTCGATGCCGAGCAGCGGGCTGCGGCCATGCCCAAGCCCGTGAAGGTCGTCGCGCCCGAACCGGCGCCGCCCAAGCCGGAAGGCAAGAGCGTTGCCGAGCGCGAGGCTGAGCAAGCGGCGAAGGTGGCGAGACAGGCTGCCGCCGACGCTGCCGACGCGCCGCGCCGCGCGGCCCGCGAGGCAGACTATGCGCGCAAGCAGGCTGACGCCGTGGCACGCCAGAAACGCGTGGCGCAACGCCTGGCCGAGCGTCAGGCCGAAGCCCAGGCCAAGGCGGCTGCGGCAGCTGCCAGCACGCCGGCCGTTGCCGTGCCTGTGCCGCCTGCCAAATAAGGCCGCTGTGCAGGGGGGGCATGCCGGAAATGGCGTGCCCTAACGCGCGCGGCAGGTTAAACTACACACTACGGCTGCCTGCGTACGCTGCGCGCGCCGGTTTCCCAATACTGTTACCAACACTGCCTGGAACGCAACACATGAGCGATGCACAGCAAATAGAGCGGCGCCTGATTGAACTCAACGTGGAACACCGTGACCTCGATGCCGTCATCGAGTTGCTGATACTCGATGGCCACCATGACGAGCTGCAACTGCGCCGCCTGAAAAAGCGCAAATTGCAATTGAAGGATCACATCACCTTGCTGAAAATGCAGTTGGTGCCCGACGTTCCCGCCTGAGGGGCGCCAGTAGCGTCCAGTCCAGCCTTCACCTAAGTATATTTTGACCGATCACAATTTATTGCCAGTAAACCCAGATGGCCAGCCTGCCGATCTGCCAGCCGAACCGCAGGCGGCGCCTGGCAAGCACGATGCCGACATCGAGCGCCTGTTCGGTGCCGGCGGCCCGCTCGGTCCCGCCGTGGGCAGCTACAAGCCGCGCCGTTCGCAAACGGAAATGGCCAAGGCCATCGCCCATGCCATCGACAGCCAGACAACCCTGATCGCCGAGGCGGGCACGGGCACGGGTAAAACCTTTGCCTACCTGGTGCCGGCCCTGATGTGGGGTGGCAAGACCATTGTTTCCACCGGCACGAAGAACTTGCAGGACCAGCTATTCCTGCGCGATATCCCCACCGTGCGCGCCGCACTGCAGGCGCCCGTTTCCGTCGCCCTGCTGAAGGGCCGCTCGAACTACGTTTGTCACTATCACCTGGAACGCACCCTGCAGAACGGCCGCATGACGTCGCGCGACGACGTGGGGCATTTGCGCGAAATATCGCGCTTCATCAAGATGACCAGCTCCGGCGACAAGGCGGAGCTGGCCAAGGTGCCGGAAAACGCCATGATCTGGAACCTGGTGACGTCCACGCGCGACACCTGCATGGGCGCCGAGTGCCAGTATTACCAGGATTGTTTCGTCATGAAGGCCCGCAAGGAAGCCCAGCAGGCCGACGTGGTGGTGGTCAACCACCATTTGTTCTTTGCCGACGTGGCCCTGAAGGACACGGGCGTGGCCGAATTGCTGCCTTCGGCCAATACCATCATATTCGATGAGGCGCACCAGCTGCCCGACACGGCCACTTTATTCTTTGGCAATACGGTATCGACGTCGCAAATCCTGGAACTGTGCCGCGACGTGCTGGCCGAGGGCCTGGCGCATGCGCGCGGCATCGACTGGGCCAAGACCGTGACGGTGGTGGAAAAGGCGGCGCGCGACCTGCGTTTGACCTTCCCTCAGGATATCGTGCGTCTGTCCCTGCCGCAAATCGCCCCGTCGAGCGACTTCTTTCCCGCGCTGGACACCCTCAAAGATGAGCTCGACGGCATGGTGGCGGTGCTGGAAACCCAGGCGGAACGGGCGGAAACCCTGGAGCAGTGCCGCGTGCGCGGCGTCGAGCTGGCGCAGCAGCTGAGCGGCTGGAAGTTCGATCCGAAGGCGAAAGTGGCGGCCGGCGAAGAAGCCGTGTTCTGGGTGGAAGCGTTTTCCAGCTCGCTGCAGCTGCACAAGACGCCATTATCGATTGCGCCGATTTTCAATAACCAGCGCGAAGGCACACCGCGCAGCTGGATTTTTACTTCCGCCACCCTGGCCGTGAAAAACGACTTCAAGCATTTTTCCGAACAGATGGGCTTGACGGGCGAGCCGTCACACACCTGGCCGAGTCCCTTCGACTATGGCCAGCAGGGCTTGCTGTTCGTGCCGCCAAACCTGCCGCAACCCAATTCGCTGGGCTACACGGATGCCGTCATCGACTGCGCCTTGCCCATCATCGAGGCGGCGGGGGGGCGCACCTTCTTCCTGTGCACCACCTTGCGCGCCGTGAAGCGCGCGGCCGAACGCCTGGCTGACGAATTCAAGCAGCGGGGCTTGAACTTCCCCCTGTTCGTGCAGGGCGACAAGGGCCGCACGGAATTGCTCGATCAGTTCCGCGCCGCCGGGAATGGCGTGCTGATCGGCAGCCAGAGCTTCTGGGAAGGCGTCGACGTGCGCGGCGATGCGCTGTCTCTCGTGATCATCGACAAGCTGCCGTTCGCGCCGCCCGACGATCCCGTGCTGGCCGCGCGCATCGAGGTGATGGAAAAGCAGGGCAAGAACGGTTTCATGCACCACTCGCTGCCGGAAGCCATCATCAACCTGAAGCAGGGCGCGGGCCGGCTGATTCGTGACGAGGGCGACCGCGGCGTGCTGATGATCTGCGATCCACGCCTCATTTCCAAGCCGTACGGCAAGCGCATCTGGCAAAGCCTGCCACCGTTCAAGCGCACACGCGACACAGCCGAAGTGGTGGAGTTCTTCCGCAACCTGCCCGCCAAGGGCGCGTAATTCCTCGTTGCCGGCGCCATCCGCGCGCCGGCTTATTTCCCCTTTGTTATCAAGCGAGTAGCGTTTTTTGCGCGATACGGTCTTGCGCGCCTGACATGCCAGAAAGCGGCGTGATCGCGCCAGTTTCTGGCATTGTGACGCATGCCGAGGACGCCAGACACATCTTTGCGCCAGCGCAAACTGAGCTGTTGCCGGGCGGTCTACAGTGAGTCCATGCCTTGCAGGATCAAGGCGCGGCGATGGCAGGCCGCACGGGGAACAGGGGGATGCCATGGAGATCCGCTACGGCTGTTTCTTGAGCTATGCACACGGCCAATATGCGTTCATGAACAAGTTCAAGAATGATCTCATCGAGGCGCTGGCGTGCTATCTGGAGCCGCACCTCGACCGCGAGGAAGTGCTGTTCATCGACAGCGAGCAACTGGGCGGCGGCGACGATATCGACCTGCGCGTGGCGCGTGCCATGTGCCAGAGCGTCTGCATGATCGTGCTGTACACGCCCAAATATGAAGCGCACGGCTATACGCGGCGAGAGTTTGCCGCCATGCAGCTGATCGAACAGGAGCGGCGTGCCTGGTATGAACTGCCCAGCCACCTGATCATCCCCATCATCATGACGCGCCATCCGGACGGCTTGCCGCCGCAAATCACGGAGTCGGGCCTGTACGTCGATTTTTCCGGCTATACGCTGGCCAGCGGCGACCTGAAGTCGAATCCGCAATACCTGCCCGATATCGAACGCATCGTGCAGCGTATTGCCACGCATTACCACTTGCTCAAGCGGTCGACACCGCCCGGCCACGATTGCAGCCGTTTCGTGTTGCCCGCTATCCCGCCGGAATGGCGCGCCATTCCGCCTCCCCACTTTCCACGTTAATCACGTAAAAGGTCCCGTCATGGAATGCCAACGCCTCTCCCTGCCACCTTTGAGCGCCCCTGGCGAAGTCGTCACCTTCTATTCCTATAAGGGCGGTACCGGCCGCACCATGGCCCTGTCGAACATCGCCGTCCTGCTGGCGCGCCGTGATAACGCCAGTGTGCCCGTGTTGATGCTGGACTGGGACATGGAGGCGCCAGGCCTGCACCATTATTTCGAGCAGCATGAGGAGCGACCTGGTGTGCTCGAGTTCTTCGAGGCGTGCCGCCAGCAGATCGAGCGCATCAGCCTGCAAACGGCGGGCGCGCGCGCCGGCGGGCCGGGTACAGGCCGCGAGGACGCGGCGCTGGCGCAGCGCGTGCTCGACGCTATCGACTGGCAGCAATATGTGGTGCGCGTCGACCAGGGCAGCCCGCTGTACCTGATGCGCGCGGGGCGTTTCGATGCCAGCTACAGCGAGCGCCTGGCGCAGATGCACTGGGACCAGCTGTTCGACACCTGCCCGGGCCTGTTCCGCTGCTTCGCCGACACCCTGGCCCAGCATTTCCGCTATGTACTGGTCGATTCCCGCACGGGCCGCACGGACAGTGCCGGCATCTGCACTACCTTGCTGCCGAAAAAGCTGGTGGTGGTCTTCACGCCGAACCGGCAAAGCCTGGAAGGTGTCGATGCGCTCGTCACGCGGGCCATCGAGTACCGCCGCAGCCATGAAGACGAACAGCGTCCGCTGCTCGTGTATCCCTTGCCCTCGCGCATAGAAATGGGCGATTGGGCGCAGCGCGCCGAGTGGCGCCGCGGCGACGCGCACAAGGGTATCGCCGGCTTCCAGCCCCTGTTCGAGCGCCTGCTGCGTACCTCCTACGGTTTGCCGCAGATTTCCCTCGACAGCTATTTCGACGAAGTCCAGCTGCAGCAGACGAAAACCTTTGCCTATGGCGAGCAGCTGGCCGTGCGCATCGATCAGGGCGGCGACCGCTTCTCCCTCACGCGTACCTTCGAAGCCTTCCTGCACTGGCTGACGGGTGGCTATTTTCCATGGCAATCGAGCCGTGAAATCGCCTTGCTGGGCGCCATCAGCGAAGCGCGCCAGGCCTTGCTGTTCGAACCGGGTCGCGCCGTGGCCCTGCCGCTGGCGCGCGACCTGGCCCGCCTGGGCGAGCTATACCGCAAGGACGGGCGCAGCGGGCAGGCGCTCGATGCCTTCCGCCAGAGCGTCGAGATCCGCGTGCGCCTGCTGGGCGAGGAACATCCCGACAGCCTGGCGTGCAAGAGCGGCATGGCGCGCCTGCTGCGCCAGCTGGGCAAGCTCGATGAAGCCCGCTTCCTGGAAGAAGACGTGCTCGACGTGCGCGAGCGGGTGCTGGGCAGCGAGCATCCCGATACCTTGGTAGCCCAGGCCTGCCTGGCGCAAACCCTGTTGCTGCAAGGAGAGCTGGCGGCGGCGCTGCTGCTGCAAGATACCGTGCTGGCAACTTACGCCCGCCAGCTGGGCGGCGAGCATCCGCTGACCCTGGAGGCGATGGATGGCCGCGCCGCCACCTTGCTGCGCATGGGCCGGCTGGCGCAGGCGCAGCAAGTGCTGGGCACGGTGGTAGCGGCGCGCGAGCGCCTGTTTGGCGCCGAGCATGGCGACACCTTGCGCAGCAAGCTGGCCCTGGCGCAGGCGTTGGGGCACGAAGGCGACCTGGAAGGCGCGCGGCGTCTGTTCGTTGCCGTGCTGCAGGCGCAGGAGCGGCGCCTGGGCAACGACCATGCGGCCACCCTGGCCACGCGCGACTTGCTGGCCGATATCGTGGCCGGGCAGGGCGACTGGGCCGGCGCGCGCCAGCTGCACGAAGACCAGGTGGCGGCGCGCGAGCGCACGCACGGGCTCGACCATCCTGAAACCCTGATGAGCCAGCGCAAGCTGGCCGAGGCGCTGCTGCGGCGTGGCGAGCTCGATGCAGCGCGCAGCGTGCAGGAGCAGGTGCTGGAAGTGCATGCGCGCCTGTTGGGCGAAGACCACCTCGATACCTTGCACAGCAAGAAGCAATTGGCTGGCACCCTGCTGCAGCAGGGCGACAGCGAGGCGGCGCGCCTGCTGGAAGACGCGGTGCTCAGCGGCAGCGACCGGCTGTTGAATGCGCCCGTCACGGGGCTTGCGGACAGCGTGCTGGACGGCGCGCGGCATTTGCAGGAAACCATCCTGGCTGGCCGCGCCAACGGGCACGAAGGGGCCGAGCCGGACACCCTGGCCAGCATGATCTTGATGTTGCAAGGCATGATAGAGCGCGAACAGTATGCGCAGGCGGGCGAACTGGCCGCACATTTGAAGGCATGCCTGCTGCGCCCGGGGGTGCCAGGCAAGCTGCGCAGGCGCGGCATGGCGCAACTGAAAAGAATGTATAAATTGCAAGGTGATCTGAATGCTTTGCTGGCCTTGCAGGAGGATGAAGTGCAGGCGCTGGAAGGGGCGTTGTCGGAGGCGCGCATCGAGCAGCGCTGACGCTGCGCGCCATGTCCGCGCGGCGGCACAAATAATGCAGTCTATCGGTGCGTGGCACGCGCAGTGTTGGCATTGCTTCAGGTAAAATCTCGTTATGAGAATTCTTATCAGTAACGACGACGGTTACCTGGCGCCAGGTCTGGCGGCCTTGGCCGACGCGCTCGCCCCCATTGCCGACATCGTCGTGGTGGCGCCCGACAGCAATCGCTCGGGCGCGTCCAATTCGCTGTCCCTGGACCGGCCCTTGTCCGTGCACAAGGCTGCCAACGGCTTTTATTTTGTCAATGGCACGCCCACCGACTGTGTGCATGTGGCGCTGACGGGCATGCTCATCGAACGCCCCGACCTGGTGGTCTCGGGCATCAACAATGGCCCCAATATGGGCGACGACACCCTGTATTCGGGCACCGTGGCCGCCGCCACGGAAGGCTATCTGTTCGGTATTCCCGCCATCGCCTTTTCCCAGTCGCAGTTTGGCTGGGCGAACCTGGACGCGGCCGCCCGCGTGGCGAGGGAAATCGTCGAGCGCCAGTTTGACGCCCTGCAAAAACCGTACTTATTGAATGTGAACATACCCGCCATCCCTTACGCGCAATTGCAAGGCATGGTGGCCACGCGCCTGGGCAAGCGCCATTCGGCCGAGCCCGTGATCCGCGCCCTCGATCCCCGTGGCCGTGAAATTTTCTGGATCGGTCCGGCCGGTGCCGCCAAGGAAGGCGGTCCGGGCACGGACTTCCATGCCGTTGAACATGGACAAGTATCGATCACGCCGCTGCAGATCGACCTGACGCATACCACCCAACTCGATGCACTGGCAAAAGGCCTGGCATGAACGCTCACTATGACTGACAAGCCGCGTACCTTCCCCCTTTCCCTCGATTCGCTGGCTGGCAAGCCCGCCAGGCAGGGCGGGGGGCAGTCGCTGGCCCAGTCCAGGATTGCCACGCCGCAGACGGCCACGCAGAATGCGGCGCAAAACGCCGCACGGGGCATTGCGCAGCCGTATGGCTCGCACGCGGCCATCGCGCCATCGCGCGCGCAGGCCATCGCCAATGAGCGGGCGCAGCCGGCCGTGGTGTCGCCGCCACGGCAAAACCCGCTCGTTTCGGACGCCGTGCGCCGGGCCATGGTAGCGCGCATCGCGAAACAGGGCGTCAAGGACCAGGTGGTGCTCGACGCCATGCAAGCCGTTCCGCGCCACCTGTTCATGGACGAGGCGCTGGCATCGCAGGCGTATATCGATGCCTCCTTGCCCATCGGCCACCATCAGACCATTTCGCAGCCGTATATCGTGGCGCGCATGATCGAAGTGATGCGCCAGGGTGGCAGCTTGCAGCGCGTGCTGGAAATCGGCACCGGCTGCGGCTACCAGGCGGCAGTGTTGTCGCTGGTGGCGAAAGAGGTGTTTTCGATCGAGCGCATCCGGCCTTTGCACGAGCTGGCGAAGACCAATCTGCGCCCGCTGCGCGTGTCAAATCTGCGCTTGCAGTACGGAGATGGTATGCTTGGCCTGCCGCAGGCGGCGCCCTTCGACGGGATCATCCTTGCCGCTGCCGGCCTGGAAGTCCCGCAAGCCTTGCTGGAACAGCTGGCGCCCGGCGGGCGTCTGGTTGCGCCGGTGGGGGCTAAATTGCAACACTTACAACTCATTACCCGGGTGGGGAAAATGGAATGGACTAGCCAAACCCTGGAAGATTGCCATTTCGTGCCTTTGCGCCCGGGCACCATATGATCCCCGGATCAGCTAGCAAGCAGGACATACAATTACATGCGAATGATTAAGAAAAGTAAGCTATTTTTATGTGGTATCACCTTGGCCGCGCTGTTGAGCGGTTGCGGCACCACTGGCGTCCAGGCGCCCGTCGTGGAGCGCCATCCATCGGCCAGCAGCGCCGCCGCCAGCGACCCGCGCGACCGCGACCCGGCCTATTACACGGTCAAGCGCGGCGACACGCTGTTGCGCATCGCCCTGGAGCACGGCCAGAATTACCGCGACCTGGTAGCCTGGAATGACTTGAGCAACCCGAACGACATCAAGGTCGACCAGGTGCTGCGCGTGTTGCCGCCGAATGGCGACGCGGGCGGCGCGCAAACGTCGGCCATCGTCATGCCACCGGTCACGGAAATCAAACCGGCCGCGCCTGTCGTGCCGAAGAAAACGGGCCCGCGCGGCGAGAAGCGCGCGTATTCCGATGCCACCCTGGCCGAATTGCGCGCCGATGGCGGCGCCAGCGACGTCAAGCCTGCGCCAGCAGCAGCTGTCGCCGCCGTGCCGGCCGCCGCCGCGGCAGCACCTGCGGCATCGGCGCCTGGCGACGAGAAGATCAGCTGGATGTGGCCTTCCGAAGGCAAGGTCATCGGCACTTTCGACGAAGGCAAGAACAAGGGCGTCGATATCGCCGGCAAGGCGGGCCAGCAGGTGGTGGCGGCCGGCGCGGGAAAAGTCATGTATGCCGGGAGCGGAATCCGCGGTTATGGTAATCTTGTCATCGTGAAGCACAGTAATAGTTTATTGTCGGCGTATGCGCATAACCGCAGCATCCTGGTGAAGGAAGGGCAGAACGTCAACAAAGGCCAGGCCATCGCCGAAATGGGCGATTCCGATGCCGACCGCGTGAAGCTGCACTTTGAAATCCGCCAGCAGGGCAAGCCTGTCGACCCTTCGAAATTCCTGCCTAACCGTTAGGTAAAGCAATGACACACGCGCCGCACGATCAGCTGGACGATGAGCCGGAACTGCCGGAAGACGGGGCAGACGAAGTCGTGACGGACGATGCCGGCGAACTCGACGGCATTGACACCGTCGACGCGGTCGAGGGCGGCGAGGTGGCCAGCGTCAGCGTGCTGGTTGAAAGTGTCGATGAACTGAAAAAAGTGCTGGCGGCCGAGCTGTCGACCGATACCACGCAGCACTATCTGAACCAGATCGGCACGCGGCCATTGCTGACGGCGGCGCAAGAGGTGCATTACGCCACCCTCGCCAAGCAGGGCAATTTCGAAGCCCGGCAAACCATGATCGAGCACAACCTGCGCCTGGTCGTGTCGATTGCCAAGCATTACATCAACCGCGGCGTGGTCTTGCTCGACATGATCGAGGAGGGCAACATCGGCCTGATGCGGGCGATCGACAAGTTCGAGCCCGAACGCGGTTTCCGTTTTTCAACGTATGCCACCTGGTGGATACGCCAGAGCATCGAGCGCGCCATCATGAACCAGGCGCGCACGGTGCGCCTGCCGGTGCACATGGTGCGCGAACTGAACCAGATCCTGCGCGGCAAATACCACCTGGAAGCCCAGCATCACGACGGCAAGGATGCCACTGCGGAAGACATCGCCCATCTGGTGGGCCGTCCCGTGGAAGAGGTACAGGATATCCTGGCCCTGTCCGAGCACGCCACCTCGCTCGACGCGCCGCTCGACAACGACCCGCAGTCGTCGCTGATGGACATGCTGCCCGGCGCCAGCGAAGACAGCCCCGACGCGCGCGCGGAACACCATGAAATGACGGTGCTGGTGCGCGACTGGCTGACCAAGCTGCCCGACAAGCAGCGCGTGGTCATCATGCGCCGTTTCGGCCTCGACAACGACGATCCGGCCACCCTGGAAACCCTGGCCGAGGAAATGGGCGTGACGCGCGAGCGCGTGCGCCAGATCCAGCAGGAAGCGCTGATTAAACTCAAACGCGCCATGGCGGCGCGCGGCGTGGTGAGAGATTCCCTTTTGTAATCCTTCTAGCCCGGCTGTCGCGAGCCAGCATCTGCTATCATACGCCCCGCTCGCGGCGCCTGACCTTTCCCCCATTCTTTCAAGTTCCAGCGCGGCCCTGCGTCCTGGCCCACTCTTACCTATTGATCGCTATGCAAGAAAATATCATCGAAATCAAATCGCTCGACATGGACGCCCGTGGCGTTGGCCATATTGAAAACGAAGACGGCTCGCCGGGCAAGGTCGTATTTGTCGAAGGCGCATTGCCGGGCGAGCGCGTCAGCTTTGTGACGTACAAGAAAAAGAAGAACTGGGAAATGGCCCGCATGACGGTGCTGCACCGCGAATCGTCGATGCGCGTGACGCCCAAGTGCAAGCACTTTGATAACTGCGGCGGCTGCTCGATGCAGCACCTGGAACCGTCGGCGCAGGTGGCGATCAAGCAGCGCGTTCTGGAAGACAACTTGTGGCATATCGGCAAGGTGCGTCCGCAAAGCATCATGCGCCCCATGTATGGCCCGACTTGGGGCTACCGCTACCGCGCGCGCCTGTCCGTGCGCCACGTCAAGAAGAAGGACGCCGTGCTGGTGGGCTTCCATGAAAAGAAATCGGCCTTCGTCGCCGACATGGATAGCTGCGAAATCTTGCCACCGCACATCTCCGCCATGCTGTTGCCGCTACGTGGATTGATTGCTTCGCTGTCGATCTTCGACCAGATGCCGCAGATCGAACTGGCCGTGGGCGAAGACGTCACCGCCATGGTGCTGCGCATCATGGCGCCGTTGATGACGGACGATGAAACGAAATTGAAGGCCTTTGCCGACGAATACGGCGTGCAATGGTGGTTGCAGGTGAAAGGGCCGGAAACGGCCGTGCCGTTCTATCCGCTGGACAAGCAATTGCACTACCTGCTGCCGGAATTCGGCGTCAAGATGCCGTTCAAGCCTGTCGATTTCACGCAGGTGAACCACCACATCAACCGCGTGCTGGTATCGAAAGCCCTGCGTTTGCTGGAAGTGCAGCCGACGGACCGCGTGGCCGACCTGTTCTGCGGCCTGGGCAATTTTACTTTGCCGCTGGCCACGCAAGGTAGCGCAGTGGTGGGCATCGAAGGCAGCACCACCCTGACGGAACGGGCGCTGGAAAACGCGCTGGCCAATGGCCTGGCGGAAAAAACCTCGTTCTCGACGCGCAACCTGTTCGAAGTGACGACGGATGACCTGATCGCGCTGGGCAAGTTCGACCGCATCCTCGTCGATCCGCCGCGCGATGGCGCCATGGCCCTGTGCCAGGCGCTGGTCGGCCTGTCGCAAGTGCGTCCCGATCTGATGCCGAAACGCATCGTGTATGTGTCGTGCAGCCCGTCGACCCTGGCGCGCGACGCCGGCATCCTGGCACTGGAAGCGGGCTATGTGCTGAGCAAGGCAGGCGTGGTGAACATGTTCCCGCACACCTCGCACGTCGAATCGATGGCAGTGTTTGATCTGGTCTGAGGGCACGCCTGAGAAAACGTCCATAGCTGCGTTGCCTAGCCTAGCCGTACTATTCGTACTGTCTTCGGCAAGGCGCCTTGCTCTGAACGTTTTTCAGGCGCGCCGAGGCCATTCAGGCTGTTTGCAGGGATTTCACCTTTTCTCCCGACTCTGCCCCAATACCACTTACGCAGTGCCATAAAACTGGTCTGTTTTTTCCAGATCCAGCGTCGTTTTTCTTCCTCCCTCTGCCGTTTTTTCATTGTCCAGTAGGACAACACGCCATCTACCCCTGCCGCTGCGCTTTCTGCGTGAAGTGGTATTGCCCACTTTGAGGCCACTTCAAAACCACTTGACCGCCTATTTTTTCAGCAGCATGCTGTTCTTGCAACTGCAAAAAACAAAATCACAGGGTAGCTTTTTCATTGAAGCAGCGTGGTATTTCCGCAAACCTGAACAGGAGACAACGTGGAAAATTTAATACTCAAAAAAACAATCAGGAACATGATGGTATGTCTGGCCAGCGGTGGCGTGCTGGCGGCATGCGGCGGTGGCGGCGGTGACGCCGGTGCGCCGGCCGGCTCGCAATTGCTGGCGGCCAGCACGGTGGTCGCCTGCGTGCGATGGCAAGAGGGTGGCACCTACAACGCCGGCACGGTAGTCAGTTACCTGGGCGCCAACTACACGGCCCTGGTGACGCAGACCGATCACGTGGGCTCGGGTTGGAACCCCGTCTCCACGCCGAGCCTGTGGAGCGCCGGCGGCATCTGCGATGGCGGCACCACGCCGACACCGACTCCCACACCAACGCCGACGCCAACGCCGACACCGGCGCCAACGCCGAACCCGACGCCCACGCCGACACCAACGCCCACCGGCGGCACCTGCGCACTGGCATGGGTGGCCGGCACGGCTTACAGCGCGGGCGCCACCGTCAGCTACGGCGGTACGAATTACCGCGCCAACTACTGGACGCAGGGCGACAACCCGTCGACCAGCAGCGGCGCCGCCGGCACGGGCAAGCCGTGGACCAGCCTGGAAATCTGCAGCACCACGCCGACGCCTACCCCGACACCTACTCCAACGCCAACCCCGACACCGACACCGACACCGACACCGACACCGACACCGACACCGACACCGACACCGACACCGACACCGACACCGACACCGACACCGACACCGACACCGACACCAACGCCAACGCCAACCCCAACGCCAACGCCAACGGGCCGCGAAGTGGGGTCGTACTTCGCGCAGTGGGGCGTGTATGGCCGCGACTATGAAGTGGCGAACGTGCACACCAGCGGCGTGGCCGACAAGTTGACCTTCATCAACTACGCTTTCGGCAACATTTATCCGAAAAACGGTGGCTACGAGTGCGCCATGATCACCAAGACGGAGCCGGGCGCGACGAATCCGAATTCGCCGGACGCGGGCACGGGCGGCGATGCCGAGGCAGACTATATCCGCACGCCGAAGCGCACCGTCGATGGCCAGGCCATCCCGTGGGATGCTCCCCTGTCGGGCAACTTCCTGCAGCTGAGAAAGTTGAAGGCGGCGCACCCGAACCTGAAACTGTTCATCTCGCTGGGTGGCTGGAGCTGGTCGAAGAACTTCTCCGTCGGTTCGGCCACCGATGCCCTGCGCAAGCAGATGGTGCGTTCCTGCATCGATATCTATATCAAGGGCAACTTGCCGGTGCAGGGCGGGCGCGGTGGCGTGGGGGCGGCAGCCAACATCTTTGATGGCATCGATATCGACTGGGAATACCCGGTGGGCGGCGGCCAGCCGTACAACACGGTCAGCCCCAATGACAAGCGCAACTTCACCTTGCTGATGGCGGAATTCCGCAGCCAGCTCGATGCACTCGGTGCCGCCAACGGCAAGCGCTACCTGTTGACGGCGGCTGTCGGTGCCGGCAAGGACAAGATCGACAACACGGAACCGGCCCTGTACTCGCAGTACATGGATTGGATCAACCTGATGACCTACGATTTCCATGGCGGCTGGGAAAACAGCACCAACTTCAACGCCCAGCTGTTTGCCGACCCTGCCGATCCGTCGACGGGCATGGCGCGCGAATACGTGGGCGACAAGGCGGTGCAGTACATGATTGCCGCCGGCGTGCCGCGCGACAAGCTGCTGCTGGGCATCCCGTTCTATGGCCGCGGCTGGACGGGCGTGGCGCCGGGACCGAACGGCGATGGCCTGTACCAGGCGGCCACGGGCACGGCGCCAGGTACCTACGAGTCGGGCATCGAGGATTATAAAATCCTCGTCGCCAAGGCCGGCACGCGCTACTACCATCCCGTAACCAAGCAGCTGTACCTGTACACGGGCGCGGGTGGCCAATGGTGGAGCTACGACGATCCGACCGTCATCGGCACCAAGGTGAAATATGTCAAGGACCAGGGCTTGCGCGGCGCGTTCTCGTGGGAACTCGATGGCGACGCGAATGGCGTGCTGGCGACCGAGGTGTGGAAGGTGCGGTAATACTGCGCTAGAGTAGGAGGCGGCCGGGCGGCATACGTTGCCCGGCCGCTTGATCACATAAAAAACAGGAGACGGGTGATGGCGGCGGTATCGACATTCGGAGTCAAGCAGCAGGAGCTGGAACAGGAGCTGAGCCGTGAATGGCGCAGCTGGATCGCGGAAAACCTCATGCTGGGCAGCCATCCGTCGGCGCTGATGCCGGTGCTGCAACAGGCCGGCATCGCGGAGCCCCTGGCGCGCCGCGAAGTGGCGCTGGCGCTGCACAGCCCCTACCTGGCGGGCGCCGTGCGCCTGTCGAACCGCCTGGCCAAGCGCGACTGGGTGATCGATATCCAGCGCAAGCTGAACCACCTGCGTCCGACCGAGATTCCCCGCCGCGACAAGCTGTCCGCGCAAGCGTTTCTGGACGAATACTATTCCACCAACCAGCCCGTGATCATCACCGGCATGCTGGACGACTGGCCTGCCATGGTCAAGTGGAGCCCGGCCTACTTCCGCGAACATTACGCGCAGCGCGAAGTGGAAGTGCAGTTTGGTCGCGAAGCGGACGCCCAGTACGAAATGAATAGCGTGGCGCACAAGCGCAAGATGGCGTTTGGCGAGTATGCCAGCCTGGTCGAGAGCAGCGGCACGACCAACGATTTTTACATGACGGCGAACAACAATTCGCAGAACCGGCAAGCCTTGCGCGAGCTGTGGGACGATATCGGCCAGCTGCCCGAATACCTGAAGCCAGATGGCACCCCCGCGGGCTTTTTATGGTTTGGCCCGGCCGGTACGGTGACGCCATTTCATCATGACTTGACGAACAACTTCATGGCCCAGGTGAAAGGGCGCAAGCGGCTGCGCATCATGGCCGCCTGCGAGGTGGCGCGCGTGTACAACCAGCGCCACTGTTTTACCCCCGTCGACGGGCGCGACATCGACTTGCAGCGCTATCCGCTGATGGCCGACGTGCAGGTGCGCGAATGCGTGCTGGCGCCGGGCGAAATCCTGTTTTTGCCCGTCGGCTGCTGGCATTTTGTCGAGGCGCTCGACATATCGATGACGGTGGCGTTTACCAATTTCAAATGGGATAACGATTTTTACAGCAAGTATCCGCAGAATCACGACTTTTGATCGTGCTGCCAAATGGCGCGAATCTGCCGCCGTACAGGCGGCTTTTTTCATGCTTCAGAGCGTTTCATGCGAAAAATTTTCCCACAAAAAAATTGACTCAAATCATTTTAGAGCAAAATTTTTGATATGAATGGCCATGATGTTTCATTATCCAGATGCGGATGAGGGGTAGATAATTTTGTTACTGGTGCGCCGCCGGGCCTCTGAGTGGACCTGCCGGCGCGCCAGCACCGACAACCATCTGGAGGCGGCAGGGCATGAACACGCAGCAAACGACACAAGCAGCTATGCAGTTACAGCAAACACCGGCAGCTAGCGCCGGACTCCAGCTCGACACGCGGCTGACCCGCGAAGCGGCCGAGTTGCTGGCCAGGGCCGGCATCCATTTGAATGGTCGCGCCGCCTGGGACATGCAGCTGCGCAAACCAGGCGTGCCTGAACGGGCTTTCGCCAGCGGCAATCTGGGCCTGGGCGAAGCGTACATGGATGGCGACTGGGATGCGAACCAGCTCGACGAATTCTTTTGCCACCTGCTGCGCGCCAGGGTGGCTGACGACGTGCGTCCCATGCGCCTGGCCTTCCATGCGCTGACTGCGCGCCTGTTCAACCTGCAGACGGAGCGCCGCGCGTGGATGGTGGGTAAGGAACACTACGACCTGGGCAACGCCTTCTATGCGGCCATGCTCGATGCGCGCATGACCTATACCTGCGGCTACTGGAAGGATGCGGCCAACCTGGCCGAGGCGCAGGACGCCAAGCTCGATTTGATCTGCCGCAAGCTCCGGCTGCAGCCGGGCATGCGCGTGCTCGACATCGGCTGCGGCTGGGGCAGTTTCATGCGCTATGCGGCGGAAAAATACCAGGTGCAATGCGTGGGCGTGACCATCTCGCAAGAGCAGGTCGCGTACGCGCGCGGCATGCCGGGTGGAGAGCACCTGGACTTCCGCCTGCAGGATTACCGCGATACGGATGAAAAATTCGATCGCATCGTCAGCATCGGCATGTTCGAGCATGTGGGTCACAAAAACCACCGCACCTTCATGGAAGTGGCGCACCGCTGCCTGGAAGACGACGGCCTGTTCCTGCTGCATACCATCGGCAAGAACAAGCGTCAATCCGCGTGCGACCCGTGGATCGACAAATACATCTTCCCGAATGGCGACTTGCCGTCGATCGGCCAGATCGGTGACGCCATGGACGATCTGTTCGTAGCCGAGGACTTGCACAACTTCGGTGCCGACTACGACAAGACCCTGATGGCCTGGCATGCGAATGTCGAGCAGGCGTGGCCGCAGTTTGCCGCCCAGCTGGGCGAACGCTTCCACCGCATGTGGTCGTATTACCTGCTGTCCTGCGCGGGCGCTTTCCGCGCGCGCGACTTGCAGCTGTGGCAATGGGTGCTGTCGAAGCAGGGCGTGCTGGGCGGCTATGAGCGTGTCAGTTGAGATGCGCGGCAGCTGATATCATGGCTTGATGGATATCAATCAAGCGCGTACCTTCCTGGAAGTGGCTTCCTGCGGCAGTTTCATCATGGCGGCAGAGCGCATGCACGTGACGCAAACGGCTGTCAGCGCCCGCATCCGCACCCTGGAGCAGCAACTGGGGCGCCAGCTCTTCGTGCGCAACAAGGCGGGCGCCCGCCTGACGTCGGCCGGCGAGCGCTTCATGCGCCATGCAGCCACCATGGTGCAGGTGTGGGAAAGGGCGCGCCAGCAGGTAGCCTTGCCACCGGGGCGCGATGACGCCGTCAGCATCGGCTGTGAACTGAGCCTGTGGCAGCCGCTGCTCGGTGACTGGCTGATACGCATGAGCCGGGACTGCCCCGAGATCGCCTTGCGCGCGGAAGTCGACAGCCCTGCGCGCCTGCTCGACGCCGTGCACGACGGTTCGCTCGACCTTGCCGTGCTGTACAACCCGCCGCAGCGCCCGGGCCTGACCAGCGAATTGCTGGCCGAGGAAAAGCTGGTGATGGTGACCACGCGCGCCGACGGGCAGATGCATGCCGATACGTATGTGTATGTGGACTGGGGCCCCAGCTTCGCGGCCAATCACCAGGCGGCGTATCCGGAATTGAGCAGCCCGCCTGTGTCGATTTCGCTGGGGCCGCTGGCCCTCGTGTATTTGCTGGAGGTGGGCGGCACCAGTTACTTTCGCATCGGCTCGGCCCAGCCCTACCTCCATGCGGGCCTCTT
Source organism: Janthinobacterium kochi (assembly GCF_051380715.1). Taxonomy (NCBI): domain Bacteria; kingdom Pseudomonadati; phylum Pseudomonadota; class Betaproteobacteria; order Burkholderiales; family Oxalobacteraceae; genus Janthinobacterium; species Janthinobacterium kochi. Next base: position 102,895 of record NZ_JBNYXO010000001.1, read on the forward strand.
GCACCGCGTGCGCGACGCGCCCGAATTCTCGCATTCCGCCTATGCCGTGTATGCGGCCCAGCGCGACAACCCCACCCTGGACCGCGCCCGGGTCTGCCTGCTGGGGGTGGCGGAGAGAATCAAGTAGATGCTGCAGACGTAAAAAAGCCGACCCGAGGGTCGGCTTTTTTATTCTTCATCGCAGTGCATAAAACGTTCAGGGCAAGGCGCGGTGCCGAAGACAGTACGACTGGTACGGCGAGGCACTGCAACGCCGCCCTGGGCGTTTTTACGTTAGCGATTAGTCGCGGCTGCCGCCGGCGAAACCCAGGAGCGACAGCAGGCTGGTGAAGATGTTGTACACATCCAGGTAGATGCGCAGGGTGGCCGAGATGTAGTTGGTCTCGCCGCCGTTGATGATTTGCTGCACGTCATACAGGATGTAGGCCGAGAAGATGGCGATGGCGACCATGGAGATCACGATCGACAGTGCCGACAGGCCCAGGAAGATGTTCGCCACCGATGCCAGGATCAGCACGATCACGCCGGCGAACAGCCACTTGCCCATGGCCGAGAAGTCGCGCTTCGACACCGTGGCAATCGTCGCCATCACGGCCAGGATGGTGGCCGTGCCGCCGAACGCCGTCATGATCAGCATGCCGCCGTTCGAGTAGCCGAGCGTGCGCGTCAGCAGAGGCGTGAGCATCAGGCCCATGAAGAAGGTAAAGCCCAGCAGGACGGCAACGCCCAGGCCCGAGTTCTTGGTTTTCTCAATCGCGTACATGAAGCCGAATGCGACGGCCATGAAGATGATGAAACCCATGCCGCCGGTCAGCATCGGCAAGTGCATTTGCACGCCGATGAAGGCGCCCAGCACGGTCGGTATCATGGACAGTGCCAGCAGCCAGTAAGTGTTGCGCAAGACCTGGTGGCGGACTTGCTGCATGCCCCCCGACAGGTCAAAGGTGCGTTGCATGTTCTGATTCATAGTGCCTCCGTGTTGTCAATTCAAATTACTACTTTACCCAAGGATAGCATGGACCCCGGTTTTTACAAAAAAACCAGCTTAAGATTTCATTAAACTCAAGCGGCAGGGAGGGATGCCCCCTGCCTGTCTGGGTGATATGGGGTGGAGTATGGTAAAATCAAAGGTTGATTGAGTTATCAATTTACCGTTTTAAACCTTACTTTTTATTGGAGTTTTCACACATGGCAATCGAACGCACCCTGTCGATCATCAAACCAGACGCAGTTGCAAAAAACGTCATCGGTCAAATTTACACCCGTTTTGAAAACGCTGGCCTGAAAATCGTTGCAGCACGCATGACCCAACTGTCGCGCGAACAAGCTGAAGGCTTCTACGCAGCGCACAAAGAACGCGGCTTCTTCAAGGATCTGGTCGACTTCATGGTTTCCGGTCCCGTCATGATCCAGGCCCTGGAAGGCGAAAACGCCGTTCTGGCCCACCGTGACCTGATGGGCGCGACCGATCCGAAGAAAGCAGAAAAAGGCACGATCCGCGCCGATTTCGCCGATTCGATCGACGCCAACGCCGTACACGGTTCCGACGCTGTCGACGCTGCTAAAGTGGAAATCGCTTACTTCTTCCCAGAACTGAAGGCTTAATTGCCTTAGATAACGTTATTTCCTGGCGTTATCTGTGAAATAACTTATCACCCCCTGTTCCCGCTGCGCTGTGGTGGCTTTGACCTCCTGATGCGCGCGGGGACGGATTTTTAGAATAGACATGATCATGAATACGACGACCCTCACCAACTTGCTGGACCTCGATCCCGCGCAACTCATCGCCTACTGCGCCGAGTTGGGAGAGAAACCGTTTCGTGCGAAACAATTGCAACGCTGGATACACCAGTTCGGCGCTTCCGACTTCGATGCCATGACGGACCTGGCCAAGTCGCTGCGCGACAAGCTGGCCACGCGCGCCGAAGTGCGCGCCCCGGCCATCATCAGCGATCACACGTCGACGGACGGTACGCGCAAGTGGCTGGTCGACGTGGGCAATGGCAATGCCGTGGAAACCGTGTTCATTCCGGAAGAAAACCGCGGCACCCTGTGCATCTCGACCCAGGCCGGCTGCGCCGTGAACTGCCGTTTCTGCTCGACGGGCAAGCAAGGCTTCAACCGCAACTTGTCCGTGGGCGAGATCATCGGCCAGCTGTGGATGGCCGAATTTGAATTGCGCCGCACCAAGGGCATCGAGCCTGGCCCGAAAGGGGAGCGCCAGATCACCAACGTGGTGATGATGGGCATGGGCGAGCCCCTGCTGAACTTTGAGCCGACCGTCACGGCCTTGAAATTGATGCTCGACGACAACGCCTACGGCTTGTCGCGCCGCCGCGTGACCCTGTCGACCTCGGGCGTGGTGCCGATGATGGACAAGCTGTCGCAGGAAGTGCCGGTGGCCTTGGCCGTCTCGCTGCACGCCTCGAACGATGCGCTGCGCGATGGTTTGATTCCACTGAACAAGAAGTATCCGCTCAAGGAATTGATGGCGGCCTGTAAACGCTACCTGGAATTCGCCCCGCGCGATTTCATTACGTTTGAATACTGCATGCTCGACGGCGTCAACGACAGCGACGAGCACGCGCGCGAACTGCTGGCGCTGGTACAAGACCGCGAGTTTGGCGTGAATTGCAAGTTCAACCTGATTCCATTCAATCCCTTCCCCGAGTCGGGCCTGTTCCGCTCGAAAAACCCGCGCATCAAGGCGTTTGCCCAGGTGCTGATGGATGGCGGCATCATCACCACCGTGCGCAAGACGCGCGGCGACGATATCGATGCTGCCTGCGGCCAGCTGGCCGGCGAAGTCAAAGACCGCACGCGGGTGCAGGAACGGATGGAAAAGATGACTGAGTATCAACAGAAATTTGGCGCCAATTTCGGCAAGATCGTGGAGATCCGCTCCTGATGAGGGAAGGCATGGCTTACCAACGCTCGCTCGCTGTGGCCGCTGTCTGCCTGGCTGTGTTGCTGGTCGGCTGTGCTTCTGCTTCTTCCGCACGCCGCGCCACGGCCGCTGGCCAGGATGCGAGCGCCGATGAGCGCGCCGCGCTGCGCCTGCAGCTGGCCAGCGCGTATTATGCGCAAGGCCAACTCGACGTGGCCCTGGCGGAAGCGGAGCAAGCCGTGCAGCTGGCGCGGAACGATGCGCAAGCCTATGGCATGCGTGCCCTGATCCTGGCGGCTCGGCGGCAAACTGCGCCTGCCGAGAAAGATTTCCTTTACGCTTTGCGCCTTGCGCCCCACAATCCTGAGTTGAGCAATAATTACGGCCTGTTTTTGTGCCAGACGGGACGCGCCGCGCAATCGCTGGCGTATTTCGATGCGGCACTGGCGGACGCGGCGTATGTGTCGCCGGAAAAAGCGCTCAACAATGGGGGCGCTTGCAGCCTGGCCCTGCATGATTACCCGCGTGCCGGCGCGTATTTGATGCGCGCGGTACGCATCGCACCGGATGTGGCAGTAACGAATGCCGGCCTGGTGCGCGTGTATTACCAACAGCAAGACTACCGGCAAGCGGCTCATTATTTGCAGCGGCTCGGTAAGATAGCGACAATGGAGAGCCAGACGGCCGATGTGCTGTGGCTCGGGATCAAGGTGCAGCATAAGCTCGGGGATGCGGGTGCGGAAGCTGGCCTGGTGGCGCATTTGCGCAACCACCATTCCGGCTCCCCCGAATATGCTGCTTATCAAAATGGGGCGTTTGATGAGTGAGACAGGGATACCAATGAATTCAGAGTGGGCAGAAACGCCGCAGCAGCAGCCCCAGGGCAATCTGGCGTTGGCAGGCGCACAGTTGAAGGCACAGCGCGAAGCGCTGGGCTGGCCGGTGGAACAGGTGGCCGACCAGCTCAAGCTGGCGACGCGCCAGGTGATCGCGCTGGAAGCGGGCGATATGGCGGCCTTGCCGAACGTGGCCGTAGTGCGCGGTTTCGTGCGCGCCTATGCCAAGGTGGTCAAGCTCGACGCGGCGCCGCTGGTAGCCATGATCGAAGTGCATCCGGTGCCGGCGCAAGACCCGGCTGTCGCGCCCGTGCGGCGCGAGATTTCCGCCACCTTCTCCGAATCGCGCTTCCCGTCGATGACGCAGCGTTCGTCGAACCAGACGCCCCTCTGGATCGCCGGTGCCGTCGCCGTGGTCGTGGCTGCCGCTTTTGGTGCGTACAAGCTGGGTTATGTGCCGGCCAGCCTGTTGGCGCAAGCCGACAAGGAAGCCGTGCATCCGAACGTGGTTGGCCCCGTGGAAACGACGCTGGTCAAGCCGGGGCAGGATCTGACGCCCGTGCAGACGCCGTCCGTGCCGCTGATCTCCGTGCCGCCGCCTCCGGGCAACGACACGCAGACGGGTGCGCCAGCCGCGTCCGCGCCGGCAGCCGCGCCAGCCGCGCCAGTCGCGACGCCGGCAGCGGCGACCGTCACGCCGCCGGCAGCGGTCTCGAATGCGCTGGTGTTGAAGGTGGAGCAGGATTCCTGGGTCGAGATTCGCCGTCCTGGCGCCGCGCCGCTGATTTCGCGCATGGTCAAGGCTGGCAGCACGGAAACGTTTGATATCACCGGCCCGGCCACCCTGGTGGTGGGCAAGCCGGGTGTTGTGCAGGCAACCTTGCGCGGCGCCAAGCTGGACTTGCCGACCGTTGCGGGCGGCACGATCTCGCGCGTTAATATCAAATAAGCATCAAGCAAGTATCCAATAACTCACAAGACACTATTATGGCTACCTCGAAAACAGCGATCGGCTCCGGTCCTTCCGGCCGGCGCGACAGCCGCAAAGTGCTGATCGCGCACGGCCAGCGCCAGATCTGGGTGGGCGGCGACGCCCCCGTGGTGGTGCAGTCGATGACGAACACGGATACGGCCGACGCCATCGGCACGGCGATCCAGATCAAGGAACTGGCGCGTGCCGGGTCGGAACTGGTGCGCCTGACGGTGGACCGTCCGGAAGCGGCGGCCGCCGTGCCCTACATCCGCGAACAGCTCGACAAGATGGAGATCGACGTGCCGCTGGTGGGCGACTTCCATTACAACGGCCATACCCTGCTGGGCGACTACCCCGATTGCGCGCGCGCGCTGTCGAAGTACCGCATCAATCCGGGTAACGTGGGCAAGGGCGCCAAGCGCGACACGCAATTTGCGCAAATGATCGAAGCGGCGTGCAAGTACGACAAGCCGGTGCGTATCGGCGTGAACTGGGGCAGCCTGGACCAAGCCTTGCTGGCGCGCATCATGGATGAAAACGCGGGCCGCAGCGACCCGTGGCCGGCGCAAGCCGTCATGTATGAAGCGCTGGTGACGTCGGCGATTGAAAACGCCGTGCGCGCCGAAGAGCTGGGACTGGGCCGCGACAAGATCATCCTGTCGTGCAAAGTGTCTGGCGTGCAAGACCTGATCGCCGTGTACCGCGAACTGGCCCAGCGCTGCGACTATCCGCTGCACCTGGGCTTGACGGAAGCGGGGATGGGCAGCAAGGGCATCGTCGCCTCGACGGCGGCCCTGTCCGTGCTGTTGCAGGAAGGCATCGGCGACACCATTCGCATTTCGCTCACGCCGGAACCGGGCGGCGACCGCACGCGCGAAGTCATCGTCGGCCAGGAAATTTTGCAAACCATGGGCTTGCGCAAGTTTGCGCCCATGGTCATCGCCTGTCCTGGTTGTGGACGCACGACGTCGACCACCTTCCAGGAACTGGCCGACAACATCCAGACCTATCTGCGCGAGCAGATGCCGGAGTGGAAGAAATCGTATCCGGGCGTGGAAGCGATGAACGTGGCCGTCATGGGCTGCATCGTCAACGGTCCCGGCGAATCGAAGCATGCGAACATCGGCATCAGCCTGCCCGGCACGGGCGAGTCGCCGGCCGCGCCCGTGTTTGTCGACGGCGAAAAAGTCGTCACCTTGCGCGGCGAACGCATCGTCGAGGAATTCCAGGACATCGTCTTGAAGTATGTACAGAGTCACTATGGAAACACGGTTGCCGTCTGAGCCTGATCCGATAAAAAAGTAAAGAAGAACACTATGTCCGAAAATAAAAAGCTCGACAAGATCACCGCAGTCAAAGGCATGAACGATATCCTGCCCGTTGACGCCCCACTGTGGGAATTGTTTGAAAACACGGCGCAATCCGTGCTGCAAAGCTATGGCTTCCAGCAGATCCGCACGCCGATCGTGGAAGAAACGAAATTGTTCGCGCGCGCCATCGGCGCCGTGACCGATATCGTGGAAAAGGAAATGTACTCGTTCACCGATTCGATGAATGGCGACAACCTGACCCTGCGCCCGGAAGGCACGGCTGGCGTGGTGCGCGCCGTGGTCGAGCACAACCTCGTCTACGAAGGCCCGAAACGCCTGTGGTACAAGGGCCAGATGTTCCGCCACGAGCGCCCGCAAAAAGGCCGCTACCGCCAGTTCCACCAGTTTGGCGTGGAAGCCATCGGTTTCACGGGCCCGGATATCGACGCCGAGATCATCATGCTGTCGCGCCGCCTGTGGGATGACCTGGGTCTGGAAGGCATCCGCCTGGAACTGAACTCGATCGGCGACGCGGACGAGCGCCTGCGCCACCGCGCCGACCTGATCGCCTACCTGGAAAGCCACAGCGAACTGCTCGACGAGGAAGCCAAGCGTCGCCTGCACAGCAATCCGCTGCGCATCCTCGACACCAAGAATCCTGCCATGCAGGACCTGGTCAATGGCGCGCCGAAACTGCTGGACTATCTGGGTGAGGAATCGCTGGCCCACTTCCACGGCGTGCAGAAGATCTTGAACCACAACAATATTCCATTCACCATCAATCCACGCCTGGTGCGCGGCCTCGATTACTACAACCGCACGGTGTTCGAGTGGGTCAGTGACAAACTGGGCGCGCAAGGCACGGTCTGCGCCGGTGGCCGCTATGACGGCATGGTGGAAATGTTCGGCGGCAAATCAACGCCCGCCGTCGGTTTCGGCATGGGCGTCGAGCGCCTGGTGCTGCTGATGAAGGATGCGGCCGAACCGGAGCAACCGGCCCAGTGCGACGTCTACCTGGTGCACCAGGGCGAGCAGGCTGGCTTGCAAGCCTTCGTGCTGGCCGAGCGGATTCGCGATGCAGGCCTCGACGTTGTGCTACATTGCGCAGCGAGCAACGGTGGTGGCAGCTTCAAGACGCAAATGAAAAAGGCCGATGCCAGCGGCGCGGCGTTTGCCGTGATCATGGGCGAGGATGAAATCGCCAATAATGTTGCCACGGTGAAAGCTATGCGCGAAGCCGATGCTGGCGCGCAGCAGAACACGGTACCGTTCGACGATGTCGTCGATTACGTGGTGGACCAGATCATCGGCGACAACGATTGCGGCCACGACCACGGTCCTGGCGGTCACGTGCATCACCACCATTAATTTGAAGCAAGACCGTACTACCCTCGATCAACTACTCATTAAAACTGACGACCCATGGCATACGATCACGAAGAACAAGAACAACTGGCAACCCTCAAAGCCTGGTGGCAGCGCAATGGCAATCTGACCTCCTGGGTCCTGATCGTGGCGCTGGCAGGCTATAGCGGCTGGGCTGGCTGGCAGTACTACCAGCGCACGCAGGCTGCGCAAGCGGGCCAGTTGTACGACGAACTGCAAAACGCCATCGCCGCCAAGGACACCGCCAAGGTGATGCGCGCGGCCGGCGACATGCAATCGCGTTTCAGCGGCACGGCATATGCGCAGATGAGCGCCCTGGCCGCGGCCAAGGTGGCGTTTGACGCGAATGACCTGAAAACTGCCAAGACCCAGTTGCAATGGGTAGCCGAGCACGGCACGGAAGAGTACAAGGCCATCGCCAAGCTGCGCCTGGCCGGTGTCTTGCTGGACGAAAAAGCCTACGATGAAGCGTTGAAAGTGCTGGCGACGACCAGCGTGGCGCAATTTGCCGGCGCCGTGGCCGACCGCAAGGGCGATATTCTGGTGGCGCAAAACAAGCTGGCCGATGCGCGCACGGCTTACCTGGCCGCGATAGCCGCGACGGACAAGAACAATCCAGGGCGTCAACTGATCCAGGTCAAACTGGAAGCGATCGGCGGTACGGTACCGGAAGACAAGGCCAAGGCTGACAAGGCCGCCGCCTGACAGGAACACTGATGGTGCGGCCATGCGGCGTTTTGCGTCGCCTGCCATGCCCTTACAAGTACAAGAAAAAGGTTGGATAACACTTATGCGTGTCACTGAAAAGCTGGTAGCTGCAAGTCTGTTGGCCCTGATGGCCGGTTGCTCGTCCTGGAACCCGTTTGCCTCGAAAGACCCGAAAGTCGAACCGGCCAAGCTGGTCGAGTTAAAATCGAGCATTGCCGTACGCGACGCCTGGAAGTATTCGATCGGCAAGGCCGGCGTGTACGCGTTTACGCCTGCGCTGGCCGGCAACAGCCTGTATGTGGTCAATGCCGATGGCGCGCTGGCGCGCCTGGACGCGGCCAGCGGCCGTGAAACGTGGCGCATCAAGGCCGGCAGCGACATCACCTCCAGCGCCGGCAGCGATGGCACGGTCGTGGCCGTGGGCGCCGCCAAGGGTGCCGTGCTGGCGTTTGACGCCGATGGCAAGCAGCTGTGGAAGGCGCAGGCGTCCAGCGAAGTATTGACGGCGCCCGTCGTAGGGCAGGGCGTGGTCGTGGTGCGCAGTGTGGACAACCGCATCGTCGGCTTCGATGCCAAGACGGGCGAGCGCAAGTGGACGGTACAGCGCGCCACGCCGGCACTGACCCTGCGCAATGCGCCGGGCATGGTGCTGGGCGGCGCAAATGTCTACGTGGCCCAGCCGGGCGGCAAGCTGCTGGCACTGACGGCCGCCACCGGTGTGGTACGCTGGGAGATCGTCGTCAGCGAACCGCGCGGCGCCACCGAGCTGGAGCGTGTCTCCGATATCGCCGGCACGCCCGTGGTGTTCGAGGGCGAAGTGTGCGCCGTCACGTACCAGGGCAAGGCAGGCTGCTTCGATGCCGCCACGGGCGTGCCGCGCTGGACCAAGCCGATCTCGTCCGATGTGGGCGTGGCTGTCGACCAGCGTTTCGTGTTTACCGCCGACGCCCAGGGCGCCGTGGTGGCGTTCAGCCGCGAAGGCGGCCAGAGCGCCTGGAAGAATGAGGCGCTGGCGCGCCGCCGCCTGTCGACGCCGGCCTCTTTCGGCCGCAGCGTCGCCGTCGGTGACTATCAAGGTTATATCCACTTCCTGTCACGGGAAGATGGCGCATTAATAGGTCGGGTCAGCACCGACGGTAGCCCGATTGTTTCGGCTCCCGTTGTGGCAGGTTCGAATTTGATTTTTCAAACCCAATCAGGGACAGTGACCGCTCTCGCGGTCGAGTAATACAATGAAGCCGGTAATTGCACTAGTAGGTCGACCCAATGTTGGGAAATCGACTTTATTCAATCGTCTGACCCGCTCGCGCGATGCGCTGGTGGCGGATTTGCCTGGGTTGACGCGCGATCGTCACTATGGCGAAGGCCGTGTCGGCGAACGTCCCTTCCTGGTCATCGATACGGGTGGTTTCGAACCCGTCGCCAAGGAAGGCATCATGCACCAGATGGCACTGCAGACCAAGCAGGCCGTGGCCGAGGCCGACGTGGTGGTCTTCATCGTGGACGGCCGTCAAGGCCTGACGCCGCATGACAAAACCATCGTTGACTTCCTGCGCAAGAGCGGCCGCCCGGTCTTGTTGGTGGTCAATAAAAGCGAAGGCATGCGCTATACCGCCGTCGTGTCTGAATTCTATGAATTGGGCATGGGCGATCCGTATGCGATCTCGTCGGCCCACGGCGACGGCGTCAACGACCTCGTCGAAGTGATGCTGGACCTGGCGTTCGCGCAGCGTCCGGATGAGCCTGAAGAGCTGGAAAAGACCGACCGCGGCATCAAGATCGCCCTCGTCGGCCGTCCGAACGTGGGCAAGTCGACGCTCATCAACACCCTGCTGGGCGAAGAGCGCGTGATCGCCTTCGACATGCCGGGCACGACGCGCGATTCGATCGAGATCCCGTTCGAGCGCGATGGCCAGCAATACACCTTGATCGACACGGCCGGTATCCGCCGTCGCGGCAAGGTGTTTGAAGCGATCGAGAAATTCTCGGTGGTGAAAACCCTGCAATCGATTTCCGAAGCCAATGTGGTGGTGCTGATGCTTGATGCGCAGCAGGATATCTCGGAGCAAGACGCGCACATCGCCGGCTTTATCCTGGAATCGGGCCGCGCGCTGGTCGTGGCCGTGAACAAATGGGATGGCTTGCAATCGCACGAACGCGACGAGATCAAGATCGATATCGACCGCAAGCTCGATTTCCTGTCGTTCGCGCAGATGCATTTCATTTCGGCGCTGAAGGGCACCAACATCGCTCCACTGATGAAGTCGCTCAACGCCGCGTATGCAGCCGCCATGTGCGACCTGTCGACACCGAAACTGACGCGTGCCCTGATCGAGGCCGTGGAGAAGCAGGAGCCACGCCGCAAGGGCTCGATCCGTCCGAAGCTGCGCTATGCCCACCAGGGCGGCATGAACCCGCCTGTGATCGTCATTCACGGCAATGCGCTCGACGCCGTTGGCGATCCTTACAAACGCTATCTGGAAAAACATTTCCGCGATACGTTTGCGCTGGTCGGTACGCCGCTGCGCATCGAACTGCGCACGGGTAAAAACCCGTTTGCACGCACGCCGAGCAAGTAATGTTTTAAATGCTGAATTAAGTGCATATTAAGGCGCCGCGGAGATAATGCGGCGCCATCAGCCAATGTGATGGCTTTTGCACGAAAATAATAAAGTGTTAATGCGCCATGCGCGACAGCGATCGCGAAAACAGGTTACAGTAGCTCTGACGCATCTTTCTTTCTTTGAAAGGTGTGAGAGCACTTGAAATCAAGCGAGTCGCCTCCAATTCTTACACAACAACATAAACAACGGAGCTGTTATGAGCAACAAAGGGCAACTGTTACAAGACCCATTCCTCAATGCATTACGCAAAGAGCATGTTCCTGTCTCGATCTACCTGGTCAATGGCATTAAATTGCAGGGCCATATCGAATCGTTCGATCAATATGTCGTGTTGCTGCGCAATACGGTGACACAGATGGTGTACAAGCATGCCATCTCGACAGTGGTGCCGGCCCGTGCCGTCAATCTCAATATTGAATCTGAAGCGGAGTAAAGCGTTGAGCTTGACGGCCCAGCGCCTTTCACCCTCCATCGCCTCCGTCCGCGCCAGCGGCGCTGATGCGGTTGCATCGGCGTCGGCGTCCGCCGCAACTTGTCTGATGCCATCATGCGCGCCGTACTAGTCGGGGTTGACTTCGGTCACAGCGACTTCGACGCCAGCATGGAAGAACTCATGCTGTTGTCGCGCTCGGCTGGTGCAGACCCGATTTCCACCATCACGGCCAAGCGTTCCAGTCCCGATTCCGCGTATTTCGTCGGCAGCGGCAAGGCCGATGAAATTGGCGACGTCGTCGTCAACGATGGCCTGGAAATCGTCATTTTTAACCATGCCCTCTCACCTGCCCAGCAGCGCAATCTGGAAAAGCGCCTGAATGTGCGGGTGCTCGACCGTACCAGCCTGATCCTCGACATCTTCGCGCAGCGCGCCAAGAGCCACGAGGGCAAGTTGCAAGTCGAGCTGGCCCAGTTGCAGCATCTGGCCACACGCCTGATCCGCGGCTGGACCCACCTTGAGCGGCAAAAGGGTGGTATCGGCTTGCGCGGTCCCGGCGAGACGCAGCTCGAGACCGACCGCCGGCTGATCGGCGACCGTGTCAAGGCCTTGCGCGCGCGCCTGGAAAAGCTGCACAAGCAGCGCGAAACGCAGCGCCGCGCACGCGGGCGCAATCACACATTCTCGGTGTCCCTGGTCGGCTATACCAATGCCGGCAAGTCGACCCTGTTCAATGCCGTGACCAAGGCCGGCGTGTATGTCGCCGACCAGTTGTTCGCCACCCTCGACACCACCTCGCGCCGGGTTTACCTGGGCCAGGAAGTGGGCAATGTGGTGATCTCCGACACGGTCGGCTTCGTGCGCGAATTGCCGCATCAACTGGTGGCCGCTTTCCGCGCCACGCTCGAAGAAACCATTCATGCCGATTTGCTGCTGCATGTCGTCGACGCCGCGTCGCCGGTGCGCATGGAGCAGATCGAGCAGGTCAACCTGGTCTTGAAAGAGATCGGCGCCGATCACATTCCACAAATCCTCGTGTGGAACAAGATCGATGCGGCCGGGCTGGAGCCTTCGGTGGAGCGCGATGAATATGCTACGATCAGTCGCGTCTTCGTCAGTGCGCAGAAGGGCAGCGGTCTCGACCTGCTGCGCGATGCGATTGTCGAGATGGCCAGGAAGGCGCCCGGTTCGGCGCACCTGTATCAGAACGACGCAGCACCGCAGGAAGATCAGTTGGACGGTCAGTACGACCAGCACGATGGCGCCGCCCCGGACCAGGACGAAGAGCCTGGCGAGGACGATACGATTTCCACCCACTCCCAAGTCGGAACACGATAGTTATGCTTGTCTCCCTACTCAAAAAAACAGGCTTGAAGTTGTCCCTGAACGATCCCCGCTGGGGCAATCGCAAGGACGACGGCAAGAAAGCCCAAGAAGGCAAAAAGCCCGGCGAAGGTCCGCCGGACCTCGACCAGTTGTGGCGCGATTTCAATCAGCGCCTGAACGCCTTTTTCGGACAGAAGAACCGTCCCGACAACGGCGGCAATAACAACGGCGGTGGCGGTGGTCCGCGTCCCGACATGAAGGGTGCCGGCATCACCGCCGGCGTGGTCGGCGTGATCGCCGTCTTCATCTGGCTCGCCAGCGGCGCCTTCATCGTGCAAGAGGGCCAGAGCGGCGTGGTGCTGACGTTTGGCCAATATACGCGCACGGCGCCGGCCGGTCTCAACTGGCGCTGGCCGTATCCGTTCCAGACCGATGAAACCGTCAATGTGTCGCAGGTGCGCACGGTGGAAGTCGGTTATCGCACGTCGCTGCGCAACAAGCAGGCCAGCGAGTCGCTGATGCTGACGGACGATGAAAACATCATCGATATCCAGTTCGCGGTGCAGTACACCTTGAAAGACCCGGTGGAATGGCTGTTCAGCCTGCGCGACCAGGAAGACACCTTGCGCCAGGTCGCCGAGACGGCGATCCGCGAAGTGGTCGGCCGCAGCAAGATGGACTTCGTGCTGTATGAAGGCCGCGAAAAAGTGGCCTTCGACACGCAGAAATTGATGCAGCAGATTCTTGAGGGTTACAAGGCTGGCGTGTTGATTAACAACGTGACGATGCAGGCCGTGCAGCCGCCGGAGCAGGTGCAAGCCGCCTTCGACGATGCCGTCAAGGCAGGCCAGGACCGTGAGCGCCAGAAGAATGAAGGCCAGGCTTACGCCAATGACGTCATTCCAAAAGCCCGCGGCGCAGCATTCCGCCTGGTGCAGGAAGCCGAGGCCTACCGGGCCATGGTGACCGAGAACTCCGAAGGTAATGCCTCGCGCTTCAAGCAGGTGCTGGTTGAGTACCAGAAGGCGCCGGCCGTCACGCGCGACCGCATGTACCTGGAAACGATGCAGCAAGTGTTCAGCAGTGCCAGCAAGGTCATGGTTGATGCCAAGACGGGCAGCAATCTGCTGTATCTGCCGCTCGACAAGCTGATCGCCCAGACGGCTGCCACCGATGCCGCCGCTGCCGCCGCCCGTGCTGCCGCGACACCCGCAGCCAACACCGTTTTGCCACAGGAAGCCATGCCGACAGTAGAAGTCAATACGCGCCGCGACAGCCGCTCTTCGCGTGAACGGGAGAGCCGCTAATGAACCGTATCGTTGCCGCCCTGATCGCGGGCTTTATCGCGATCATGCTCCTTTCCTCGACCGTGTTTGTCGTCGATCAGCGTAAATACGCCATCGTCTTCGCCCTCGGTGAAGTCAAGGACGTGATCAGCGAACCAGGCTTGTACTTCAAGCTGCCGCCGCCGTTCCAGAACGTCATCTACCTGGATAAGCGCATCCTGACGCTCGACACGCCGGAGCCGGAACGCTTCATCACGGCCGAGAAGAAGAACATCCTCGTCGACGCGTATGTGAAGTGGCGCATCGTCAATCCGAAGACCTATTTCCGCAGCTTCGGCGGCGATGAAAGCCGCGCCCGCAACCGCATGTCGCAAATCGTCAAGGCCGCCCTGAACGATGAAATCACCAAGCGCACGGTGCGCGAAGTGATCTCGGGCGAGCGCGGCAAGGTGATGCAGGCGATCAAGGCCAAGGTGGCGGCCGAGGCCGAGGCCATCGGCGTGGGCATCGTCGATGTGCGCCTGAAACGCGTCGATTACGTCGAGCAGATCAACAACTCCGTGTACGAGCGCATGAAGTCCGAGCGCGTGCGCGTGGCCAACGAGCTGCGTTCGACCGGTTCGGCCGACTCCGAGAAAATCCGCGCCGACGCCGACAAGCAGCGCACGGTGATCCTGGCCGAAGCGTATCGCGAAGCCGAGAAGATCCGCGGCGAGGGCGATGCCAAGGCGTCGCAGGTGTATGCGGAAGCGTTTGGCAAGAATCCGGAGTTCTACAAGTTTTACCGTAGCCTGGAAGCCTACCGCGCCACCTTCAAGGACAAGGGCGACGTGATGGTGGTCGATCCGAGTTCGGAATTCTTCAAGTACTTCAAGGGTAACGGCACGGCCGCTCCGTCCAAGAAGTAAAGCAGCATCCAGACTGCACCGGGCCGCGAGGACCGGGGCAGCAGCAGCGGGGCCGGCATTGACGCCGGCCCCGTTTTTTTGTGCCCGTCTAGTTGTTGCGGGAAGGCGTAAAATGCGGTGTTTTTAGGGTTGCGTGGCAGCTATTCGGAGAACTTGTCCCTAAAGGCCCGTGTTTTCGCGTAAAATATCAGGTTCGGCCTCATGCCTGGCGCGCCTGCCGCTGCCTCGCATGATGCATTTTTTCAACTTTCTTCCGTATCTCGCTCCCTCATGCCGAATTGGCTTTTGCCCGAAAATATTGCCGATGTTCTGCCGTCGGAAGCGCGCAAGATCGAAGAGCTGCGCCGCCTCATGCTGGATAATTTCCGTCTGTACGGATATGAACTGGTGATGCCGCCGCTGCTCGAGTATCTGGAATCGCTGATGACCGGCGCTGGCAAGGATACCGACCTGCGCACCTTTAAACTGGTCGACCAGCTGTCGGGTCGCATGCTCGGCCTGCGTGCCGACATGACGACGCAAGTGGCGCGCATCGACGCGCACCTGCTCAACCGTGCCACCGTGACCCGCCTGTGCTACGCCGGCAGCGTGCTGCATACCCGTCCGTCGGGCCTGCACGCCACCCGCGAGCCGCTGCAGATCGGCGCCGAAATCTATGGCCACGCCGGCCTGGAAGCGGACGCCGAGATCCAGGAACTGGCGCTCGCTTCGCTGGCACTGGCCGGTTTCGACGCGGTGCGCCTGGATTTGTCGCACGTCGGCCTGTTGCGCGCTATCATTGCGCAAGACGCCGCCGCCGTGCGCGACGAGGCTGCGCTGTACACCTTGCTGCGTGCGAAAGATGCGCCGGGCCTGCGTGCCCTGACCGCATCCTACGATGCCGTGACGCGCGATGCGCTGCTGGCCTTGCCGAACCTGTACGGCGACATCGACGTGCTGGCGCGTGCGCGCGAAGTGCTGCCGCCGCTGCCGGGCGTGCTGAAAGCGCTGGCCGAACTGGCCGCACTGGCCGCGACTGTGGAAACTAAGGCGCTGGGCCGCGCCGAAGTGGCGATCGACCTGGCCGACTTGCGCGGCTACCAATATGAAAGTGGCGCGATGTTTGCGCTGTATGTACCTGGCTTGCCGAACGCGGTTGCGCGCGGCGGCCGTTATGACCACGTCGGCGAAGCGTTCGGCCGGGCACGTCCCGCGACCGGCTTCTCGCTCGATTTGCGCGAACTGGCGCGCCTGTTGCCGACCGCGGAACGGAAGCATTCGATTCGCGCGCCGTGGGGCAGCGCGCCAGAACTGAAGGAAAAAATCGCCGAGTTGCGCAATGCGGGCGAGGTCGTGATCCAGAGTATGCCGGGTCACAGTAATGAACAAGACGAGTTCGAGTGCGATCGCGTGCTGGTACTTGCCGATAATGGTAGTAGCTGGATTCTTAAAAACTTAGGTTGAGTGATGTCAAAGAAAATTATGGCAAAGAACGTCGTTGTCATCGGCACCCAATGGGGCGATGAGGGTAAAGGCAAGATCGTCGATTGGTTGACCGATCACGCCCAGGGTGTGGTGCGCTTCCAGGGCGGCCACAATGCAGGCCACACGCTGGTCATCGGCGGCGTCAAGACCGCGCTGCAACTGATCCCTTCGGGCATCATGCGTCCAGGCGTCGCCTGCTACATCGGTAACGGCGTGGTCGTTTCCGTGCCGGACGTGCTGCGCGAAATCGACAAGCTCGAAGCTGTCGGCGTCGAAGTCGCCTCGCGCCTGAAAGTGTCGGACGCGGCGCCCGTGATCCTGCCTTACCACACCGCGATCGACCTGGCGCGTGAAGCCAAGCGTGGCGATGCGAAGATCGGCACCACCGGCAAGGGCATCGGCCCGGCCTACGAAGACAAAGTGGCGCGTCGCGCGATCCGTATCGCCGACCTGTTGAACGAGAAGCGCTTTGCCGAAAAGCTGGCGGAAAACCTCGATTACCACAACTTCGTGCTGGAAAACTACCTGAAGGCACCGAAAGTCGACTATCAGAAGACCCTCGACGACGCGCTGGCCTATGTGCCGCGTCTGCGTCCGATGGTGACCGACGTGTCGAGCGCGCTGTACAAGGCGCACAAGGCCGGCGCGAACCTGCTGTTCGAAGGCGCGCAGGGTTCCCTGCTTGACGTCGACCACGGCACCTATCCGTTCGTCACCTCGTCGAACTGCGTGGCCGGCAATGCCGCCGCCGGTTCGGGCGTGGGCCCAGGCATGCTGCACTACATCATGGGCATCACCAAGGCCTACACGACGCGCGTCGGTTCCGGCCCGTTCCCTTCGGAACTGCCAACGGATGCGGGCGTCGGCCACCACCTGGCGCAGGTTGGCCATGAATTCGGCACCGTGACGGGCCGCGCCCGCCGCTGCGGCTGGTTCGACGCCGCCTTGCTGCGCCGCTCCGTGCAGATCAATGGCGTGACGGGCATGTGCCTGACCAAGCTGGACGTGCTGGACGGTATCGAAACCTTGAAACTGTGCACCGGCTACACCATCGACGGCGTAGCCACGGACATCTTCCCATCGGGCGCCGAAGAAGCCGCCCGTTGCGTGCCGGTGTACGAAGAGATGCCAGGCTGGACGGAAAGCACGGTCGGCGCGAAATCGCTGGCGGCCCTGCCGGCAACGGCGCGCGCTTACATCAAGCGCATCGAAGAACTGGTCGGCGTACCGGTGGACATGGTTTCGACCGGTCCGGATCGTGAAGAAACGATCGTGCTGCGCCACCCATTCGAGTAAGCTGCTGGACACAATCCGCCGCAAGGCGGATTTTTTTAATCACGCTAATAATAAGATTCCACTATCATGACTACCCCACAATCGAACGATCAACATCTCTGGGTCAACTGGGAAGAATACCACCGCCTGATCGAGCGCCTGGCGCTCAAGGTCTACGAATCGGGCTGGAAATTCGACCAAGTATTGTGCCTGGCGCGCGGCGGCGTGCGTCCCGGCGACGTGTTCTCGCGCATTTTTGATTTGCCGTTGGCTATCCTGTCGACCAGCTCCTACCGCGAAGACGCGGGCACGGTGCGCGGCGACCTCGATATCGCCAAGTACATGACGATGACCAAGGGCCCGCTGGCCGGCCGCATCCTGCTGGTCGACGACCTGGCCGATTCGGGCGTCACGCTGGACAAGGTCACGCGTCACCTGAAGGAAAACTTCCCTGACGTGACCGAAGTCAAATCGGCCGTGATCTGGCTGAAGGGCTGCTCCGTCGTGCGTCCCGACTACTTCCTCGACGAACTGCCGCACAATCCGTGGATCCACCAGCCGTTCGAAGACTACGACGGCCTGCGTCCGCACCAGTTGGCGGCGTGGATCAAGAAGGGCGAAGCAGGCAAGTAATTGCGTGCGCTCTTGCAAAAAAAAGACGATCATGTATCGTCTTTTTTTTCGTCTGAAGGAATCTGGCATGACCATTCTGCACACGGTGCGGCTGCGCCTCGAACCCGTCACCGACAAGCATTACGACGCCATGCACGCCATGAACTCGGATACCGAAGTGATGACCTACCTCAATGCGGGCCAGCCGGAGACGGAAGAGCACACGCGCGCCGCCGTTGCCCGCATCATGGGGCGCTGGGCCGAGTGGGGCTATTCGTGGTGGGCCTTGATGCGTACCGAAGATGAGGTGCTGGTGGGACTGGCCTGCTTGCAGCATATCGGCGGCGACAAGGCCAAGCCGCATGAAATCGGCTGGCGCCTGGCGCGCTCTGGCTGGGGCAAGGGTTATGCCAGCGAGGCCGCCGCCGCCATCGTCGCGCATGCCTTCGACGTCGTCGGCGCGCCCGAAGTGGTGGCCGTGGCGCACCCGGACAATGCCGCCTCGATCAAGGTCATGACGCGCCTGGGCATGCAGTACGCGGGCATGGAGCGCCACTACGACCTCGACAGCGTGGTGTACCGCCTGGCGCGCCCATGACGGCAATGCACAAGCCCCTGAAGCTGGGCTGCAGCTACGGCGTACGTTTTTCGCCCGATGGCACGCGCCTGGCCGTGCTGGGGCGCGACCTGGTGCTGTGGGATGTGGCGGCGCGGCAGAAACTGTGGCGCGGCAAATTCATCGCGCACATGTCGGGCATGGCCTTCTCGCCTGACGGCGCTCGGCTGGCCATCAAGAGCACGACGGGCCAGATGGCCTTGGTGGATGCCCAGGCGGGCCAGTTGCTGCTGAACTTCCAGAACAAGAAGGATGGCGAAGGCTGCGGTCCCGCGTGGTCGCCGTGCGGCCGCTATCTGGCCGACGGCGGCTGGGATGGCCGTCTGCGGATGCGCGACGCGCAGACGGGCGAGGTGCTCTTCACGCAGGAGCATCCGGGCGAGATGCTGCGCGGTGTCTGCGCCATCGATGGCGGGCGGCGTTTGCTGCTCCAGCACGGCGTCAAATCGGTGGACGAGGGGCGGGTCCAGCCGCCTGATTACTGCAGCGTGTGGGACTGGCCCTTGCAAGACGGTGGCGCGCGCGTGGTGCTGTCGCTGCCTGGCATGATGTCGTGTGCGCCGTCGCCAGATGGAGCGTCTCTGGCCATGCTGCACCACGCGGGCGGCACGCAGTATCTGTCCGTGCATGCGCTGGACGATGGCCGCGTGCTGGCCAGGGTGCCTGTGGAGGCGGGCGGCGGCACGGGCGACGCCTTGCGCTGGCTGCCAGACGGCAGCGCGCTGGGACGCATCGGCAAGGGCAAGCTGCTGTTTTACGGCTGGCCCGCGCTCGATGTCCTGGCACAACACGCTTTTATGTATCCATGCGCACTGGACTTTTTGCCTGCTTCGCCACTGGCCGCCATCGGCTCCTGGGAAGCGGGCATGCTGATGGATTTGAACCTTCACAAGGAGACCGCATGATTACCTGCTATTTGCGCTACATTATCGACCCGTACAAACTGCGGGAATTCGAAGCCTACGGCAAGCTGTGGATACCGCTGGTCGAACGTTTCGGCGGCCAGCACCACGGTTATTTTTTACCGTCCGAAGGCGCCAGCAACGTCGCGCTGGCCATGTTCTCTTTTCCCAGCCTGGCCCTGTACGAACAGTACCGCAGCGACTCCATGCAGGATGCGGAATGCCAGGCCGCCTTCCGCTATGCCGAGGAGACGCGCTGCATCGTCAGCTATGAGCGCAGTTTTTTCCGGCCGGTGTTTGGCTGAATCGTCTCAATCGCGCTGCGGCGCGCCCAGGGGGGAGAGGTGGCGGTACGGGCGTCCCTCTTCCACCGCGCGGGCGAACGCTGGACGGGCCAGCAGGCGCGCGCGGTAGGCGCGCAGCAGGGGCAGCGTTGCGGGAATCGGCTGCGTCCAATCCGCATAGAACAGCGAGGGGGCGGCGGCGCAGTCGGCCAGGCTGAAATGTTCGCCGGCGGCCCATGTCTTGCCGGCCAGGCGGGCTTCCAGCCAGGCGTAGGCGAGGTCCAGCTTTTCGCCGGCAAACGCGCGGCCTTCCCGGGCCTTCTCCGGGTCACCAGTCAGGGCAGCGCCCACCGCATGCTGCACTTGTGTCATGACATGCAGGTCGAAATAGCGGTCGAGAAAGCGCACTTCCAGCGCCTGCATCGGGTCATCCGGCAGCAGGCGCAGCGGGCCGGGATGGGCCAGTTGCAGGTATTCGATGATGATGCTGGTCTCGGCGACGTTGCGCTCCCCATCCACCAGCAGCGGAAACTTGCGCAGCGGCCAGCGCTCCAGCCACTGCTGCAGGTGCTGCGGCATGTCCGGCGCCAGGCAGCGGAAGTCGAACGGTATGGCGTTCTCGTACAGGGCAATGAGCACCTTTTGCGTGTACGAGGAAAAGGGATGGCCGTAGAGTATGAGCGACACGGTGAATCTCCCGTCATTTTGCAAGGTTGGCAACACGCGCGTGCTGCAACGATAGTGCAAGGACAGGATCAATGCAAGCGATACGGGCCGTTCGTGCGCCTGCCGCCACGCGCCATCACCCGTCGTTAGAACCGGATGGGACAAGGCGCCGCAGTCCCCTCGCCAAAACCGGCGTAGCCGGATCGCGCGCTGAGATTCAGCGTCATGTTGCCTTTGTCCGGTAAATAGATGCAGTATTCACCGGTCGCCGTGATGACGCGATAGATGCGCTTGGGATCGTTTGGTGCGCTCCACAGTTCGATACGCGCTGCTTCGAACCACTTCGGCTTGACTGCCGCATGTGCTTCGGCGAAGCCTTTCGCCAGGCGCGTGTGCGCCGTATCGGGCGGCGCCACGAACTCCTGTGGATGCTCGGCGCGCAGCTGGCGGTCGATGGCGCCGGCTGCCTGCAGCGCCTGTTGCGCCAGGGTGAGGGGGGCGGCCCTGGGTGCGGCAGGCACCGGTTCTGCCGGCAGGGCATAGTCTTGCGGCTTGTCTTGCACCGATGCCGTCGCTTCCTTCGGTGGCGACACGCTTGCCGCGCTGGAGGGAAGGGCTGGCGGACGTGCCGGCGCCGGATCTGGCTCGGTGGGTGGAATGACCGCTCTTGTTGTCAGCAGTGATGGCATCAGCTGCAGCCAGACCCGGTCATCGTGCCCGATTCTTGTGTGTGCCGGCCGCGTGGCTAGCCAGAACAGCGCCAGGTGCAGCAGGATAATCGCGGCGATGTAGCGGCCATGGGGACGCTGGCCGAGAGAGAAATCATGCTCCTGTAGTGCAAGGTCGATGCGCATCTGTTCCACGCCTGCCGTGATGAAGGTGGCACCAGTATGCAAATTTGCAACAGCGCTGTAAACAGGTTTTTGGCAGGACGCGGATGGTGCTCCCCAGGGTACTGAAAAATGCGCCTGAGCGATGATTTTGTTCAGCCGTCATTCCAGGCCGCCACGCCTCAATCCTCGGCCTGGAATTCGCTGGCCGAGACGAACAGGTCCCACGAAGCGATGAAGAGGGCCGCCACCACCGGGCCGATGACGAAGCCGTTCAGGCCAAACAGGGCCATGCCGCCCACGGTCGACAGCAGCACCACGTAGTCGGGCATCTTGGTGTCCTTGCCCACCAGGATGGGGCGCAGCACGTTGTCGACCAGGCCGATGACGAAGACGCCGAAGGCGGCCAGGCCTGCGCCTTGCCAGATGGCGCCCGTGGCCAGGAAGTAGACGGCCACGGGCGCCCAGACGAGGGCGGCGCCGACGGCCGGCAGCAGCGACAGGAAGGCCATCAACACGGCCCACAGCAGGGGCGCCGGCACCTCCAGGAACCAGAACGCCAGGCCGCCGAGGGCGCCCTGGGCAATCGCCACGAGGATGTTGCCTTTTACCGTGGCACGGATCACCGTGGTGAAATTGGTGAACAGGCGCTGCTTGTACTTGCGGCTCAGCGGCACGGCGCCCTTGATGCGGGCCGACAGGGCCGAGCCATCGCGCATGAGGAAAAACAGCAGGTACAGCATGATGCACAGGCTGGTGAGGAATTCGAAGGTGTACAGGCCCACATTGATGGCTTTCATCGCCACCACCTGGCTCAGCTGCGTGGCGCCTTCGGCCAGCTTGTCCTGCAGGCTGGCCAGGCTGCTCAAGTGGAAGCGCTCGAGCAAGTTGATCGACCATTGCGGCAGTACCGCCATGATTTTATTGAAGAACATGGTGACCGTGATTTCGCCCGAACGTACCATTTCCACGACGCTGGCCGCCTGGTTCACCAGCGACACGGAAATGAGCGACAGTGGCAGGATCACGATGACGACGATCAGCAGCAAGGTCAGCAGCGACGCCAGGCCGGCGCGGCCCCTGGTTTTCCGCAGCAGCCAGCGGTACACGGGCGCGAACAGGATCGCCAGGACGACGCCCCAGAAGATGGCGCCCGCATACGGCGCCAGTATCCAGCCGAAGCCGATAGTGACGATGCTCAGGAGGAGCAAGAATACTTTCTGGTGCAGCGTGAGGGTATGCATGGGCGGTAGCGCTATGATAAGGGTTGAGTTGTCTCATCATAAGCGAGGCCGCGTGCCGCGTGCCATACAATTGTCGCCTTGGTAGTCTGTGCGCGGACACGCCTGGCGCCGGCGCGCCGGCAGCGCGGTGGCTGCAATTCCAGTAAGCTGTCGTTCCAGGCGCTCCATCCTGGGTGCCGTTGACTTCTTTTGACTTCAGGAGCGCGCGTGCTTGACCCCATTCACTTTTATGAACCTGCGCAGGGCCATGGCCTGCCGCACGATCCCTTCAACGCCATCGTGGGGCCGCGTCCGATCGGCTGGATCGCCTCGCGCAGCGGCGATGGCGTGCTCAATCTGGCGCCGTACAGTTTTTTCAACGCCTTCAATTACACGCCGCCGCTGATCGGTTTTTCCAGCATCGGCCGCAAGGACACCTTGCGCAATATCGAGCAGACGGGCGAATTCGTGTGGAACCTGGCAACCCGTCCGCTGGCCGAGGCGATGAATGCCAGTTGCGCGCCGGCGCCGCCCGAGGTCGACGAATTCGCGCTGGCCGGCTTGACGCCGGCCGCCTCGCGCATCGTGAATGTGCCGCGCGTGGCCGAAAGCCCCGTGTCCTTCGAATGCCGGCGCACGCAGATCATCGAACTGCAAGGCGTCAGGGGCGACGGCGTCGGCAGCTGGCTGGTGCTGGGGGAAGTGGTGGGCGTGCATATCGCGCGCCATCTGCTCAAGGACGGCGTGTACGACACGGCCGCCGCCGCCCCCATCCTGCGCGGCGGCGGACCGGCCGATTATTTTGAAATCGGTCCGGACAGCTTGTTCCAGATGCGCCGGCCAAGCTACCCCTGAACGGGAGCAGGCTATTTCTGCATGATGGGATCGCGTCCCAGGGTGCGCGCCAGCGCGCCGCCGTCGCCGCGCCAGAATTCGCGGTCGGCCAGGCGTACGCGTTCGGCCGCATGCTGCATGTGTTCCATGGCTGCCTGGCGCGCCCGCTGCGGGTCGCCGGCGGCGATCGCCTGCACGATTTTTTCATGTTCGCGCCGCACTTCGATGGAAAAGTCCGTGCGCCGCGCTTCATTCGCGCGCGTCACCTTGACGGCAGAGCGGATCGGGTCGGCGAACATGGCGACGAATTTCGGCCAATAGGGGTTGCCCGTCGCCTCGGCGATGCACAGGTGCAGGCGCACGTCTTCTTCCACGCCGTCGACACCGGCCGCCACGGCTTCCTCGATGCGCCGCAGCGCGTGTTCGATATCGGCCAGCTGGCCCGGCGTGCGCCGCACGGCCGCCAGCGCGGCGATTTCCGCTTCCAGTCCCTGGCGCACCTCGATCAAGTTCAGCAGCGATTGCACCGACTGCTCCGTCAGCTCATCGCCCCTTTCGCCCGTCTTCGCGCCATCCTGTGCGCACACGAAGGTGCCGCTGCCCTTGCGCGTGGCGACGATGCCGTCTGCCTGCAGCAGGGCGATGGCTTCGCGCAGCACCGTGCGGCTGACGCCGAAGTGGCTTGCCATCGCTTGCTCCGATGGCAAACGCGTGCCCCCGGCCAGGCCATCGTGGTGGATCTGCTGGCGCAGCCGGGCCGCCACGCGCGCACCCAGGGTGCCGGTGGTGAAACTGCCCGCGGCGGGCTCCGGCGCGGGAAGGGTAAAGCTGAACGTGCGGTCCATCGGGTGCATCCTTGCGCTAACGGTTCTCATGGGGCTTGCCTGCTTGCCATTATATGGAATATACAGCTTGACACACACAAAACACACACATAATATACATCCATACAAATTTTAGACAAGTTGCCAGCCACCTCCGGTGGACCATAAAAACCCGGCACGGTCGATCCCCCAGCGATCAGGAGACAAGCATGGAAGTATCACAAGCATTGCCCGGGCAGCCGGCCGGCGCCGCCGCAAGCCAGAAAACCATCGACGACGCCGTCTACCGCAAGGTGACCTGGCGCATCATTCCCTTCCTCATGCTGTGCTACATCGTCGCTTATCTCGACCGTGTGAACGTGGGCTTCGCCAAGCTGCAAATGCTGGCCGACCTGCAGTTTTCCGAAACCGTGTACGGTCTGGGCGCGGGTGTGTTCTTCCTTGGCTACTTCCTGTTCGAAGTGCCCAGCAACGTGATGCTGCACAAGATCGGCGCGCGCGTGTGGATCGCCCGCATCATGATTACCTGGGCCATCATCTCGGGCGCCTTCATGTTCGTCACCACGCCGACCCAGTTCTACGTCATGCGCTTCCTGCTCGGCATCGCCGAGGCGGGCTTCTTCCCGGGCATCATCCTGTATCTGACCTACTGGTATCCATCCGAGCGCCGCGCGCGCATGGTGTGCACCTTCATGGCCGCCATTCCCGTGGCGGGCCTGATTGGCGGCCCCCTGTCGGGCTGGATCATGGAAACCTTCGCCGGCTGGCACGGGTATGCGGGCTGGCAGTGGATGTTCGTGCTTGAAGCGATTCCCGCCGCGCTGATGGGCGTGGCCGTGCTGCTGTATCTGGATAACAGCATCCGCGCCGCGAAGTGGCTGACGGAAGACGAAAAAGTCATCCTCGAGCAGCGTATCGCCACGGAAGCGCAGGGCAAGGTCTCGCACCCGTCGATCCGCGCCATGTTCGCCGATCCGCGCATCTGGGTCATGGCCCTGATTTATTTCTGCTGCGTGATGGGCCAGTATTCGCTGACCTTCTGGCTGCCCAGCCTGATCAAGGCGGCCGGCGTGACGGGCGTGCTCAATATCGGCCTGTTCACCGCGATTCCGTATTCGGTAGCTGTGGCGTCCATGATCCTGCTGGGCCGCAGCTCGGACAAGTACCGCGAACGCCGCTGGCACATGGCCATCCCGCTGGTGGTGGGTGCCGCCGCCATCGTCTGCAGCGCGCTGGCAGGTGCCCACAACACGGGCTGGGCCATCTTCTTCCTGACGATCGCCGCCGGTGGCATCCTGGCTGCCTCGCCCATGTTCTGGAGCTTGCCGACGGCCTTCCTCGGTGGCGTCTCGGCCGCTGCCGGCATCGCCGCCATCAATTCGGTGGGTAACCTGGCCGGCTTCGCGGCGCCGTACATGATCGGCTCCATCAAGGACTTGACCCAGTCGACCGATATCGCCATCTACCTGCTGGCCGGCATCCTCGTGTTTGGTGCCTTTATCATCATGCGGGTGCCGGCCAAGCTCGTAAATAAATAATGGAGTAAACAATGACTGCAACAATCGAGAAAGTGGGCGTGATCGGCCTGGGCGCCATGGGCATGGGCATCGCCCAATCGCTGCTGCGCGCCGGTTTTGAAGTGCATGCCTGCGATGTGCGGCCCGAGACCGTGCAAAAGCTGGTGGAGCTGGGCGCCCGGGCTGCCGCGTCGCCTGCCGCGCTGGCGGCGCAGGTGCAGGCGCTGCTGATCGTCGTCGTCAATGCGCAGCAGACGGAAGCCGTACTGTTTGGAGAGCAGGGCGCGGCCAGCGCCCTGGCACCGGGCAGCGTGGTCATCGCCTGTGCCACCGTGGCGCCGGAGTTTGCCGAAGCGCTCGGCGCGCGCCTGGCGACCATGGGATTGCGCTTCATCGACGCGCCTATTTCCGGCGGCGCTGCCAAGGCGGCTGCCGGCGAAATGTCGGTGATGGCGGCCGGCGCGCCCGATGCGTTTGACGCCTGCGCCGGTATTTTTGACGCCATCTGCGCCATGCTGTACCGCCTGGGCGAACAGCCGGGGCAGGGCTCGAAAGTCAAGATGATCAACCAGCTGCTGGCCGGCGTGCACATCGCCGCCGCCGCCGAAGCGATGGCGCTGGGCCTGCGTGCCGGCTGCGATCCGGATGCTCTGTACGAAGTCATTTCCAACAGCGCCGGCAGTTCCTGGATGTTCCAGAACAGGGTGCCGCACATCCTGAAGGGCGACTACACGCCGCTGTCGGCCGTGAATATTTTTGTGAAAGACCTGGGCATCGTGCTCGATTACGCGAAAAAAAGCGTGTTTCCATTGCCGCTGTCGGCCACGGCGCACCAGATGTTCATGCAGGCGTCGGCCGCCGGTTTTGGCGGCGAGGACGACGCCGCCGTCATCAAGCTTTTCCCTGGAATTACATTGCCAGCGAAAGCGTAACTGAATCAACAAGGAACCATCATGACCGTACTACTGGGATGTATCGCCGACGACTTCACGGGTGGCACCGACCTGGCCGGCATGCTGGTCAAGGCCGGCATGCGCACGGTGCAATTGATCGGCGTGCCGCAAGGGCCGCCACCTGGCGACGTCGATGCCGTCGTCATCGCCCTCAAGTCGCGCACGAATGCACCTGAAGACGCGGTGGCCGAGTCGCTGGCCGCGCTGGCCTGGCTGCAGCAGGCCGGATGCCGCCAGTTTTACTTCAAGTACTGCTCCACGTTCGACTCCACGCCGCGCGGCAATATCGGTCCCGTGACCGAGGCGTTGATGCGGGCGCTCGACACGGACTTCACGATTGCCTGCCCCGCGTTCCCCGCGAATGGCCGCACCATCTACAAGGGCAATCTGTTCGTCGGCGACGTGCCGCTGGCCGAGTCAGGCATGCGCGACCATCCCTTGACGCCGATGACGGATTCCAACCTGGTGCGCGTGCTGCAGCAGCAGGTGACGTCAAAAGTGGGCCTGGCCGATTTCTCCGTGGTGGAGAAGGGCGCCGCCGCCATCGCCCAGCGCTTCACGGACTTGCGTGGCCAGGGCTGCCATTTTGCCGTCGTCGATGCCGTCTCTAACCGCGACCTGGAAGCGATCGGCGCCGCCTGCGCCGACTTGAAACTGATTACGGGCGGCTCCGGCATCGCGCTGGGACTGCCGCAGAATTTCCGCCAGCGGGGCCAGTTGTCGCCATCGCCTGCGGGACAGGCAGGGCGCCTGCCGCCGGCCTCCGGATTTCGCGCCGTGATTTCTGGCAGCTGCTCGGTGGCCACGCAGCAGCAGGTGGCGCACGTGCGCGAGAGCGCCCCGTCATTCCACGTCGACCCGCTGCAGCTTGCCGCGGGAGGTGAGGTGGTGGACGCCGTGGTGGAGCAGGCACTGGAATGGGCTGGCGCGCATCTGGCGCAAGGCCCTGTCTTGATCTATGCCACGGCCACGCCGGACGCCGTGCGCGCCGTGCAGGCGCAGCTGGGCGTGGAGCGGGCCGGCGCCCTCGTTGAGGAAGCCCTGGCCGCCATCGCGCAAGGGCTGGTGCGCCTCGGTGTGGGCCAACTGATCGTCGCCGGCGGCGAAACCTCGGGCGCCGTCGTCAAGGCGCTGGGCGTGGCGGGTTTGCGCATCGGGCCAGAGATCGACCCCGGCGTGCCCTGGACACAAGCCTTGGCCGCGCCGGGCGACGATGGCATGGCGCCTTTGGTGTTGGCACTCAAGTCCGGTAATTTCGGCACGGTCGATTTTTTCAGCAAAGCCTGGCAGGTGCTGGCATGAGTACCGCTGCGTTTCATACTTCTCCGGAAGAGATGCGCCAGCGCGAGCAGATCGTCGATTTCGGCAAGTCCCTGTTCGAGCGGGGCCTGACGGCGGGCAGCAGCGGCAACCTGAGCGTGCGCCTGTCCGACGGCTGGCTGCTCACGCCCACGAATGCCAGCCTGGGGCGGCTCGATCCCGCGCAATTGTCCAAGCTCGATTGGGACGGCAACCTGATCAGCGGTGCGCCGCCGTCAAAAGAGGCATTTTTGCACCGCGCCATGTACGAAGAGCGCGGCAGCGCCGGCGCCATCGTGCACTTGCATTCCACGCATTCGGCCGCCGTGTCGTGCATGTGCGGCTTGAACCATGACGATTGCATCCCGCCGCTCACGCCATATTTTGTGATGAAGGTGGGGCGCTTGCCGCTCGTGCCGTACCACCGTCCGGGCGACCCGGCGCTGGCCGGCGCGATCGGCGCCATGGCGCGCAAGCACTCGGCCGTGCTGCTGGCCAATCACGGTCCCGTGGTCTCGGGCACCAGCCTGGAAGCGGCCGTGTATGCGGCCGAGGAACTGGAAGAGACGGCCAAGCTGTTCCTGCTGCTGCGTGATGTACCCACGCGCCCGCTCGACGCGGAACAGATCGCGGACCTGAAACACACATTCAAACTCGACATATAAGAAATCCAGGAGATACGCATGCCCCGCTTTGCCGCCAATCTGACCATGATGTTCAATGAAGTGCCTTTCCCGCAGCGCTTTGCCGCCGCCGCGCAAGCGGGTTTCCAGGGCGTCGAATTTCTGTTCCCTTACGATTACGCACCGCAGGAGGTAGCCGGCTGGCTGCGCGAGCACGGCTTGCAGAACGTGCTGTTTAACCTGCCGCCGGGCGACTGGGCGGCTGGCGAGCGTGGCATCGCCTCGCTGCCGGGCCGCGAAGCGGAATTCCGTGCCGGCGTGACGCGTGGCATCGAGTATGCGCTGGCACTGGGCACGCCACGCGTACACATGATGGCAGGCCTGCTGCCCGTGGGCGCCGACCTCGCGCTGCACCGCGCCACCTACCTGGCCAACCTGCAGTACGCGGCGAAGGCCGTGGGCGAGCATGGCGTCGAACTCTTGATCGAACCGATCAACGGGCGCGACATGCCCGGCTACTTCCTCGTCACGCAGGCGCAGGGCCATGCGCTGCGCCTGGAATCGGGCGCACCCAACGTCAAGGTGCAGATGGATTTTTACCACACGCAGATCGTCGAGGGCGATATCGCCATGACGTTCAAGAACAACTTCGACGGCATCGGCCACGTGCAGATCGCCAGCGTCCCTGCGCGCAACGAACCTGACGATGGCGAAGTCAATTACCCGTTTTTGTACACCCTGCTCGATGACCTGGGCTATGAGGGCTGGATCGGCTGCGAATACCGTCCGCGCGGGCGCACCGAGGATGGCCTGGGTTGGCTTGCCGCTTATAACAACAAACAAGGAGCATGAAGATGAAAGTTCTCATTACCGGCGGCGCCGGTTTCCTGGGACAGCGCCTGGCGCGCCAGTTGCTGGCGCAAGGCCAGCTGACGGACAGCCACGGCCAGTTGCAGACCATCAGCGAGCTGGTATTGGTCGACGTGGTGGCCGCGCATGACTTCAACGATGCGCGCGTCAAGGTGGTCACGGGCGATATCGCTGACGGTGCCCTGATGCGCGCCACCCTCGATGCGCAGACGGCATCCATCTTTCACCTGGCCGCCATCGTCAGCGGCCAGGCGGAAGCCGATTTCGAACTGGGCATGCGCATCAACCTCGATGCTTCGCGTTTGCTGCTCGACATCTGCCGCGAACTTGGGCACAAGCCGAAGGTCGTGTTTACCAGCTCCGTGGCCGTGTATGGCGGCAAGCTGCCGGACGTGGTGCAGGATACGACGGCTCTGAATCCCCAGTCGTCGTATGGCGCGCAAAAGGCCATCGGCGAATTGCTGCTCAACGATTACAGCCGCCGCGGCTTTGTCGACGGGCGCGTGCTGCGCCTGCCGACCATCAGCGTGCGTCCCGGCAAGCCGAACAAGGCGGCGTCCTCGTTCGCCAGCGGCATCATCCGCGAACCCTTGAACGGTGAAGCGGCTGTCTGCCCCGTGGCGACCGATTTGCGTCTGTGGCTGCTGTCGCCGCGCGGCGCCATCGCCTCCCTGATCGCCGGCCACGAGCTGGCGGGCGAGATGTTTGGCGCCAGCCGTACGGTGAACTTGCCGGGCTTGAGCGTCAGCGTGGGCGAGATGATCGCGGCACTTGAAGACGTGGCCGGCAGCGACGTGACGGCCCGCATCAGTCACGCGCCCGATCCGGCCGTCGAGCGCATCGTGAAGAGCTGGCCCGGCGCCTGGGACACGGCGCGCGCCGAAGCGCTGGGCTTGACGGCTGATGCGGATTTCGCCAGCATCATCCGTGCGTACATGGACGACGTCAACGCGGCTGCTTAGACTGACTTGGGCAGCTGCGAGCGGCGATAGTCGAACGGTGTGCTGCCCACCAGTTCCGCAAAACTGCGGCTGAAATGGGCCTGGTCAAAAAAGCCGAGTGCATGCGCCAGGCTGGCCAGGTCGGGCGCATCGGGCTGCGCCAGGCGCCAGATCGCTTCCTGCAGGCGGTAGCGCTGGATCACCCATTTCGGCGGCACGCCCACGTAGTTGGCAAACAGGCGCTGCAGCCGGCGTTCGCCGATGGCCATTTTTTCGCACAGCTGCGCTACGCTCGCCGGGCCGTTGTGGGCCGCCGCGGCAGCCGTCAGCCTGGCGGCCAAGAGGGCGGCGTCATCGACCTGCGGCAGCCTTGTCAGCAGCAGTGCCTGCACCTGCGCCACCATGGCCAGATCGTCGGACTCGCCTAACACCCGCACCTCGGCCTGCGTTGCCGGCATGCCGAGCAGCGCATCGGCGGCGATGGTCGTGTCGGTGAAGGTCGACAGTGGCTGCGTGATGAACGGGCGCAGGCCGCCCGGCGCGAAACGCACGCCCAATACTTTGCCTGCACCGACTAAAGGCCTGTCAAAGGCGCCGTGCACCACGCCATGGATGGCGGTGCGCCCAAGGTCGAATACCAGGTGGGCGTTCGGGTAGGGCAGCACGCGCTGCGTCTCCGGCGCCAGGCCCCGCCTGTCCCATTCGACGACCCAGAAATACTCGACAAACGGCACCAGCGCGGCGGCCGGTGGATAGGTCGCCAGGCGTATGCGGCGCGCCGCCGCCTGCGGGTCGACGATACCTTTCGGCGCCTGGCCGCGCGCGGCGAGCAGATTCATCGTGCTGTCGGTTTTATCCAATATTTGTCTCCTGCGCGGCACTAGGATGGTTCTCTCGTATTGAAGGAAAGGGAATCATGAAATCACACAGCTTGGCGGGCCTGGTGCTGGCCGCATGTTGTCTATCGGTGGCGCCAGCCGGCGCCGCCTCGTCTACAGAGGGAGATCATCGCATGCACGCGCACGCCACAGGAAGTTTTAGCATCACCATGACGCCGGCCGCAGCGCCGCAGCGCGCGGGGCGCACGACCTTGGGCAAGGTACTGCTCGACAAAGTCTATGCAGGCGATCTTGTCGCCATTGCCAAGGGCGAGATGCTCAATGCCGTCACCGACACCAAGGGCGCGGCCGGCTATGTCGCCATGGAAGCCATCACGGGAACCCTGCAGGGCAGGGAAGGCAGCTTCGTGGCGCAGCATTTCGGCACCATGGCCGACGGCAGGCAGGAGCTGAGCATCGTGATCGTGCCGCATTCCGGTACCGGGCAGCTGACGGGTATCAGCGGCACGCTGGCCATCCGCATTGAAAATGGCCAGCATTTCTACGACATCGATTACTCGCTGCCGGAGCCGTAAGCGGGCCAAGGCACGGCCCCGGCACGGATGGCCGTTTATTTGCCCAGTATCGACGCCACATTGTCGGTGCCCGGTGCGCCGAACAGCTGCTGCTTGAGGATGTGCAGCTGGTCGCGGACCTGCGCCGCCTTTTCGAACTCCAGGTTCTTGGCGTGGTCGAGCATCAGTTTTTCCAGGCGCTTGATTTCCTTGCTGACCTGCTTCTCGCTCATGGATTCGAACTTCGCCGCTTCCTGCGCCACTTGCAGATTGTCGCGCGCTTCCTGCGGGCTGTAGACGCCGTCGATCATTTCGCGGATCGATTTTTTCACGCCGATCGGGATGATGTTGTTGGCCGTGTTGAAGGCAATCTGCTTGGCGCGGCGGCGTTCCGTCTCGTCGATGGCGCGGCGCATGGAGTCCGTGATGCGGTCGCCGTACAGGATCGCCGTGCCGTTCAGGTTACGCGCGGCGCGCCCGATGGTCTGGATCAGGCTGCGCTCGGAGCGCAAGAAGCCTTCCTTGTCCGCGTCGAGGATGGCGACCAGCGACACTTCCGGCAAGTCCAGGCCCTCGCGCAGCAGGTTGATCCCCACCAGCACGTCGAAGGTGCCCAGGCGCAGGTCGCGCAGGATTTCCACGCGTTCCACCGTTTCGATATCGCTGTGCAGGTAGCGCACCTTGATGCCATGGTCGCCCAGGTATTCCGTCAATTGCTCCGACATGCGCTTGGTGAGCGTGGTCACCAGCACGCGCTCATCCTTCTTGATGCGCTCGACGATTTCCGACATCAGGTCGTCCACCTGGCTGCTGGCGGGGCGCACGATGATTTGCGGGTCGACCAGGCCCGTGGGGCGCACGACCTGTTCGACCACCTGGTCGGAATGGTTTTTTTCGTAGTCGCCCGGCGTGGCCGAGACGAACACCGTCTGGCGCATCTTCTGCTCGAATTCCTCGAATTTCAAGGGCCGGTTGTCGAGCGCCGACGGCAGGCGGAAGCCGTAGTCGACCAGGTTGGTCTTGCGCGAACGGTCGCCGTTGTACATGGCGCTCAGCTGGCCCGTCAGCACGTGGGACTCGTCGAGGAACATCAGCGCGTCGGGCGGCAGGTAGTCGACCAGGGTGGGCGGCGGTTCGCCCGGCAGCGCGCCGGACAGGTGGCGCGAATAGTTCTCGATGCCCTTGGTGAAACCGATTTCGGCCATCATTTCCAGGTCGAAGCGCGTACGCTGTTCCAGCCGCTGCTCCTCGATCAGTTTATTTTCCTTGCGGAAGAACTCGAGGCGCTCGCGCAGCTCGTCCTTGATGGTTTCCACGGCGCGCAGCACGGTGGAGCGGGGCGTCACGTAGTGCGAACCCGGGTACACGGTGAAGCGGGGGATTTTTTGCCGCACGCGGCCCGTCAGCGGGTCGAACAGCTGGATCGATTCGATCTCGTCGTCGAACATTTCCAGGCGCACGGCCAGTTCCGCATGCTCGGCGGGGAAGATGTCGATGGTATCGCCGCGCACGCGGAAGGTGCCGCGGCCGAAGTCGACCTCGTTGCGCGTGTACTGCATCTGGATCAGGCGCGCGATGACGTCGCGCTGGCTGACCCTGTCTTTTACGCGCAACGTCAAAATCATCTGGTGGTATTCGTTCGGATTACCGATACCGTAGATGGCCGAGACGGTGGCGACGATGATGACGTCGCGCCGCTCCATCAGCGACTTGGTGCACGACAGGCGCATCTGCTCGATATGCTCGTTGATCGACGAGTCCTTTTCGATGAACAGGTCGCGCTGCGGCACGTAGGCTTCCGGCTGGTAGTAATCATAGTAGCTGACGAAGTATTCGACCGCGTTTTGCGGGAAAAAGTCACGGAACTCGCTGTACAGCTGCGCCGCCAGTGTCTTGTTGGGTGCGAAGACGATGGCGGGCCGGCCCATGCGCGCGATGACGTTGGCCATGGTGTAGGTCTTGCCGGAACCGGTCACGCCCAGCAGGGTCTGGAAGGCCAGGCCATCGGCGATGCCCTCGGACAACTGGGTGATCGCCGCCGGCTGATCGCCGGCCGGAGAGAAGGGCTGGTGCAGCTTGAAGGGGGAATCCGGGAAAGAGATAATTGCGCTTTCCGCCTCGCTGGCGGTAGATAATTCGGGCATGTGAATCAGACCTTTGTTAGAATAGTGCTCTGCTGGCGGCCCTGGCGTTGTATTTGGGGCGCTGTCTACAACTCCGCTGTGAACCTGCTTCCAATCGAATCCAATCTTATCATGACGAACCCAACTGTTTCTGCCAGTCTGTTTAGCGCCATCGAGATGGCCCCACGCGACCCGATCCTGGGCATCACCGAAGCATTTAACGCGGACCAGAATCCCGCCAAAATCAATCTGGGCGTTGGCGTCTATTATGACGACAACGGTAAAGTGCCTCTGTTAGCTTGCGTACGCAAGGCAGAAGCCATCCTGATCGAGCAGGGCACGCCACGCACCTATCTGCCGATCGAAGGCCTGGCTGCCTACGACAAGGCGGTGCAAGAACTCGTATTTGGCGCCGATAGCGCCGTTATTCAAGAGCGCCGCGCCATTACCGTGCAAGCCATCGGCGGCACGGGCGCATTGAAGATCGGTGCCGACTTCCTGCAGCGCTTTGCGCCGGGTGCCCAGGTCTACATCAGCGACCCGAGCTGGGAAAACCACCGCGCGCTGTTTGAAAGCGCCGGTTTCGTCGTGAATAACTACACGTACTACGATGCCGCCACCCATGGCGTGAACTTCGACGGCATGCTGGCCAGCCTGAACGCCATGCCGGCCGGCTCCATCGTCGTGCTGCACGCCTGCTGCCACAACCCGACCGGTGCCGACCTGAGCGTGGCCCAGTGGGATCAGATCATCGGCGTCGTCACCTCGCGCGGCCTGGTGCCGTTCCTGGACATGGCCTATCAAGGTTTCGCCAACGGCATCGCCGAAGATGGCGCCGTGGTGCGCCGCTTCGCCGACGCGGGCGGCCCGCTGCTGGTGTCGAACTCGTTCTCGAAATCGTTCTCGCTGTATGGCGAGCGCGTGGGCGCCCTGAGCGTCGTCGCGGCCAGCGCCGATGAAGCGGCCCGTTTGCTGTCGCAATTGAAGCGCGTCGTGCGCACCAACTACTCGAACCCGCCTACGCATGGCGGCAAAGTGGTCGCCACCGTCCTGGCCACGCCGGAACTGCGCCAGTTGTGGGAAGAGGAACTGGCCGGCATGCGCGTGCGCATCCGTGAAATGCGCAATGCCTTCGTGGAAAAACTGAAGGCCAAGGCGCCAGGCCACGACTTCGAATTCGTGCGCCAGCAAATCGGCATGTTTTCGTACTCGGGCCTGACCAAGGAGCAAGTGGCGACCCTGCGCGAGCAATCGATCTACGCCGTCGACACGGGGCGTATCTGCGTGGCTGCGTTGAATTCGCGCAATATCGACATCGTTATTGACGCGATCGCCAAAGTGCTTTAAGATATTGCTTCTTCGGCGCTGCATGCAAGTGTGGCGCTGATGGCAGTGGAAAGTCGGCGATGGCCGTGTTTGTCGAGATGCAGCATTAGTCTTGCAAATACGAAACAATCGACATATAATATTGCCTCTTTTCCCTGATAGCTCAGTTGGTAGAGCGACGGACTGTTAATCCGCAGGTCCCTGGTTCGAGTCCAGGTCGGGGAGCCAGAATTCGAAAGGCCACGTTGAAAAACGTGGCCTTTTTTGTTTTTCGCCACAGGCGCGAGTGGCGGCAAAAGTAGAATTTCCCTATGGGAATCTGGACATCTGAATAGTTGCCCTATATAATACGGCCTCTTTTCCCTGATAGCTCAGTTGGTAGAGCGACGGACTGTTAATCCGCAGGTCCCTGGTTCGAGTCCAGGTCGGGGAGCCAGAATTCGGAAGGCCATGTTGAAAAACATGGCCTTTTCTGTTTTCCGCCGCAGCCCGCTGGGCTTGCCTGTGCGTGATCGCGTTTTGCGCTATCCTGAATGCATCCTTTCAGGAGCACCTTCCCATGACTTGTACCTCCGCCTTGCGCCATATTGTCCTGTGCGACTTCCTCGATGGCATCACGTCTGCCAAGCACGCCGAACTCGTCTACGAGTTTTCCCAGCTCAAGCAGCGCATTCCCGGCGTGCGGCAATTTGAATGGGGGCCGAACGTCAGCCCGGAAGGCCTCGATGATGGCTTTACCGATTGCTTTACCCTGACCTTCGATGGTGCCGGCGCGCGCGACGTGTATCTGACCCATCCGGCCCACCTGGCCTTTGTCGAGCAGCTCAAGCCATGGCTGGGTCGCGTGCTGGTATTTGACTACTATCCGCAAGAGCATCCGGGCTGACCGCTGCCAGGCTGGGTGACGTCGGAAAAATACACTTTTTTCTGGGGGAAATCTGGACATCGTAAAATTTACCCTATAGAATGCGGCCTCTTTTCCCTGATAGCTCAGTTGGTAGAGCGACGGACTGTTAATCCGCAGGTCCCTGGTTCGAGTCCAGGTCGGGGAGCCAGAACATCAGCAGTGTCGAAAAGCCCAGCCTTCACGGTTGGGCTTTTTGCGTTTCAGGCGCTCTTAATTGTTCGGTTGAATTGTCTCCAATGTCTTGATGATGGCTTCTTGAAATTTCACCGCTTCATCCTGGTGTATCTGATGCCCGGAATGGTCAAAGAAAAACAGCCCTTTCTTTGGCGCCTTCAAGGTCTCGAAATACGCTTGCGTGATCCTGGTCGAGGTCTGGATATCGTTCTTGCCGACGAAGAAATACACGGGGCAGTCAACGCTCTTCAAGGTCCTGGGCAAATCAAGGTTCATGACCTCGTTCCAGACGGGCGACCAGGT
The DNA here is from genome assembly GCF_051380715.1 of Janthinobacterium kochi. Taxonomy (NCBI): domain Bacteria; kingdom Pseudomonadati; phylum Pseudomonadota; class Betaproteobacteria; order Burkholderiales; family Oxalobacteraceae; genus Janthinobacterium; species Janthinobacterium kochi. Next base: position 139,531 of record NZ_JBNYXO010000001.1, read on the forward strand.
CTTGGACCATTGCAGAAAGCCCTTCTTGAAACTTTCGCTCGCTGCAAATTCCTTGCCATCTTTGTAGAAAAGCCATTTCCTTAAATAAAACATGCTTTCGTCACTGGCAAACGGGAAACTGACGCTGTCCAGTTCCTGGCTGGCGAGGGGATTGTCCTTGAAATACACTTTCAAGGTTTTCAGCAATTCTTTCTCGCTGTCCAGCTGGCTCACGACAGGATTGGAAGCGAAATAGGCATGCAGCAGTTCCGGATGATTTTTAACGATAGAAAAGCCCAGGACGTTGCCCCAGGAACTGCCCAGCAAGTATATTTTTTCCTGCTTTAACTCCTTGCGCAGAAATTGTATGACTTGATACGTATCCTTCTCCATCTGTCCGACGGATGGCTGGGTGGGCGAAGGATTCAGTGTCAATGTTTTTCCCGCGTCCCGCTGGTCCCATTGCACAATCGTAAATCTGCTTTTCAGTCTATTCGTAAAGGCATCCGCGCCCTTGATCATGGAGCTTCCCGGACCGCCGGATAAAAACAGCAGGACGGGTTTGCTTGCGTCGTCCGTCTTGATTTCCACCACCTGCTTGATGCCGCCAATGTCGGGTGTCAGGGTGGTGGTGACTTCAGCGGAAACGGGTTTCGCTTCCGCCAAGGCTTGCGCCTGGCATGCGTAGAAGGGAATCAGGGCGCTAAGAAGCACTGCCAATGTCATTTTTTTTATCATGGTGTGAGGGTGAGTTTCAGGTTGCTTGCAAGGGCGCCGCATTGCACGTGTGCATTGCGCCGCAGTTGAACAGCTATCTATCGCAAGGACTCCATCGGGTACGTCGATATGCCTCCTTGTCAGAGTTTGGTTTCATGGAAATCATTGGTCTTGCCCGGCATGTAGCCGCAATGCTTCCAGCGCCAGATAGCCGGGCTGTAACAGCGCGGCGATGGCGGCCAAGCCGCTTGCCGCGGGCGCTGGTGCATCGCCATGGTAGGCCGTGCCGTATTTCGCGTGCACGCCGCCACGTGCGCGCATCGTTTGCAACCGCCTCGTTGTCGGGGCGATGCCGAAGCGGGCCAATAAATCGCTGAAGAGGATATCTGGCAATTGCTTGTAGTTAATTAACTGCAGCTGGCCGGCGGCGGCATGGGGCACGGCGGCGGTGAACAGGCTGGCCAGCACGAGGCCGGTATAGCCATCGAGATCGCCCGGTGCCAGCTGGTGTTCGGGCAGCGGCAGCTGTGCCGGATGCAGCATGCCGGGCACCATTTGCGGTCCGCGCTGGCGCTGGTGCGAGGCCAGCACGGCCAGCGGTTCGCGGTAGACGAACAGGCAGGGCGTGCCGGGAAATGCTCGCCGCAGCAAGTCCAGGCTGTGGATATGCCAGCAGTCGAATTTGATGAAGAAATGCGTCTCTTCGCCCGAGCGGCGCTGGCCCAGTGCCAGGATGGCCTGGCGCAGCAGGGCGATACTGGCCGCCGGGTCGCCGTTGTCGTGATGCAGGCGCAGCAGCGAGTCGATGACGGGTGGCTCGGACATCACTATGCACTGCGGCAAGGACGCCAGCAGCTGGCTCAGCAGGGTTGAGCCGCAGCGCGAGACGTGGAAGATGAGGGCGTCGGGCGCCAGGCAATCGCCGAGTGTCGCCAGCGCCGCCAGCGGCGTGCGGCAGACGCGGCGCTCCTCATGCGGCTGGCGCGCCAGGGTATTGACAAAGAAGGCGTCGCTGAAAGCCGTTTCCCCCAGCTCGCGCCAGCACATGGCGGCGTCCGCCAGTGCCCCGCCGCGCTCCATATACTCCACATACAGCGGATACCAGCCGCGCAAGTCCATGCCCTCGTGCCATGCCACCGTCTCGCCCCTGGCCAACAGGCGTTCCTGCTGCGCCAGGCACGGCGCGGCGCTCATGGCGCGCTCCCGTCGGCCAAGGCAGACAGTTGGCTGGCCAGCGCCAGGCTGGCAGGCGAGGGCGACAGCTGCAACTGGGCGATGACGGCCCGCACATTGCCATCGTTGATGCTGGGGTCGCCATATTTGTGGGACGCTTTCGGCACGAAACCGGCCGAGGCGAACAGCGCTTCGAGCCAGGCATTGGCGACGCAGTCGAGCACGAGGTGGATGCGCGGCGCCGCGCCCCGGTTGTGCACCGCGTGCAGGCAACTGGCGTCCATGTACCAGGCGTGCCCGGCCGTGAAGTACACGTTCTCGCCGTCGATGCTGAACACGACCTGCGGCGAAGTGTGGATGGGGATGTGGATGCGGATCAAGCCATCGGCCAGCGACGTGCCAGCATCGCGGTGCGCGCGGATGACGGCGCCCGGCGCCAGCGCCATCAGGCGCGCGGCGCGGATCTCGCATGCGAAGCTGGCGAGCACCTCGCGCAGGCAAGGGCAGCGCGCCAGTTGCGGCGTGCCGGCATAGGTGGCGGCGTCGACGGGCATGATGTGGCCGGCCTGGCCGCCTGCCGAGCGCAGCGGCACGCAGCTCCAGCCCTGGTCGTAGGCGCCCGTGTTGAAATGGCTGATCCACTCGTCCGTGGCGAACTGGTCGCTGTCGCCTTGCATGCGCGCCACGTCGAAGTGCAGCGGCAGCTGCAGCCAGGTGCTGGGTGCGCCGGGCGCCGGCACTATGGCGCACTCCATTCCAGTTGCTCCTGCACCTCGTTTTCCCCGCGCAGGCGAAAGCCCAGCCGCTGATACAGTGCGCGCGCGGCAGTGTTGCTTTTGTTGACGGCAAGGTGGATGTGTAACTGGTCCGCCCCGGCTTGGGCCTGCAGGCCGCGCAGCACGGCACTGCCGGCGCCCTGACCTTGCGCGGCGGGCAGGATGGCGATATCGACCAGGTGCAGCACCTGATCCTGATCCTGGCGGTCCAGGATCAGGCGGCCGATGGGGGTGTCGCCGTGCTCCAGCACCAGGTACGCCGCGTGCGGATACGCCTGGCGGTAACCGTGGCTTTGCATGCGCTGCTGCATGGCGATCAGCTGTTCGATGTCGGCGGGCTCGGCCGGCATCTGGCGCAAGTCGTCGCGTGTGGAGCTGTACAGCGCGGCGGCAAAGCCATCGTCGTCGTCGCGCTGGATGCGCAATTGATAAGGGGCGGAAAGCGGTAAGTTGTGCATCGGTGCTCCGGCAGGTTGTGGCAAATGCGCAGGCGTTTGTTTATTTGCTATGCTGCCAATTTTTCCGCGTACTTGCAATCATTTCAAGGAGGCCGCCATGCATTCTGTCTCGCGCGTGAATCCGGCACGCGCGGAACTGGCCGCCACGGCGGCCGCGCTGTGCGATCCGCAGCGTTCCCTGGCAAGCCTGGTCGGCGAAACGGTGTAGCTGCGCCAGCTCGTCGAACGCCACTCGCGCCTGTCCATGGAGCGGCAGGACGGCTTGCGCGACGGTGAAAGCTTCCTGCCCAGCGGCTGGGCCATTTCGCCCGTGCGGACGGCCCGTACGCGTGCTGTACGCGGGCTGCGGCCCGTTCGCCTTGCTGGCCTTGCCGGTGATGGCGCTGCTGGGCGCCAGCGACGTGCAGTTTGCCATCCTCGACGTGCATGCCGAGACCCTGGCGTATGCGCGCGAACTGATCGCAGCCCTGGGCCTGGATCGCCATGTCGCGGCATACATTTGCGCCGACGCGGCCGCTCACCGCATTCCTGCCGACGCCATGCCGGACGTGATCGTCAGCGCAACCATGAATACGGCGCTGGGCAAGGAGCCGCAGGTGGCTATCCTGCGCAATCTGCAGGCGCAAGCGCCGGCATCTGTCACTGTGCACCAGGGCCTCGGCCGCCAGCATCCGCCTGCCCGACGTGCTGGAGCAGGCGCCGTGCTTGCTGACGCGCATCCGCGTGCATGGCGACATTGTCCTGGGCGACCATGATTGCAGCCTGAACCTTCCACTGTTTTTGTCCGGCAAGCCGACCCTGGCCGGCGGCAGCGTGCTGGATTTCCATTACCGCCTGGGTGGCCAGCCGGGACTGGCGTTTTGCCTGCGCGAAACGCCTGCATCCATGCAGGATTTGCACAAGGCAGACTCTCAGTAGTAGTACTACATTGGCAGACTATTTACTTCTGTAGGATAATATGGAACCGGTTCCATCTATGCGCAAACGCAATGTAGCGCAATCATCGAAGTCAATAAAACAACAAGTCTTGCGGGAGTCTCATGAACCATCCAGGCAGCGAACCATCTGCAACATCCTTTTCATCCCTTCCCCGCATCAGCCGCCGCCACGCCCTGATCGGCCTGGCCGCCTTGCTGGCGCAGGCCGGTTTCTGGAGCAATCCATTGTCCGCCGCCATGCCGTCTCCGGCCAGCGCTGCGGCGACCGGCCTGGCACCGGCCACCATGCTGTTCTACACCTTGTCGCAAACGATCACGGGCCACCGCGACCTGTCCGCCGCCACGGCGGCGCGCATCGAGCAAGCCATGCGCAGCAACGTGCCCGGCTTTGCCGAACGCTTGCCGCAGCTGGGCGCGTTGCTCGTCACGGGCCAGGAAGCGAAGGCCCTGCTGGCGGCCGCCACCGCTGCGGACGCCAGCTTGCGCGAGCTGGCGCTGGCCATCGTTGCCGCCTGGTACACGGGCACCGTCGGCGGCCATCCCGCGCAGGGCACCAAGTCCATTGTCGTCGCGTATGCGGAAGCGTTGATGTACCGCACGGTGGCCGATGGCCAGGTCGTGCCCACGTATTGCAACTACGGCCCCCTGTGGTGGCTGAAGGCGCCGCCGGCCGTGCGCGTCTCCGCGCCCGTGGCGCCGAAACCCGTAGCGGCCCCGGCCACCACCGGCACTCCCGAACCGAAAGGCAAGCAAGCAAAATGAAATCACCCCAATTCAAGAGTAATGGCGACGTCGTCGCCGATGTCGTCATCGTTGGCACCGGCGTCGTGGGCGCCATGATGGCCGACCAACTGGCCGCGCAAGGCCATTCCGTGATCATGCTGGAAGCGGGCTTGCGCATCGAGCGGGGGCAAGCCGTGGAAAACTGGCGCAATATGCCGTTCGAAAACCGCGTCGGTTCCGACTTCCAGGGCCTGTATCCGCAGGCGGACAACGCGCCCGCACCCCTGTATTTTCCAAAAAACAACTACGTGGAATTGTCCGGCCCCAGCGGCAGCAGTTTCCAGCAGGGCTATCTGCGCACGGTGGGCGGCACCACCTGGCACTGGGCTGCGTCGTGCTGGCGCCATTTGCCGACCGACATGCGCATGAAGAGCGATTACGGGGTAGGGCGCGACTGGGCCATTTCCTACGATGAACTGGAACCGTACTATTGCCGTGCCGAGCAGGAAATGGGCGTGGCCGGCCCCAACGATCCTGCGCTGCAGTCGCCCAGCGAGCGCAGCGCGCCGTATCCGATGGACATGGTGCCCTGGGGTTATGGCGACAAGCGCTTCGCCGAGGTGGTCAACCCGCACGGCTACCGTTCCGTGCCGATTCCGCAAGGGCGCTCGACGCGTCCATGGCAGGGTCGTCCCACCTGCTGCGGCAATAACAATTGCCAGCCGATCTGCCCCATCGGCGCCATGTATAACGGCATCCACCATGTGGAGCGGGCCGAGCTGAAAGGCGCTAGTGTGCTGGCCGAGGCCGTCGTCTACCGTATCGACACGGACCAGAACAACCGCGTGACGGCCGTGCACTGGTATGACGCGAAAAAACAGTCGCACATGGCGACCGGCAAGGCTTTCGTGATTGCCTGCAACGGCATCGAAACACCGCGCCTTTTACTCCTGGCGGCGAACCGGAACAATCCGAACGGCATCGCCAACAGTTCGGATCAAGTCGGCCGCAACATGATGGATCACTCGGGTTTTCACTGCACTTTCCTGGCCAATGAACCGATCTGGACGGGCCGCGGCCCGGCGCAGAGCAGCTGCCTGGTGGGTCCGCGTGACGGCGCCTTCCGCGCGCAGTATTCGGCCAACAAGATGATCCTGAACAACATCACCAGGGTAGCACCTGCTACCCAGCAGTCGTTGAAGCTGGGCCTGGTTGGCAAGGATCTCGACGACGAGATCCGCCGCCGCGCCGCGTTTGGCGTGGACCTGTCGATCAGCCTGGAACCGCTGCCCGAGGCGCATAACCGCCTGACCTTGAGCAAGACGCGCAAGGATCCGCTGGGCCTGGCCTGCCCCGACATTTATTACGACGTGGGCGATTATGTGCGCAATGGCGCGAAGGCCGCGCATGCGCAGCTCGAACACATCGGCAAGCTGTTCGGCGCCGTGGAATTCCATATCACCGACAGCCTGAACGCGAATAACCACATCATGGGCGGCGTCATCATGGGATCGAACCGTCTTGACTCCGTGGTCGACGGCAATTGCCGCGCCCACGATCACGCCAATTTGTGGCTGCCGGGCGGCGGCGCCATGCCGTCGGCCAGCGTGGTCAACACGACCCTCAGCATGGCCGCGCTCGGTTTGCGCGCTGCCGACGACATTGCCCGCACCCTGGCAAAGGAGGCCGCATGATGCGCCGTTTCTTGCTGTGCCTGATCCTGGCGGCTATCTTGCCGCTGGCCGCGCACGCGGTGGCAGCGGTGCCGCCCGTCACCCTGACACCGGACCGCCCGGCCGCGCCTGCCGCCGGCAGCCCCGATGCGCGCCTGGAGCGGGGTCGCTACCTGGCCATCGCGGCCGACTGCATGGCGTGCCATACGGCAGCGGGCGGCAAGCCGTATGCAGGCGGCTACGCCATCGACTCGCCGCTGGGCACGATTTACGCGACGAATATCACGCCGTCGAAAAAAGGCGGCATCGGCCACTACACGGAAGCCGACTTTGCGCGCGCCCTGCGCGACGGCGTGCGCGCCGATGGCAGTCACCTGTATCCGGCCATGCCCTACACCAGCTATGCGATGCTGACGGATGCGGACGTGGGCGACCTGTATTACTACTTCATGCAGGCCGTCCAGCCCGTCGACGCGCCGGCGCGCCAGACGGCCCTGCCATTCCCGTTCAATGTGCGCCTCTCCATGTTGGGCTGGAACACCTTGTTTCTCGATAATAAACGCTTCGTGCCAGATGCTTCAAAGAGCGCGCAGATCAACCGCGGCGCCTACCTGGCCGAAGGCCTGGCGCACTGCAGCGCCTGCCATACGCCGCGCAATGCGCTGATGGCGGAAATCGGCAGCCAAACCCTGGCCGGCGCCTCGCTCGGGTCCTGGCATGCGCCGAACATCACGTCCGACAAGGTCAGCGGCATCGGCGCCTGGACGGATGCAGAAATTGCCGCCTACCTCAAAACAGGTCACGTGGAAGGCAAGGGGCAGGCGGCGAGCGGCATGGCCGAAGCCATCCAGAACAGCCTGCAGTTCCTGCGCGACGACGACGTGGCCGCCATCGTCGCCTGGCTGCGCACGGTGCCGCCCGTGCGCGCGCCGGGGCAGACCAAGGCCGCCTTCAGCCATGGCAGCGCCGCCAGCGAAGAACCGCTGCTGCGCGGCATGGCCAGCTCCACCGAGCACCACTCGCTCAACAGCGGTGCCGTGCTGTTTTCCGGCTACTGCGCCAGCTGCCATTCGGCCAGCGGCGCCGGCAGCACGGGCCAGGCCTATCCGGCCCTGTTCAACAATACGGCGACGGGCGGCAACACGCCGGCCAATCTGGTCTCGGCCATGTTGTTTGGCGTCGAGCGCAAGATCGAAGGGGAGGAGCACGAAGCGTTCATGCCCCGTTTCGACCAGCGTTCCTACGTGCAGCCATTGACGGACGAGCAGATCGCCGCTATCGCCAATTACGTGCTGAAACAGTACGGCAACCCGGACGTCTCCGTCACGCCCGCGTATGTGGCACAGGCGCGCAGCGGCGGCGAGAAGCCCGTGCTGGCGCGTGTACAGCCGTTCATGCTGCCCGGCGGCATCGTGGGCATCTTGTTGCTGATCGCGCTGTTGGTGTGGCTGCGCCGGCGCCGCCAGCGCAAGGAGTAAGCATCGAAGCGGTGGAGAAACGTTGGAGAATATGAACGTTGGGCGCAACTTGCAGTAAAATGCAGGCTGAAAAATGGTTACGAGCAATCGTAGCCATTTTTTATTCTGGCCAGATCCTGCTTTCGCCCATTTGAAAATTGACAATGTCCCATTCCCTGCATCACCAATTTTTGCGTTTCGCCGCCGTCGGCGCTTCCGGCACGGCCGTGCAATACAGCGTGCTGTGGGGCGGCGTGGAATGGGCCGGCATCAGCGCCGCCGCCGCTTCCGGCATCGGCTATATCATGGGTTCCGTCGTCAACTACCTCCTCAATTACTTTTTCACATTTAAGAGCGACAAAGGGCATGGCGAGGCGGCTTCCAAGTATTTCACCTTGCTGGGCATAGGCTGGTGCATCAATACGGGGCTGATGTGGCTGCTGGTACACCAGCTGGGCTGGTATTACTGGCTGGCGCAGGTGCTGGCGACGGGTATCGGGCTGGTCTGGAATTTTGCGGGCAGCCGCTGGTGGGCCTTCAAGCCGGCCAGCGCGCCGACAAAGTAACTAGTCGTTGCAAGAAAAAAAGATGCGCATAGTCCAAGACCAGGCGCGCGGTTTTACCAAAACAAGGGGTTAATCATGCAGTTCCTGGAACGCTATTTCAAACTGAAGGACAACGGAACCAATGTACGCACGGAGCTGCTGGCCGGCCTGACCACGTTCCTGACGATGGCCTACATCATCTTCGTCAACCCGTCCATCCTGGGCGACGCGGGCATGCCGAAAGACTCCGTCTTTGTCGCCACCTGCCTGGCGGCCGCCATCGGCACCCTGATCATGGGCCTGTACGCGAACTACCCGATCGCGCTGGCGCCTGGCATGGGCTTGAACGCGTATTTCTCGTACACGGTGGTCAAGGGCATGGGCATGAGCTGGGAAGTGGCGCTGGGCGCCGTTTTCATTTCCGGCTGCCTGTTCATCCTGGTGAGCCTGTTCAAGATACGCGAGATGATCATCAACAGCATCCCGCCCGCGCTGCGCACGGCCATCACGGTCGGTATCGGCTTGTTCCTGGCCATCATTTCCCTGAAAAGCGCCGGCGTGGTGGTGTCGAACCCGGCCACCATCATTGCGCTGGGCGACTTGCATAAGCCGGCGCCGATCCTGGCCATCCTCGGCTTTTTCATCATCGTCGCGCTGGACCGTCTGAAGGTGCAGGGCGCTATCCTGATCGGCATTCTCGCCATCACCATTGCCAGCTTCTTCTTTGGCGGCAACCAGTTCAACGGCATCGTCTCGCTGCCGCCCGCCATCGAGCCGACCCTGTTCAAGCTCGACATCATGGGCGCGCTGTCGATCGGCATCGTCAACGTGGTGCTGGTGTTTTTCCTGGTGGAATTGTTCGATGCGACGGGCACCCTGATGGGCGTGGCCAACCGTGCCGGTTTATTAAAAGACGGCAAGATGGAACGCATGAACAAGGCCTTGCTGGCCGATAGCACGGCGATTGCCGCCGGCGCCTGCCTGGGCACGTCGAGCACGACGGCTTTCGTGGAAAGCGCGGCCGGCGTGCAAGCGGGCGGCCGGACGGGCTTGACGGCCGTGGCCGTCGCGCTGCTGTTCCTGGGCAGCCTGTTCTTCGCCCCGCTGGCGCACACGGTGCCGCCTTACGCGACGGCGCCCGCGCTGCTGTACGTGGCTTGTCTGATGCTGCGCGAACTGACCTATATCGACTGGGATGACAGCACGGAAAGCATTCCGGCCGCCATCACGGCGCTGATGATGCCGTTTACCTATTCGGTGGCCAGCGGCGTGGCCTTCGGCTTCATCACTTACGCGGTCTTGAAACTGTTGACGGGCAAGGGCAAGCAAGTGTCGGTGGTGGCTTACATCATCGCTGCCATCTTCCTGTTCAAGTTTATCTACCTGGGCGAATAGCGGGTAGAGCAGGGCAGGCGTCGGCAAGCAGTTGCCGTCGCAATGACAAGGCCGCCCGGGCATCCGCAGGGGCGGCCTTTTCTTTTGGTGTGGCTTACATCAGCAGCGCGGCCACCAGGTCTTTCTTTGCCTCGCTGGCGCTGCCATCGAAGCGCAAGGCCGCTTCCACATGCGCCAGGTGCTCGACCATCAGGCGCGCCGCCAGGTCGGCGTCGCCGCTGCGCGCCGCCTCAAGAAAGCGGCCGTGTTCGTCGCACGAGCAGGCGGCAGCGTGGCCGGACTGGTACAGCATGGTGATCAGCGAGCTGCGGCCCACCAGTTCACGCACGATGTCGCGCAGCACGGCGTTACCGGCGATGTCGGCCAGCAAGACGTGGAAGTCGCCCAGCAGTTGCGAGCGCAGCGGCGTCGCTTGCGCCAGCGCCAGGCGCTCCGCTTTCAGGTGCCGCTCCAGCATCCTGTAATCGGCAGCTTTGGCCCGCGCGACGAATTCGCGCGCCAGGGCCGCCTCGATGATGCGCCGCGCGGCGAAGATGTCGCGTGCTTCCGCTTCGGTCGGCTGGCTGACGAAGGCGCCCTTGTCGGGCACCATGCGGATCAGTTTGTCTTTCGAGAGAATGAGCAGGGCGGCGCGGATCTTGGTGCGGCTGACACCATACAGCCGGCACAGCGCCTCTTCGCGCAGCCGCGTACCGGGCGGCAATTGGCGCGCCACGATGGCGGCCGCCATATGTTCGGCAATTTCCGCCGAACTGTCGCCGCTGCCGTGCTTGTCCACCAGGGGTGCGCTTGATTCTGTCATGTCAAGTGAGAGCAGTCAGCCAGGGGCAAGGATGAGCCTTGCAAGCGCATGCTGGCAGCGCGGTGGTCGACGCCCCGCTGCCGGCATGCCGTTAGCGCCTTGCGTGTCGGCAAGGCTTGGCTATTCTACTATCTTGCGTGGTGCCGCGCAGACGGACGCAGCCACCTGCCAAGGCTTGTTCCCTGGCGGCGTATTTTGCTGGCCATGCAGATTGAAACTGGACATGAGAAATTTTGACGTATATAATTCGGCCTCCTTTCCCTGATAGCTCAGTTGGTAGAGCGACGGACTGTTAATCCGCAGGTCCCTGGTTCGAGTCCAGGTCGGGGAGCCAGAACAAGCGGTAGCAAAGGGCCACGTGGCAACACGTGGCCCTTTTTGTCATGCGCGCACGGTTTCCGTCTACGCTTGCCATCCCTTCAGTGTCCTTAGCGATGGGCGCGATGCTGGCCTGCTGGTGGCAGGGGCATGCGCCGTGTTTCCCGGATCAGGGATCGACAAACACATCGAAACGGACCTTGAGCGGGCTGCCCCAGGAGATATCCACCCAGGCACGGAAGCCGCCGTTGTACGGTGCGATGTTGTACACGGCCATGCGGGCGGCGCCGATGAAGCGGTCTTGGGCATTCGCGCCATATTCGCTGATGTTGAGCAGCACGCGCGAATTGGCCTTCACATTGGCATTGGCGAAGTTGACCGAAGGATGCACGCCATTGGCGGTCCACGTGTAATAGGTGGTGAAGGCGGCGGCGCTCAGGTTCAAGTCCTGGGCGGCTGCGCCTTTTGCGCTTTTGCCTTCCTGCTCCATCGGCGCATCGGTTTCTTCCAGTGCCAGGTTGCTGCCGGTGCGATGTTCTACTTTCATTTCCATGATGTACTCCTGATCGATAGTTTGGACGCCGCGCCTGACGTCGTGCGGCAAGACGCCCTATCTGTTGCCGTGACGGCCAGTGTCACGTCCTGGCTGATAAGGTAGCCGCCTGCTCCATGCTGTTGGAGTAAGCCATTCTAGGCAAACGTGCGGAAAAAAAGCGCGCAGGGCCACCGGAAAAACGGCGCTTATTTGTGCTGGCGCAAACACCTGGCAGGCAAGTGGCAAGATCTTTTCCCGCAGGCTATTTTTATGGGGCGCACGCATGCCGCGCAGGACAATGGCACAATAGGTGCAGCCAACCTGTCGATGCGCAACCTGTTGCGAGCCTAGCCCATGCCGATACTGAACCTGAGTGCCGAAACCGATATCTATTACGAACTGATCGAAGGCGACCCCGCCAAGCCCTGCCTGGTATTCCTGCACGAGGGGCTCGGCTGTTGTGCGATGTGGAAAGATTTTCCCGTGCAGCTATGCCAGGCGACGGGGTGCCGCGGCTTGCTGTATGACCGCCACGGCTATGGGCAGTCGTCGCCGCTGGCGGCGCGCCGCCAACTCCATTATTTGCACGACTATGCGCTGTGCGAGCTGCCGCAGGTGCTTGCTGCACTGCTGCCGGGACAGGACCATTTTCTCATCGGCCACTCGGATGGCGGCAGCATCGCCCTCATTTATGCGGCGCAGCAGCCGCCGCGCTTGCGCGGCATCATTACCGAAGCGGCGCACGTGTTTGTCGAGGGCATCACGCTCGATGGCATCCGTGTGGCGGACGCGGCGTTTGGCGCGGGCAAGCTGCGCGCGCTGGCGAAATACCATGGCGACAAGACGGAAACCATCTTCAAGGCCTGGTCGGATACCTGGCTCAGCTATGGATTCCAGTTCTGGAACATCGAATACCTGCTGCCTTCCGTCGAATGCCCGGCGCTGGTGCTGCAGGGCAGCGAGGACCAGTACGGCAGCGCGGCCCAGGTCGACACGATCGTGGCGCAGGCGCTCAACGCCGTGCCCGCCCTGGTCGAGCAATGCGGCCATACGCCGCACCAGGAGCAGCCGCAGGCCTTGCTGGCGCTGATGGCAGGCTTTTTGCAAGGCCGCATGGACGCGGCCACTCAGCCGCGAAACACATGAGTTTCTCAATGGCAGGCGGGATCGCTGTCCCAGCGGCCCGAGCAAATGCGCGAGCGGCACAGCATGCCTTCGATCAGGCCCAGTTGCTGACAGCGCCGCAAGAGTTCCGCCGTTTCTTCTTCCTGCCTGCGCAGCACCACGTCGCGCGCAGGCGCTGCCGTGCCTTCTTGCCGGTGCGCATGGGCGACCATGGCCGTCAGCAAGGCGACGTCGCTGTCGCCGGGCGCGACAGCCGGCCTGGTCCCCTGTGCTCGCGCGGCGGCCTGGCGCGCAGGCGGTGGCGTCTTGCGCGGCGCACTCGCGGCTGCCACCTGGGGCAAGGGCGGTGCCGCCGTATTGACGATGGTGGCCGCCTGCATCGCGTGCGGCAGTAGCGTTGGTGCCGGCATTCCGGACGCCGTCGTGGCCGTGGCGGGCGCTGGCGGCAGGGGCGGGACTTCCTTCTCATAGGCGAGTACGGCGGTGATCAGCACCGCCAGGCACAGCGCGCCAGCGCTCCAGTGCCGCCAGTCAGGATGCCAGCGCAGGGCCGGCATGGCTACGGGCGCGGCGACGCCGTGTTCGAGCTGCGACAGGATGCCCTTGCCTTCAATTGGCACGCCAGCCGCGCCGGCCTTGCTCAGCAGGTTCGGACCGCGCGCCTGGCCATCTCCGTTCTTCAATAAAGACAAAATATCACCTCCGCAGTGGATCAAACTCGACTGACCTTGATGTAAACCGCGCTCATGCGGGCCGCGGACGCCTACGATCTAGCGATACCGCCGGGAAATTGCTGGCCGGCCCACGCCCATCCCTGTCACGGAGCGCCCCATGTTCGTCGCCCTGGTCCTGATGTATTTCCTGCTCGCCTGTTTTGCCTGCTGGCTGCTGCTGTTTCCCGGCGGCCGCGCCGTCGTGCTGCACACGCTCGTCAACCTGGGCTGGCGCATGCAGCGGCGCGCGCAGCACTTGAAGGGCGGCAGCGGTGCGCAGTGGCAGCGCGTGCAGCAGCACACGGGCTCGGGCATGGCGAGCGCCTGGCAGTTGCTGTGGCGGCATCGCTGGCTGAGCCTGGCCGGCAGCGTGCTGGTCATCGTGCCGCCGCTGCTGGCCTGGCTGTCGAGCGACCGCATCGCCCTGCGTGGCTATGCCGACCAGCAACACGTCATCAATGACCAGGTCAGCGACTTGCTCAAGGGCGAGCAGCTGGTGCCGCCGCCAACCTTGCCGCCACTGCTGTTTTCCACGGCGGAAGTAACGCAGCTGCGTCCGCTGCTGGGCGGCGCCAGCCGCAACTGGCAATTGCTCGACCACGATTTCGCGCAGCGCCTGCTGCTGGTCTTCAAGATCATGAAGGACGTGCATGGCTATGACATGGTCTTGCTGGAAGGCTACCGCAGTCCCGCGCGCCAGGACCAACTGGCGGCGGCCGGCCCGAACGTGACGAACGCCCGGGCGTTTCAAAGCTATCACCAGTATGGCCTGGCCGCCGATTGCGCATTCATGCATGAAGGAAAGCTCATCATTTCTGAAAAAAATGCCTGGGCCATGCGCGGCTACCGTTTATATGGTGTGACGGCCGAATCGGTGGGCCTGCGCTGGGGCGGGCGCTGGACCATGATGGATTTTGGCCACACGGAATTGCCGCAACCGCGCGTGCTGGGCAAGTAAGCCGCGCCAGCCATTCTAGCGTCGCGCCGCGCCATCATTTTCACAGCTGCAAGCTTGCTTGCGCAGCGTCAATGGCATGCCGGCGCCTGCCGCGCGCTGGCGCCTGGTACTTGCCATATGTCAACAAAGGCGCGCCGTATTACTGTCAGCATGGGTCGAATCCGCCTTGCTTTGCGACCTCACCCTGGGCTCATCATGCTGCGACGACTCTGGCATTTCCTTTCCGACAGCCGCAATCTGACCATCCTCGGCTTCGTGGCGCTGGCCGTGTTCCTGTACCTGGGCGCCGAGGTGCTGGAAGTGGCGCTGATCTGGGCGCTGGCCTTGCTGTTGCTGGCCTTTGTCACCTGGCTGGGCCTGTGGCTGTGGCGCCGGCGGCGCGCGCGGCGCAATGCCCAGGCGCTGGGGCAAGCCATCCTCAACGAAGCCGAGATCGCCGCCGCGCAAGCGGCCTCGGCCTCGACGGCCAACAGCACCCAGCACGGTGAACTCGACGCCGTGCGCACGGGCATGCTGGCTGCCATCGAGACCATCAAGACGTCCAAGCTGGGCCTCAAAGCAGGCGCCGCCGCCCTGTACGAATTGCCGTGGTACATGATCATCGGCAATCCGGCCGCCGGCAAGAGCAGCGCCATCCTGCATTCGGGCCTGCAATTCCCCTTCGCCGATGGCAAGATCGTGCAAGGCGTGGGCGGCACGCGCAACTGCGACTGGTTTTTCACCACGGATGGCATCGTGCTCGACACGGCGGGACGTTATTCTGTCGTCGACGAGCACCGCGGCGAGTGGTTCGGCTTTCTCGACTTGCTGAAAAAATACCGGCGCAAGGCACCCATCAACGGCATCCTCATCGCCGTCAGCATCGCCGAACTGGGAGGCAACCCCGATGTGGGCATGCAACTGGCGCGCAGCCTGCGCAAGCGCGTGCAGGACGTCATCGAACGCCTGGAAGTGTTCGCGCCGCTGTACATCGTGTTTACCAAGGCGGACCTGATCGCCGGCTTCACGGAGTTTTTTGCCGATGCCGAATGCAGCGAACGCGAGCGTGTCTGGGGCGCCACCATGCCTTACCAGCGCAAGCTGCCCACGGCGGACTTGCTGGCGTTTTTCGACCAGAGTTTCGATGAATTGCACGATGGCTTGACGGAGCTGAGCCTGGCCAACATGGCACACCGGCAACGCAAGACGATGGCGCCCGGCGTATTTACTTTTCCGCTGGAATTTGCCGCCATCAAGCCGGCCCTGCGCGCCTTCATCGCCACCCTGTTCGAGGAAAATCCGTTCCAGTTCCAGCCCGTGTTCCGCGGCTTTTACTTTACCAGCGCGCTGCAGGAGGGCGAGCCCGTGAGTGCCTCCTCGCAGCAGGTGGCGCGCCGCTTCGACCTGGCCTACGCACCGGCCCCGGCCGCAGCGCCGTCCGGTGCGCGCCAGCATGGCTATTTCCTGCTGGAACTGTTCCGCAAGGTCATTTTTGCCGACAAACACCTGGTAGCCAACTATGCCAACCGCGCCAAGCTGCGCTTCAAATATGCCGTGTTCTTTGCCGTGACGGTGTCGCTGGGCGCCTGCCTGGGAGGCTGGAGCTGGTCCTACCTGGGCAACCGGCAATTGGTGGCCAACGTGGAGGCCGATTTAAATAAAGTGGTGAAGCTGCAGGAGCGGCGCCTGGACTTGCAGTCGCGCCTGGAAGCGCTCGAGATCTTGCAGGACCGCATCGAGCAGCTCGAAGCGTACCGCACGCAACGGCCCTGGTCTCTGCGCTTGGGCCTGTACCAGGGTGAGTTACTTGAACGCAAGCTGCGCGAGGAATATTTTTCCGGCGCGCGCCAGGTCATGCTGGCGCCCGTGGCGGGCGCGCTGGAAGCCTTGCTGTTCGAGATGAACGCCAGCGCCGACCAGCTGCAGCCCACGGCGCGCACGCCGCAGACGCCAGGCGCTGCATCATCTGTCGTGCCGCGCAGCGTGCAGTACCAGGCGGCCAGCGCGACGAATGTGGAGGATGCCTACAACGCGCTGAAAACCTATCTGATGCTGGCCGACAAGACGCATGCCGAGAGCAGCCACCTGAACGACCAGCTGACGCGCTTCTGGCGCGGCTGGCTGGAAGGTAACCGGGGCGCCATGCCGCGCGAGCAGATGATACGCAGCGCTGAACGGCTGCTGACGTTTTACCTGGCGCAGATCGGCGATCCGTCCTGGCCGCGCATCGAGCAGAAGCTGGCGCTGGTCGACCAGGCGCGCGAAAACCTGCGTCGTGTGGTGCGCGGCATGCCGGCGCGCGAGCGCGTGTATGCCGACATACGCGCGCGCGCTTCGACGCGTTTTCCCGGCATGACGGTGGCGCGCATCGTCGGCGAACAGGATCAGGCGCTGCTGGCGGGCAGTTACGCCGTCTCCGGCGCCTTTACGCGCCAGGCGTGGGAAAAGTTCGTCGAGGGCGCGTTTCGCGACGCCGCCAACCGTGAGCTGCAAAGCGCCGACTGGGTGCTGAAAAGCGCCTCCACCGACGACCTGACCCTGGAAGGCAGTCCGGAGCAGATCGAGAAAAACCTGGTGGCCATGTACAAGGCCGACTACGCGCGCGAGTGGCAAAAATTCGTGCAGGGTGTCGCTGTCGCCGACCTGAAAGGCTTTGACGGCGCCGTGCAAGCGATGAATCGCCTGGGCGACCCGCAAGCGTCGCCGATCGCCAAACTGCTGACAAACATCTACGCAGAAACCTCGTGGGACAACCCGGCGCTGCAGAATGCGCAATTGCGCAAGGCCGAGCGGGGCATCATCGCCTGGTTCAAGGAAACCGTGCTGCGCCGCGCGCCATCGCAGCTGACGGCCAGTCCCGGTCTCAATGCGCAGCTCGACCCGGCCCGCCTGGATAAACCCATGGGCCCCGTGGGGCGCGAGTTTGCCGGCGTGGGCAAGCTGGTGGCGGCCAGGGACAACAATGCCTCGCTGATGCGCGCCTATCTGGAAGCGCTGTCGAAACTGCGCAGCCGTTTGAACCAGCTGAAGAATCAGGGCGACGCGGGACCGGGCGCGCGCCAGTTCATGCAGCAGACGCTGGAGGGCAGCGGTTCCGAACTGGCCGACACCCTGAAACTGGTCGACGAGCAGATGCTCACGGGGATGAGCGACGCGCAAAAGCAGGCGATTCGTCCCATCCTCGTGCGGCCATTGATGCAGACCTTTGCCGTCATCGTCGCGCCGGCGGAACTGGAGATCAACAAGACCTGGGCGGCGCAAGTGTACGAACCGTTCCAGAAATCGCTGGCGAACAAATATCCGTTTGCCCCGAACGCGCGCATCGAGGCGAGCAACCTGGAGATCGGCCAGTTCTTCGGCCCGGAAGGCCTGGTGGCGAAATTCGTCACCACCTCCATGGGCCCCCTGGTGGTGCGGCGCGGCGACATGCTGGCGCCGCGCACCTGGGCCGACATGGGCATCAGCCTGGCGCCGCAGGTGGTGGCGCGCTTTCCCGGCTGGATCGCGCCGCTGGGCGCGGGCGGTGTGGCGACTACGTCGACGGCGGCGCAAACGGTGTTCCAGATCCAGCCGTCGCCCGCGCCGGGCACCCTGGAATACACGGTGGAGATCGACGGCCAGCAGCTGCGCTACCGCAACACGCCGGCGCAGTGGACGAACATGGTGCATCCGGGCCCGCAAGGCGCGGCGGGCCCCCAGGGCGCGCGCATCACCGCCGTCACCTTCGACGGACGCACGGTGGAGCTGTTCAACGAGCCGGGGCAATTCGGCTTGAAGCGCATGATCGATGCGGCGAGCAAGAAGCGCAAGGAGGGCGGCGTGTTCGAGCTGCGCTGGGCGCGCGGCGAGGTGGCCGTGGCGGTCGACCTGAAAATCACCAGCAGCGCGGAAACGACGGCGACGGGTGCGGGCGGAACTGCGGCGTTGCAGGAGCAGGGCTTTCGCGGCATGCAGCTGCCCGAGACCATCGTCGGTGCTGCGGCACCCGTGCCGGCCATTGCCGCCGTTGCGGCGGCGGGAGTGTCGCCATGACGCGCGCGCAACAGCCGGTGCGCCTCGGCTACTTCGGCAAGATCCCCGCGCGCGGCGACTTCATCAAGGCTTGCGACAATCACGCGCTGGTGCAGCTGCTCGACGACTGGCTGGCGCAGGTCATGAACGCCCTGACGGTGGAGCCGCGCTGGAAGCTCAATTACGACGCCTTGCCGCCGCTGCGCTTTGCCTTTGTCGGCACGCGCAGCCGGCGCGCCATCGCCGGGCGCCTGGAAGCGAGCAACGACCAGTCGCAGCGGCGCTTTCCCTTCATGGCCATGGGCGCGCTGGAAGTCGATGACGCCGAAGCCTTTGTCGCTTGCAGCCCGCTGGCGCTGGCGCCCCTGTGGCAGCGCGTGGAGCAGCTGTCGCAAGGCATCGTGGCAAGCGCCGAGCCGGGGCCGGCCCTGCTGGCGCTGGCCGGCAACGTGGTCGAGGTCGAACCGGTAGCGCCGTGCCATGCGGCGCGGCTGGCCGCCTTTTTGCAGGCGCAGACGGTGCTTGGCTTGCAAGCGATGCTGGCTTCGCCCGCGTTTCCCGTGACGGTGCGCGAACTGCTGCTGGGCCTGGGTATGCTGCTGCAGCCGGTGCGCCAGAGCGGCTTCCCGCGCCCGGAGAAAAGCCTGGTGCTGCCGCTGCCGCAGGATGCGCAGCTGCGCGAACTGGTGGCGAGCTTCTGGCTGCACCTGATCGCGCCTTTCCTGCGGCAGGCTGATTTTGAACTGGCGCTGTTCTTTTCCCACCTCGACGAGGTGCCCGTGCTGGTGATCGGTTTTTGCGGCGCCGACCCGCACGGCTTGCGCGCGCTGATCGATCCGCAGGCCGGCAGCGAACGGCTGATCGTGTTCGACCAGCTCGACTGGGTTGACGAGCAGCTGGGACACGATGCGGCGCTGCGCCAGTTGTCCGCCTGCCTGCAGCAGGAGCAGCTGTCGCTGCGCTCGGCCTGCGCCATGTTTGCCGATACCTTTGCCTGAAGGATTGCGATGAAGCCACCCGTTTTCTTCCTGCTGCTTGCCGCAGCCGCTCCCTGCCACGTCCCGGCGCAGGCGCAAGTGCCCCAGACGCCCATGCCGGGGCAGATCCTCGTCACGGGCACCCTGGCCGACGAGGCGGGCAAGGCGGCCGTGCTGGCCCGCCTGCGCGAACTGTATGGCGCCGAGCGCGTGGTCGACCAGATCGCCATCGGCAACGTGGCCGTGCCGGCCAACTGGAACGCCTACGTGCAAAAGCTGATCGCACCGAACCTGAAGCTCATTTCGCGGGGGCAGATCAGCATCGCCGGCAACAACGTCAGCGTGCGCGGCGAAGTGGCCAACGAGGCGCAGCGCCAGCAGATCGCCAGCGACATCGCCACCAGCCTCAATCCCACCTACACCGTCAACAACGGCTTGCGCGTCAAGACGGCCGAGGCCGAGCAGGGCTTGCTCGATGCGGCGCTCGACAAGCGCATCATCGAATTCGACAGCGGCAAGGCTTCCATCACGCCGGCCGGCCTGGTCATCCTCGACGAGATGGCGGCAGTCATGCTCAAGCTGCGGGGACGCAAGGTGGAAGTGATCGGCCATACGGACGACACGGGCCTGCGCGCCAGCAATGTGACCCTGAGCCAGGCGCGCGCCGAAGCCGTGCGCGCCTACCTGGCCAGCAAGGGTGTCGTGGCCGATTCGGTGCTGGTGTCGGGCCAGGGGCCGGACCGTCCCGTGGCCAGCAACGCCACGGCCGATGGCCGGGCGCGGAACCGGCGCATCGAGTTCAGAATCGCGCAATAGATTGGGTTGACACCTCACAAAACCGTAGCGAGCGGAAGGGAGAGGCGGTCGAGAAGCGCAACCGTGCTAGAGCACGGTGAGCATCGCAGGCCGCCTATACCGACGCGCAGTAGGTTTTGTGAGGTGTTCAGGGCAGGGTGATGGTCAGGTATGCTGGGCGTGGCGCCAGTTTGACCAGGTCCGCATACGCGGCCAGGGTCGTTTGCGTGCCGCGCGTCAGATGCGTTTTCAAGCCCAGGTAGGCGCAGATGGCCAGCAGGGCGAAAAAGCTCGACAGCGCCCACAGCGGCACGTCGCTGCCGCGTTTGTTGACCACCTGGTCGGGGCGTTCCGCGCGCGGCGCGAAGCCACGGCTCTTGCCCTTGATGTGGGCGATCTCGTCGCCCAGGCGCGCCGTCAGGTAGCTGAGTTTTTCGCCGCCGTCGATCGCATACTTGCCCTGGAATCCCAGCAACAAACACATGTGGAAAACCTGCAGCGCCTGCACGCGCATGGCGCCCTTGCCGCGCAAGGCGTCGAGGCGGTCGAAAAAGTGTTCGCCGGCCAGCTGGTCGCCGAAGATCAGCAACTGCAGCGGGCGCCGCTCCCACTGCTTGCGCAGGGTGAAAGGCGAGGCCAGGATGATTTCATCGACGGCGGCGCAAAACGCATACTTGGCCGCCTCGATATCGTCGCCATCGGCGCGGATCTTTTTCGCTTCGCGCTCGAAGTCGCCGAGGAAGGCCGTGATGCGCTCCATGAAGCTTTGCTCGTCGCCGGGCGCCGAACCGTGCTTCAGCATGAACAGCATGTAAAAGCCTTCGTGCATCAGGTCCAGCAGGGCGCTGCCGGCATGCCGGCTGGCCGTGCCGGCAGGGGCGGCACCGCGTGGTCCCAGCAGGGAGGGCGCTGCGCGCCGTTCGATGAGCTGGCTCATGCCGTCACCGCGATCAGTTCCAGCTGCAGGTCGCGTATGCCGGCCGGCACGTAGACGGAAATCGACTGCGCCTTGAGCATCTGCTCGTACAGTACGCCGCGGTTTTCAAGCGCAAAATAAAAGGTGTCGGGCCGCACGGGGATGGCTGCCGGCACTTGTGGCGCATGCGACAATTTGAGGCCGGGCATGGCCGTCAGCACGCATTTTTCCACGTCGTCTGGTGCACCCACCTTGACGCGCAGCGGCACCACGTCCACCAGTTCGATGGCGGGCATGGCGGCGCGAATCGCTAGGTACAAGGTGGTGTGCTGGTCGATCTTGCCCGAATCGAGCTTGCCCAGATAGTACGAGGGCTTGTCTTCAAGCAGGGCGATGGAAAAATACTTCGACGAGATGACGGTGTCGAGCAGTTCGCGGATGATGCCATCGATGGCGTCGAAGCAGGCGCCCGGCTGCGCGTGGTCGTAGGCGGGCAGGCTGGCCAGGGTGTAGTGCTTGGAGTAGCTGAGCAGGCCGCCCGCCAGGCCCAGCAGCGCCTCGTACAGGCGCTCCGGATGCAGGGCCGGATGGCGCACATAGTGCATCAGCGCGGCGGCGGCCGTGCTGACCGTGTGCAGCAGCCAGAACGAGGACACGTCGCCCGAGCGGAATTCGATCACGTTGCGGCTCGGCTCCCGGTGGTGGCCGTGCAGCGCGCTCACTTTCGCCTGCAGCGCGTCGAGCAGATGTTCCAGCACGCCTTGCAGGCGCGGCGCGCCGGCGATCGCCAGGCTGGGTGCCATGAACGATGGCACGGGCTCGAAGCCGCCCGACACCGTGCGCCGCAGGGCGATCAGCGGCAGGCAGTCGTAGGAGCCGCGCGCCTCGTTGTCGGGAATCAGGCGCACGGTTTTTTTCAGGTACGCCACGTCGGCCACGGCGGATTCCGTAAACAGGTCGGGCGTGGCGCGCATGGCGTGCGCAAAGCGCGTCGCTGCAGGCGTGCCCGCCTTTGACGCCTGCGCCGTGTAATTCATGCCTTCGCGGTTGAGGATGGGCAGCGCCGCGTAGTACGTCACTTCCTGCACCGCCGGCGGCAGCGCTTCCAGATCCACCGGCGGGGGCAGGGTATCGCTGCCCGGTGCGCCGTCGCCCAGCGCCTCGAACACTTCGCCATCGCGGAAGATCGCCGACAGGGCTTGCAGGCGCAGGGTGCCCGTCTTCAGCGCCGCCAGGTCCCATTGCATGTGCGCCACGCCCCACAGGTAGGGATGCAGCGCGCTGGCCGTGTGATGCAGGCGCGCTTCGTGATACTGGTCCTGGCGCTGGAAATGCTGCGGCCGCAGGAACAGGCCTTCTCCCCACAAGACTTTCGCTGCCATGCCCATCTCGTTTCTCCTTGAATGTGTGGCGTGCCTGTGCGCGCTACTGGCAGCGCAGGGCGGACAGCGGCGCCATGCCGCTGTCCATGCTGGCCACGCTCAGCGCGCACGCGTGCAGGCCGACGGTGATGCCGCCGCGTTCCGCCTCGGCGGCGGGAAAGGTGGCGCGCCAGCGCTGTGCCGCAGGCGCGCGGAACAGGGCCACCACGCCGATGAAATACGCTTCCTTGCTGACTTTTTCCTGCACTTCGTAGCGCTGGCCCGGCACCAGCAGCACTTCCTTCACCTCCATCAGGTCGGCGCCCAGCGCGGCCTTTTCGCGCTGCGTGTCGAGGAAGCTGTCGTATGGGGCCTGCTCGAAGGCGGCGCTCTGGCGCAGCTTGTAGATGCGCGCCACCAGCGCCAGCGGCCGGCCTTCGGCATCGGTGTTGAGGCGCTGCGCCGCGTGCAGGCGGATGCTGACGTTGCGCGGCGGTTTTTGCGCGTCCGGCAGTTCCGGTGGCGGCTTGGCCACGCCGGCCATTTGCAGCGCCGCGTTGGCCAGGGTGCCGATGGCGCCGCCCGCACAGCCGGCCAGCAGAAGGGCCGGCAGCAGTAGCGCGGTGGCGCGGACCAAGCGGCGGAGCGGGGCGTCAGATGGCATGGGTGATCTTTGCAAGGTGAAGGGTGGAAATAAAAGTGTTGCAGTCATTTAAACGCATGCAGGGGCGACCTGCTTGCGTTGGCACAAAGTCCGTCTGCGATCAAGACAATTACTGCGCCAGATCAGGATTCATGTCGCTGTACGCGGCTGTAGCGTGGAACTTCTTCTTTGCTGATTAATCTCAATCTGGCAAAAAAATTGGCGATCAATAATGGCCTCCACCAAGGCGCCGCCCATCTTTCCCAGCGGTAGCGTCCTCCACGTGAAGGAATGCCCCGATGAAGCCAGCCACCATGTTGCACCGTATTGCCTGCCTCGCCAGCGCCTTGCTGCTGGCCGCCTGCGCCACGCCAGAGCAGTCGGCGCCCAGGAAACCTGCTGCGCCGACCCTGGCGCAAGTGATGAGCGACGCCGATGCAGCCGCGCGCGCCGGCCAGTACGAGCGCGCCATGACCCTGCTCAAGGGCGGTGGCAGCAGCTACCCGGCCGACAAGGCGCCGTGGCTGCAAATGGCGCAGATGAAGTTCGATCGCGGCCAGTACGGCGACGCGATCGGCCATGCGCTCGAAGCGCTGGAGCGCGACCCCGACGACAAGGTCGCCAACAGCATCGTCGCCGTCAGCGGCTTGCGCCTGTCCGGCAAGGCGCTGGCCGACCTGTCGCGGCAAAACAATCTGAATGGCTCGCTGCGCTCGGAAGCGCAGGACCTGGCCAAGCTGCTGCGCGCGAGCATCGGCGAAGACGTGCTGGTGCCGCCGGCCAGGCGTCCGCCGGCGGCCGGCAAGCGCGCTGCCAGATCCGGTTCCGGTACGCCAGCGGCGAAAGGCGAGGCGCAGCAAGGCAGCGGGGCCGACCCGTTCAGCGGCCTGAAATAAGCCAGCATCCCCACCATCCCCTTGCAAAGGAAGCGACATGCCCAAGTCCGACAGCGTGCAAAAACGCCTGCAAAAGATACGCGCGCCGCGCGTGCAAATGACCTACGACGTCGAGATTGGCGACGCGATTGAAAACAAGGAGTTGCCCTTCGTGGTCGGCGTGCTGGGCGACTTTGGCGGCAATCCGGACAGCGAAAAAAAACGCCTGAAGGACCGCAAGTTCGTCTCTCTCGACCGCGACAATTTCGACGAAGTGCTGGCCGGCGTGGAGCCGGTGGCGCGTTTCGCCGTGCCGAACCGCATCAGCGAGGCGGGCGGCACGTTCGCTGTCGACCTGCACTTTCGCTCGATGGATGACTTCCGCCCGGAATCGGTGGTGCGCCAGGTCGACCCCTTGCGCAAGCTGCTCGAGGCGCGCACCAAGCTGGCGGACTTGCGCAACAAGCTGGCCGGCAACGACAAGCTGGAAGACTTGCTGACGGAAGTGCTGAACAACACGGACAGCCTGGCCACCCTGAAACCGCAGTTCCCAGCGCAGGAGGATTGAGATGAGCGCCCAGGCAGAAGCCCTTGCGGTAGCCACCCCCGGTGCGCCGGCCGCCACCGACTTGCTGGACCAGATCGTCGAGCAAAGCCGCGTCGCCAAGTCCGGCGCCGAACATGCGCGCGCGCGCGACCTGATCTCGGAACTGGTGGCGCAGGTGCTCGACGGCACGGTGCTGATGTCGACCAGCCTGTCGGCCACCCTGGACGCGCGCGTGGCGGAAATCGACCGCCTGATTTCCGCCCAGCTCAGCGAAATCATGCATGCGTCGCCATTCCAGCAGCTTGAGCAAAGCTGGACCGGGCTGCGCTACCTGGTCGGCAATTCCGATACGGGCACGCGCTTGCAGATCCGCATGTTCAACGCCACCAAGCGCGAACTGGTGAAGGATTTCCAGGCGGCGCTGGAGTTCGACCAGAGCAGCATGTTCAAGAAGGTCTATGAAGAGGAATTCGGCACTTTCGGCGGCGCGCCATTCGCCGCGCTGCTGGGCGACTTCGCCATTTCCCGCCAGCCGGAAGACATGTATTTCGTCGAGCAGATGTCGCACATTGCCGCCGCCGCCCATGCACCGTTCATCGCGTCGGCCGCGCCCGAGCTGTTTGGCCTGGAAAGCTACGGCGACCTGGGCAAGCCGCGCGACCTGGCCAAGGTGTTCGACACCATCGAGTACGCGAAATGGAAAGCCTTCCGCGAATCCGAGGATGCGCGCTACGTGGGCCTGACCTTGCCCCGCTTCCTGGGCCGGCTGCCGTTCAATCCCGTCGATGGCACTACCGTCGAAGGCTTTAATTTTGTCGAGGAAGTCGATGGCAGCGACCATCACAAATATCTGTGGTGTAACGCCGCGTATGCGTTCGGCTGCAAGCTGACGCGCGCCTTTGCCGATTACGGCTGGTGCGCCGCCATCCGCGGCGTGGAGGGCGGCGGCCTGGTGGACGACCTGCCCACCCATACCTTCAAGACGGACGAGGGCGACGTGGCCCTGAAATGCCCGGCCGAAGTGGCGATCACCGACCGCCGCGAAAAGGAATTGTCGGACCTGGGCTTCATCTCGCTGGTGCACTGCAAGAACACGGCGTATGCCGCATTCTTCGGCGCGCAGTCGGCGCAGAAAAGCCGCAAGTACAACAGCGACGCGGCCAACGCGAACGCGGTGTTGTCGTCGCAGTTGCAGTACATCTTCGCCGTTTCGCGCATCGCCCATTACATGAAGGCCATGATGCGCGACAAGATCGGCAGCTTTGCCGCCGCCTCCAACGTGGAAGATTTTTTGAACCGCTGGCTGATGCAGTACGTGCTGCTCGACGATAACGCCAGCCAGGAGCAGAAGGCGCAGTTCCCGCTGCGCGAGGCGTCCGTGCAGGTGCATGAAGTGCCGGGCCGGCCCGGCGTATACCGCGCCGTGTCGTTCCTGCGGCCGCACTTTCAGCTTGATGAATTATCCGTTTCGCTCCGACTGGTCGCGGAGTTGCCGAAGTCGACCAATTCCTGATTCACCCATCTTTCAACCACAGGAGCACACCATGGCAATCGATGTATATCTGCAGATAGACGGCATCAAGGGCGAGTCCACCGATGACAAGCACAAGGACTGGATCGAGTGCAAATCGGTCAGTTGGAGCGTCGAGCAGCCGAAGTCCGCCACCGCCTCGACGGGCGGCGGCCACACGGCTGAACGCTGCGAGCATAAGGACATCGTCATCTCCAAGCTGGCCGACCTGGCCTCGCCGGTGCTGCTGCAGACCTGCTCGGCCGGCAAGACCATTCCCAAGGCGCGCTTCGAATTCATGCGCGCCGACGGCCAGGGTGAGCGCGTCAAGTACTTTGAAATCGAAATCGAGAATGTGCTGATCGGCGCCGTCACGCCGAACGTGGAAGAAGGCGACATCCTGGGTGAACACGTCGGCTTCAAGTTCTCGAAAGTGAAGTGGAAATACACGCAGCAAAAAGTGACGGGCGGCGCTGGCGGCAATACCTCGGGCGGCTGGGACCTGGCCGCGAACCGCGTGGCTTGATCCATGGCGCGCGGCGCGCGGCGGCCACCTGCGCCCGCGCGCCGCGCCGACTTTTCAGGAGAGCGCATGGACAGTTATGTACCTGGCCTGTTCGACCGCCTGATGGGCGACGGCGGTGCGGTAGCGGGCGGCGTGGCGGTGCGCCTGTCGCTCGAGCAGTTGAAGGATGCGGTGGCGCGCGATCTGGAAGAGCTGCTCAACACGCGCGTGGCGCTGCCGCCGGGCGCGCTGGACGCCTATCCGGAATGCGCGGCTTCCATCGTCAACTATGGCTTGATCGATTTCGCCGGCATGTGCCTCTCCAGCAGCGATGACCGCGCCCGCATCTGCGCCGCGCTGAAGGCGGCCATCGAACGCCATGAACCGCGCCTGCGCAATGTGCGCGCCCGCCTGGAGCGCGAAGCGGGCAGCATCAACCGCGTGGGCTTCGTCATCAGCGGCACCCTGGCCGTGATGTCCGGCGGCGAGACGGTCAATTTTGACGCCGTGCTGCAGCCGTCGTCGCTGCGCTATTCGATCAACCGCAAGGGAGCCGCCGCATGAGCAATAATTTGAAAACCCTGATCGCCAAACTGAATGACACGGCGCGCACGGCCGCCACCCGCGCCGCTGGCATCTGCGTGGGACTGGGCCAGTATGAAGTCGATATCGAACACCTGTTCCTGGCCCTGCTGGAGCAGGAGCGCAGCGATTTCGTCACCATTGCGCGGCGTAGCGAAATCAGCTTGACGGCGCTGGATGCCGACCTGCGCCGCGAGATCGCCAGCTTCAGGACGGGCAGTGCGCGCACGCCCGTGTTTTCGCCCCACTTGCCGCTGCTGTTCGAACATGCCTGGCTGATCGCCTCGCTGGGCACGGTGGCGGATGCCACCCGGCCGACCGCCATCCGCAGCCGCCATCTGTTATTGGCGCTGCTGACGGAGCCGGAACTGTCGCAGCTCGCGTACCGTGGCTCGAAGCTGTTTGCCCGTTTCAGCGTCGAGCAATTGAAGCACCATCCGGACAAACTGACGGCCGGCTCCAGCGAGGAGGAAAGCGCTGGCGTGCCGCGGCTTTCCGACACCGGCGACGATGCTGTTGCTAGCCTGGCCAGCAAAACCCCGGCGCTGGACCAGTTCACCACCGACCTGACGCAGCTGGCGCGCGACGGCAAGCTCGATCCCGTGATCGGCCGCGAGGCGGAGATACGCCAGGCCGTCGACATCCTGCTGCGCCGCCGCCAGAACAATCCGATTCTCACGGGCGAGGCGGGCGTGGGCAAGACGGCCGTGGTGGAAGGCCTGGCCTTGCGCATCGCTGCCGGCGACGTGCCCGAGGTGCTGCAGGGCGCGCACATCCACGCGCTCGACATGGGCTTGCTGCAGGCCGGCGCCAGCGTGAAGGGCGAATTCGAAAGCCGGCTGAAGAATGTCATCGACGAGGTGGCGAAAAGCCCGCACCCCATCATCCTCTTCATCGACGAGGCGCATACCATGATCGGCGCCGGCGGCCAGGCGGGGCAGAACGATGCGGCCAACTTGTTGAAACCGGCGCTGGCGCGCGGCGCCCTGCGCACGATCGCGGCCACCACCTGGAGCGAGTACAAAAAATATTTCGAGAAGGATGCGGCGCTGGCGCGGCGCTTCCAGGTGGTGAAGGTGGAAGAACCGAGCGAAGACATCGCCTGCGCCATGCTGCGCGCCATGGCGCCGCTGATGGAGCGCCATTTCGGCATCCGCGTGCGCGACGCCGCCATCGTCGAGGCGGTGCGCCTGTCGCACCGCTACATCAGCGGGCGCCAGTTGCCCGACAAGGCCATCAGCGTGCTCGATACGGCGTGCGCCAAGGTGGCGCTGGGCCAGCGCGCCACGCCGGCGCAGCTGGAAAACGCGAACCGGCGGCAGGAACGTATCGGCGCGGAAATCGCCGCCCTGATGCGCGAGGCGGCCGATGGCGAAGTGCCCAACAAGGCCGGCACCGCGCGCCTGGCGCAGCTGCGGCGCGAGCATGAGGAAGGACAGGCGGTGATTGCGGCGCTGGCGCAGCGCTGGGAGCGTGAAAAGGCGCTGGTGGCACAGGTCGGCGACTTGCGTGGGCAACTGCGCGGCGAGCGGCCGGGCGAGATCGGCGCGGCACGCCTGCTGGCGCTGAAGGAAGAACTGACGGCGCTGCAGGGAGAGGCGCCGCTGTCGCCGCTGGAAGTCGATGCGCAGGTGGTGGCCGGCATCGTCGCCGGCTGGACCGGCATCCCGTTGGGGAAAATGCTCAAGGATGAGATTCGCACGGTGCTGACCCTGGACGGTTCGCTGCGCGAACGGGTACTGGGCCAGGACCACGTCATCGCAGCGGTGGCGCAGCGCGTGCGCACGGCGCGCGCCAGCCTGGACGATCCGAACAAGCCGCAAGCCGTGTTCCTGTTCACGGGACCCTCCGGCACGGGCAAGACGGAAACGGCGCTGGCGCTGGCCGACCTGCTGTATGGCGGCGAGCGCAAGCTCATTACCATCAACATGAGCGAGTACCAGGAGGCGCATAGCGTGGCCGGCCTGAAAGGCTCGCCGCCCGGCTATGTCGGCTATGGCGAGGGCGGCGTGCTGACGGAAGCCGTGCGGCGCCAGCCCTACAGCGTGGTGCTGCTCGATGAAGCGGAAAAGGCCCATCCCGATGTGCTGGAACTGTTCTTCCAGGTCTTCGACAAGGGCGTGCTCGATGACGCGGAAGGGCGCGAAGTCGATTTTCGCAACACCATCATCATCGCCACCTCGAACCTGGGTTCGGGCACGATGATGGCCGCCTGCCTGAACCGGGCAGCGCAGGACTTGCCCACGCCGGCCGCGCTGGAAGAGCTGGTGCGCCCGCAGCTGGTGGCGCATTTCAAGCCGGCCTTGCTGGGACGCCTGAAGGTGCTGCCCTTCTATCCCTTGAACGACGCGGTGCTGGCCGAGATCATCGCGCTGAAGCTGGCGCGTATCGGGCAGCGCATCGCACGCAACCACCAGGCGCAGTTCAGCCATGACGCGGGCCTGGTCGAGGCGGTGCTGGCGCGCTGCACCGAGGTCGACTCGGGCGCCCGCAATGTCGACCATATCCTCAACGGCAGCCTGCTGCCGGCGATCGCCGAAGCGGTGCTGGCGCGCATGGCAGAAGGCGAGCCGATCGCCTCGATACGCGTCAGTGCCAGCAAGCAGGGGCAGTTCAAGTACACAATCCGATAATCCACCGCCCGGAGAGCGCCATGTTCAATCTGGAGCAGTTGCTGCACCCCGTCAGCGCCGTCAGTCCCTGCGGCGAAGACATCACTTTCAGCCAGGAGCTCGACGCTATCGCGCGCGCGCGCCAGCACGATGACCCCAGCCTGGACCAGGGCGAGTGGGTAACGGCGCTGAAGGAAGCCGACTGGCCTTTCGTGGCGACGCGCTGCGAACAGCTGATCGCAGCGCGCAGCAAGGATTTGCGCCTTGCCGTGTGGCTGGCCGAGGCGCACGCGAAAACGCGCCACTTCCGTGGCCTGGGCGATGGCTATGCGCTGCTGGCCGGCCTGTGCGAGCGTTACTGGGAGGGCCTGTACCCGCCGGCGGAAGAGGGCGACCAGGAACAGCGCATCGGCAATGTCTTCTGGCTGCTGTCGCGCACGCCGCAGCTGCTGCGCGAGATTCCGCTGACCGAAGGCGCCGACGGCCTGTTTTCAGTGCAGGATTTCGATGTGGCGCGCCAGCGCGCGGCCGCCAGCCTGGCGCAGGGCGCAGCGGAACAGGGCTGGGGCGATGCGCGCCACGACGAAGGGGCGACCCTGGCGCAGATGGAGGCAGCGCGGCAAAGGAATACACGCGCCTTTTCCGACGCATTGCTGGCCGATGCACAATACTGCATGCAGTCGCTGCTGGCGTTCGAACGCAGTGTCGATGCGCGTTTCGGCACCGATGGCCCGAGTTTTCGCGCGGCGCGCGAAGCGCTGGAAAACGTCATTCATTTCATTGCGCCGCTGCCATCTGGCGTGGACTTTTCCGGCGCGCCGCCCGCTGCTGGCCAGGGCGCCAGCAACGGCGGGGGCGCCATCGTGCAGCGCCAGCAGGCACTGGCCCAGTTGCGCCAGGTGGCCGATTTTTTCCGCCGCACCGAGCCGCACAGCCCCGTCGCGTATCTGGCCGACAAGGCCGCCAGCTGGGGCGAACTGCCGCTGCACCTGTGGCTGCGCGCCGTCGTGAAGGATTCGGGCACCTTGGCGCAGCTCGACGAGATGCTGGGCACGAACAGCGCGAACGGGTGATCGTTGTTGGCGCTTCCATGCTAATCTTTGGGCATGTCCAGAATGCTCATGTTGCCTGCCGCGCTATGCCTGTTCATCGCTGCCAGCGCGCAGGCCGGGGCTGCGACACCGCTGGTGATCTATGGCGACGACGATTATCCGCCGTACTCCTACGTCGAGAATGGACAGCTGAAAGGCATCTACACGGAGATCGTGCGTGTCGCCTTGCAATCGATGCCGCAGTATGCGGTGCAGCTGCGTCCCGTGCCCTGGAAGCGGGGGCTGCTGATGCTGCAGACGGGCGAGGCGTTTGCCCTGTATCCGCCGTATTCGTGGCGCAGCGAACGGCCGTATGTGCGCTATTCCGTGCCGCTGCTGATGGAGCAGCTGGTGGTGCTGTGCAATCAGGACGTGCTGGCCAGGCGCGCGCTGCGGCAGTGGCCTGCCGATTACGGCGGTCTGCACATCGGCGTGAACGCGGGTTTTCTGCTGGGCGATGCGGCGCTGACGGCGTCCTTGCGCGCCGAAAAAATCGTGCTCGCCCCGGCCAAGGGCACGCGCACGAATTTGCTCAAGCTGATGCGCGGGCGCATCGATTGCTATGTCAGCGACCGCCTGTCTGCGCAGTGGGAATTGCAGCGCATCCGGCGCGAAGGGCCTGCGGGCACGCCGATGCAGGCGCTCCAGGCGATACAGGAAACCGCGCAACTGGCCAGCCAGCAGGGCCACCTGGGCTTTACCGCGCGCCAGCCGGCCACCTACCCTTATCGCGATGACTTTATCGAGCAATTCAATGCCGCCATCGTGCGCATGCAGAATAGTGGCGCGATCCGCCGCATTGTCGACCGCGCATTGCTGCCCTGATTTCAACTATGGAGAAGACCATGAAAAAACTGTTGTTCCTGAGTGTGCTCGTGCTGGCCGGCTGTGTGGGCCGGCCCGAGAATATTCATCCCGTCAATCACTTTGACACGACCCGTTATCTGGGCAAATGGTATGAGATCGCACGCCTCGACCATTCCTTCGAACGGGGCCTCAGCCATGTGACGGCCGACTATAGCCTGCGCCAGGATGGCGGCCTGAAAGTACTCAACCGCGGCTACAAGGACGCGGACGCGAAGTGGAAGGAAGCCGAAGGCAAGGCGTATTTCGTGGACAAGAAAGACGTGGGCTACCTGAAAGTGTCGTTTTTCGGACCCTTCTATGGTTCCTACATCGTGTTTGATTTGGACCAGCAAGATTACAGCTACTCCATGATCAGCGGCCCCGACAAGTCATATTTGTGGTTGCTGTCGCGCACGCCCACCATGGACCCTGCCTTGCAGCAGCGCCTGGTCGAGAAAGCCCGGGAACTGGGTTTCGATACGTCAAAATTGATCTATGTGAAACAAAACTGACCTTGCTTGCCTGCCGCCCGTTCGTGGCGGCATAACGCCTTCCAATTGTTGCTTTTCTGCATGTTATTTCTTGCAATACCAACCTGATTCACTCACAATCTGCTCCAAAGTGGTGCGCTGCGGCGTGCCGCCATACTGGTGACGCGGCTAGTGTCGCATCGCCGCTCGTGATTGCCGCACGGCAGATGCCTGCTATATTTAATACGTAGCAGCAGGTCGGTTTCGTGGCGTCTGTGCATTGTTTTTTTCAGATAGGAATCACGCAATGAAAAACCTCAAAATCGGCATACGTCTCGGTGGCGCTTTTGCCGCCGTCTTGCTCCTGTTGACGAGCCTGACCGTGGTGGGCATCGTGCAGATGCAAAGCGCCAGCAAGGAAACCGATACACTGATCAGCGTCAAGGTGCGCAATGAGCGCCTGATCGCGGAGTGGACCAAGGTCATCGAGGTGAACGCGGCGCGCACGGCGGCCGCCTGGAAAGTCAGCGATCCAGAACACCAGAAACAGTTTGAAAAGGAAATGGCGGTCTCGTCCGCCCGCGCCACGGAAATCCAGAACGATATCGGCAAGAGCGAGCTGAACGCTGAAGAGCAGGCGTTGTACCAGGAAGTGCTGAGCACGCGCAAGGCCTACACGGACGTGCGCAAGAATGTGTTCAAGGCCAAGAATGCGGGTGACCTGGAACTGGGCAAGCGCCTGTACGAAGGCGACATGGCCGCCAAGCGCGACATTTACCTGGCGGCGCTGAAGAAGCTGGAAGTGCTGGAAGCCAGATTGCTCGATGAAGCGGCTGCGCACATCCGTTCGCGCTACGAAAATGGCCGTTTGCTGCTGATCTCGCTGGGCGCGGTCGCCATCTTGCTGGGCATCGCCTGCGCCTACTGGATCACGCGTTCGATCACGCGTCCCATCACGCGCGCCGTCGAGGTGGCGGAAGCCGTTTCCGCTGGCGACCTGACCAGCCATATCGTGGTGGAAAGCCGCGATGAAACGGGGCAATTAATGCATGCGCTGAAAAACATGAACGATAAACTGGTCAGTATCGTCGGTCAGGTGCGCGCCGGCACCGAATCGATCAGCACGGCGTCGAGCGAAATTGCCGCCGGCAACCTGGACTTGTCGTCGCGCACGGAAGAGCAGGCCAGTTCGCTGGAAGAGACGGCTTCTTCCATGGAAGAGCTGACTTCGACCGTGAAACTCAATGCCGACAATGCCCGCAGTGCCAATCAGCTGGCCATCGACGCTTCGCAGATCGCCAGCAAGGGTGGCGTGGTGGTGTCGGAAGTGGTCAGCACCATGGGCTCGATCAACGATTCCTCGCGCAAGATTGTCGACATCATCAGCGTTATCGACGCCATCGCCTTCCAGACGAATATCCTGGCCCTGAACGCGGCCGTGGAAGCGGCCAGGGCTGGTGAACAGGGCCGCGGTTTTGCCGTGGTGGCCTCCGAAGTGCGCAACCTGGCGCAGCGTTCCAGCGCTGCGGCCAAGGAAATCAAGGGCTTGATCGACGATTCCGTGCAAAAGGTCGAGGCCGGTTCGCAACTGGTGGACAAGGCGGGCCGCACCATGGACGAGATCGTGCAAAGCATCAGCCATGTGACGCAGATCATGAACCAGATCACCGACGCCAGCGATGAGCAGCGCGCCGGCATCGAGCAAGTCAACCAGGCCATCGGCCAGATGGACCAAGTGACGCAGCAAAATGCAGCGCTGGTGGAAGAAGCGGCTGCGGCGGCGGAATCCATGCAGGAACAGGCGGCCAAGCTGGCCGATGTGGTGGGGGTATTCAAGCTTGATGCTACGCAGCAATATGTCCCGGCCAGCGTGTCCGCCCGTCCCGCCGCAGGCCAGCCAGCCGCAAGGCGCACCGTGACCGCTGCTGCGCGCACCTCCGCGCCCACCGTCGTCGCCCATTCCGCCAGCGGTCCCGTCAAGGCAGCGAAACCGGATACGGCACACACCAGCAAGCCGCGCGCACCGGTCGCTTCCGGCGCCGACGAGTGGGAAGAGTTTTAAGCTTTGTTTTAAGCGGCCGCTCGCTCGGCCATTCCCGCTGGCATGGCGCGGGCGCTACAATCGCGGCTTGAAGAATCCCGCGCACGCGCTCCGCCATGACCACCAGTCGCACCTCCAGCACTTCCAGCCAGACCTCTGCATTGCCCTCCCACGCCGAACCGCCCAAACGCGAGCGCTGCGCGGTCTGCCTGCGCGCCGCCACCAGTTGCATCTGCCGCTGGACCACCTCCGTTGCCCACGTGGTAGAGGTATTGATCCTGCAACATCCGCTGGAAGTCCACAACGCCAAGGGCAGTGCCCGCTTGTTGCACCTGAGCCTGCCCAACAGCCGCATGCTGACGGGCGAACAGTTTGCCCCGGACACGCTCGCCGCACTGCTGGCCGACAAGCACAACGTGCTGCTGTATCCGGATACGCCAGGCGACCGTTCGCTGGGCATCGCGCCGCCGCCAGCGCTCGACCCTGGCATCTTGCTCGATCCCGCCCGAGTGCGGCTGGTGGTGCTGGACGCCACCTGGCGCAAGAGCCGCAAGATGCTGTACTTGAATTCCCGCTTGCAACAGTTGCCGCGCCTGCCCCTGCGCGATACGCCCGCTTCCCATTACCTGATCCGCAAGGCGCACGCGCCAGACCAGTTATCGACCCTGGAAGCGACCTGCTATGCCTTGATGCAGTTGGAGCGGGACGCGCCCCGCTTCGTTCCCCTGATCACGGCATTTGATGGCTTTGTCGAACAGCAGTTGAGTTATGTCATGCCGCATGGTGAAAAAGCGTGAAACGGCAGCACGGTAACCCTTGATCTTGCCCGCACAGCGGCATAGTATACTGTACGTATATACAGTTAATGAGGCCGTTCATGAAAGCAATCATTCCAGAGCACGATGACAGCTTCGCCGGGCAAGCCATGTTGCCGCCGCAATCGCTGAAAGCCCGCAAGGGTCGCGGTGCCGTGTCGAACTTGCAAGGGCGCTACGAGGCGCATGCGCGCGCCGGTTTTGATGATGGCTGGAACGTGGGCGGCCTGGACGAGGTGGCCGGGGATGAAGCAGTGCCGGGCTGGAAAACGCAGGTCAGCGACGAGCAGGCACGCAGCATCCTCACGCGCAATGCCTCGCCCGATTTGCCGTTCAATGTGTCCCTGAACCCGTACCGGGGTTGCGAACACGGCTGCATTTATTGCTTTGCCCGTCCCACGCACAGCTATCTGGGCCTGTCGCCGGGCCTGGACTTCGAAAGCCGCATCTACGCCAAGGTGAACGCCCCCGAACTGTTGCGGCAGGAATTGGCCAGGGCGTCGTATGTGCCCGAACCGATCGCCCTGGGCGTGAACACGGATGCGTATCAGCCGTGCGAACGCGAACGGCAACTGACGCGGCGCGTGCTGGAAGTGTTGCACGAGTGCGAGCATCCCGTGGCGCTGATCACGAAATCGTCGCTGATCGAGCGCGATATCGACATTTTGGCGCCCATGGCGGCCAAGCATCTGGCGGCCGTGGCCGTCACTGTCACCACGCTCGATCCCGCCATCGCGCGCACGCTGGAGCCGCGCGCGGCCGCCCCGGCGCGGCGGTTGCGCACCATCCGCACCCTGACGGAGGCGGGCATTCCCGTGGGCGTGAGCATCGCGCCCATCATTCCGTTTGTCACGGAGCCGGAAATCGAGCAGCTGCTCGAAGCCGTGCGCGATGCGGGCGCCATCCACGCCCATTACGTCGTGCTGCGCCTGCCGTGGGAAGTGAGCCCATTGTTCCAGCAATGGCTGGAAGCGCACTTCCCGGAACGGGCCCAGCGCGTGATGAACCGGGTGCGCGAAATGCGCGGCGGCAAGGATTACGACAGCGCGTTCGGTACGCGCATGCGGGGTGAGGGCGTGTGGGCCGACCTCATTCGCCAGCGTTTCGAGAAAGCCGTGCACCGGCTGGGACTGCACGGCAAGGGCGGCCGCTTCAAGCAGCTCGATTGCACGCAGTTCCGCCGGCCGCTGGTGGTGCCGCCGTTGGGGGCAAGGGAAAAAGGGGGCAATGTGGGGCAGCTGGATTTGTTTTAAGTTAAACCGTCCTCAGCGCTGATGCGGCAGGGTGGCGTTCACGCGCTGGAATGCGGGCGATGGTGACCTGCGGCTGGGGGAGTGCCGCCGCTCACCGGGAAGGGAGCGCCGTCGTTGGGGAACCCGGAGACAGGATCTTGCCACAGGTGCCGGAGGGCGCTGCGCGCTCTATCGTGCGGCGCTATCGTGTGGCGTCATCCTGGGTATGGGTCTGGAACAGCGCCAGATGCTGTTCGATGGCAAAGACATGTGGGTCGCTCTTGCCCAGCTCACGCAAGGCGCTGGCCAGGTGCAGCAGGTATTCGCTGTTCGGGCCGCTGGGGCCGTTTGAACGGGCGATCTGGCGCGCGATGTCCAGTTCCGGGGCGTCACCGAGGAAGGCGGCGTTTTCTTCGTTCGCGATGTACACCAGGCCTTCGACGTTGCTGCCATCGTCGAAGGTGATCTCGGTGGCCAGGCGCAAATAGCCGTTCTTTTCGCGGTGGTCGAGGTGGGCGAAGACTTCGGGCGTGATCAGATAAGCCATGCCGTCGCACACGGCGCCCGCCTGTGGCACGATGGTGGCGACTCTGCCCGGCGCCATCGGCGTGCCCCGATGATCGTGCGAACCTTGCCAGAAGCGCCGCGTCCAGCCTTCGATGCTGGCGGGGCGCCGTTCGATATAGGGAAAGTCGGCCTTGTAGATCAGCGAGCCATAGCCGAACAGCCAGACCTGTGCATGGCCGTCGAATTTGTTCATGCGCTGGTTGATGGCGATGGTGGCGGCGTCGGTAGCGGACAGGTCGTGCTGGTCAGGCTGGGTCATGGCATAAGCGGCAAGGGGCGATGCGCCATTATAAAGCGCTGCCAGCCGGGCCGCCGGCCGGCAGGGCGTCGCGTGCGCCGTTGTTTCCGCCGACGTTCCACTCGTGTGTTTCGACGAACTGGAACAGGAAGGCCATGAAGCTTTCGGCTGCCGGCGACAGCGAACGGCCCGTCTTCGTGTAGACGAAAAAGCGCCGCGTCAGTTCCGGCTCGTGCAGGGCGCGCATGTGCAATTGATATAGTTTGACCATCGGTTCCGCGTACGGCAGGCAGACCGTGATGCCCAGGTTGGCGCTGACCATGGCCAGCGCCGTCGTCATGAAGGTTACTTCATTGTAGGGATTGAGCGACAGCTCGCGAAACGCGCCGTGCATGTCGCGCAGCAGGCGTTCCGTGAACTGGCCCTGCAGTGAAATGAATGGGTAATCGCCCACGTCGGCCCAGGTGACGCGCTCTTTCTGCTGCAGCGGATGCTGCTCGGGAAAGACCAGCACGAAGGGCATTTCAAATAGCACTTGCGCGGCGATTTCCGCCGTCGGATCGCGTTCGGGACCGATGCCGAAATCGACTTCGCCGCTGAAGACGCGCGCCGACACGTTTTCCACGGGGCAGTCGACCAGGCGCAGCTGCACGTCCGGATGCGCCTGGCGGTAGGCGGCGATCACTTCCGGCAGCAGGGTGCAGGCCATCATCTGCGGCGCGGCGATGCGCACCATGCCCGTTTTCAGGGCCTTGCGCTGGGCGATGCCGGCCATGGCGCCATCGAGGTCCTCGATCATCTTTTCAAACAGCGGATACAGTTCGCGGCCGATTTCCGACAGCTGCGTCTTGCGCGTACTGCGCTCGACCACGCGCACGCCCAGCACGCTTTCCAGTTCCTTGATCAAGCCGCTCAAGGCGGACTGCGTCACGTGCAGGTATTCGGCGGCCAGGGTAAAGCTGCCGGTCTTGGCCAGCGCCACGAAGGCGCGCATCTGTCGCAGGCTGGGACTCATAAGGTAATCCGATAAATCAATGGTTAAAAATTGTTTGTATGATAGCTGTAACTCGATTCTAATGGTGAAAAGCTGAAAACAGGCCCGCCATCGCGCCCAGGGCGCATCCATTGGAGACAAACACCATGAAGATCAAGCAAATCCACCACGTCGCCTACCGCTGCATCGATGCGAAGAAAACCGTCGAGTGGTACGTCAAGCATTTGAACATGAATTTCGTCCTCGCCATCGCCGAAGACCTGGTGCCGTCGACCAAGGCGCCGGACCCGTACATGCACGTTTTCCTCGACGCGGGCCAGGGCAATGTGCTGGCCTTCTTCGAGCTGCCGACGCAGCCGCCCATGGACCGCGACCGCAATACCCCTGCCTGGGTGCAGCACCTGGCGCTGGAAGTGGGCAGCATGGAGGAACTGCTGGCCGCCAAGGAGCGCCTGGTGGCCGCCGGCATCGAGGTGCTGGGCCCCGTCAACCACGCCATCTTCCAGTCGATTTACTTCTTCGACCCGAACGGCCATCGCCTGGAACTGGCGGCCAACGTGGGCACGCCCGAGATGATGGCCAAACTGGACGCCGTCAAATGGGAAATGCTGGAAGAATGGTCGCAGACGCGCCGCGCGCCCAAGCACGCCGCCTGGATGCACGCGCCGGCCGACGCGTAAACGCCGCAGATTGAACACTGCAGACTGACACCATCTGAACACTACGCCAAACAAGGAATACCATGAAACTCGCAACCCTGAAAAACGGCAGCCGCGACGGCGCCCTGATCCTCGTCAGCCGCGACCTGCGCCAGTACCAACGCGTGGCCGCCATCGCTCCCACCCTGCAGGCGGCACTCGACAACTGGGACGCCGTCGTGCCGAAACTGGAACAGGCCTACGCCGATCTGAATGCGGGCAAGGCGCCGGACGCGCAGCCGTTTGATGCCAATCTGTGCCACTCGCCGCTGCCGCGCGCCTACCAGTGGGCCGACGGTTCCGCCTACATCAACCACGTGGAGCTGGTGCGCAAGGCGCGCAACGCGGATGTGCCGGCC
Organism: Janthinobacterium kochi; assembly: GCF_051380715.1. Classification (NCBI taxonomy): domain Bacteria; kingdom Pseudomonadati; phylum Pseudomonadota; class Betaproteobacteria; order Burkholderiales; family Oxalobacteraceae; genus Janthinobacterium; species Janthinobacterium kochi. The sequence continues at coordinate 178,480 of NZ_JBNYXO010000001.1, forward strand.
TCGTTCTACACGGACCCGCTGATGTACCAGGGCGGCTCCGACAGCTTTATCGGCCCGCGCGACCCCATCTTCGCCCTGTCCGAAGAGTGGGGCATCGACCTGGAAGCGGAAGTGGCCGTCATTACGGGCGACGTGGCCATGGGCGTCAGCGTGGCGGATGCGGCAGCATCCATCCGCCTGGTCATGCTGGTCAACGACGTCTCGCTGCGCAACCTGATCCCTGGCGAACTGGCCAAAGGTTTCGGTTTCTTCCAGTCGAAGGCGGCCAGCGCGTTTTCGCCCGTCGCCGTCACGCCCGATGAACTGGGTACCAACTGGGCCGACAGCAAGCTGCATTTGCCGCTGCTCGTGGAGCTGAACGACAAGCCTTTCGGCAAGCCGAACGCGGGCGAAGACATGACCTTCAATTTTGCGCAGCTGGTGGCGCATGCGGCGAAGACGCGCGAACTGGGCGCCGGCAGCATCGTCGGTTCCGGCACCGTGTCGAACAAGCAGGGCAACCTGTTCGGTTCGAGCATCGAGAACGGCGGCGTGGGCTACTGCTGCCTGGCCGAAGTGCGCATGTATGAAACCATCGAACACGGCGCGCCAAAAACGGCGTACTTGCAGTTCGGCGACACGGTGCGCATCGAGATGCGCGACGCGGCCGGTGCCAGCATCTTTGGCAGCATCGAGCAGACGGTCGCGCTGTACGCCGGCCGCGCCTGAAAGGACGCCCCGCCATGAGCATGAAGTTGTACACCTATTTCCGCAGTTCGGCTGCCTACCGCGTGCGCATTGCCCTCAATTTGAAGGGCATCGATTACGACAGCATCCCCGTGCACCTGCTGCAGGATGGCGGCCAGCAGTTGCTGCCAGCCTACCGCGCCGTCAACCCGTCGGCGCTGGTGCCGGCGCTCGATGACGACGGCGCCATCCTGACGCAGTCGCTGGCGATGCTCGAATACCTGGACGAAACGCGGCCAGTCGTGCCGCTGCTGCCGGGCGATGCGCTGGGACGCGCCCGCGTGCGCGCGCTGGCGCTGGCGATCGCCTGCGATGCGCATCCGCTGACGAATCTGCGCGTCCTGAAATACCTGAAAAACACGCTGGGCCTGTCGGACGAGGCCAAACAGGAGTGGTACCGCCACTGGATGGCCGAGGGGCTGGCCGCCGTCGAAGCGCTGCTGGCGCAGGGCGACCCGGCCGGCACGGGTCTGTTCTGCCATGGCGAGAGCCCGACGATGGCCGACTGCTGCCTGGTGCCGCAAGTGTTCAATGCGCAGCGTTTCGCCATCGACCTGGCGCCATACCCGCGCGTGGCGCGCATCCATGCGCACTGCGCCGGCTTGCCGGCGTTTGCCGCCGCGCATCCGTCGCAGCAGCCTGACGCCGAATAAGTGTGATCCGCGTCAAGCAGTGAACAGCCCCGGCCAGCATGCAGACCGGGGCTCTTTTTTTGCGCGCTTGATACGGGGTGGTGTTTTTTCGTCAATGCCAGCTTGCCGGTGCGCTACAATTTGCGTTTGTCCAAATACTTTACGCGCCATGACCGCAACCACCGTTCCTGCCAGCATCACCGATGCCCTGTCCCTGGCGCATGCTTCCTGGCGTCCCATCCTGCTACGCGGCTTGCATGCCGTGATGGCGGCCGATCCCGCTTACCTGCCGGCGCTGGCCGTCGACGATTACCTGCCCACGCAGGGCCGGCTGTTTGCCGCCTTCGCCCTGCCGCTGGCGCAGGTGCGCTACGTGCTGGTAGGCGAGGGGCCGTATCCGCGCGCCGAGAGCGCCACGGGCGTGTGCTTCATGGATGGCGCCGTCGGCAGTCTGTGGTCGGCGACGGGCCTGTCGAAGCCCGTCAACCGCGCCACGTCCTTGCGCAACTTCATGAAGATGCTGCTGGTAGCCGATGGCCAGTTGCAGGGCGGCGACACGTCAGGCGCGGCCATGGCGCCCGTGGCGGCCGCCGCGCAGCAAGCCGGTAGCGGCGTGATCCAGACCCTGCCCGACTTGCAGCGCAAGATGACGGAGCAGGGTTTTTTGCTGCTCAATGCGGCGCTGGTATTCCGTGCCCACGTGCCGCCCGTGCAGGATGCGCGCGGCTGGCTGCCCTTCCTGCAGGTGGTGCTGGAAGCGCTGGCGCAGCAGGGCGGCGCGGCCTTGCCGCAACTGGTGTTGTGGGGAAGGATTGCCGAGCTCATCAAACGCTTGCCGGTGGCGACAATGCTGCCGCAGGTGACGGCGGAACATCCGTATAATCTGTCCTTTATCGGCAATCGTGACATGCAGGCCTTGTTTGGCCCGATGCAACTATTGCGTGCTTGAATTGGCGCCTGTCTGGCGGAAGTGCGGGGAATATGCAAATCAGTAATGTGGAAGAATTGAAGGCGTGGATAGCGGCGGGCGGCGTGCCCGACTATCTGTATTTCTGGGGGCACACGCCGGCGCAGCCGCAGGTGCCCGACAAGAGCTGCTTCAGCCAGTGGTTTCCGTCGCCATTCAGCCTCGCTGGCGTGACGTATGCTACGGCCGAGCACTACATGATGGCGCAAAAGGCGGCCCTGTTTGGCGACACGTTTGTCCAGGCGCGCATCGTGGCGGCCGGGCGGCCGTCGGAAGTGAAAAAGCTGGGGCGTGAAGTGGCGAACTTTGACGCCAAGGTGTGGGAAGCGGCGCGCGCCGGCATCGTCTTCGATGGCAACTTTGCCAAGTTCTCGCAAAAGGCCGCGCTGCGCAAGTTTTTGCTGGGCACGGGCGAACGCGTCATCGTCGAAGCCAGTCCCGTCGACCGCATCTGGGGCGTGGGCCTGGCGTCGGACAACCCGCGCATCCTGGACCCCGCCACCTGGGACGGCTTGAACCTGCTGGGTTTTGAACTGATGAAAGTGCGCAGCGCTCTCCGCGCTTGAACCGTACTGTTGTTTTCCTGAAGTCGCCGCGCCTGGCGCGGCCGGCTATGCCCCTGCCAGCCCTGTGGTCATCGAGGGGCGCTCTGACAAACCCTGCCGAATTTGTTATACTTGACTAAATCATTCAACTACTCAGGGTTTGAGAAGTTGAAAAGCCGCAATATTTTAAACTAGTTGAACCGAGGATGTATGCGTCTGACTACAAAAGGCCGTTTTGCCGTGACAGCGATGATCGATCTTGCCTTGCGCCAAGGCAAGGGACCGGTCACCTTGTCCGGCATCAGCCAGCGCCAGTCGATTTCCCTGTCCTACCTGGAACAGCTGTTCGGCAAGCTGCGCCGGCATGAAATCGTCGAATCGATCCGTGGCCCCGGCGGCGGCTACAGTCTGGCGCGCCGTGCAGACAAGGTGACGGTGGCCGACATCATCATCGCCGTCGACGAACCGCTGGACGCCACGCAGTGCGGCGGCAAGGAGCATTGCCACGGCGCTGACGCGGCTACGGGTGCGCGCTGCATGACGCATGAATTGTGGTCCACACTCAACGAAAAAATGGTCGATTATCTGGATTCTGTGTCGCTGCAGGACCTGGTCGACCAGCAGAGACAAAAGATTGCCGAGCAAAGCGTGATGGTGATGCACCGTAACCACGCCGCCCTCGGTTGATAAATACAAAATACTAAGTTGCTGATTGCATTGGAGTTATTGATGAACGCCCCTGAAAAAAACGTAGGCCAAGTGCACTTTGAAACCGCACCGCATTTTCCGATCTACATGGATTACTCGGCCACCACACCGATCGATCCACGCGTCGCCGACAAGATGATTCCTTATCTGCGCGAGCAGTTCGGCAATCCGGCATCGCGCAGCCACATGTATGGCTGGACGGCGGAAAAAGCCGTGGAAGAGGCACGCGGCTACGTGGCGGCCCTGGTGAACGCCGATCCGCGCGAAATCATCTGGACGTCCGGCGCGACGGAAAGCAACAACCTGGCCATCAAGGGTGCGGCACAGTTCTACAAGACGAAGGGCAAGCACATCATCACCGTCAAGACCGAGCATAAATCGGTGCTCGACACGGTGCGCGAACTGGAACGCATCGGCTTCGAAGCGACGTATCTGGAACCGCAGGACAATGGCTTGATCACCGTCGAGCAGCTGGCCGCGGCCGTGCGCCCGGACACCATCCTCGTGTCGGTGATGCTGGTGAACAACGAAATCGGCGTGATCCAGCCGATCGACGAAATCGGCGTGTTCTGCCGCTCGAAAGGCATCATCTTCCATTGCGACGCCGCGCAAGCGACGGGCAAGCTCGTCATCGACCTGCAAAAGACCAAGGTCGACCTGATGACCTTCACGGCGCACAAAACCTACGGCCCGAAAGGCGTGGGTGCCCTGTACGTCTGCCGCAAGCCGCGCGTGCGCCTGGAAGCGCAGATGCACGGTGGCGGCCATGAGCGCGGTCTGCGCTCGGGCACCCTGCCGACGCACCAGATCGTCGGCATGGGCGAGAGCTTCCGCATCGCCAAGGAAGAAATGGACAGCGAAATCGGCCGCATCAAGGCCTTGCGCGACCGCCTGGCCAAGGGCTTGCAAGAGATCGAAGAAGTCTACATCAACGGCGACATGGAGCACCGCGTGCCGCACAACCTGAACGTCAGCTTCAACTACGTCGAAGGCGAGTCGCTGATCATGGCGATCAAGGATATCGCCGTGTCGTCCGGTTCGGCCTGCACCTCGGCCAGCCTGGAGCCATCGTACGTGCTGCGCGCCCTGGGTCGCAGCGACGAACTGGCGCACAGCTCGATCCGCTTTACCATCGGCCGCTTCTCGACCGAGGAAGACATCGACTTCGCCGTGAACCTGCTGAAATCGAAAGTACACAAATTGCGTGAGCTGTCGCCGCTGTGGGACATGTTCAAGGAAGGGATCGACATCAATTCGATCCAATGGGCGGCCCACTAAAAGTACCTGTTAAACCTACTGCGCGTCGCAATTTGCGGCCTGCGATGCTCACTGTGCTACAGCACAGTTCCGCTTCTCGGCCACAACTCACTGCCGCTCGCTACGGTTTTCCAGGCACTTTACGCTAATCAGGCCCCGAACGGGGCTGGCAAGAATATTAAAGGAGCATCAAAATGGCTTACTCGGACAAAGTACTCGATCACTACGAAAACCCGCGCAACGTGGGCGCTTTCGACAAGGGTGATGACACCATCGGCACCGGCATGGTGGGCGCGCCCGCCTGCGGCGACGTGATGAAACTGCAGATCAAGGTCGGCGCCGATGGCCTGATCGAAGATGCGAAATTCAAGACCTACGGCTGCGGTTCGGCCATCGCGTCGAGCTCGCTGGTGACCGAATGGGTCAAGGGCAAAACCCTGGACCAGGCGCTGGCCATCAAGAACACGCAGATCGCCGAAGAACTGGCCCTGCCGCCAGTGAAAATCCACTGCTCCATCCTGGCGGAAGACGCCATCAAGGCGGCAGTGCTGGATTACCAGACCCGCCATCCGGCAGCGTAGAGCGCCTGAGAAAACGCCCATGGCTGCGTTGCATTGCCTTGTCGTACTAGTCGTACTGCCTTCGGCAATGCGCCTTGCCCTGAACGTTTTTCAGGCACTCTAGAATTTGTTGGATTTTGATACCTGTTCCCATGTGGGAACAGGAGCGGAGAAATACATGATCACACTGACCGAAAAAGCGGCGAAACACATCAACCGTTATATCGAACGGCGCGGCAAGGGCATGGGCTTGCGCTTTGGCGTGCGCACCACGGGCTGCTCGGGCCTGGCCTACAAGCTTGAATATGTCGATGAAGTGGCGGCCGAAGACAGCGTCTTCGAATCGCACGGCGTGAAAGTCTTCGTCGACCCGAAAAGCTTGCCTTACATCGACGGCACGGAACTCGATTTTGCGCGCGAAGGCTTGAACGAAGGTTTCAAGTTCCACAATCCGAACGAAAAAGACGCCTGCGGCTGCGGCGAGTCCTTCAGGATTTAAACAGCTGGCAAGACCCCGGTCGGTGCGCTGTACCCATCGATTGCGGTACAGCGACCACCGACCATTATGCAAAACCACTTCGAATTATTCCAGTTGCCGGCGCAGTTCGGGCTCGACATGAGCGCGCTCGACGCGGCCTACCGCGACGTGCAGGGCAAGGTCCATCCGGACCGTTTCATCAACGCCAGCAGCGCCGAGAAGCGCGTGGCGATGCAATGGGCCACGCGCGCCAATGAAGCCTATCAAACCCTGAAAAGCCCGCAAAAGCGCGCGCAATACCTGTGCGAGCTCCATGGCGTCGATTTGCAGACGGAATCGAACACGGCCATGCCCGTCAGCTTCCTGATGCAGCAGATGGAGTGGCGCGAAGAACTGGGCGACGCGCGTGCCGGCAAGGATGCCGACGCGCTCGACGCCCTGGACCGCCAGCTGCGCGGCGAACGCAAGGCGCTGCTGGCCCAGGTGGCGGCTCAGCTCGACGGGGCCGACTATGTGAATGCCGCGCAAAGCGTGCGCGCCCTGATGTTCCTCGACAAATTCGGCGAGGAAGTCCGTTTTGCATACGAAGCCATGGAAGCCTGACTGACCAAGCGCCAGTCCGGCGCGCGTCTTATAATGCGCGACAGGCATCAGCAGCACCACGCACAAAATTAATCGAGGCACGAATACAATGGCACTTCTGCAAATTTCCGAACCAGGCATGTCGACCGCGCCGCACCAGCACCGCCTGGCCGTCGGCATCGATCTGGGCACCACCAATTCCCTGGTCGCCACCGTGCGCAACAGCATTCCCGAGGTGCTCAACGACGAAGACGGGCGCTCCCTGCTGCCTTCCGTCGTGCGCTACCTGCCGAACGGCCATGCGAACATCGGCTACAAGGCCCTGTCCGCGCAAACCACCGACCCGAAGAACACCATCGTGTCCGTCAAGCGCTTCATGGGCCGTGGCCTGGCCGACATCGCCTACGCGGAAAACCTGCCCTACGACTTCCAGGATACGCCTGGCATGGTGCAGCTGAAAACCGTGGCCGGCGTGAAAAGCCCCGTCGAAGTGTCGGCGCAAATCCTCGCCACCCTGCGCCAGCGCGCGGAGGATTCCCTCGGTGACGACCTGGTCGGCGCCGTGATTACTGTGCCCGCGTATTTTGACGACGCGCAGCGCCAGGCGACGAAAGATGCGGCGCAATTGGCCGGCATCAATGTCTTGCGCCTCTTGAGCGAGCCGACGGCCGCCGCCATCGCGTATGGCCTCGACAACGCCTCCGAAGGCGTGTACGCCGTGTATGACCTCGGCGGCGGCACCTTCGACATCTCGATCCTGAAACTGAGCAAGGGCGTCTTCGAAGTGCTGTCCACAGGCGGCGATTCGGCCCTGGGCGGCGACGATTTCGACCGCCGCCTGTTCTGCTGGATCAGCGAACACGCCAAGCTGGCGCCCCTGTCCGACGAAGACACGGCCATCCTGATGGTGAAAGCGCGCGAGATCAAGGAAACGCTGTCGACCAAGTCGGAAACGATGATCGATGCGGCCCTGAACTCGGGCGAAGAAATTCACCTGCGCATCACGGCGACGGAATTTGCCGCCATGACGCAGCACCTGGTCGGCAAGACCATGAACGCCATCAAGAAGGCCTTGCGCGACGCGAACGTGGATGCGGACGACGTCGACGGCGTGGTGATGGTCGGTGGCGCCACGCGCATGCCGCACGTGCAGCGCGCCGTCAGCGAATTCTTCCACACGACGCCGCACGCGAACATCGACCCGGACAAAGTGGTGGCGCTGGGCGCGGCCATTCAGGCGAACTTGCTGGCAGGCAACCGCGCCGCCGGCGACGACTGGCTGCTGCTGGACGTGATCCCGCTGTCGCTCGGCATCGAAACCATGGGCGGCCTGGTGGAAAAGATCATCCCGCGCAATTCGACCATACCGTGTGCCCGTGCGCAGGAATTCACGACCTTCAAGGATGGCCAGACGGCCCTGGCCGTGCACGTGCTGCAGGGCGAGCGCGAACTGGTGAGCGACTGCCGTTCGCTGGCGCGCTTCGAACTGCGCGGCATTCCGCCGATGGTGGCGGGCGCCGCGCGCATTCGCATCACGTATCAGGTCGATGCGGACGGCTTGCTGTCGGTGTCGGCGCGCGAGCTGCGCTCGGGCGTGGAAGCGTCGATCAGCGTCAAGCCGGCCTATGGCCTGGGCGACGATGATATCGCCCGCATGCTGCAGGATTCCTACACGTCGGCCGACGTCGACATGGTGGCGCGCGCGCTGCGCGAAGAGCAGGTGGAAGCGGAACGCATCCTGCTGGCCACGCAGTCGGCCCTCGATGAAGACGGCGGCTTGCTCGATGACGCCGAGCGCGTCACCGTGGATGGCTTGATGAACAAGGTGCGCGACGCCATTGCGCAATCGCAAAGCGGCGCCATCGACCACCAGGCCTTGAAGCTGGCGATCGAGCTGCTCGCCGACGGCACCGAAGATTTCGCCTCGCGCCGCATGGACCGCAGTGTGCGTACTGCTCTGAAGGGCAAATCGCTCGACCAGGTCGTGTGAGGACTCCTGACCAAACCTACTGCGCGTCGCGCTTTGCGGCCGGCGATGCTCACCGTACTAGAGTACGGTTGCGCTTCTCGGCTACAAATCACTGCCGCTCGCTACGGTTTTGTCAGGTGCTGTAATAGTGTTGACATGCGCGCCGTGTGCCATTGCTGCGGCGGCGCCCCAAATCATTGAAATTGTAGAGGTAATATGCCCCAAATCGTCATTCTGCCGCACGCCAAGCTTTGCCCGGACGGCGCCGTCATCGAAGCCCCGGCCGGCAAGTCCATCTGCGACATCCTGCTGGAAAACGACATCGACATCGAGCACGCCTGCGAAAAATCGTGCGCCTGCACCACCTGCCACGTGCTGGTGCGCGAAGGCATCGAATCCTTGAACGAAGCGACGGAACTGGAAGAAGACATGCTGGACAAGGCCTGGGGCCTGGAAGCCGTGTCGCGCCTGTCGTGCCAGTCCATCGTGGCCGAGGCCGACCTCGTCGTCGAAATCCCGAAATACACGATCAACCAGGTCAGCGAAGGCAGTCACTAACATGAAATGGTCCGACATTCACGCGATCGCCGAAGCATTGTTCGACGCGCATCCGGAGATCGATCCCCTGACCGTGCGTTTCACCGACCTGCATAACTGGGTGGTGGAACTGGACGGCTTCGACGATGACCACACGCGCGGCGGCGAAAAAGTGCTCGAAGCGATACAGATGGCGTGGATCGATGAAGCGCGCTAAGGGCGCGGCGTCCGCCGCCGTGGCTTCCGTGCCGAAAGACATCATCACGGCCGCCAGCAACATGCCCGAGATCAAGGATGGCCAGTCGGTCGCCTTGCTGCAAGAATTGCACATCCTGACGCGCGACGGCAAGATGAACCAGGACAGCCGCCGCAAGCTCAAGCAGGTGTACCACCTGACGCAGTTCATCGAGCCGCTGCTGCGCGAAGTGCAGCTCGATCACCCTGGCGTGTCCTTGGTTGACCACGGCGCCGGCAAGTCCTACCTGGGCTTCATCCTGTACGACTTGTTCTTCAAGAATGGCAACGACGGTTCGCACATCTACGGCATCGAGACGCGCGAAGAGCTGGTGCAGCGCTCGCAAGAGCTGGCGAAGAAATTCAAGTTCCCCGGTATGTCGTTCCTGCCCCTGTCCGTGGCCGATTCGACGGAGTCAAACTTGCTACCCCAGCAGATCGACATCGTTACGGCCTTGCACGCCTGCAACACGGCCACCGATGACGCCATCCACTTCGCCCTGAAGAAAAAGGCGAAGTTCATGGTGCTGGTGCCATGTTGTCAGGCGGAAGTCGCGTCCGTACTGAAGAAGAACAAGGGCAAGAGCCTGGGCAAGAATGTCTTGACGGAATTGTGGCGTCACCCGCTGCACACGCGCGAGTTCGGCAGCCAGATCACCAACGTGCTGCGCTGTTTGCAGCTGGAAGCGCATGGCTATCAGGTCAGCGTGACGGAGCTGGTGGGCTGGGAGCATTCGATGAAGAATGAACTGATCATCGCCAGCTACAAGAACTTGCCGCGCCAGCGTCCGACGGAGCGCCTGCAGGAAGTGCTGCAAACGCTGGGCCTGGAAGAGATGGGCCAGCGTTTCTTTGCCGAAGAATTGGCCAAGGCCACCGCGTAAGCATACGCTGTCGCACACGAGGGGAGGAGCGGGTCGGTTACAATACCGGCTTTCTCCTCCCTTGCTTTTTGCGCCTCCCAATGACCACACCACACGAAATGCCCACCGTCCGCCTGGCCAAGCGCCTGTCTGAAGACGTGCCCTGTTCGCGCCGCGAGGCCGAGCTGTATATCGAGGGCGGCTGGGTCACGGTCGATGGCGAGCTGGTGGAAGAGTCGGGCGCGCGCGTGGCCGACAATCAGGCGGTGGTGCTGTTGCCGAACGCCACCCTGGAAGAAATGCCGCCCGTGACGATCCTGCTGCACAAGCCGGCCGGGATCAACGGCGGCGTGGGCAGCGAAGGCAAGCCGGCCCTCGGTTGCTTGCGTCCCGAAGAAATTTTCACGCCGGAAAATGTGGCGCCCAGCTCTGTCACACGCTTCCTCAAGCGTCATCTGATCGGCTTGACCATCACCAATCCGCTCGAGACCATGGCGTCCGGCTTGCTGGTGTTTACGCAGGATTTCCGCGTCGCCCGCAAGTTGGTCGACGAAGCGAAAACGGTGGAGCAGGAATTCATCGTGGAAGTGTCGGGCGACATCATGGAAAACGGCCTGGCGTTGCTCAATCACGGCTTGCCGTTCAATGGCAAGCCTTTGCCGCCGATCAAGGTCAGCTGGCAGAACGAAACGCGCTTGCGCTTCGCCCTGAAAAACGTGCAGCCAGGCCAGATCGCCCATATGTGCAAGATGGTGGGACTGGACGTCGTCGCCATGAAGCGCTTGCGCATCGGCCGTATTTCGATGGGCGCCATGCCCGCGGGGCAATGGCGTTACTTGCAGGGCTACGAAAGATTTTAAAGCTGCGGCGCCACGATGGCGTGGCTTTCCGCAAAGCTTTTCCATAGCCGTTCGGCAATATTCAAGGCGATGGTGTCGGCCTTCTCCTGCAGGGCTGCATTGCCCATGCTCTCGGTCGTGGCGAAGAACAGGGTCAGCCAGCGGCGGAACATGCACGGCGTCAAGTGTTCCATTTGCGCGTGCTGGGCCAGTGGCTTGCCGTGGTAGCGCATGGTGCCGCGCAGCAAGCCTGACCAGAAATCGACCAGGGTTGCCAGATGGACATCCCAATCCTTGACCTCGGCGGCAAAGATGGGGCCCAGCATGGCGTCATCGCGCGCGGCCGCATAAAAGGTGTGGACGAGCTGCTTGACTTCGTCTTCGCTGCAGACTTCCTCGCGGTAGGGAGCGAAGCGGGTGTGGGGGAGGGGGGCGGTATTGTTCATGGCATGCCATGATCGCAGAGCCACCGTGGCGCTTCAATGACCCAGGTCAAGCCGCATAAAAACTCAGGCGGCGACGTTCTTCGACTTCTTGGACGGTGCAGGCAATTGCACGATCTGTGTGCCCACCAGCTTGTCGTGCAGGAATTGTCCATTGCCTGTGAACAGCGCCGTGGCCGACCAGGCCAGGATGCCGATGCCGATGGCGCCCAGGGCTGTCCAGTGCTGCAAATCGAATACATATGACACCAGCAGTGCTGGCAGCAGCCACATCCATGAAAGGATGTAGCGGAAGGCGGCCACGCGCAGCGGCACGTGGGCGTGGCCTGGCAGCACGACTTTCAGGCGCCAGGTCTTCATGGCCAGGGTTTGCCCTTCGCGGCTCCATTGATGGATGAAATACGCCCCCATGACGAGGAAGGCCAGGCATTGGCGCATGTGTTCCATCAGTGGCGTATGTGCGCCCTGCACGGCCAGTTCAAACAGCAGGAAGGGCAAAAACAGCACGGCCAGGGCCAGCAGTGACTCGTACACCATGGAAATCAGGCGGCGCTTGATCGAGGGATGGGTGATGCTGGCGGCAGGCGTGCTATTTGGCATTGGTAGTCAGTGGGGCAGGCGTGGCAGGTGGCGTGACGGGCACGGTGGCAGGGGCTGCGGCAGGATCGGCTGGCGGCACGCTTGCTGCCGCGGGGGCGGGCGGCAGGACGGGCGCGGCAGCAGGTGCGACCGGGGTAGCGGGCGCCAGGATCACGGCTGGCTTGCTCGTGGTCGAATTGATTGCAGGCACTTTCTCCAGCGGTTTTTTTGGCACCAGTTCCGTTGCCAGCTTTTTCTTTTGATCTTCCGGCAATTGCTGGTATTGCTCCCATTGCGCGGTTTTTTGACCCGGATCAATCTTCTTCGTGCGCGTATAGTTTTCGCGCACGAGGCTGCGCTGTGCCGGCGTCAGCTTGACCCATACACGCATGCGTTCATGCACGCGGGTTTGTTCGTCGGCTGTCATGGAGGCGAAACGGCTGGCGATATCGAGCCATTTCTGCTTGCGCAAGGCTCCCAGCTTGTTCCATTCGCCCGCCAGCGGCTGCAGGGCTTCCTGCTGCGCGCGCGACAGCTTGTTCCAGGACGGGTTGTCGCTGGCCTTGGGCGTGCTGCCTTTGCCTGCCGTGCGGGGCGAGCCGGGCTTGACGGCCGGGGCAGGTGCTACGGCAGCCGCGGGTGTTGCCGCCACGGTGGTGGCGGCGGGAGGCGTCTGGTGCTGGCCCATCCACGCGGCGCCAGCCAAGGCGCAGGCACCCAAGCCGATACCACCAGCCAGCCAGCCTCTGCGTACGCTCATGCGTGCCATGCCTATTGCTCGCGTTTCGTCAGGTAGGCGTTGAAGCCATGGTCCATATAGGCGGAGAGCGGCAATTCGTCGGACAGCACGGCGGCGTCGATTTCTGCCAGTTCGGCAATATGTTGTTCTTGCTCAAACTGATAGATGCCCACCAGGCCGCCGACCAGCAGCAGCAGCGGGATGATCACGCTCATGCGGCCCAGCCACGACAGCGGTTCGACCAGCAAATGGCTGGCGACACCGGCGAACACGTTCTGGCGCACGGCAACGGCGGCGGGCGCGTCCGCCTTCTTGCGCGACAGGGCCAGCTTGCGTGCCGCTGCCAGGCGATCGGTGGCCGATGCGGGCAGGTCGTCGAGTTTTTCGTTCAGTGCATGGCGCACTTTGTAAGCGAAATTGAGATCGTCGGTGTTCATAATTTTATTCCCTTGGCTTTCAGCGATTCGGCGAGCGTGTGGGTAGCTCTAGAGCAATGTGTTTTCACGCTACCTTCGGAGCAACCCATCGCTTCCGCTGTTTCAGCCACATCCATGTCCTGCCAGTAACGCATGAGGAAGGCTTCGCGTTGACGTGACGGCAGTTTTTGTACCTCTATATCAATCAAATCAAGCATTTGCGCGCGTTCGACCTGGTCGGCCGACGATTCTGCGGCACTGCTGCCCTGTTCCGATTCGTACGTGTCAAGTAGTTCAAAATCCTCATGCTCGTCGCCCGAGGGCTTCATGCTGGAAAACAGACTGACCCAGGTGTTGCGAACTTTTTCACGGCGGAAATAATCAAGGATGGTGTTTTGCAAGATGCGCTGGAACAGCATCGGCAGCTCGGCGGCCGGCTTGTCGCCGTATTTCTCGGCCAGCTTGATCATGGCATCCTGCACGATGTCGAGTGCCGATTCTTCTTTGCGGACCGCGTAGGCGGCCTGCTTGAAAGCGCGCCGCTCGACATTTTCTAGAAAGTCGGATAATTCTTTGTCTGTTGCCATGCGGTATGGGGGATCTTAGCGGCTGCGGGTGCGGTGGGCGAATTGGGGGCGGGTATGCTTTTTGCAACCCCGTGCATGCTAGCAAAAAATGTGCGTTTCCGCAGGGTTTTTGCACCTCGTGCGAGCAAAAATGCAGCGAGGCCGACATTTTCCTTGACCATAATGGTGCAACGCGATAACGTATGGGACGCTTTGAACACCCCAAAGCCCTATGGTCAAGTCGCGACCGGCACACAAGGCCATCCGCGGCAAGACGCGCTTTCATTTGTAGGCAGTTTGTTCTAACCCGCGCCACAAGCGCGAGCGGTTCGTACAGGCGCCACAGAAACTCCGGCCAAACGAGTTGCGTTAAGCGTTGTTTTGTAAGGTATCTATGGGTGCCCAAAGAAATGTCGTGACCGCATGAAAAGGGAAGCAGGAGCACTGTCGCGCACGGCGAACTTCGTCAGGAAAGAACATCCGATCAATCTCCAATGGACCTTGAAAGGAATGTTTCATGAATACCGAAGCAGCAGCAGGACCAATTACCGGCGCAGAAATTGTCGTGCGCTGTCTGGCTGAAGAGGGCGTCGAGCACGTCTTTGGATACCCGGGCGGAGCCGTACTCTACATCTACGACGCCATCTTCCAGCAAAACAAATTCCAGCATATCCTGGTACGCCACGAGCAGGCCGCGATCCACGCCGCCGATGCCTATTCGCGCAGCTCGAACAAAGTCGGTGTCGCCATCGTCACGTCCGGTCCGGGCGTCACGAATGCCGTCACGGGCCTGTCTACTGCCTACATGGACTCGATTCCCATGGTGGTGATCTCCGGCCAGGTGCCGAGCCACGCCATCGGCCAGGATGCGTTCCAGGAATGCGACACGGTCGGCATCACCCGCCCCGTGGTCAAGCACAACTTCCTCGTCAAGGACGTCAAGGATCTGGCAGCAACGATCAAGAAAGCCTTCTTTATCGCCCGTACCGGCCGTCCGGGACCCGTGCTGGTCGATATCCCCAAGGATATCAGCATGCACAAATGCCATTTCGACTATCCGAAGGAAGTCGAGATGCGTTCCTACCGTCCCGTCGACAAGGGCCACTCGGGTCAGATCCGCAAGGCCGTGCAGCTGCTGCTGCAAGCCGAACGTCCGATGATCTACACGGGCGGCGGCGTGATCCTGGCGAATGCGGCGCCCGAGCTGAACAAGCTGGTCGACCGCCTGGGTTTCCCTTGCACCAACACCTTGATGGGCCTGGGCGGCTACCGCGCCTCGAGCGAGCAGTATGTCGGCATGCCCGGCATGCACGGCACCTATGAAGCGAACATGGCGATGCAGAATTGCGACGTGCTGATCGCCATCGGCGCCCGTTTCGATGACCGCGTGATCGGCAACCCGAAGCATTTCGCCTCGCATCCGCGCAAGATCATCCACGTGGACATCGATCCATCGTCGATCTCCAAGCGCGTCAAGGTCGACATCCCCATCGTCGGCAACGTCAAGGATGTGCTGATCGAATTCCTGGCGCAACTGGACGCGGCCGAAGCCAAGCCGAACGTCAATGCCTTGAGCAACTGGTGGAAGCAGATCGCCGAATGGCGTGGCCGCGAATGCCTGAAATACCCGACCTCCGACCTGGTCATCAAGCCGCAATCGGTGGTGGAAAAAGTCTTCCAGATCACCAAGGGCGACGCTTTCATCACGTCCGACGTAGGCCAGCACCAGATGTGGGCGGCGCAATATTATGGCTTCGACAAGCCGCGCCGCTGGATCAATTCCGGCGGCCTGGGCACCATGGGTGTCGGCTTGCCGTACGCCATGGGCGTGCAGATGGCCAATCCGGACGCCACCGTTGCCTGCATCACGGGCGAAGGCTCGATCCAGATGTGCATCCAGGAACTCGCCACGTGCAAGCAGTATCATTTGACGCCGAAGATCATCATGCTCAACAACCGTTTCCTCGGCATGGTGCGCCAGTGGCAGGAAATCGATTACGGTTCGCGCTATTCCGAGTCGTACATGGATTCGCTGCCCGATTTCGAAAGGCTGGCTGAAGCCTATGGCCACGTGGGCATGAAAATTGAAAAACCGGGCGACGTCGACGGCGCCCTGAAAGAGGCATTTGGCATGAAAGACAGGCTGGTATTCATGAACTTCATTACCGACCAGTCCGAAAACGTGTGGCCCATGGTGAAAGCCGGCAAAGGCCTGTCCGAAATGATGCTCGGCTCGGAGGACCTCTAATCATGCGCCATATTATTTCTGTCTTGCTGGAAAACGAAGCGGGTGCCCTGTCGCGCGTGGTGGGCCTGTTCTCGGCACGCGGCTACAACATCGAAACCTTGACCGTGGCGCCGACGGAAGACTCGACCCTGTCGCGCATGACCATCGTCACCAGCGGCTCGGACGACATCATCGAGCAGATCACCAAGCACTTGAACCGCCTCATCGAAGTGGTGAAGGTGGTGGACCTGACCGAAGGCCAGCATATCGAACGCGAGTTGATGCTGATCAAGGTGCGTGCCGTGGGCAAGGAGCGCGAGGAAATGAAGCGCACCGCCGATATCTTCCGTGGCCGCATCATCGATGTCACCGAAAAGACGTACACGATCGAACTGACCGGCAACAAGGTCAAGCTCGACGCGTTCATCGATTCGATCGACCGCGCCGCCATCCTGGAAACCGTCCGTACGGGTGGTTCCGGCATCGGCCGCGGCGAACGCATCCTCAAAGTATAAAAGCCCACAGCAGCTCTACGCGGCCCACGGGCCGCATTTAAAACAACAACGCATCATCAAATTATAGGAAATACCATGAAAGTTTTTTACGACAAAGACGCTGACCTCTCCTTGATCAAAGGCAAAAACGTTGCCATCATCGGCTACGGTTCGCAAGGCCACGCGCACGCACAAAACCTGAACGATTCGGGCGTCAACGTCACCGTCGGCCTGCGCAAGGGTGGCGCTTCGTGGACCAAGGTCGAGCAAGCGGGCCTGAAAGTAGCGGAAGTCAACGACGCCGTGAAAGCAGCCGACGTCATCATGATCTTGCTGCCAGATGAAAACATCGCCCAGGTCTACAATGAAAACATCGCCCCGTTCGCCAAGCAGGGCGCCGTACTGGCCTTCGCCCACGGCTTCAACGTGCATTATGGCCAAGTCGTGCCACGCGCCGACCTGGACGTGATCATGGTCGCGCCGAAAGCCCCGGGCCACACCGTGCGCGCCACCTACACCCAGGGTGGCGGCGTGCCCCACCTGATCGCCGTGTACCAGGACAAATCGGGCATCGCCCGCGATATCGCCCTGTCGTACGCCTCGGCCAATGGCGGCGGTCGTGCCGGCATCATCGAAACGAACTTCCGTGAAGAAACCGAAACCGACTTGTTCGGCGAACAAGCCGTGTTGTGCGGCGGTGCCGTGGAACTGATCAAGGCCGGCTTTGAAACCCTGACGGAAGCGGGCTACGCGCCTGAAATGGCGTACTTCGAGTGCTTGCACGAACTGAAACTGATCGTCGACCTGATCTATGAAGGCGGCATCGCCAACATGAACTACTCGATCTCGAACAACGCCGAATACGGCGAATATGTGACCGGTCCTAAAGTTGTGACCTCGGCCACGAAGGATGCGATGCGTCAATGCCTGAAAGACATTCAAACGGGCGAATACGCGAAGAGCTTCATCCTGGAAAACAAGGCAGGCGCACCGACCCTGATCTCGCGCCGCCGTCTGACGTCCGAGCACCCGATCGAAGAAGTGGGCGCCAAACTGCGCGCCATGATGCCTTGGATCGCCAAGAACAAGATGGTTGACCAGTCGAAGAACTAAGTAATCCTCAGGAAATTATTGTGAAATTATGACGAACAGAACCGGATGCTATGCAAGGCGCCCGTTGCGACGCAGTGCGAGCACTGCTAGCAGCGGGCAACGCCGCAGAGCGCCGGTTATGGAAGTCAGAAATCACAATAATTTATTGGGGGTTACTTAGGCAGCAGTCGTTCCACGAAGAAGCCGGCGCAAGCCGGCTTTTTTTATTACAATCAGGGCCATTCAACCATACCGTGAGCACCATGCTTGTTTTTTCTAAAGTTTTTGTCGGCAATCTTCATGTGGTCAAGCGCCCCGTCTCGCTTGCCATCAGCTGCTGGTTTCTGGTCATCGGCTCGCTGTCATCGCTGGTGTCGGCTTACCTCGGCCGCAACGATCCCGCCATGCTGGCCGGAATGGGGCACAGCGTGATTCCCGCCGATGTGCAATACGCGATGTTGCTCGCCAGCCTGGGCATTACCCTGGTGGCAGCGCTGGCCATGCTGCAAAGGCAGCGTGGCGCGCGCACTGTTTATCTGGTGTGGGGCGTGATCGACATTGCGCTCAACCTGGCGACCGTGCCGCTGAAGATGAACGTCTTGCCTGGTGCGCTCACGTTCGCCGTCATCTGCGCGTTCCTGTTCAGTCCGAAATCGAATGCCTGGTTTTCGCCACGCAAGGCGGCCAATGATGCCTGCATGACGCCAGCTTGAGCACGGCTGGTTTAACACGGCTGTTTTGGTGCGCACGCTTTTCGCCCGTCTCCTATATAATCCCGCCCTTCCTTTGCAGTTTCTCATGGACTGCATCTGTTTCGGTATCTGCCGACCGCAACGCGCATCACCGCTTTTGTCGCACGCCAGGCGCTAATTGATCAGCCGCTTGGCAACCTGAAGGACCCCTATGACCGACCGCATTACCGCCACAGTACCCATGCCGGGCACTGCTGAATCTTCCATTTCCGAACGGCTTCCCGTCCTGGCCTTGCTGGCCCTGGCCATGACGGCGTTTCTTGCCCTTCTGTCGGAAACCTTGCCGGCCGGCTTGCTGCCGCAGATCGCCCAGGGCCTCGGCATTTCCGAAGTCATGACGGGCCAGCTGGTGACCGTCTACGCCATCGGTTCCATATTGACGGCGATTCCCCTGACGGCGCTCACCAGCACCTGGCGCCGGCGCAATGTCTTGCTGCTAGCCATCATCGGCTTCCTGATCTTCAATACGGCGACGGCCCTGGCGCCCAACTATATGGTCGCCCTGGTCGCGCGCTTCGTGACGGGCATGGCCGCCGGGCTGGCATGGGGCTTGATGGCAGGCTATGCGCGCCGCATGGTGCGTCCCGAACAGCAGGGCAGGGCGATGGCCATTGCCATGATCGGCACGCCGCTGGCCCTGTCGCTGGGCGTGCCGCTGGGTACCCTGATGGGCGGCGTGCTGGGCTGGCGCAGCATCTTTGGTATCATGTCCGGCCTGGCCGTGGTGCTGGTCGCGTGGGTATTGCTGGTCGTGCCCGATTATCCGGGGCAAAAGCGTGGCGAACGCCTGTCGATCCGCCAGGTGTTCGTGACGCCGGGCGTGCGGCCGATTCTGGCAGTGATCGTCGCCTGGATGCTGGCGCATAACATTCTGTATACCTATATCGCGCCGTTCCTGGCGCCGTCCGGCTTGCGCCCCCGCATCGACCTGGTGCTGCTCGTGTATGGCGTGGGTTCGCTGGCCGGCATCTGGCTGGTCAGTCAGCTGATCGACCGCTGGCTGCGCCCGCTCGTGCTGGGCTGCATCGCCGCCTTTGCCCTGGTGATGGTCGCGCTGGGGCTGGCGATGGACTCCCCCATCGTCATCTATGTCAGCATGGCCATCTGGGGTGTCACCTTCGGCGGCGCCGGCACCCTGCTGCAGACGGCGTCGGCGGACGCGGCCGGCGATGGCATGGATGTGGCGCAGGCGATGGTGGCGACCATCTGGAACGTGGCCATCGCGGGCGGCGGCGTGGCGGGCGGCATGCTGCTCGACGGCTATGGCGCGGCCTCGTTCCCATGGGCCATGCTGGCCTTGCTGCTGGTGGCATTGACCATCGCCTGGCGCGCACACCGCCACAGTTTCAAGCCGGGCCGGCGCAGCGGCGGCGCGGTCGTAGGTCACTAATAACATTGTTATTTATGATGACAGTGTATTGAAATGTGAGCAGATGTGACTGGCAGACGCATTTTGTGACGATTTGTTAATTTGCGCCACGGGAATGAATGAGGCGTTAGAATCTACACAGTTTGACAAGTTTCTCAGGCGAAAGGGTGGCAAAAGCTTCCCTTTCGCGGGCTGTCAGCCACATTAACTAGCTAGGAGTACCCCCATGACCGTGATGAAATCCGTCCTTGTTGCCGCCGCAGCCACCATTGCCTTGAGCGCACAAGCGCAAACCTTGCCAACTTCCGGCACCCTGGTGGTCGTCCCCGCATTTGGCGAAGTCAAGCATGTCAATGACCAGGTGGTCGCTACCCTGGCCATCGAAGAACAGGACAAGGACAAGGCTGCCGCCGCGTCGAGAGTCAACCAGAAGATGAACAAGGGCATCGCCATCGTCAAGCAGGCCGACCCGTCGGCGGCACTCAAATCGTACGGCTACTACACCTATCCCGTGTACCCGGAAGAGCGCCCATTGCCGGCTGGCGCCGTTGCCAAGCCGCGTTTGCCAACGGCCTGGAGAGTCGGCCAGTACCTGGAAGTGACGACGGCCAATCTGGCGTCCCTGCCAAAAACCGTGTCGGCGGCGCAAGGCGTGCTGACCTTGAATGGCTTGAATTTCGGCCTGAAACCGGAAACCATCCGCCTGCTGGACGACCAGCGCATCGCCGCCACGTATAAAAACCTGAACGAGCGCGTGGCCGCCATCGCCAAGGCCATGGGCCGCAATGTGTCCGACGCCGTGCTCGATACGGTGGACTTCGAAGGTTCGGGCAACTACGCCACGGAAAGCCGTCCTGCCGCTGCGCCGATGATGATGCGCAGCGCCAAGATGGCCGAAGACAGCACTGTCGCCGAACCGAGCTTCGAGCCGGGCGAAACGACGCTCGACATGCGTGTCGTCGGCAAGGTCAAGTTCAAGTAAGCGCAAGTCAGTTCGCCAGCGTGGAAATATTTCCGCGTTAGCATGTTTTAAAAAATCATGGGGCTGTTGGCCCCATGCTTGTTTTTGCCCCATTATTTCCAGGAGAACACCATGACCGTCATGAAAGCTATGCTGGCTGCCGCCGCCGCTACCGTTGCCCTGGGCGCACAAGCCCAGGCCTTGCCCACTTCAGGCACCCTCGTGGTGGTGCCCGCGAATGGCGAAGTGGTGCATGCGAACGACCAAGTGACCGTCACCCTGGCCATCGAAGAGCAGGACAAGGACAAGGCGGCCGCCGCCTCGCGCGTGAACCAGAAGATGAACCAGGGCGCGGCCATCGTCAAGAAAGCCGATCCGCAAGCCGTGCTGAAAACCCAGGGCTATTACACGTATGCCGTGTACCCGGAAACGGCGCCCTTGCCGCCAGGCACCGTCGCCAAGCCGAGAGTGCCGACTGGCTGGCGCGTGGGCCAATACTTGCAGGTGACGACGACGAATCTGGCCGCCTTGCCGAAAACGGTTTCTGCGGCGCAAGGCGTGCTGACCCTGAACCGTCTGAACTTCGGCCTGGCGCCCGCCACCATCCGCAAGCTCGATGACCAGCGCATCGCCGCCGCCTACAAGAACCTCAATGAGCGCGTGGCCGCCATCGCCGGCGCCATGGGCCGCAATGTCAATGACGCCGTGATCGACACCATCGATTTCGAAGGTTCGGGCAACTACGCGCAGCGCGCCAACATGGCTGGTGCACGCGCCATGAGCGCCGACTCCATCGCTTATGGCGGCAACCAGGTGGCCGAACCGAGCTTTGAGGCGGGTGAAACGACCCTGAACATGGGTCTGGTGGCGAAGATCAAGTTCAAATAGGATAGTATCGGCGTCAATATTGTCAGCTTGACGCCGTCGCGCTTTTCTTTGGCGGTGGCTCCTCTATAATGGCAACATCGGCAGGCGCATGCCGCGAGACGAATGCGCTTGCCATCTGGCACCGAATCCCCCGCAGTACACAAGATATGGAACAACATGGCAAACTTCCCCCGTCGTAGAGGCAAGAACGGCACTCCCGCAGTCTCCAAAGCGTCCCGCTTCAGCAAATTCGTGCGCCAGCCGGTGACCGATGGCACTGGCAAGAAAACCTTGCGCCGCCGCGGCATTTATCTGTTGCCGAACGCCTTCACGACGGCAGCCCTGTTTTGCGGCTTCTACGCCATCGTCATGGCCATGAACCAGAAATTCGAACATGCGGCATGGGCCATTTTCATCGCCATGATCCTCGACGGCCTCGACGGCCGCATCGCGCGCCTGACGAATACGCAGAGCGAATTCGGCGCCCAGTACGACAGCCTGTCCGACATGGTGTCGTTCGGCGCCGCACCGGCGCTGGTGATCTACGAATGGTCGCTGCGCGGCATGGGAAAACTGGGCTGGCTGGCAGCCTTCGTGTATTGCGCCGGCGCCGCCTTGCGCCTGGCCCGCTTCAACACGAACATTGCCGTGGTCGACAAACGCTTCTTCCAGGGCTTGCCCAGCCCGGCGGCGGCGGCCATGGTGGCCGGCTTCATCCTGCTGATGAACGACCTGGAATTTGCCGGCAACCAGCTGGCCTGGGTATCGTGGACGATCGCCCTGTTTGCCGGCCTGACCATGGTCACCAACGTGCCGTTCTACAGTTTCAAGGATGTGAATTTCCGCAAGTCCGTGCCTTTCATCGTGGTATTCCTGCTGGCACTGTTCTTTGCGCTCATTTCCATCGACCCGCCGAAGGTGCTGTTCCCGATTTTCGTCGTGTATGGCCTGTCCGGCTACGCCGTGTTTTTCTGGCGCATGGCGAAGGGCAAGCCCGTCAGCATCATCCAGACCGACCCCGAGCATTGATGCGCTGAGTCGGTCGCATCGCCAGTCTTCAGCCAGCCAGGAGCAGCCATGAACACCAGCAACCGACTCATCATTTTTGACACCACCTTGCGCGACGGCGAGCAATCGCCGGGCGCCTCCATGACGCGCGAGGAAAAGCTGCGCATCGCCAAGCAGCTCGAACGCATGAAGGTCGACGTGATCGAGGCGGGCTTCGCCGCCGCCTCGCAAGGCGACTTCGAGTCGATACGGGCGATCGCCGGCGCCGTGCGCGAGTCCACCATCTGCTCGCTGTCGCGCGCCAACGACCGCGATATCGCCCGCGCCGCCGAAGCCCTGGCGCCTGCCGAGCGCAAGCGCATCCACACG
Organism: Janthinobacterium kochi; assembly: GCF_051380715.1. NCBI lineage: Bacteria > Pseudomonadati > Pseudomonadota > Betaproteobacteria > Burkholderiales > Oxalobacteraceae > Janthinobacterium > Janthinobacterium kochi. Next base: position 201,259 of record NZ_JBNYXO010000001.1, read on the forward strand.
TTCATCGCCACGTCGCCCCTGCACATGCAGATGAAGCTGCGCATGACGCCCGAGCAAGTCTTGCTGCAGGCGCAGAACGCCGTGCGCTACGCGCGCCAGTTCACGGACGACATCGAATTCAGCCCCGAAGACGGCAGCCGCTCCGACGAGGATTTTCTCTGCCGTGTGCTGGAAGCGGTGATCGCCGAGGGTGCCACCACCATCAATTTCCCCGACACGGTGGGCTACGCCGTGCCTGAGATCTTCGGCAATACCATCAAGCGCTTGCGCGAACGCATCCCTAACTCCGATAAAGCCATCTGGTCCGTGCATTGTCATAATGACCTGGGCCTGGCCGTGGCCAATTCGCTGGCCGGCGTCATGATCGGCGGCGCGCGGCAGATCGAGTGCACCGTCAATGGCCTCGGCGAGCGGGCCGGCAACACGGCGCTGGAAGAAGTGGTGATGGCGCTGCGCACGCGCGCCGCCTATTACAACTTGACGGTCGGCATCGACACGACGCAAATCGTGGCGGCCTCCAAAATGGTGTCGCAAATTACGGGCTTTGCCGTGCAGCCGAACAAGGCCGTCGTCGGCGCGAACGCCTTTGCGCACGCCTCCGGCATCCACCAGGACGGCATTTTAAAGGCGCGCGAGACGTATGAAATCATGCGCGCCGAAGACGTGGGCTGGACCGCCAACAAGATCGTCCTCGGTAAACTGTCGGGCCGCAATGCCTTCAAGCAGCGGCTGCACGAGCTGGGCATCGCGCTCGAATCGGAGGCGGAAGTCAACGCGGCTTTTCTCCGCTTCAAGGAGCTGGCGGACCGGAAATCCGAGATTTTCGACGAAGACATCATGGCCCTCGTCAGCGAAGAACAGCAGGCGCAGGAGAGTGAGCACTACCGTTTCATTTCCCTGACGCAGCAGTCGACGACGGGCGCGGTGCCGCACGCGCGCGTGGAGTTTCTCGTCGGCGGCGTGCAGCGCAGCTGCGAAGGGCAGGGCGACGGTCCCGTCGACGCCACCGTCAACGCCATCGAAAGCGCGGCCGCCAGCGGCGCGGAGCTGGTCTTGTTCTCCGTCAATGCCATCAGCACGGGCACGCAGTCGCAGGGCGAAGTGACGATGCGACTGTCGCGCGACGGGCGCATCGTCAATGGTGTGGGTGCCGACCCGGACATCATCGTCGCGTCGGCCAAGGCGTATTTGTCGGCGCTCAACAAATTGCACGCCAAGGATGAGCGGATCGACCCGCAGCCATAAGCCGGGGTCAGACCCGCCGGGTCTGACCCCAGAATTTGCATTTGGGATAGGCGCTAGTTTTGGTGCAAGACGCTATTCACCAGAAAAAGCGCCGCTCTTCCTTGGCCGGATCGGGGCCGTTCATCATCATGCGCACGATGCCGTCGTGGTCGAAGTGCACGTGCATCATGGAATCCCACACGCCCGATTCCTTGTAGCGGTAAGACCAGACGACTAGTTTCGGTAGCGACAGGTAGGATTTTTCCGTCGGGCGGCCCAACAGGTGCAGCACGTCCTGCTGCGTCGACACGCCCACCTTGATCCGGGCAAAGCCTGGCGTGTCGAGCACTTGCTCGTAGGAAATTAACTTGTCGTCGGGGCCGAAGCGGGCCATATACGTGTATTGGCCGTACGGCCCCGTCGCGTATTCCAGTTCCAGGCCCATGGGCAATGAGTAGATGGCCGTGGGACGGCCCAGGCGCGCTTCCACGGCGGCGCGCGGCTCGCCCGCCTGGGGCGGCGGGACGTTCCAGCTGGCGCAGCCCGCCAGCACGGCAAACAGTAGCGGTGTTGCCAATTTGAGCAGTTTTTTCATGTCTGAGCTCCTGAAAAGCAGGAAAATCCTATCATGCGCCGAGAAAAGCCCGCACGACAGGATACAGGCGGGCATTTTTCCGATATACTTGCGCGTCTGGTTGGCAGCATAGGCCAGTATTTTAATAATCGTAGTTCACGGTGGATAGGGTTCAGACTCTGTGCACCGCATGTGAAAGGTTTATCATGACAGTAGAAAACATCAACAAAGCCGCTATCATCGCGGACAACGCACGTGGTCAAAACGACACCGGCTCCCCTGAAGTGCAAGTTGCACTGCTGACAGCTCGCATCAACGAACTGAACGGCCACTTCAAAGCCCACTCCAAAGATCACCACTCGCGCCGCGGCCTGATCATGATGGTCAACCGTCGTAAGAGCCTGTTGTCCTACCTGAAGGCTAAAGACGCTACCCGTTATCGCGACCTGATCGCTAAACTTGGTCTGCGCAAGTAATTTTTGCCGTACAAGGTTTATACAGAAATGCCTGCGCCAGTTCGCTGACGCGGGCATTTTGTCATTTGAATTCCGGATTTATGTCTGTAAGTAAAGTATTCTCTTACCGATATCATGTTTTAAAAGTAAAGTAGTAAAGGCGGCAACGGTTTTTCCACCGCCTGTGGTGAGGTGAACGACAGCCCCTGAAAATCTGTCGGCAATTAGAAAAGGGATACCCCATGTTTAACAAAGTTACGAAAACCTTCCAGTACGGTCAACACCAAGTGACCCTGGAAACCGGCGAAATCGCACGTCAGGCATCCGGCGCAGTGCTGGTGTCGATCGAAGATACCGTCGTTCTGGCAACGGTGGTGGCACGCAAAGATGCCAAGCCAGGCCAGGATTTCTTCCCTTTGACGGTTGATTATGTTGAAAAAACCTATGCTGCCGGTAAAATCCCGGGCGGTTTTTTCAAGCGCGAAGGCCGTCCTTCCGAAAAAGAAACACTGACATCCCGTTTGATCGACCGTCCTATCCGTCCGCTGTTCCCGGAAGGCTACCTGAATGAAGTGCAAGTCATCATTCACGTGTTGTCGGTCAACCCTGAAATCGATCCGGACATCGCCGCCATGATCGGCGCATCGGCTGCCCTGTGCGTATCGGGTGTGCCTTTCAGCGGCCCGATCGGCGCTGCGCGCGTCGGTTACGCGAATGGCCAGTACATCCTGAACCCGACCGTCCAGCAGCTGAAAACGTCGGAAATGGACCTGGTGGTCGCCGGTACCGAAACGGCAGTGCTGATGGTCGAATCGGAAGCGAAACAGCTGTCCGAAGAAATCATGCTGGGCGCCGTGGTCTTCGGCCACGACCAGATGAAAGTCGTCATCGACGCCATTCACGACCTGGTGCGTGACGGCGGCAAGCCGGAAGTGGAATGGGCGCCTGCGCCGAAAAACGAAGCACTGATCGCCCGCGTCGCGCATTTCGCCAACGCCAAGATCAATGATGCGTATCAAACCAAGGACAAGCAAGAGCGTACGGCCAAGCTGAAAGCAGCGACGTCGGAAGTGATCGCCGACCTGTCGGCTGAAGCTGCCGCCAACGGTGGCGCGTCCATCGACAGCGCGGAAGTGAACAACATCCTGTTCGACATCGAAGCGAAAATCGTGCGTACGCAAATCCTGGACGGCGAGCCACGCATCGACGGCCGCGATACGCGCACCGTGCGTCCTATCTCGATCCGCACCAGCGTGCTGCCACGCACCCACGGTTCGGCCCTGTTCACGCGCGGCGAAACGCAAGCGCTGGTCGTCGCTACCCTGGGTACCGCCCGCGACAGCCAGAAGATCGACGCGCTGATGGGCGAGTTCACCGATTCGTTCATGCTGCATTACAACATGCCTCCGTTCGCCACTGGCGAAACGGGCCGTGTCGGTACGCCTAAACGCCGCGAAATCGGCCACGGCCGCCTGGCCAAGCGCGCGCTGATCGCCGCCCTGCCAGCAGCTGAAGAGTTCAGCTACTCGGTGCGCCTGGTCTCGGAAATCACGGAATCGAACGGTTCCTCGTCGATGGCATCGGTCTGCGGCGGCTGCCTGGCGCTGATGGACGCGGGCGTGCCGATGAAAGAACACGTGGCCGGTATCGCCATGGGTCTGATCAAGGAAGGCGGCAAGTTTGCCGTGCTGTCCGACATCCTGGGCGACGAAGATCACCTGGGCGACATGGACTTCAAGGTAGCCGGTACGCGCAACGGTATCACGGCGCTGCAGATGGACATCAAGATCATGGGCATCACCAAGGAAATCATGCAAGTGGCACTGGCGCAAGCCAAGGAAGGCCGCGAGCACATCCTGGGCGAAATGCAAAAAGCCATGCCGCACGTCAAAACCGAACTGTCCGATTTCGCACCGCGTTTGATCACCATCAAGATCAACCCGGAAAAAATCCGTGACGTGATCGGCAAGGGCGGCGCCGTGATTCGCGCGCTGACCGAAGAGACGGGCACCCAGATCGACATCAGCGACGAAGGCGTGGTCACCATCGCTTCCGTCGACGCTGCCGCCGGCCAGGAAGCCAAGCGCCGCATCGAAGAACTGACCGCTTCCGTCGAAGTGGGCAAGACCTACGAAGGCACCGTGCTGAAACTGCTGGACTTCGGCGCCATCGTGCAAGTCATGCCAGGCAAGGACGGCTTGCTGCACATCTCGCAGATCGCCAACGAGCGCGTCAACGCCGTGGCCGATTACCTGAAAGAAGGCCAGCTGGTGCGCGTCAAAGTGCTGGAAACGGATGACCGTGGCCGTCTGAAGCTGTCGATGAAAGCTGCTGAAGGCAACGAAGCGCCAGCCGCTTAAGTTAGCTTGAATGCGGCTTGGTCCGCATGCTGAAAAACCGCCAGCGCGCAAGCCCTGGCGGTTTTTTTACGTCTTGTTTGCGCTGTATCGAAGGTGGGGGGCGACTTGCCCGCCTGTCTGCGCTGGCCTTGATCCAGCTCACATTGGCTGCCGCCGTTCTCTGTAGATTCGGGAGAGGATCTTCCCCTGACCGAGCCTTCCAAGGAGCTGCAGCATGCGCATATTCTGCGGGTTGGCCGCCGCCTTTCTGCTTGCCGTCGCGCCCGGTGTCCGGGCACAGCTGGACAATGCGCCCACGCCGGTGCCGCTACCGATTCCCGTTGCCGCCGCATCCGCGGCCATGCCGGCGCAAGACCTCGAGGCCTTGCGCGCCGTGCATGCGCGCGAAATCAATGACCTCAGCACCTTCAAGACGGCGGGCTTGCAGCGCGAGGTGATCGATCCCTACCTGGGTAGCGCGCCGGGCCAGCAATTTCTGCGCGAACTGCGCGCCGCCGATCCCGCCGCCCCGGCCGAGACCATCTATGCGCGGGCAGTAGAACAGCTCGCTTCCGGCAGCACCTTGCCCGACCTGCAAGCCATGTCGGCGGCGCTGGTGAAGATCGTGCCGCATGGCCAGAATGTGTCGCCGTACTCGCCGTATTTCACCACCAGCGCGCAATTGCAGCTGGCCTCAGGTCGCTGCGTGACCCTGGCCGACTGTTTCGGCTTGCCCTTGAAGAGCGAGGCGCCGCTGTATGATGTATATCAAATACTGCCCAAGGGCACCGTCAACGTGTTTGTCAGCCAGGTGGCGCCGACAGAAGAGCTGGGCGGGCTGGTGCGGCGCCGTGGCGGCGCGCAACAGTATCTATTGCCCAACCGCAGCCTGTGGTCGGCCCCCGTGCTGATCGGCACGATCAGGAATTGAGGAGAGTTGATGGATCAACAGCGTTTGCAAGCCCATGCCGCCGAACTGGAACAGTTGCTGGCGCGCCTGGCGCCCGTCGATGCGGAAGTGGACGACCTGCGCAGCGCGGTCGAGCCGCTGCTGGCCCTGGCCGGTGGCGGCGCCTTGAGCGCGCCCCTGGCATGGGGCGACATCCCCGGCGGGCGCTACTTTACCGAAGGCGGTCTGTGCCGCTATCCCGAGCTGGAACAGGCATTTGCCCGCTTCCGCATCGAGGCGACGGGCGGTGAGTCGCCGGCCCTGCGCAAGCTGCGCGGCGAGACGTAGCTGAGATGTAGTTAATATTTGGTATCAATTGTTGTTTATGGGTAATTGACTGTCGGTATTGCTTGACGACAAAATCTTATTCATCGACCATGGCGCATCCCTCCCGATTTTCTCTTTTTTATTGGATGCACCATGTTGTCCTCCCTTAAGGCGCGGCTGATCGCCATCGCCGTTTCCATCGTCGTGCTGGCCATGCTGGCCGTCGCCATCGCCAATTTCTTCACTACGCGCTCCAGCACCCTGGCCGCGCTCGACACGCAGATGCTGCAGCTGTCGCACAGCCACGCGCAGGCGATTGCCGAATGGCTGCGTTCCAAGCAGGCTGTCGTGGGCTCGCTCAAGCAGGGCGCCACGGCGGCCGATCCGCTGCCAGCCCTGAAGGCGGCCGAACAGGCCGGCACGTTTGACATGGCGTATATCGGCTTTGCCGACAAGCACGCCGTCTTTTCGCAGGAGCGCAAGCGCGCCGCCGACTACGATCCCACGGCGCGGCCCTGGTACAAGCTGGCGTCCGAAGCGGGCGGCCCCGTCATCACGGCGCCGTATATCGGCGCCAGCACGGGCAAGCTGGTGGTGACGTTTGCCGAGCCGCTGGGCGGCAAGGGCAGCGTGACGGGCGTGCTGGCGGCTGACGTGATGATGGATGCCGTGGTGCAAAACGTCGCTTCGATCAAACCGACTGCGTCCAGCTACGCCTTCCTCGTCGATGGCGGCGGCAAGATCATCGCCCACCCGGATGGCAAGCTGACCCTGAAGCCGCTGGCCGAGCTGGACCCGGGCTTGAGCGCGCAGGCACTGGGTAATATTGAAAAGAGCGGCGACGGCGCCGCCATTCGCCTGGGCGAGCGTGACGGTATCTTGCATGTAAGTAAAGTGCCGGGCAGCGACTGGCTGCTGGCGACCGTGCTCGACCGCGCAGAAGCGACGCAGGCCCTGAGCTCCATGCTGCGCGCCTCGGCCCTGACGGCATTGCTGGTGCTGGCCCTGGCTGCCACGGTATTGAGTGCGCTGGTAGCGCGTGCCTTGCGCCGTCTGGGTCTGGTGCGCGATGCGATGGAAGCGATCGCCACGGGCGACGGCGACCTGACCAGCCGCCTCGACGCGCAAGGTTCGGACGAGCTGGCGCAGATCGCCAAGGCGTTTAACTTGTTCGTCGAAAAGATTGCCACCGTGCTGGTGCAGATCCGCAGCATCAGCACCCTGGTGCGCAGCGAATCGGCCGATATTGCCGCTGGTAATGCCGACCTGTCGTCGCGCACGGAAGCGCAGGCGGGCGCGCTGGAAGAAACGGCCAGTTCGATGGATGAGCTGACGTCGACCGTCAAGCAGAATGCGGAAAACGCGCATGCAGCCAATGAGCTGGCCGTGTCCGCCTCGGAAGTGGCGGCCAAGGGCGGCCGCGTGGTGCAGCAGGTGGTCGGCACCATGGCTGGCATCCAGGAAAGCTCGCGCAAGATCGTCGACATCATCGGCGTGATCGACGGCATCGCTTTCCAGACCAATATCCTGGCCCTGAACGCGGCCGTCGAGGCGGCGCGCGCGGGCGAGCAGGGCAGGGGCTTTGCCGTGGTGGCGTCCGAAGTGCGCAACCTGGCGCAACGGTCCGCTGGCGCGGCGAAGGAAATCAAGGCATTGATCGGCGATTCGGTGGAAAAAGTGGATGCGGGCGGGCGCCTCGTCGATGAGGCGGGCCAGACCATGGATCAGGTGGTGGCCTCGGTGCAGCAATTGACGACCATCATGAGCGAGATCACCGTGGCCAGCCGCGAACAGAGCGCCGGCATCGGCGAGATCAATACGGCCGTCACGCACATGGATACCATGACGCAGCAAAACGCGGCCCTCGTCGAGCAAGCCGCCGCTGCCGCGGAAAGCCTGCAGGAGCAGGCGGTGGACCTGGCGCAGGCGGTCGGCATGTTCCGCCTCGGTGATGCAGGTGCTGGCGCGGCGCCTGCGCCCGTGACGCGCCTCAAGGCCAGGCCGGCAGCGCCAGCGCCGCGTGCGTCGGCCCGTGCGCTGTCGCCGGCCAAGCCGGTCAAGGCAGCCAAGTCCGGCGCCGACGAGTGGGAAGAGTTTTAATCGCTGTGCAGTAAATGAACGTTTATCCGCGTTTTTGTCAGGCCAGCCTGCCAAAAGCGCAGTTCGTCGCAATCGGCGTGTCGGCCGGGGGCGGTATGGCTATAGTGACACCATACCGCAAGCCCACTGCCAGACACCCGAGGAGATTCAAATGAACGTCGCTAAAAACATGGAAGTCATCGCCGTTGCCGCCGCCATCGTGCTCGGCGCCAGCTGCTACGCCATCGCCCCGGCCGCTCCGGCCCTGCAAGTGGCCAGCTCCACGGCTACTCTGGCCGCGCCAGCGGGCAAGGCTGCCATGCATGTGGTGGTGGTCAAGGCCAAGCGCCTGACTGCCACGGGAAAAGCCCGTTTCGCTTAATTGATTGTCAGCAGTTTTCGGCGCTGCTACAGTGCTAGCCAATGGCAATGCGCGGTAACCCCGCGAGGCGCCGCGACACATAAAAACAAGATACCGAGGATGTACTACATGAAAAAGACACTGCAACTGGCGCTGCTGTTCCTGGCGACACTGGGCCTGGTGCGCGGCGCGGCCGCCGAGACCCGTTTGCTGGAAATGCGCAACGTCGATGCCCGCGTGGTGCGCGTCAAGCTCGATGGCGTGATGGAGGTGCGCATTCGCCAGGGCAACGTGGCGTCCTTGAGCATCACGGCCGACAAGCGCTACATCGCCGATGTCAGCACGGCGCAAAGCGGCGATACCCTGCATATCGAAACGGAAGTGCGCGGCTTCAAGATCGGTCCTTCGGCGATCCGCGCCGACCTGGTCTTGCCGAACTTGCGCGAACTGAGCTCGGAAGGCTTTGGCAGCACGGACATCACGGGTTTCAAGGGCGAGGAACTGACCCTGTCTCTGGAAGGGGCGGGCAGCATCAAGCTGGTGGGCGACTACCGCAAGCTCAATGCCAGCCTGGGCGGCGTAGGCAGCATGCAGCTCTGGATAGGCAACAATGAGCGTGCCGAGCTGGATTTGCAGGGCGCCGGCTCGGTGGTGCTGGGCGGGCGCGGGCGCATCTTGAAGGCCAGCCTGGGCGGTCTGGGCAGCCTGAATGCGCAGCAATTCGAAGCCGATGCCGTCAACCTGGAATTGAGCGGCCTCGGCAATGCCACGGTGAATGCCCATACGAATGCCAAGCTGAACTTGAGCGGCCTCGGTTCGGTGGTGGTGTATGGCAAGCCGGTCAACCGCGATGTCAGCGTCGAGGGCCTGGGCAAAGTTAGCTGGAAATAAAAGCATCCTGCCGCAGCCGTTATTGGCAGGACAAGAATAAGTAGTCAGACCACATCCCATTCCGATGAAAAAACTGATCATTACCTTACTCATGCTGTTGACGATACAGCTACCCGCGCGGGCTGGCTTCGCCGAAGGCGCCAGCGCCTACAACAACAAGAATTACGCGCAGGCTTACAAGGAAATATTGCCCCTTGCCAAGACCGGAAACGCCGATGCCCAGCATTTGCTGGGCTTGATGTATTACATGGGACGCGGCTTGCCGCAGGATTACAAGCAAGCCATGTTCTGGCACCGCAAAGCGGCCGAGCAGGGCAAGGCCGACGCCCAGTATGTGGTGGGCGCCATGTATTACACGGGCAACGCCGTGCTGCAGGATCATAAACAGGCAGTGGGCTGGTTCCGCAAGGCTGCCGAGCAGAACCATGCCGAGGCGCAGCAGGTGCTGGGCCTGATGTACCGCTACCACATGGGTGGCGTGCCGCAGGACAACGTCATCGCCTACATGCTGTGGAACCTGGCGGCGGCCAATGGCAACGCGAATGCGGCCGACCAGCGCGCCGCCGTAGTGCGCAAGATGACGCATGAGCAGGTCGAGGAAGGGCAGGCCCTGTCGGCGAAATGGAAGCCGGGCACGCCGCTGCCGCGCCAGTCGAAGACGGGTGGTGCCTGACGGGGGAGGTGGCACTCTGCAAGGGCTGGCGGCTTGGCGTACAATCGCCGTTTTCCCTTGAAAGAGTCCCGCCATGCGTGCAGTTGCCATCAGCCAGCCAGGTCCCGCCGACGTTTTACAGATCGCCGAACGTCCCATGCCGCAATATAAAGCGGGCGAACTGCTGATCAAGGTGCACGCGGCCGGCATCAACCGCCCTGACGTGCTGCAGCGCCTGGGCAAGTACGCGCCGCCCGCCGGCGCGTCGGACTTGCCTGGCCTGGAAGTGGCGGGCGAAGTCGTCGATGGCGACTTTAGTAACACTGAATTCAAAAAAGGCGACCTGGTCTGCGCGCTGGTGCAGGGCGGCGGCTATGCCGAATACTGCGCCGCCCCCGCCGGCCAGTGCCTGCCCTTGCCGCAAGGCTTGACGGCGCTGGAGGGTGCGTCCCTGCCGGAAAACTTCTTTACCGTGTGGAGCAATGTCTTCGACCGCTGCGCGCTGCTTGACGGCGAAACGTTATTGGTGCAGGGCGGCACGTCCGGCATCGGCGTGGCGGCCATTCAATTGGCGGCCGCGCTCGGCCACCGCGTGTTCGCCACGGCGGGCAGCGACGAGAAGGCGCGCGCCTGCGAGGCGCTGGGCGCCGAACGGGGCATCAATTACCGCACGGAAGATTTCGTCGCTGTCGTCAAGGAATTGACCGCTGGCCGCGGTGTCGACGTCATCCTCGACATGGTGGGCGGCGACTACTTGCCGCGCGAAATCGATTGCCTGGCCGACGATGGGCGCATCGGCCTGATCGCCGTGCAGGGTGGCAGCAAGGCCACCCTGGACCTGGGGCAAGTGCTGCGCCGCCGCCTGAGCGTCAGCGGCTCGACCCTGCGCCCCCGTCCCGTCGCCTTCAAGGCGGCCATCGCCAACCACCTGCGCACCACCGTCTGGCCCCTGATCGAAGCGGGCAAGATCAAGCCTGTGATCTATCAAACTTTCCCGTTGGAAAAAGCCAACGAGGCGCATGCCTTGATGGAAGCGAGCACGCATGTGGGCAAGATCATGTTGCAAGTTGCCTGAAACGGGGCACTGCCTGTTTGACCGGCATCGGTGCCGGAGTTAGAATGACGGGTTATTAGAATTTAGGCTACTATGCGTCGCAAACTCGTCGTCGGAAATTGGAAAATGAACGGCAGTCGCACCTCGAACGCGGTGTTATTGTCTGAAATAGTGGCGGGCCTGACTGCCTCTGGCGCCGCCAGCGCCGTCTGTGTGCCCGCGCCGTATCTGGCGCAGTGCCAGGCGCAATTGGCAGGCTCGGCTCTTGGCTGGGGCGCGCAGGATGTGTCCGCGCAGGCCAGTGGCGCCTACACGGGAGAAATCTCGACTGCCATGCTGCAGGATTTTGGCTGCAGCTATGTGGTGATCGGGCATTCCGAGCGCCGCGCCTACCACGGCGAGAGCGATGCGCAGGTGGCGGCCAAGACGGTTGCCGCGCTGGCGGCAGGCATCACGCCTATCGTCTGCATCGGCGAAACCCTGGCGCAGCGCGAAGCGGGCCAGACCAATGCCGTGGTGGCGCAGCAGCTGGGCGCCGTACTGGCGGCCATTGGCAACGACGACGTGGCGAAACTGGTGCTGGCCTATGAGCCAGTCTGGGCCATCGGCACGGGCAAGACAGCCACGCCGCAAATGGCGCAGGACGTGCATCAGGTATTGCGCGGCGAGCTGGCGGCAAAGAATGCGGTAGCGGCCGCCGGCGTGCAAATCCTGTACGGTGGCAGCATGAAGCCAGAGAACGCAAAAGAATTGATGGCGATGCCGGATATCGATGGCGGTCTGATCGGTGGAGCAGCATTGAAGGCGGCGGATTTCCTGGCGATTATTCACGCCGCTGATTGAATTACTTTAAACTAAGAATGGAATTGCAATGAACATGATGTTCAATCTGGTAGTGGTAGTACAGGTTATTTCGGCATTGTCGATTATCGCGCTGGTGTTGTTGCAGCACGGCAAGGGTGCCGACATGGGTGCCGCCTTCGGTTCGGGCGCCTCGGGCAGCCTGTTCGGTGCGACGGGTTCGTCGAACTTCATGTCGAAATCGACGGGCGTTGCCGCCGCGATCTTCTTCGGCGCCACCCTGGCCCTGTCGCTGATGGCCAATCAGCGCGCCACCACGGTGGGCGGCGGCGTGATGGATAAAGTCGTCAAGCCAGTGCCGGTCACCGGCGCGGGCGCGATCCCGACGACGGTACCAGCAGCCCCGGCGGCACCAGCGGCCAGCGCTCCGGCAGCGGCGGCACCGGTTGCCAGCACTCCTGCCGGCGCGATTCCGAAGTAATTCTGTATTAATTCGATACCTCATCGAGAGTAATTCTCATTACGAGCAGATTATTGCTCAATGTTTTAGCAGTGCGGCAGGAAAAAATCGTGGCGCGCTGGAAGATGTAAAAATTTATCGTTTTTATCTATGTTTTGATGCATTTGTGCATTAACTTTAGCGGCAAAGCAGAGTAGAATACGGGCCTTACCGCCGACGTGGTGAAATTGGTAGACACGCTATCTTGAGGGGGTAGTGGCGCAAGCTGTACGAGTTCGAGTCTCGTCGTCGGCACCAGAAATCAGAAGCCAGCAACGGCGCACGAGCCATGGCTCGTACAAAGTTGCTGGCTTTTTTTACGAGGATGTGTCGTTCGATCCTGGTCTTAGCTTTGATTGGGGTCGTGCGTTAGATACGCTGCAAATGATCGCAGTGTCCTCATTTAACCGATCGTTCAATATAAGCTTATCAATCGTGAACCTCGAAAATTACTTCCCCGTCCTGCTGTTCATTATTATCGGCCTTGGTGTCGGTATCGCTCCCCAGCTCCTGGGACGCCTGTTAGGCCCTCACAAGCCTGACGCAGCAAAACTCTCCCCGTACGAATGTGGCTTTGAAGCATTCGAAGACGCGCGCATGAAATTTGATGTGCGCTACTATCTGGTCGCAATCCTGTTTATTTTGTTCGATCTGGAAACGGCATTCTTTTTCCCATGGGGCGTTGCAATGCGCGACCTGGGCTGGGCCGGTTTCGTCACGATGATGGTGTTCATCGCTGAATTCGTGGTCGGATTTTGGTACATTTGGAAGAAAGGTGCCCTTGACTGGGAATAAGCCATGGCTATTGAAGGCGTATTAAGCGAAGGTTTCATCACCACCTCGGCCGACAAGCTGATCAACTGGGCGCGCACCGGGTCTATGTTCCCGATGACGTTCGGTCTGGCCTGCTGTGCGGTCGAAATGATGCATGTGGGCGCAGCCCGCTACGATATGGACCGTTTCGGCGTCGTGTTTCGTCCGTCGCCGCGTCAGTCCGACGTCATGATCGTTGCCGGCACCCTGTGCAACAAGATGGCGCCGGCCTTGCGCAAGGTCTACGACCAGATGGCAGAGCCACGCTGGGTCATCTCGATGGGTTCCTGCGCCAATGGCGGCGGGTACTACCATTACTCCTACTCCGTGGTGCGCGGTTGCGACCGCATCGTGCCCGTCGACGTATATGTGCCTGGCTGTCCTCCAACCGCTGAAGCCTTGCTGTACGGCATCATGCAGTTGCAGAACAAGATCAAGCGTACCAGCACGATCGCACGCTAACCGGGCCGCTTCAGATTATGACAACACATTTAGAAGTATTGCAAAACGCCCTCGGCACTGCCCTGGGCGATCGCGTTAGCACGACCGTTGCGCTGGGCGAAGTCACTCTGGTCGTCAAGGCCGAGGACTACCTGGCCGTGATGCAGACCTTGCGCGACGATCCGAGTCTGCATTTCGAGCAGTTGCTCGACCTGTGCGGCGTCGACTACTCGACCTATGGCGACGGTAGCTGGGATGGCCTGCGTTTCGCGGCCGTCTCGCACTTGCTGTCGGTCAAGCACAACTGGCGCGTACGGGTGCGCGTGTTCGCACCCGACGACGACATGCCGCTGCTGCCGTCCGTGGTGAGCATCTGGCGTGCCGTCAACTGGTACGAGCGCGAAGCGTTCGACTTGCTGGGCATCCTCTTTGAGGGTCACAACGACTTGCGCCGCCTGCTGACCGACTACGGTTTCATCGGCCATCCGTTCCGCAAGGATTTCCCCGTCTCCGGCTATGTCGAGATGCGTTACGATCCGGAACAAAAGCGCGTGATCTACCAGCCCGTGACGATCGAGCCGCGGGAAAACGTGCCGCGCGTGATCCGCGAAGAACATTACGGGATGAAATAATGGCTGAGATTAAGAACTACACCCTGAACTTTGGGCCGCAGCATCCGGCCGCGCACGGTGTGCTGCGCCTGGTGCTGGAGATGGATGGCGAAGTCATCCAGCGCGCCGATCCGCATATCGGCCTGCTGCACCGCGCCACCGAAAAGCTGGCCGAACAGAAGACCTATCTGCAATCCGTGCCGTACATGGACCGTCTCGACTATGTGTCGATGATGTGCAATGAACATGCGTACGTGATGGCCATCGAAAAGATGCTGGGCCTGGAAGTGCCGCTGCGCGCGCAATACATCCGCGTCATGTTCGACGAGATGACGCGCATCCTGAATCACCTGATGTGGCTCGGCACCCACGCGCTGGACGTTGGCGCCATGGGCCCGTTCCTGTATTGCTTCCGCGACCGCGAAGACTTGTTCGACGCCTACGAGGCAGTCTCGGGCGCGCGCATGCACGCGGCTTACTACCGTCCGGGCGGCGTGTACCGCGATCTGCCGGATGCGATGCCGCAGCACAAGGCCTCGATCATCCGCAACGCCAAGGCAATCGGCAAGCTCAATGAAAACCGCCAGGGCTCCCTGCTGGACTTCATCGAAGACTTCGCGCGCCGTTTCCCCAATTCCGTGGACGAGTACGAAACGCTGCTGACCGACAATCGTATCTGGAAACAGCGTACCGTCGGCATCGGCGTGGTCTCGCCGGAAGATGCGCTGGCCATGGGCTTTACGGGCGCCATGCTGCGCGGCTCGGGCGTGCAGTGGGACTTGCGCAAGAAACAGCCGTACGAAGTGTACGACCTGATGGATTTCGACATTCCTATCGGCACCAACGGCGATTGCTACGACCGCTACCTGGTGCGCGTGGAAGAGTTGCGCCAGTCGAACCGCATCATCAAGCAATGCGTGGAGTGGCTGCGCAACAATGAAGGTCCTGTCATGACCAGCAACCGCAAGGTGGCGCCTCCGGGTCGCGTCGACATGAAGACCAACATGGAGTCCTTGATTCACCACTTCAAGCTGTTTACCGAAGGTTTCCACGTGCCGCCAGGCGAGGCCTACAGCGCCGTGGAACATCCGAAGGGCGAGTTCGGCGTGTACCTGGTGTCCGATGGCGCCAACAAGCCGTACCGCATGAAACTGCGCGCGCCAGACTACGCCCACTTGCAGTCGCTCGATGAGATGGCGCGTGGGCACATGCTTGCCGACGCCGTGACCATCATCGGGACGCAAGATATCGTGTTCGGCAGTATTGACCGCTAAGAGGCAAAAAGTATGTTGTTATCAGAGCAATGCTATAAGAAAATTGACCGCGAGCTGGCCAAGTACCCGGCCGACCAGCGTCAGTCGGCCGTCATGGCCGCGCTGGCCCATGCCCAGGATGAACTGGGCTGGCTGGCGCCGGAAACCATGAAGGAACTGGCCGATTACATCGGCATGCCGGCCATTGCCGTGCAGGAAGTGGCCACGTTCTACAATATGTACAACGTGAAACCCGTGGGCAAGCACAAGATCACCGTGTGCACCAACCTGCCATGCGCCCTGTCGGGCGGCGTGCGCGCTGCAGAGTACCTGAAGCAGAAACTGGGTATCGATTTCCGCGAAACCACCGCCGATGGCCAGTTCACCCTGGTTGAGGGCGAGTGCATGGGTGCTTGCGGCGATGCGCCTGTCTTGCTGGTCAGTAATAAAACCATGTGCAGCTGGATGTCGAACGAGAAAATCGACGCCATGCTGGAGGAACTCAAGAAATGACGTCACTCCACAACCGCCATATCGATCCATTGATCCTGAAGGATCTGGATGGCAAGAACTGGCATTTGCAAGATTATGTGAACCGCGGCGGCTATAGCGCCCTGCGGCGTATCCTGGAAGAGAAAATCACGCCGGAACAGATCATCGCCGACCTCAAGGCTTCGTCCTTGCGCGGCCGTGGCGGCGCGGGTTTCCCTACCGGCTTGAAGTGGAGCTTCATGCCGCGCCAGTTCCCGGGTCAAAAGTACCTCGTCTGCAATACAGATGAAGGCGAACCGGGTACTTTCAAGGACCGCGACATCATTCGTTACAATCCCCATGCCCTGATCGAAGGCATGGCCATTGGCGCTTATGCGATGGGCATCACCGTCGGCTATAACTATATCCACGGCGAAATCTGGGCCGAGTACGCCCGTTTCGAAGAAGCGCTGGAAGAGGCGCGCGCCGCCGGTTTCCTCGGTGACAAGATCATGGGCAGCGAGTTCTCGTTCCAGTTGCATGCGCACCATGGTTATGGTGCCTACATCTGCGGCGAAGAAACGGCCCTGCTGGAGTCCTTGGAAGGCAAGAAAGGCCAGCCGCGCTTCAAGCCGCCTTTCCCTGCCTCGTTTGGCCTGTACGGCAAGCCGACGACGATCAACAACACGGAAACCTTCGCGGCCGTGCCATTCGTGCTGAACATTGGCCCAGAGAAATACCTGGCGATGGGCAAGCCGAACAATGGCGGCTCGAAGATCTTCTCGATCTCGGGTGACGTGGAAAAACCGGGCAACTACGAAGTGCCGCTCGGCACGCCGTTCGCCACACTGCTGGAACTGGCAGGCGGCATGCGCGGTGGCAAAAAGATCAAGGCCGTGATCCCTGGCGGCTCGTCCGCGCCGGTGATCCGCGGCGACATCATGATGCAGACTGACCTGGACTACGACTCGATCGCGAAAGCTGGTTCGATGCTGGGTTCGGGCGCCGTCATCGTGATGGACGAAACACGCTGCATGGTGAAGGCGCTGGAGCGCCTGTCCTACTTCTACTTTGAAGAATCGTGCGGCCAGTGTACGCCTTGCCGTGAAGGCACAGGCTGGATGTACCGCATGGTGCACCGCATCGAGCAGGGGCAGGGTCGTCCAGACGACCTGGACATGCTCAACTCGATCGCCGACAACATCCAGGGCCGCACCATTTGCGCGCTGGGCGATGCGGCTGCCATGCCGGTACGGGCCTTCATTAAGAATTTCCGTGAAGAATTTGAATATCATATCGAGCACAAGCATTGCTTAGTGCCCGCATATATCTAAGCTGCGTCAGGTAACGATCACCATGGTTGAAATCGAAATAGACGGCAAAAAAGTCGAAGTCCCTGCTGGTAGCATGGTGATGGACGCCGCCAACAAATTGGGAACCTACATTCCGCACTTCTGCTATCACAAGAAATTGTCGATCGCAGCGAACTGCCGCATGTGCCTGGTCGAAGTGGAAAAGGCGCCCAAGCCTTTGCCCGCTTGTGCGACCCCGGTCAGTGCCGGCATGATCGTGCGCTCCGCCAGCGATAAAGCTGTGCAGGCGCAAAAGTCGGTCATGGAATTCTTGCTGATTAACCACCCGCTCGATTGCCCTATCTGCGATCAGGGCGGCGAATGCCAGTTGCAAGACTTGGCAGTGGGCTACGGCAAGAGCGAATCGCGCTACAAGGAAGACAAGCGCGTCGTGCAGCCGAAGGAAGCCGGTCCGCTGGTGTCCATGCAGGAAATGTCGCGCTGCATCCAGTGCACCCGCTGCGTACGCTTTGGCCAGGAAGTGGCCGGCGTGATGGAGCTGGGCATGATCGGCCGCGGCGAACACTCGGAAATCGTGTCCTTCGTCGGCCAGACGGTCGACTCCGAACTGTCCGGCAACATGATCGACCTGTGCCCGGTCGGCGCACTGACCTCGAAGCCGTTCCGCTACAGCGCCCGTACGTGGGAACTGTCGCGCCGCAAATCGGTCAGCCCGCATGATGGCCTGGGCGCGAACCTGATCGTGCAAGTGAAAGCTGGCAAGGTCAAGCGCGTACTGCCGCTGGAAAACGAAGCCGTCAACGAGTGCTGGATCTCGGACAAGGACCGTTTTTCGTACGAGGCGCTGGACAGTGCCGAACGCCTGACTTCCCCGATGCTGAAACAAGGCAACGAATGGAAAGAAGTCGATTGGCAAACCGCGCTGGAATACGTGGCGCACGGTTTGAAAAACATCAAGCACGAGCATGGCGCCGACGCCATCGCCGCGCTGGCAACGCCGCATTCGACCGTCGAAGAGCTGGTCCTGCTGCAAAAAGTGGCCCACGGTCTCGGTTCCGAGAACGTCGACTTCCGCCTGCGCCAGACCGACTTCGCCCTCGACGCCGGCGTCAAGCCATGGCTGGGCATGCCGATCAACGAATTTGGCCAGATCAAGCGCGCCTTCGTCATCGGTTCGTTCCTGCGCAAGGATCACCCATTGCTGGCCACGCGTTTGCGCGCGTCCGTCAAGGGCGGCGCCAAGCTGTCGATCCTGCACGCGTCCGACGATGATCAACTGATCACCATCGCCAACAAGATGATCGTCGCGCCGAGTGACTGGCTGGCGGCCTTGTCGGAAGTGGTCGTTGCTGTTGCCAAAGCGAAAGAAATCGCCGCGCCAAACGGTTTTGAAGCGGTTGCCGCTTCGGACGTGGCGGTCGCCATCGCCGCCAGCCTGATGGCTGGCGACCATGGCGCCGTGCTGCTGGGTAACGCGGCAACGCAACACCCGCAAGCGTCGCAACTGCATGCTGCCGCGCAATGGATCGCCGAGCAGACGGGCGCCAAGCTCGGTTACCTGACGGAAGCGGCCAACACGGTTGGCGCGCACCTGGTCGCCAAGCCACGCGCCAATGTGCAAGCCGCCTTTGCCGTACCGAAAAAAGCTTACGTGCTGCTGCACGCCGAGCCGGAACTCGATGCCGCCAATCCACAAGCGGCCCGCGCCGCCCTGGATGGCGCCGACATGGTCGTGGCCATGTCGGCCTTCAAGCACGGCATGGATTACGCCGATGTCTTGCTGCCGATCGCCCCGTTCGCTGAAACCTCGGGTACCTTCGTCAACTGCGAAGGCCGCGCGCAAAGCTTCAACGGCACCGTGAAACCGCTGGCCGATACCCGTCCAGCCTGGAAAGTGCTGCGCGTCCTGGGCAACATCCTGGGCCTGGCCGGTTTCGACTACGACACTTCCGAAGCGATCCGCGACGAAGCGTTTGGCGCTGGCGTGACCGATCTGTCGGCACAGCTGAACAACATCGCGAAAAATGCACCGGAAGCGGCAAGCTACGCACCGGCTTCGCCGGCATTGCAACGCATCGCCGACGTGCCGATCTACTTCGCCGACGCGCTGGTACGCCGCTCCGAACCGCTGCTGCGCACGGTTGATGGCGCCGCGCCGCAAGTGCACCTGTCCCTGGCGCTGGCTGACAAGCTGGGCATCAAGGCGGGCGACAAGGTCAAAGTGGCGCAAGGCTCCGGCAGCGCCATCCTGGTGGCGGCACTCCATGCCGGCCTGCCAGCCAATGTGGTCAAAGTGTCGGCGGCGCATGCCTCGACGGCTAGCCTGGGCGGCATGTTCGGTGACATCACAGTTGAAACAGCAGAGGGGAAAATCTGATGGCTCTGCCTGAATTTGTAAACGTCATCAACAGCAGTGGCCAGGATTTGCTGGGCGGCTCTTGGCCGTTCTTCTGGACCCTGATCAAGATCCTGTGCGTGCTGTTGCCGCTGATGGGCCTGGTTGCTTACCTGACCTTGTGGGAACGCAAGCTGATTGGCTGGATCCAGATCCGCGTCGGCCCGAACCGCGTAGGTCCATTGGGCTTGCTGCAACCGATCGCCGATGCGCTGAAACTCTTGTTCAAAGAGATCATCATCCCGTCCAAGGCCGCCAAAGGCCTGTTCGTGATCGGCCCGATCATGACCATCATGCCGGCCCTGGCCGCCTGGTCGGTCGTGCCGTTCGGTCCGCAAGCCGTGCTGGCCAACGTCAACGCAGGCTTGCTGATGCTGCTGGCGATTACCTCGATGGAAGTCTACGGCATCATCATCGCCGGCTGGGCCTCGAACTCGAAGTACTCGTTCATGGGCGCCATGCGCGCTTCGGCACAGATGATTTCGTATGAAATCCCGATGGGCTTTGTGATGGTCATCGTGCTGATGGTCTCGGGCAGCCTGAACTTCATCGACATCGTTGGCGGCCAGCAAATCGGTTTCTTCGCCGACAAGGGCGTGAACTTCCTGTCGTGGAACTGGCTGCCGCTGCTGCCGATGTTCGTCATCTACCTGGTGTCGGGCCTGGCTGAAGCCAACCGTCACCCGTTCGACGTCGTCGAAGGCGAGTCCGAAATCGTCGCCGGCCACATGGTCGAGTACTCGGGCATGTCCTACGCCATGTTCATGCTGGCCGAATACGCCAACATGATACTGATCGGCGCCCTGGCTTCGATCATGTTCCTCGGTGGCTGGTCCGCGCCATTTGCTTTCCTTGAGTTCTGGGGTGGTTTCGGCGGCTTCTTCTGGCTGTTCGCCAAGACCTTCTTCATCGTCTCGGTGTTCATCTGGGTGCGCGGTACTTTCCCACGCTACCGTTATGACCAGATCATGCGCCTCGGCTGGAAAGTGTTTATCCCGTTGACGCTGGTCTACCTGGTCTTCGTCGCTGCCTGGATGCAGACATCCTGGAATATTTGGAAGTAAGAGAGTGCATACGAATGGATAAGGTAAAAGATTTCTTCAGCAGCCTCTTGTTAGGCGAGCTGATCAAGGGCATGGCGCTGACAGGCAAGTACATGTTTTCGCGCAAGATCACGGTGCAATTCCCGGAAGAGAAGACACCGATCTCGCCGCGTTTCCGTGGCTTGCACGCGCTGCGCCGCTACCCGAACGGCGAGGAACGTTGCATCGCCTGCAAACTGTGCGAAGCGGTTTGCCCGGCGATGGCCATCACGATCGAATCGGAACAGCGTGACGACGGTTCGCGCCGCACCACGCGTTACGATATCGACTTGACCAAGTGCATCTTCTGCGGTTTTTGCGAAGAGTCTTGCCCGGTCGATTCGATCGTCGAGACGCAAATCCTGGAATACCACGGCGAGAAACGCGGGGATTTGTATTACACGAAAGAGATGTTGCTGGCCGTGGGTGATCGTTATGAAAATGACATTGCCGCTGCGCGCGCCGCCGACGCACCTTATCGCTGATGGATGCGCCGTAGCCACTGGCTGCGGCGCGCCCCTCGTTCATCTGTACGTCTATTGGGTTTTTTATGGACTTTAAAACAATTTTGTTTTACGCCTTCGCGCTGATCTTGATTCTGGCAGCGACGCGCGTCATCACGGCCCGTAATCCGGTCCACGCAGTACTGTTCCTGGTGCTGTCCTTCTTTTCCGCAGCGGGCATCTGGATGCTGCTGCAAGCTGAATTCCTGGCCATCGTGCTGGTATTGGTGTATGTCGGCGCCGTGATGGTGCTGTTCCTTTTCGTGGTCATGATGCTCGATATCAATATCGACCGCATGCGCGAAGGCTTCTGGGGCTATCTGCCATTGTCGGTGACGGTGGGTGTGATCATCGTGCTGGAAATGGCTGCTGTCCTGTGGCACGGTTTCCGCAACTTTGCGCCTAGCATCGCTCCGGTGAACGTCAACCTGGGCGGCACCAAGGAACTGGGCCTGCTGATCTACACGGAATATGTGTTCGCCTTCGAGATCGCCGCCGTCGTGCTGCTGGTGGCCATCGTTGCCGCGGTTGCACTGACCCTGCGCAAACGCAAGGACACCAAGCATTTTGCTCCAGGCGATGCGGTACGCGTCAAGCGCAACGACCGCCTGAAGATCATCAAGATGGACGCGGTCGTCGAGCGTCCTGCGGCTGAGCCGGAAGTTAAGGAGGCACCATGACATTATCGCTCACACATTTTCTGGTCCTGGGCGCGATCCTGTTCGCAATCTCGATCGTCGGTATTTTCCTGAACCGCAAGAACATCATCGTATTGCTGATGGCAATCGAATTGATGCTGCTGGCGGTGAATATGAATTTCATCGCGTTCTCCCATTTCATGGGCGACGCGGCCGGTCAGATCTTCGTTTTCTTCATCCTGACGGTTGCCGCCGCTGAGTCGGCTATCGGTCTGGCTATTCTGGTGGTGATGTTCCGTAATCTGGATACCATCAACGTCGAAGACCTGGACAGCCTCAAAGGCTGATGTTTTTCAGACTCGATCTCTCGAATAATAACGATTAAGGTTCATCATGGCGGGGCAACTCCTCAACCCTAACCTCCTTCTTGCCGTACCGCTGGCGCCGCTGGCCGGTGCCGCGATTGCAGGTTTGCTTGGCACCCAGTTCCTGGGTAATTTGGTCGGACGCAAGACGTCGCATACCGCGACGATCCTGGGCGTACTGATTGCGTTCATCCTGTCCGTGCAGACATTGCTGGCAGTGATGGATGGCGCGACATTCAATGGCACGATCTATAACTGGATGACGATCGGCAGCTTGAAGATGGAAGTCGGCTTCCAGATCGATTCGCTGTCGGCGATGATGATGTGCGTGGTCACCTTCGTCTCCCTGATGGTGCACATCTACACGATCGGCTACATGAAGGACGACGAAGGCTACAACCGCTTCTTCGCCTACATCTCGCTGTTCACGTTCTCGATGCTGATGCTGGTCATGGCCAACAACTTCCTGCAACTGTTCTTCGGTTGGGAAGCCGTGGGCCTGGTCTCTTACCTCTTGATCGGTTTCTGGTACCAGCGTCCGACGGCCATCGTGGCCAACATGAAGGCGTTCCTGGTCAACCGCGTGGGCGACTTCGGCTTCATCCTAGGCATCGGCCTGCTGCTGGCGTATGGTCAATCGCTGGATTACCAGGAAATCTTCGCCAAGAAGGAAGCCTTGTCCGTCCTGACACTGCCAGGTACCGACTGGGCCCTGCTGACCGTTGCCTGCATCTGCCTGTTCATCGGCGCGATGGGCAAATCGGCGCAGTTCCCGCTGCACGTGTGGCTGCCTGACTCGATGGAAGGTCCTACCCCGATCTCGGCACTGATTCACGCCGCGACGATGGTGACGGCCGGCATCTTCATGGTCTCGCGCATGTCGCCGCTGTTCGAACTGTCCGACACGGCACTGTCCTTCATCCTGGTGATCGGCTCCATCACGGCGCTGTTCATGGGCTTTTTGGGCATCATCCAGAACGACATCAAGCGCGTCGTCGCTTACTCGACCCTGTCGCAGCTGGGCTACATGACCGTCGCGCTCGGTTCGTCCGCGTACTCCGTGGCCGTGTTCCACCTGATGACGCACGCCTTCTTCAAGGCACTGCTGTTCCTCGGCGCCGGTTCCGTCATCATCGGCATGCACCATGACCAGGATATCCGCAACATGGGTGGCCTGCGCAAGTACATGCCGATCACCTGGATCACTTCTCTGGTCGGTTCGCTGGCCCTGATCGGCACGCCGCTGTTCTCCGGTTTCTATTCGAAAGACAGCATCATCGAAGCCGTCGAAGCGACGCACATCTGGGGCGCTGGCTTTGCCCAGTTCGCCGTGCTGGCTGGCGTGTTCGTCACCGCCTTTTACTCGTTCCGCATGTATTTCCTGGTCTTCCACGGCAAGGAACGTTTCGGTCAGGTGCATGCGCACGGCCATGACGACCACCACGCACCGAAAGCGGCCCATGGCGCGAACGGCGATGCGCATGACGACCATCATGAAGAAGAGGAAGACGATCATGCGCATCACGGTCTGGAACCTGGCCAGAAGCCGCATGAATCCCCATTCGTCGTATGGTTCCCGCTGGTGATGCTGGCGATCCCGTCGCTGCTGATCGGTTACCTGACGATCGGCCCGATGCTGCATGGCGATTTCTTCAAGGGCGTGATCTTCGTCGGCGAAAACCATCCAGCAATGGAAGAGTTGTCGCATGAATTCCACGGCGCAATGGCGATGGCGCTCCACGGCTTGTCGACGGCACCGTTCTGGCTGGCATTGTCCGGCGTGGTGGCAGCCTACTACTGCTACATGGTCAACCCGCGCGTACCGGCCTGGTTCTTTGCCAAGTTCCACGCGATCCACACCTTGCTGGACAACAAGTACTACCTGGACAAGTTCAATGAAGTCGTGTTCGCCGGCGGTGCCCGTTTGCTGGGTAATGGCCTGTGGAACTTCGGTGACAAGAAGCTGATCGACGGTTTCGTCGTGAATGGCAGCGCCAAGGTTGTCGCCTGGCTGTCCTCGCTGTCGCGAGTGTTGCAGACCGGCTACATCTATCACTATGCATTCGTGATGATCCTGGGCGTGCTGGGCTTCCTGATCTATTTCCTGCCATTCTGGCCCGCTAAGTAAGCTGACCTGATAAAAGAATACTGAGAACCATGATGCAGTCTACGATTTCTACATTACCTCCTTACCTGAGTCTGTCGATCTGGGTGCCGATCATTTGCGGCGTCCTGGTCCTGGCTCTTGGCCGTGACAGCAAAGCGGGCTTTACCCGCTGGCTGTCGCTGGCTGGCGCCGTGCTCAGCATGCTGTGCACCTTGCCGCTGATCCAGCATTTCGACAACGCCGCACACGGCATGCAATTCGTCGAAAAAGCACCGTGGATTGAAACTTTCAATATCTGGTACTCGCTGGGTATCGATGGCCTGTCGCTGTGGTTCATTCCACTGACGGCGTTCATCACGGTCATCGTCGTCATTTCGGCCTGGCAAGTGATCGAGAAGCGCATCGCCCAGTACATGGGTGCCTTTTTGATCCTGTCGGGCCTGATGATCGGCGTGTTCTGCGCGCTCGATGGCTTGCTGTTCTACTTCTTCTTTGAAGCAACCCTGATCCCGATGTTCATCATTATCGGTATCTGGGGCGGTTACAACCGCGTGTACGCCTCGTTCAAGTTCTTCCTGTACACCTTCTTCGGTTCGCTGCTGACCCTGGTTGCCATCATCTACCTGCGCAACGTGACGGGTAGCTTCGACATCCTGGCCTGGCATGCGTTCAAGCTGACGATGAACGAACAGATCTTCATCTTCCTGGCCTTCCTGATGGCGTTTGCCGTGAAAGTGCCGATGTTCCCGGTCCACACGTGGTTGCCGGACGTCCACGTGGAAGCGCCTACCGGCGGTTCCGCCGTGCTGGCCGCCATCATGCTGAAACTGGGCGCCTACGGCTTCCTGCGTTTTTCGCTGCCGATCACGCCGGACGCCAGCCACTACCTGTCGGGCTTCATGATCGCTTTGTCGCTGATCGCCGTCATCTACATCGGTCTGGTTGCCCTGGTGCAAACCGACATGAAAAAACTGGTCGCCTATTCGTCGATCGCGCACATGGGTTTTGTCACCCTGGGCTTCTTCATGTTCAACGACATTTCGGTGCAGGGCGGTATCGTGCAGATGGTCTCGCACGGCTTCATCTCCGCTGCGATGTTCCTGTGCATCGGCGTGCTGTATGACCGCATGCATACCCGTAACATCGCCGACTACGGCGGCGTCGTGAACCGCATGCCGAAATTTGCCGCCTTCTTCGTGCTGTTCTCGATGGCCAACTGCGGTTTGCCAGCGACTTCCGGCTTCGTCGGCGAGTTCATGGTGATCCTGGGCGCGGTGAAATACAACTTCTGGATTGGTCTGCTGGCTGCAACGGCACTGATCTGGGGCGCGGCGTACTCGCTGTGGATGGCCAAGCGCGTGGTGTTCGGCAAGATCAAGAACAAGCATGTGGCCGAACTGACCGACATCAACAAACGTGAATTCTTCATGCTTGGCGTGCTGGCCATCGCCGTGCTCGTGATGGGTCTGTACCCAGCCCCGTTCACCGATACGATGCAAACTTCGGTTGCCGACCTGCTGCAGCATGTCGCCATCAGCAAGTTGCCTTAAATAGAAGACCGATAACATGACTAATGCACCTAATCTGGTACCGCTGTACGCGGAAATCTTTCTGCTGATCGCCACGTCGGCGCTCTTGCTGATCGATATGTTCTTGCCTGCGGCGAAGCGTTCGATCACCTATGCGCTGTCGCTGCTGACCCTGGCCGGCTGCGCCTTGCTGACCGTGGGCGACTTCAACGCGGGCACCACCGTCTACACGTTCCACAATATGTTCGTGTCGGACCCGATGTCGCAGCTGCTGAAACTGTTCTCGTACGGCGCCGTGGCGCTGACCCTGATCTACTCGCGTGCTTACGCTACCGACCGCAACATGCTGTCGGGTAACCTGGGCGGCGAGTTCTACGTGCTGGCCCTGTTTGCACTGCTGGGCCAGATGATCATGATCTCGGCCAACAACTTCCTGATCATCTACCTGGGTCTGGAACTGATGTCGCTGTCGCTGTACGCGCTGATCGCCTTGCGCCGTGACAATGCCAAGGCCACGGAAGCGGCCATGAAATACTTCATCCTGGGCGCGCTGGCTTCCGGTTTCATGTTGTACGGTATCTCGATGCTGTACGGCGCCTCCGGTACCCTGGACCTGGGCGAACTGCGCGTGGCGCTGGAAAACGGCAAGACCAACGGCACCATCATGGTCTTCGGCCTGGTGTTCCTGGTTGCCGGCCTGGCCTTCAAACTGGGCGTCGTGCCATTCCACATGTGGGTGCCTGACGTGTATCAAGGTTCGCCAACGGCCGTGACCCTGCTGCTGGGCGGCGCGCCGAAACTGGCCGCGTTTGCCATCACCTTGCGCTTGCTGGGCGAGGGCTTGCTGCCGATGGCGCATGACTGGCAGCAAATGCTGCTGGTGCTGGCCGTGATGTCGCTGGCCATCGGTAACTTCACCGCCATCGCGCAAACCAATTTGAAGCGCATGTTGGCGTACTCGACCATCGCGCAAATGGGCTTCGTGCTGCTGGGTCTGCTGTCGGGCACCGTGGACGCACCGAACAACACCCTGAACGCAGCCGGCGCAGCCACCGCCTATGGCGCCTCGATGTATTACGTCATCACCTACGTGTTCACCACCTTGGGTACCTTTGGCGTGATCATGTTGCTGGCACGTAATGGTTTCGAAGCAGAAGAACTGGCCGACTTCAAGGGCCTGGGCAAACGCAGCCCGATCTTCGCGCTGGTGATGACCTTGTTCATGTTCTCGCTGGCCGGCGTGCCGCCGCTGATGGGCTTCATGGCCAAGTACTCGGTGCTGGCCTCCGTGCTGGCTACGGGCCAGCTGTGGCTGACCATCGCTGCCGTGCTGTTCTCGCTGATCGGCGCCTTCTACTACCTGCGCGTCGTGAAAATGATGTGGTTCGACGAGCCGACAGACACCAATGCACTGGTCGTGCATGGCGACATGCGCGTCGTGCTGGCCTTGAACGGTGTGTTCGTCCTGGCGCTGGGTGCGATGCCTGACAGCATCCTGGCTGCCTGCGCGACCGCCATCACCAAGACCCTGGCGTCCTGATCGATGGATGTCACCGCCTCGAGCTGGCTGGTGATCGCCCTGGGCATCCTGGGCGCCAACCTGCCATTCCTGAACGAGAAACTGTTTGCCGCCGTGCCCCTGAAAAAGGCGGCGCAGGCAGAGCAGGGCTGGCGCAAGCCGCTGGCGCTGCGCCTGCTGGAGATGGTGATTCTGTACTTCATCGTCGGCGCCGTGGCGTTCGCGCTCGAAGCGCGCATCGGCAACGGTTTCCCGCAGACGTGGGAGTTTTATGCCATCACCGGCTGCCTGTTCCTGGTGCTGGCTTTTCCCGGCTTTGTCGGACGCTACCTGCGCAAGCGGCGCTAGTCCATCGACCGAAAGCGGCGCCTCTGGCGCCGTTTTTTTTATTGAGCATAATCAAGGTATGGATACAGAACACATGGATATGAATTTAACTGAAACCAAGGTGGACGGCGAGCTCGTCTACCAAGGCGGCTTCCTGCGCGTGCAGCGCGACCGTGTCGCCCTGCCGGACGGCAAGATCACGGCGCGCGAATTCATTTTGCACCCGGGCGCAGTGGTCATCCTGCCGCTGCTCGACGATGGCAGCGTGCTGATGGAGCGCCAGTACCGCTATCCGCTGGACCGCGTCTTCATTGAGTTCCCTGCCGGCAAGATCGATGCGGGAGAGTCGCACCTGGCGTGCGCCCAGCGCGAGTTGCTCGAAGAGACGGGCTACACGGCCAGCGACTGGCAATTCGTGTCCACCATTCATAACGCCATTGCGTATTCGGATGAACACCTGGAACTGTTTCTGGCGCGCGGCCTGCTTGCCGGCGAACGCCAGCTCGACGACGGCGAATTTCTCGATACGTTTACGGCCACGGTGCCGCAGCTGCTCGACTGGGTCAAGGATGGCACCATCACGGACGTGAAAACCGTTATCGGCATCTTCTGGCTCGACAAGATCACCAGCGGCGCCTGGCAGCCGGCCTGATCCTGCGCATGCGTAACGCGATTTTCCTGCTGCTTGCCGGTGTCACCTTCGGTGCGCAGGCGCAGGCGCGCACGCCGTTCCAGGTGCGCTGCGAAGACACGATCAGCAAGACGGTGTCCGTGCTGACGGCGCAGCAGAACGGCTACAGCATCGACACGCATCTGCCGTACAAGGCCCTGACGGTGATGAAGGGCACGGCGCGCGCGAATACCTGGGTGCTGGGCCTGACCAAGACGGATTCTCGCGTGGCCATCGCCCTGGCCGGCCCCATGCTGCAAGACCCGGCCAGCGGCTATGAATGCGTGGCGCCGCAGATTACCGTGACCCTCACATATGCGCCCGTGGTGATCTATATCGGCCGCGAGTTTGCCCCCGGCACTTGCGCGTATGATGAGATACTCGCGCACGAACTGCGGCACATGAAAACCTATATGGAACACTTGCCGCGCGTGGAAAAGACCGTGCGTGCGGCGCTGGCCAAACGCTTCGAGGCGCGGCCCCTGTATGCGCCCAGCGGCACGGCCAAGGCGGCGCTGGCGCGCGAGATCGACACGGGCTGGTTGCCGTACATCAAGGCCGAAATGCGCAAGGTGGAAACCTTGCAGGCGGCCATCGATTCTCCGCAAGAATACGCGCGCCTGGGCAAGGCGTGCAAGGGCGAGATCCAGAACATCCTGACGGGCAAGGCAGCGCCCGCCAACTAGACAAGGAATGGCATGACAGCAGCACCGAACACCGTCCGCTACTTTGCGCTGATCCCCGCCGCCGGCGTGGGCGCGCGCATGGAGGCGGGCAGTCCCAAGCAATATTTACCCATCGCCGGCAAACCCATGCTGCGCCATGCGCTGGATGCCTTTCTCGCCAGTCCCCTTATCGCGCACACCTATGTGGTCGTCAGCGCCGAGGATGGCATGATTGACACGCTCGTGCCCGGGCAAGGCGTGACTGTGCTGCGCTGCGGCGGCGCCACGCGCATGGAAACCATCCTGAATGGCTTGCACGCCGTGCAGGGCTGCATAGCCGCCCACGACCAGGTGCTGGTACACGACGCGGCGCGGCCCGGCCTGACGCCGGCGCTGATCGCAAAGCTCATTACCGAAGTCGGTGAATATCCGGCCGGCGGCTTGCTGGCCTTGCCCGTGGTCGACACCGTCAAGCGGGCGGGGCCTGGCAGCCTGTCGGCGCAGACGGTGTCGCGCGACGGCCTGTGGCTGGCGCAGACGCCGCAAATGTTTTCCTATGCCTTGCTGCACCGGGCCTTGTCGCAAGCGCCCGATCCGCAAGCGATTACCGACGACGCCAGCGCCGTCGAAGCGCTGGGCCTGACGCCCAGGCTGGTCGAAGGCCACCCGCGCAACTTGAAGGTGACCTTGCCGCGCGACATACACACGGCCGAGCTGTATTTGGCCCATCCTTGAATTCCAGAGAGACCCGCATGCACACAACGACTCCCGTACTGCCTTTCCGCATCGGCCAGGGCTATGACTGCCACGCGCTGGTGGAAAACCGCGACCTGATCATCGGCGGCGTGAAAATCCCCCATCACCAGGGCTTGCTCGGCCATTCCGATGCCGACGTGCTGCTGCACGCGATCACCGACGCCATCTTCGGCGCGGCCGCCCTGGGTGACATCGGCCGCCATTTCCCCGACACGGACGCGCAATTCAAGGGCGCCGATTCGCGCACCCTGCTGCGCGAAGCCGTGCGCCGCGTGCAAGCGACCGGTTATATCATCGGCAATATCGACGCCACCATCATCGCCCAGCGCCCGAAAATGGCGCCGCACATCGCCGCCATGTGCGCCAACGTGGCCGAAGACCTGGGCGTGAGTGTGGGCCAGGTGAACATCAAGGCCAAAACGAATGAAAAGCTAGGGTATCTGGGGCGCGAAGAGGGTATCGCGGCCGAAGCCGTCGCCTTGCTGCTGCGCGCCTGATCCCACATTCGCATCATCCACCGACAGGAGAGAGCATGTTCCAGTTACGCCGCACCAGCATCTTGCTGGCATGGGCATTGGCCGCCGCGCCATCGGCCTGGGCCGAACTGCAAGCCACGGGCGAGCCGCCCGCCGCCAAACAGGGCTGGAAGGCCGAGATCGTCGCGCAGGGCGTGCGCCAGCCGTGGGGCATCGCCTGGCTGGGCGAAGGACGCGCGCTGGTCACCAGCAAGCAGGGCACCTTGCATCTGCTGAATGGAAAGACTTTTACCGATGTGGCGCTGGAAGGCATGCCCAAGGTGTTTACGGGCGGGCAAGGCGGCTTGCTCGATATCGTCATTCACCCGCAGGATGCGGGCAAGGCTGCGCCAAGAGTCTACATGACGGTGTCGACGGGCACCAATGATGCCAACCGCACGACCCTGGTGCGCGGCGTGTTCGATGGCAAGAAGGTGACGGGCATCCAGACCCTGTTCAAGGTGGCCAACGACAAGAGCGGCGGCCAGCATTTCGGTTCGCGCCTGCTGTGGCTGCCGGATGGCACTTTGCTGATGAGCGTGGCCGATGGCGGCAACCCGCCGTTGCGCGTCAAAGACCGCCTGGCGCGCGAGCAGGCGCAAAACCTGGCCACCCACCAGGGGTCCATCCTGCGCCTGACGGAAGAGGGCAAACCGGCACCCGGCAATCCGCTGGCGGCCAAGGGCGCCTTGCCGGAAATCTGGTCGGTTGGCCACCGCAACGTGCAGGGCCTGGCGCTCGATCCTGTTTCCGGCCGCGTGTGGGCCACGGAACACGGTCCGTATGGCGGCGACGAGCTGAACCTGGTGGTGGCGGGCGGTAATTACGGCTGGCCATTGCAAAGCTATGGCGCCGACTACAAGACGCACGAGCCCGTCGGCAAGCATGAAGTGGCCGGCATGCTCAATCCCAGCGTGGCCTGGGTGCCGTCGCCGGCGCCGTCGGGCCTGGCCGTCTATACGGGCGACAAGATTGCCGCCTGGCGCGGCAGCATCTTCAGCGGCGGCCTGGCGGCCAAGGATATCCGCCGCATCGCCGTCGATGCGAACGGCAAGGTGACGGGGCAGGACCGCCTGGCCATCGGCGCGCGCGTGCGCGAAGTGCGCCAGGGACCGGATGGCTACCTGTATGCGCTGACCGATGAGGATAACGGCCGTTTGCTGCGCATCGTGGCGCAGTAACACGGCAGGCGCCGTCTTCGCTTAAGATGGCGCCTTTACTTCCTTCAAGGTGGCGGCATGGCCCGTGATACTTATGCATACCGGCATGTTGCCGTCGAATCGCGCGCCATCGATGGCCGCGTGGAAATCCGCCCCGTGCCGGGCCAGGCCTTCTCTCCCGAGCTGGCAGTGCAGTGCTCGCGCCGTCTGGCCGACCTGCAGCGCTATCCGCTGGGCAGCCGCTTTTTACTTTTTGCCAAGCTGACGGACCGCCTGGGCGGCACGCCTTTCCTGTATGCATATCACGGCGACGCGGACGTGGTGATGACGCCGGCCGAAGTGACGAAGTTCCTCGGCGAATTTCGCCGCGGGCGCATCTGATATCACTTTCCTACGATGCGATGCAGGACGCGGCGGCCTTGGCGCTGGCCTGCGGCTTGCCGAAGAGCGCGATCGTCAGCGCGCAGCCGAGGGCGAACAGGCCGCCCACCACCATCGCGCTCGATACGCCCAGCCGGTCGACGGCCATGCCGCCGAGCAAGGCGCCCGACGCCAGCGACACTTGCACGATGGCGACAAACAGCGCGCTGCTGCCTTCCATCAAGTGTGGCGCGGCCTTGAACATCCACGTCTGCACGGCGATCGGCATGGCGCCGAAACCGAAGCCCCACACGGCCACCAGCAGCATGGCCGTGAGTGCATGGCTGCCGAACGCGGCCAGGGCCAGGGTGGACAAGCCCAGCACGGCGCCCGTCACCATCAGCGCGGCCCGTTCGTGGCGGCCGGCGGCCCAGCCGCCCACGAGGTTGCCGATGAAGCCGGAAGCGCCATACACGAGCAGCATGGCGCTGACCGTGCCGGCCGCCAGGTGCGACACTTGCGTGAGGAACGGCGCGATATACGTGTAGACGGCGAACTGGCCCGTGAACAGCATGGCCGTGGCGATCAGGCCCAGCCTGGCTTTGCGGATGCCGAAAATCATCGGCAACTGGCGCAAGCGGATGGCCTGTGTCGGCGGCAGCTTGGGCAGCAGCAGCAACTGGCCGATGAAGACCAGTACGGCAATGGCGCTGGCCGCGCCAAAGGCGATTCTCCAGCCGACCAGCTCGCCCACCAGCGCGCCGGCCGGCACGCCCGCCACCGTGCCCAGCGAGACGCCGGCGAAGATGATGGACATGGCGCGCGACGCATGCTGCGGCGCCACCAGGCGCGGACCGATGGCGCTGCCGATGGCCCAGAAGCCGCCCACGCCCACGCCCAGCATGGCGCGGCCCAGCAATATCCAAGCATATGAGGGCGCCAGCGCCACCAGCAGGTTCGAAACGACCAGCAGGGCCGTGAGTGCCAGCAGCACGATGCGGCGGTCCAGGCGGCCCGAGCCGACGGTGACGAAGATGGCGGCAAACGCGGCAACGATGCCGGGCGTGGTGATCATCAGTCCCGCCTGGCCCTTGCTGATGGCCAGTTCGGTGGCCATGGCCGGCAGCAGCCCGACTGGCAGGAATTCGGTCGTGACGAGGGCGAAGGCGCCGATGCCGACGGATAAGACGGCCAGCCAGGGCGCCACGGTGGTATCGTCGTCAGTAGCGTTGGAGAGTGTTTGCATGTGAGGTTCCTGAAAAGCCGGGAGGTTTTTAACCGGTCGGTATATAATCGGGGCAAGCAAGCATTGTTGTCAATAATTTTTTACCGAACGGTATGAAACAAGAAAAAAAAGAGGCAGTAGCCAAGGCGAAAACGGGTCGTCCGCGCACCTTCGACGCGGACGAGGCGCTCGATTGCGCCATGAAAGTGTTCTGGGAAAAAGGCTATGAGGGCAGTTCTCTGCCGGAATTGACGAAAGCCATGGGCATGAACCGGCCCAGCCTGTATGCCGTCTTCGGCAACAAGGAGCAGCTGTTCCACAAGGCGCTCGAGCGCTACAGCGACACGCGCATGCAGTTTTTTGATGCGGCGCTGGAACAGCCGACGGCGCGCCAGGTAGTGGAAGCCTTGCTGACGCAGTATGTCGATGCGCAAACCATGCCCGACGGTCCGCACGGCTGCATGGGCGTGAATGCGGCGCTCGCCTGCAGCGACGATGCCTTGCCGATCCGCGATGAATTGTTCGCGCGCCGGCTGCGCGGTGAAATCAAGTTGCGCGACCGCTTGCGGCGCGCCAGGGAAGAGGGGGATTTGCCACCCGATTCCTGTCCCGAGCAGCAGGCGCGCTTTGTCGTGACCCTGTCGCAAGGCATGGCCATCCAGGCGGCGGCGGGGGTATCGCGCGAGCAATTGCAGCAGATGGTGGGATTGCTGCTGCGCAATTGGCCGCTGTAACTACCCGCTCGGGGCGATGGTCTTGGCCAGGTCGCTGGGCGCCTTGCGCCGCCAGGCTGCCGTCAGGGCGGCGGCCAGCATGTCCAGCTCGGCGTCCGCCAGACGCACCGTGATGCCGGCCAGCCGTTCGCCCCACCACAGTTTTTCGCAGCCGGACGGCGTGATGACGGTGGCGATATGCGCCGCTTCCGCATCGAGCAGCACGTTGATGTGCTCGTCGTCGGGCAGGGTGGCAAAGATCTTCCCGCCCACGCGGAAGGCTGGACGGTCGTGGTGTTCTTCCTCGGTGGCGTCGGGAAACGACAGTGCCAGATAGCGTAGTTCTTCCAGGTCGACCATTTCCTCTTTCCCTCTCATCGGACAGATAGCTGCATGACTGCATTTTGCCATGCTGTTTCGCCGCGTGGTGCAGCGGCATGCGAAAAGAAATGCGCAAGATGCGACACTGGCGCGTGCCTTTGTGGTGCTGGTGCGACACCTCGCCAGCCTGCGCGATGATGGCGTTGCCCGAGCGGCACGGCGGTTCAGGCCGTTTTAGCTGCCTGGTGCGTGATTGTCATAAAAATATCTTACATGATAAAAAGAAAAATACTTTTCCTTCAGGGAATTTAAGATACAATAGACTTAACGTTTTACCTGACCCGTCAACTGTCTGGCTTTGTCCCGGGAACCCGAACCCTTTCCAGGATGCTTGCAGTGCCGCCATGGCATGTCGCAAGTCCGCGAAGTTCTGCGGAGGCTACGCCCCCGACCGCTCATCCTTGCAACTGCCAGCGCGATGCCGACACGCCTCAATGCAGCGTGTATTCAGCTCAAGCGCCCTTACGCCTGCTGCGCCCGTTGAATACTTATGACTGGATACTTATCATGGAAAATTTGCCCAAAATCGCCCTGTTCCTGATCGCTGCTGGTGTGTTTGCCCACGCGAACGCCAGTACCATGACCGTCTCTACCGGCTACTCGAATGCTGGCTTGCAAGCTTCCGCCACCGCTTATCAGTCTGTGCTGAATGCCGGCGTGGCACTGGACGTCAAGAGCAGCGACCTGTGGTGGGCTGATAACTACGATAGCAGCAGCCAGTTCCTCGCAGGTTCGAGCACCTTGTTGGCAGGCAACCATACCTTGAGCATCGATGGCCTGGAAGGCTGCTGCGATGAAGGCCGGCAAGTCCAGTTCAAGGAAAGCAACAGCAATTTCGCCAGTTTTTCCAGCAGCGATGGCCTGGTGTTGGCCGTGCAGGAACCGAGCACCTACGCCATGCTGCTGATCAGCCTGGGCTTGCTGGGTTTCACGGCACGCCGCAAGCAGGACGAGAAGTTTTAAGCGCAAGTTCTAAGGCGCAATATTCTGCGCGCCTCGCGGCGCACATAAAAAAAGCCCGCCATGTCTTGACAGACCGGCGGGCTTTTTGCATGCGCTTTGTTAATCGCCGCTGTCTTCGTCTTCATCGGCCCCTTTGGCCGCCTTGCCGCGCTCGGCGTCGACGGCGCGCTGCAGGCCGGCCGCGTCGCGGAAGAAGGCCTCCGTCGTGTGATTCGGGCTCAGGCGCATGGCTGGCGGGTAGATGACGGACATGTAGGCCTCGTCGGCCAGGCGGCCGCTGGTTTGCAGGTTGCTCAGCAAGATCAGGGTCGAGCCGAGGATGGCCAGCACCACGGCAACGAGGCCGAAGCGGCGCGGATGCTGGGGTTTGATCGTGCACAAATGGTAGTAGATCATGGCGCATACAATGACGATGAACATATGCCGCCCGTAGCGCGTCAGCACTTCCAGCGACAGCGCATACGCCGCCACATTGCTGCCCAGTTCCCACACTTCCATGGCCAGCAAGCCGCAGCCGATGATGAACAGGTGGCGGCCGAAGCGCGCCACATGGCCGAACAGGCGGTTTGCCACGGCCCAGATCGATGCCCACACGAGGCCGCCGGCCAGCGCGTAGGCGATGATCATCAGGTAGGAAATCGGGTCGAAGGCTTCCGCGTCGCCCAGCCAGTTGCTGAAGGCGGCCGAGGCGCCGATCATGGCCAAGCCGGCGACGGCGGGGCGCAATCCTTCCCAGTCGTGCCTGGTGGTGTCGCTCAGTTCGGGCGCAATAGGATGGTCGCTGGCGCGCACGCGCAGGCGCGTGTGGCCCAGGCGCACGATGCTGTTGCCGTTCAAGGCCACTTGCAGTTGCCGTTGTCCCCGGTGGATCACGCCATTCTGGCTGCCCAGGTCGCGCAGCAGCAGGCCGCCTGCGCCATCGTCCTCGACGATGGCGTGCCGGGCGGCCGTATGCGCGTCGTCGACGATGAAGTCGTTGTCATAGCCGCGGCCGATGCGAATCGGCAGAGTGGCGATGCGCTGGCGTTGCTGCACTTCGCCATTCTCGGCGAGGATTTCAAGGTAGTAGGGCGGCTTCATGGCTTGCGGCTACTTTCCCGCGACAGCGCTTCGAGGAAGGTGCGCGTGACGCGCATGCCGTTGGCGTAGGACACGCCGCGCGCGTCGATGCGGCTTTGCAAGCTCATGAGTGGCGCATCGGTGCTGGCGGCCAGCAGGGCAAAGTCGTACAGACCGGTAAACTTGCGGTAGGCGCGCACACACAGGACGGCGCGCAAGGGCAAGGTCTTGTTCTTGACGAACTGTTCGGTGCAATGGGGTCCCGTCAGGTGCACGTTCTTGTAGCTGCCGACACTTTCATTCTTGAACGAGGCGCTGGCCAGCTCGGAAAAGCGCAGCGCGCCCAGTTCGCTGCTGCGCAGGAATTCGTGCCGCATCGACACTTGCCCCGTCTGCAGGGCGCCGGAAATGAAAATGGCCGATTCCATGGCGCAACTGGTGTTGTCGAGCATATAGGGCTTGTCGGACTTGACGTTGGAGCGGCCCCAGCATCGCATCTGGTCGGACTCGCGCACGGGCACGCGGTACGGACCCATGGTTTTCAGGCTCAAGGGCGTGTCCAGCAGGCGCGCCAGCATGACTTCCTGGTGCGCCAGCAGTTGCGCCGTCACCAGCGGCTTGAAGTCTTTCGGCGGCTTGCCTTGCTGGGCCACCTTGGCCAGCAATTGCTGGGCATAACGGGCGGGCACGAGAAAACTGACGAGTTCGCCATCGAGGCGCTTCGACACATTCACGCCGGCCACGTCGCCGCTGGCCGTCACGCTGGGGCCGCCGCTCATGCCGGAATTGATCGGTCCCGTAAACATCAGCTGGTCATAGAAGCTGCGCGTGACGACGCCGTTGTAGGCGCCTTCCGAAATGGCGAAGCCCAGGTCCAGCGGATTGCCCATCGAATACAGGTATTGCCCCTGTGTCAGGGGCGCCAGCCCTTCCGGCATCTTGAAAAAGCCCGTGCCGTGGCGGTTCACGCGCAGCACGGCCAGGTCGTGCAGCACGTCGACGGCCAGCAATTCCACATTGCCGCGCTGCCCGCTGGTATCGACCCATTCGCCCACGTAGGTATCGGGGTCGAGCGCGAATTGCGACACGACGTGATAGTTGCTCACCACCAAGTCACCCGTACCGATCAAAAAGCCCGAGCCGACCGACGACTGCGTGCGGCCGTTTTTCAGCAGCACGCGCACTTGCAGGATGTCGGCGCGCGCGGCCGTGTACAACTTTTGCGCGGCGGACGAGGGCGGTGGCAGAGCCGCATGTTCGGTGGCGGCGGGCGCGGCAGTGGCCGGCGGCGGCTTGATGGGGGGAGTCGAAGCGGTGGAGGCCGTGGCTGGTGCAAGCGCCTGGGCCGCGTGTGCGCCTGCGGCAGCGCACAGGCTGGCCAGCAAGAAGGCGTAGTGAGATAATTTCATGCATCCTTTGTGCGTGAGCAGGAGCGAGGCCGGCCCGGCGCAGCATCGTGCAGCGTTGCGCCAGCCCGGGGGATTACAGGGCGCCGTCTTCCAGCGCCGGCGCCGTTTCCGGCGTCATCATGTGACCCAGCTTGCTTTGCTTGGTATTCAGGTAGTGCTGGTTGAAGGCGTTGCGGTTCACCAGCAGCGGCACCCGTTCGGCCACCGTGATGCCCAGCGCTTCCATGGCGGCGATCTTGCGCGGATTGTTCGTCATCAAACGCAGACTGTGGATGCCGAATTGCGCAAACATGGGCTTGCACAAGGTGTAGTTGCGCGCGTCGGCCTTGAAACCCAGCTGTTCATTTGCCTGCACCGTGTCGGCCCCTGCCTCTTGCAGGCGGTAGGCGCGGATCTTGTTGATCAGGCCGATGCCGCGCCCTTCCTGACGCAGATACAGCAAAATGCCGCGGCCTT
This sequence comes from Janthinobacterium kochi, assembly GCF_051380715.1. Lineage (NCBI taxonomy): Bacteria > Pseudomonadati > Pseudomonadota > Betaproteobacteria > Burkholderiales > Oxalobacteraceae > Janthinobacterium > Janthinobacterium kochi. Next base: position 239,103 of record NZ_JBNYXO010000001.1, read on the forward strand.
CCTCGGCGATGCGCTTCAAGGCGCCTTCGAGCTGGGCGCCGCAGTCGCAGCGCTGGGAAAACAGCACGTCGCCCGTCAGGCACTCGGAATGCACGCGCGCCAGCACCGGTTCGCCGTTGCCGACATCGCCCAGCACCATGGCCAGGTGTTCCTTGCCTGTGGCGTGCTCGACAAAGGCGTGCAAGGTGAACTGGGCCCACGGCGTCGGCAGTGCGCAGGAAGTCGTGTAATCCAATTCGCCTGTCGCCAGGAGGTCTGCGCCGCTTTGCATGGTTGTGCTCATATAAGTAATTATCAAAAATAAAAGGCGCGCGACACCACTGCGGTGCCGGCGCGCCTTGCCATCATACCAAAAAGCAGGGAAACGTTTTCCCCCGCTGCCATTCGGTCGTTGCAATGTCTGGTGATAAGCCTTACTTAGGGGCACTTCCTCCTTTTACAAGGTGAATTGCTGGCTTTGCCTGGCGGATGCCTCCGCCAGGCACGGGACATCAGCTGCCGATGCGTCCGCCGTCGTTCTTGGTGATCACGATGGTGGCCGAGCGGGGACGCTTGCCGGCGCCATAACCGGCGTTGGCTGGCCACTGGCTCGTGTATTTGGACGGATCGCCGATATTCGCCAGCGACGTGTTTTCACCCGGATGCTGGATGTTGACGAACATGGTCTTGCCATCGGGCGTTTCGCTGATGCCCGTGATTTCCGAGCCGACCGGCCCCACCAGGAAGCGCTTGAGCGTGTCGGCGGTGGGTTTCTTGCCGATGAAGGTGTCGACCGCCAGGTTGCCGCCGGCCGCCGTGGCGTAGTTCAGGGTGGACTTGGCGCCATCGCCGACCTTGCCGGGAATGGCTGCCAGCATCATGCAGTTGGTCACATCCGTGTACGCGCCATCGTCGGTCTGGATCCAGCAAATGCCCGTGTAGGGGCTGAAGGCCAGGCCATCGGGGCTCGAGAAATCCTGGTCGGCCGTCAGGTTCGACAGGTTGATCTTGCTGGCGTCGGCGCCGCTCTCGGCGCCAAACAGGTAGACATCCCAGGTAAAGCTGGTGGCTGCGGCCGCGCCCGTACCTTCCTTGAAGCGGATGATATGGCCGTTCGGATTGCCGTTCTGCGCGCTGCTGCCTTTCATGTCCGTGTAGGCGCGCGGATTGGCGCTGTCCGGCGCCAGCTGCGACGAGCCGCTCGGATTGACGGTGCGGTTCGAGTTATTGGTCAGCGTGTAGTAGATCTCGCCATTGGCCGGGTTGACCGAGCACCATTCCGGACGGTCCATCTTCGTCGCGCCGACGGCGTCGGCCGCCAGGCGGGCATTCACCAGTACATCGGCCAGGTCGGCGAACTTGTAGGCGCTGTATGCCTGGATCAGCGCGTTCGACATGGCCAGCTCGATCCACTGGCCCGTGCCATCGGCGGCCAGCTTGGCCACGTACAGCTTGCCCGAATCGAGGTATTTGTCACCGGTGGTCATGCGGTCGGCCGGGTTGGCGTCCGCGGCGGCCCAGACAGCCGTCGTGACGAACTTGTAGATGTATTCGTTGCGAGAATCGTCGCCCATGTAGACGGCCAGTTGCTGGCCTACGGTCGGTACGCTGAAGGCGGCGCTTTCGTGCGCGTAGCGGCCCAGTGCCGTGCGCTTGCGGATGGCTTTGGTTTTGTCGTACGGGTCCATCTCGACGATGTAGCCCATGCCGTTCAGCTCATTGCGGTAGTCGTCGCTGCCATTGGCGGATGCGCCAATCTTGCTCAGGTTCCAGCGCGCGTACTTGTCGTCGCTGCCGCCCGTTTCCCAGCCGTGGCGCGAGGCGCCGCCCTGGCTGCGGCCATAGCGGTTCAGCGAAGCCACGGATTTGTCGCCGCGCGCCGCATTGTCGGTGGCCGAGCGGGTGAAGTAGCCAGCCCAGTTTTCTTCGCCGGAGAGGTAGCTGCCCCATGGCGACTTGCCCGTGCCGCAGTTATTGATGGTGCCGCGCGTCTTGGTGCCGGTTGGCGAATACTTGGTCACCACGAGGGCGTTGCCGCGTACCGGACCGGCAATCTCGATGTCCGTCAGCGGCGTGACGCGGCGGTTGAAAGCGGAATCGTTGACGGTGGCCCAGGCGCTGCCCGTCTTTTTGATTTCCACCACGCTCAGGCCGTGGACGGCCACTTCCTTGTCGACTTCGGCGGCGGGACGCGGCAGCGAGGTGGTGCCGCCATTCACGTGCAGGAAGTGCGAGGACAGTTTTTCATCCGTGGTCGCTTCGTGGTTCATCGCCAGCAAGCCCCGTTCGGCGCCGGATGCCAGCGGCGCGCCGGCGGCGGACAGGCCGTAGTATTCCATGCCGTCGTGGTGGTCGCCGGCGCGGTTATCGAAATCGGTATCGCTGCCGTCGTTCTTGTAGGCTGGCGTGGCTGCGCGCAGCGAGTCGCCCAGCGCATACAGGGCGGTGGCCGTGTAGCCGGCCGGCACCGACACGACGTCGGCCAGGCTTTTCGGCACGGCGGTGAAGGCCAGCAGTTTTTCGGGTGTCGGTGTCGGTGTCGGCGTCGGCGTGACGGCGGCCGCATCGCTGCCGCCGCCGCAAGCGGACAGTCCCATCGAACCCATGACGGCGGTAGCGGCCGTGACGGCGCTGCCGCGCAGCCAGTTGCGGCGGCTCAGGCGGGCGTTCAGGATGCTGTTGAAATGGTTGTCGTGGGACGCGTTGCTGTCAATGTCGTTCAGATCGGTGGCACTGATGGCCAGATCGTTGGGCTTGTTCATGGGCTGCGATGTCCTGTGGTTGCGTGATTAAATGGCAATCGCATGATAGTCAGCTAATGTGACAGCGCCATGTCAGCTTGATGACGAAACGGTGACAGGCTGCCTTCGGCCTTATCTGGCCTGGCGAAAACCGCGCTCCACCAGCAGCAGCATGCCGCCGAAGATGGACAGGTTCTTCAGGAAGTTCGTCAACTGATCCTGGAAGTGGGCCGCATCGGCGCTCCAGAAGGCGTGGAAGATCAGCGTCGTCGGGATCAAAAACAGCGCCAGGGCCAGCGCCGCCCAGCGCGCCTGCCAGCCCGTGATCAGCAGCAGGCCGCCGCCCACTTCCAGGACGATGACGCCCACCAACAAGATATTGGCGATCGGCAAACCCTGGCTGGCCATGTAGCCGGCCACGCCCGCAAAGCCGCCGATTTTCAGCAAGCCCGAGACAAAGAACAGCACGCCAAGGGCGGCACGGCCGAGGGGCAGCAAGACGTTGGTTTTGTTTTGCATGATTTTCTCTTTCGGTACAGTGATCAATCATTCGGGTAAGTCGAAGAGCAGAAACTCGGCGTCTTCCGGTTGGGTAATTGCCACGCTGGTTTCCTGCGTCAGTTTCAGCGCATCGCCCGCTTTCAAGGGCGTGCCGTTGACCACCAGGCTGCCGCGGATCAGGTGCACATAGGCTTGGCGGCCTTCTTCCAGTGCATGTTCGGCCTGTTCGCCTTCTTGCAGGATGCTGGCGTAGATGGCAGCATCCTGGTGGATCAGCACGGAACCCTGGCGGCCGTCGGAGGAGGCGATCAAACGCAGCTTGCCCCGTTTGCTGTCCGGCGTAAAATGTTTCTCTTCATAGCTGGGGGGGATGCCCGTCACGTTCGGCTGGATCCAGATCTGCAGGAAATGCAAGCCATCCGTTGCCGAATGGTTGAATTCGCTGTGGCGCACGCCGCTGCCGGCGCTCATGCGCTGCACATCGCCGTAATGCAGGACGGAGCCGGTGCCCATGCTGTCCTTGTGTTCCAGCGCGCCGTCGAGCACATACGAAATGATTTCCATGTCGCGGTGGCCATGCGTGCCGAAACCCTGGCCTGGCGTGACGCGGTCTTCATTGATCACCAGCAGGGGGCCAAAGCCCATGTGCAGCGGATCGTGGTAGCTGCCGAAGGAAAAGCTGTGGTGGGAATTGAGCCAGCCGTGGTTGGCGGCGCCGCGCTCTTCGCTATGACGAATCTGTAACATGGTGGACTCCGTTTCTAAAGGTTAATGTGCGATAATTTCGAAGGACTGTTGCCTGGCAGTTGCCGTGGCGCCGATGCTGCCCTTCGCTGTACGATGAAGAAAGTATAGACCCCTCTACAGAGAAAGAAAAACGGAAAATCTTGCGAGCTATGATCGAAAAAATCGAATGTTAAGACTGAGCCTGGAAGCCCTGCAAATTGTCGACGCCATCGACCGCCGCGGATCGTTCTCGTCGGCCGGCAAGGAGCTGCATAAAGTACCGTCCACCATTTCCTATACGGTGGCCAAGCTGGAAGACGACCTGGGCGTGCAAGTGTTCCAGCGCAATGGCCCGAAAGTCATGCTGACGGCGGCTGGCCAGGAGCTGCTGAAAGAGGGGCGCTATCTGCTGAAGGCGGCGCAGGACCTCGAGCACCGCGTGCGCAGGGTGGCGTCCGGCTGGGAAACGGAATTGTCCATCGGTATCGATTCCATGTTTTCCGCCGTGGCCCTGGCCGACGACGTGCGCGCTTTCTATGCGGTAGCGCAGCAGACGCGCCTGCGCCTGTCGCAAGATACCCTGTCGGGCACCTGGGAAGCGCTGCAGGACCGGCGGGTCGACTTGCTGGTGGGCGCGCCTGGCGACGGGCCGGCGGGTGGCGGCTATATCGCGCAAGCAATCGGCATGCTCGACTTCGTGTTTGCCGTTGCGCCCTCGCACCCGTTGGCGCAGGTGGCGGAACCCTTGTCGCGCGGCCACTTGCAGCAGCACCGGGCCGTGGTGGTGGCCGATTCGGCGCGCCAGATGGCGCCGCGCACGGTGGGACTGCTGCTGGGACAAGATGCCTTGAGCGTGCCGAACATGCAGGTTAAGTTCGACTACCAAGTGCTGGGGCTGGGCTTTGGCTTCCTGCCGGGGCCGTGCGCGCGCGCCGCCATCGCGCGCGGCGAGCTGGTGGAGAAGGCCGTGGAAGAGCCGAAACCGTCGGAAACGTTTTACCTGGCCTGGCGCGTGGGCGAGGATGGCGCCGCGCTGCGCTGGTGGATGGCGCGCATGCGCGAACCGGATGTGTTTGCCCGCCTGGCGCGGCATCTGCCTGGGCGTGCCTGACGCAGCACCCAGCCATTCTGCTTAGGTCTTAAAATGTTGACATACGCCAACATTTTTAAGTTACCATATTCATAGTATTTCGACCGTCTTTCTGCCCCGACCTCCACGCCCCACAGTGGGATTTTGATGATTACACACACTGCAGCGCCCCTGATACCTTCCTCTGACCTGGCCCAAGAGTGGGGTTGCCATGCTTGAGGCGAAGGTTGCGCTGTGCCTGCGCCTGGCCCAGGATGCCCGTGAACAGGCGGGGCCGCAGCAGGCCGCTACCTTGGCGCGGCTGCAGGAAGAGCTGGAGCGGCTGCGCGGCGCCAGCCGGCCCTTGGTGCGCGTGGCGCCGGCGGACGCCTTGCTGGAAATCGATCCCGATGGCTTCCTGATCGGCTGGAACCATGGCGCCGAACAGATGTTCGGCTATTCCGAACTGGAAGCGCTGGGCCAGCACATCCTGTTCCTGTATCCGGAAGACGACGCGGAAGCGAGCGTGCTGGAATTGCATTTCAAACAGGGCGACGTGGCCACCGATGTGCGCCGGCGCAAGAAGTCGGGCATGGTGACGTGGTTGCGCATGCACCGCCACGTGATACACGACCAGGCCGGCAAGGCGTGCGGCATGGCCGTGCGCCTGTCGGCCATGAGCGAACCGCTGTCCGACGTGGACAAGGTGAGGTTGCACGCGCGCATCATCGAAGATAGCGAGCAAGCCGTGCTGATCACGGATGCGGAAGAGCGCATCGTCTCGATCAACAGCTCGTTTTCCCGCATCACCGGCTATTCGCCGGCCGAAGCCATCGGCCGCACGCCGGACTTGCTGCGCTCGGGCGTGCACGACCCCGATTTCCGCGCCAAAGTGCGCGCCGCCATGCGTGGGCATGGCTCCTGGCGTGGCGAGATCATCGGCAAGCGCAAGAATGGCGAACTGTTCCCGCAAGACGTCACCATCAGCGTCGTGCGCGACGAATTTGGCGAAATCAGCCATGTGTTTTCCCTGTTTTCCGATATCTCGGTGCACAAGGATGCCGAGGCGCGCATGCAGCGCATGGCCAACTACGATAGCCTGACGGGCTTGCCCAACCGCTGCCTGCTGAACCAGCTGGTGAACCAGGGCCTGGCCGAAGCGAAACGGCAAGGCACGCATGGTGCACTGATGGTCATCGACATCAGCCGCATCGGTTCCATCAGCGACACCTTGGGCCATGAAGTGGGCGACCAACTGGTGATCGCCATCGGCGAGCTGTTCCGTGGCGCCCTGCGCGACGCGGACATCCTGGCGCGGGTCGACAACAGCAAGTTCGTCGTGGCGTTGCTGCATATCGAAAAGCGCGAGCATGCGGCGAACGTGGCGCAAAAGCTGCTCAACCTGTTAGAGGCGCCGATCAATATCGATACGCACGCCCTGCACGTGGGCGCCAGCATCGGCATCACCGTGTATCCGGAAGATGGCCTGGAAGCGCCAGCCCTGTTCCGCTTTGCCGACGTGGCCGTGGCCAAGGCGGGGCAGACCATCGAATCGACTTTCCTGTTTTACCGCGAAGACATGAACCGCAGGGCCAAGGAACATTTGCGCCTGGAAAGCGAAATGCGCCTGGCCTTGGGCGACAAGGAGCTGGAATTGCATTACCAGCCGAAAGTGAGCCTGGCCAGCGGGCGCATCGTGGGCGCGGAAGCCTTGTTGCGCTGGAAGCATCCAATGCGCGGCATGGTCTCGCCCGGCCTGTTCATTCCTGTTGCCGAGGAAACCAGTTTGATTCTGGAACTCGGCACCTGGGTGCTGGATGAGGCCTGCCGCCAGATCCGCAGCTGGGAAGACCGTGGCCTGCACATGCCGGCCATCGCCGTCAACCTGTCGGCGCGCCAGTTCGATGAACAGTTGCCGGCGCGCATAGCGGCCGTGCTGGAGCGCTATCAAGTGCGGCCCGACCAGATCATGCTGGAAATTACGGAAAGCCTGTTGATGCGCGGCGCCGACAAGGTGATCGACATCATGAACCAGCTGGTGGCCATGGGCCTGGCGCTGGCGCTGGACGACTTCGGCACCGGCTATTCCAGCCTGGCTTACCTGAAGAAATTCCCCATCAGCACATTAAAAATCGACCGCTCGTTTGTCATCGGCTTGCCGTTCGAGGAAAACGATTGCGCCATTGCCCGCGCCATCGTCACCATGGCGCAGCAGTTGCGCCAGGAAATCGTCGCCGAAGGCGTGGAAACGGCCGAGCAGATGCGCTTCTTGCGCGAACTGGGCTGCGACCAGCTGCAAGGCTATCTGTTCAGCCCGGCCGTGCCGGCGGCGGAGTTCGAAGTGATGCTGGGCGAGGGCCGGCAGCTGCGCCTGGATGCGGTGGTGGCTTAAGCATCGCTCAAGCTCACTTTTTCCAGCAGGTAATCGAGCATCACGCGCACTCTGGCCGGCACTTGCAGGCCCGGTCCCACGAAGACGGCGTGCACGAGTTCCTTGTCGCCCGGATTGTAGTCCTGCAGCAAGGGTATTAAATGACCTTGCGCAATATCGCGCAGCACATGTTGGCGCGAAAAGCGTCCCAGTCCCATGCCCGCCAGCACCAGCTGGCGCATGCTTTCGCCATCGCTGACGCAGGTATTGCCCTGCGGCGCCACCTGCACGGTGTTGCCCGCCTCATCGAGGAAGGGCCAGGTTTCGTTCTGGCAGCGGAAGTTGAATGCCAGCAGATTGTGCTTCGATAAATCCTGCGGCGTGCGCGGCAGGCCATGCTGCGCCACGTAGGCGGGTGCGGCGACGACGACCATCGCGTCTTCGCCCAGTTTACGCGCCACCAGGTTCGATTCCTTCAACTTGCCCGTGCGGATGGCGATGTCGGTGCGGTCTTCCAGCAAGTCGACGATGGCGTCGCTGACGACGACGTCAAGCACGATGTCGGGATAGCGCTGCGCGAACTCGGGCAGGATGGGCAGCAGGTGGCGCACGCCGAATGGCACGAAACAGTTGATGCGCAAGCGCCCGCGCGGCGCCGCCCCTTGCGCCGCTTCGCGCTCGGCGCCATCGATATCGTCGAGGATGCGCTTGCACTGCACAAAGAAAGCGTCGCCCTCGGGCGTGGTGTGCAGCTGGCGCGTGCTGCGCTGGAACAAACGCGCACCGAGCCGCGCTTCCAGGCGATTGATGAGCTTGCTGACGGCCGACGGCGTCAAGGCCAGGCGGCGCGCGGCGGCGGAAAAGGCGCCCGTTTCCACCACAGCCACAAAAACGGCCATCTCGAACGCACGGTTGATGTCTTGCCTGGCCATTATTGAATCCATTTCACAGGTGTTTCCATTATAGGAGTCTATATCAAAAGTGTTTATCTCGATACACTGGCTGGCTTGAACCATTGTTGGAGCCATCATGACCACCGCAAGCCCTGTTTCCCCTCAAGCCAGCAAGATGCCGCCCGGCGTGCTGGCGCTGGCCGTCGGCGCCTTTGCCATCGGCGTCACCGAATTCATCGTCGTCGGCATTCTGCCCACCATTGCGAAGGATTTGCATATTTCCATCGAATCGGCCGGCTCGCTGGTGAGCCTGTATGCGCTGGCGCTGGCCATCGGCACGCCGCTGCTGGTGTTGCTGATGTCGCGTTTGCCGCGCAAGGCGGCCCTGCTGGGGCTGATGAGCGTGTTCCTGGCCGGCAACCTGCTGGCAGCCTTTTCCCCCACGTTTGAACTGTTGCTGCTGGGCCGGGTCATTACGGCCGTGGCGCACGGCACCTTCTTTGCCATCGGCGCCACCGTGGCCGCCAGCCTGGTCAGCAAGGCGCAGGCGGGCAGGGCGATTTCCGTGATGTTCGCGGGATTGACCCTGGCCATGGTGATCGGCGTGCCCTTCGGCAGTTTTCTCGGCAACCTGATGGGCTGGCGCCTGCCCTTCTTTGCCGTCGTCGTGCTCGCTGCGCTGGGCCTGGCCGCCATGGCGCGCTGGCTGCCGGCCGGCTTACAGCAGGGCAAGGGCGGCAAGGCCATGACGCAGCTGGCGGCTCTCGGCAGCGGTCCCATTTTGACCATGATGGCGGTCACCACGTTTGGCTTCGGCAGCAGCTTTGCCGCCTTCACCTTCATTACGCCCATCCTGACGGACGTGACGGGCTTTTCCGCCACCACGGCCAGCGCCTTGCTGATCGTATTTGGCGCCGCCACCTTTGCCGGCAACCTGGCGGGCGGCTACCTGACGAGCCACCTGGGCTGGCAAAAAGCCTTGCGTGTGATGCTGCTGTTGCTGGCTGTCACGCAGGCTGGCGTGGCGCTGAGCATCGCTTCGCCCTTGATGATGACGGTGATGCTGTTCGTCTGGGGCGTGTTCGCCTTCGGCCTGTCGCCCGCCCTGCAGGCGGGCATGCTGGCCACGGCCGAGCGCTACACGCCGCACGCGGTCGACTTCGCCTCGGGCCTGAACATTTCCGCGTTTAATCTGGGCATTTCCTTCGGCTCGATGTTGGGCGCGCTGATGGTCTCGCGCCAGTTGATGGCATCGTCACCGTGGGCCGGCGTGGCTGCCGCATTACTCGCCTTGCTGCCGCTGGCCTGGCTGGCGCGCAAGAACCTGGCCGCCCATGTGGCGGGTGCGGCCGTGCATTAAGGTCAGGTATGCACGGCGGCGGCCAGCGCCCGTTTCTGGCGCTGCGCCATATACGAACTGCCCATCGACGCGGCCATGATCATGGCGATGGCCAGCCATTGCGCGGCATCCAGCCGTTCATCGAGCAGGATGAATGCCAACATGGCGGCCACGGCCGGTTCCATGCTGCTCATGATGCCGAACGCTTGCGGCGTCAGCCGCTTCAGGGCCACCATTTCCAGCGAGATCGGGATCGCGCTGGAAATGAGGGCCACGCCCAGGCCCACGGCCAGCACGACTGGCGAGAGCAGGGCGGCGCCGCTGTGCATCACGCCCACGGGCACCACCACCAGCGCGGCCATGGCCAGGCCCAGCGACACGGAATGGCCCGCATGCAAATGGCTGGCGCGCTTGCCGAAGACGATGTACGAGGCCCAGCAGACGGCCGCGCCCAGGGCGAACAGCACGCCCGTTGGATCGAGCTTGCTGACGTCGTGGCCGAGCGGCAGCAGCAGCGCCAGTCCCGCCACGGCCAGGGTCACCCAGACGAAGTCGAGCGGGCGGCGCGAGGCCAGCAGCGCCACGGCCAGCGGGCCGGAAAACTCGATCGCCACGGCGATGCCGAACGGGATCGTGCGCAAGGCCATGTAGAAGCACAGGTTGGTCAAGCCCAGCGCGGCGCCGTACAGGGCCACCGTGCGCAAGTCGGCGCGGCTCAGCTGCCAGCGCCACGGGCGCCAGAACAGCAACAGCAGCAAGGCGGAAAAGCCCACACGCACGGCCGTCGTGCCCTGTGCGCCGACCAGCGGGAACAGGCTGTGCTTGGCCCATGAGGTGCCCAGTCCCAGGCAGGTGACGGAGCCGAGGATGGCCAACAGGGGGATAAAGGAAGAGTAGCGGTGCTGTGGCATGGCGAGTATGGCTTGATATCGGAAGCATGAAAGTTTATTGTGTCTGCTCTGATATTTGCACTGCATTTTGACCCTCATGACACAACTTTCGCTCACGCCTTCCCTTGCCCTCGATGCCTTCGACCTGGCGATTCTGGACATCTTGCAGCGCGATAACACGACCTCGCAGCGCGAAATCGCCCAGGCCGTGCATTTGTCCGCACCCGCCGTGCAGCGGCGCATCCGCCGCCTGCGTGAAAGCGGCGTGATACGTCACGAAGTGGCCGTGCTCGACGCGGGCCGCCTGGGCCGCCCCCTGATACTGACGGTGGAAGTCCACCTGCACGATGAGCACCCGCTGCGCACGGCCGGCATGCGCGCACGCATCATGGCCGAACCGGCCATCCAGCAGTGCTACGGGATCACGGGCGAGGCCGACTATCTGCTGATCATTACTGCCAGCAACATGGCCGAATACGAGGCGCTGACGGAACGCCTGTTTGGCGGCGACGACAATATCCGGCGCTATCGCACCTCGGTGGCATTGACCTGCCTCAAGATGGGCTTGCAGGTGCCGCTGGGATAGGGCACAGTCCAGCTAAATGATTCTCTCCAAAAAGAAACAAGCCGCCGTGATGGCCACCATGCCCGCCCACATACGCGCCGAACTGGCAGCGTATGCGTGGGCGCGCGACAGCGTCGGTGAGTCGGACGCTGTCGTCTACCGACTGCAGGGCAAGGACGGTGCGCCGGACCTGTTCCTGAAGCACGGCAAGGATGCCATTGCGGCCGATATTGCCGATGAAATGGCGCGCCTGCGCTGGCTGGCGCAGTACCTGACCGTGCCGGCGGTGGTGCGGTTCGCCCGCGTGGCAGACCCAGAGCAGGTATGGCTGCTGATGACTGCGCTGCCTGGCACGACGGCGTCCGAGGTGCTGGAAGCGAACCCCGCGTTGGGCCCCGCCGTGGTCGACGCGCTGGCGGCCTTTCTGCGCCGCCTGCACGCGCTTCCCGTGCGCGACTGCCCGTTCAATGCCGGCCATGCTGTTCGGCTGGCCCAGGCACGCCAGCGCATCGATGCGGGCCTGGTCGATGCCGAGGATTTCGATGCCGGGCGGGAAGGCTGGACGGCAGAGCAGGTGTGGGCGGCGCTGCAGGATTGCCTGCCCCTCGTGCCCGACCTCGCCGTGACGCATGGCGATTTTTCGCTGGAGAATATCGTCCTGCAGGAAGGCGCCGTCGTCGGCTGCATCGACGTGGGACGGGCCGGCGTTGCCGACCGCTACCAGGACTTGGCCATCGTCTGGCGTAGTCTCGGTGAGTTGGACGCGTCGCTACAGCAAAGGTTTGCGCAGCAATATGGGATCCTTGATGCCGATCAAGGCAAGCTGCAATTTCATTTGCTGCTGGACGAATTGTTCTGAATGCCGTGCATCGGGCAGCCGACGGCTGCACTCTGGCATCATCAGCGGACACGAATATGGGAGCCTGGCGATGGGGGAGCAAGAAAATGCGCATCTGCTTGAGCCTGGCCTTCTTGCTGCCTGGCTGGCGGCACGTTCCATTGTACGTGGCTTGGCGCTGCCCGTACCCGATCACGGCGGGTGGCGCGTCGATACGGGCTTGCCCAAGGAAATCCGGCGCTACGTTTCTTCGGAACCTGTTCCAGGCATCAGCGCGTTGGCAGCCTCGATTCACCGTCCGCATATCTTCATCAAGATGTGTTGTTCCGGGGAGCAATTGCTCAAGCTTTTACCGCCTCGATGGCAACTGCGCCCTGCCGGTTTTTTCATGACCCATGAAGGCAGTCTGCATGCGCCAGCCTTGCCGGCCGGCTACCGGCTTGACGTCGCAACGTCGCAGGCAATTACGACGGCGCGTATTTTTACCGGCGATGGTGCTGTTGCCGCCAGCGGCCATGCCGTGGAACATGCCGGCGTCTTTGTTTTTGACCGTATCGTCACCGAAGCCGCGCATCGGCGCCGGGGGCTGGGGCGAGTACTGATCGCCGCGCTGGGGGCCAGGCAGAGATCGGCCAGCGCGCGCCGGGTGCTGGTGGCAACCGAGGATGGCTTGAAATTATATGCGAGCCTGGGCTGGCATACCCAGTCAGCGTATTCGACGGCCACGATTACCTAAGGTCGCGCTATCGCACTCGCTCAGTGCATGCCGGCTATCGACCGGGTCGCTCAAGGTGGCGCCCACGCCAGCCTGTGCGCATGGCACAATGCGTGACCCGCACGCCACGTGCCACTCACCCCAGGACTTTTATGACCCGCGCCATCCTTGACGAAGCCCAGATCCATCCCGTCGCTCGCCCTTTGATCGGCAGCAAGCATACGGACATCGTGCGCGAGGTCCAGGCTGCCATTGCCGCGCACCAGGTGGTGGTGGTCGGCATGGCGCTCAATCCGTTTCCGCGCAAGGCGCGCAAGATCCTCGACGTGCTGGGCACGCCCTACCAGTACCTGCAATACGGCAGCTATTTGAACCAGTGGCACCGCCGCAATGCCTTGAAGATGTGGACGGGCTGGCCGACTTTCCCCATGGTCTTTGTCAATGGCGTGCTCATCGGCGGCGCCAGCGAGCTGCAAAAACTGGTGGAGAATGGCGAGTTCAGCGCCATGCTGGCGAAGAAGGTGCGCCAGTTTTAAGACGGGTCTTACTCTCCTTACTCGCCCGGCCGCCACGGCGACTTGCGCGTGCGCAAGGGGTCGAGCAAGCTGCGCAAATCATTGTGGTCGAGCTCGTACATCAGCGCGATTAAACTGCCCAGTTCGCCCGAGGGGAAGCCTTCGCGCGCGAACCAGCCCAGGTAGTGTCCCGGCAAGTCGGCCAGCAGCCGTCCCTGATATTTCCCATATGGCATTTCGCGCGTGACCAGCAGCGCCAGCTTCTCTGAATTCATGTGACTGCTCTCCCTTGCTAGCGGGGCAGTGTAGCAGAGCTGGTACGCGCCGGTTTGCATGTCACTTGCGATCATTGGTTCCATGGCGTTGGCGACGGTTTTAGCCAGATCAAACAATCGGGACATCGTGCCCTGCGTGGGGCGCTGGCGGCGCATACTGGTTTGCCAATGCGCCGTGACGCCAGCATGCAGGTGTGCGTGACCATGGAAGGGGAGTGCAACGATGCGAACGGCTATCGCCTTGTACCGGCAGCGGTGGTGGCGAGCACTCATCGCCGCTTGCCTTGCCGTTGGCCTTGCTTTGCTGGCCGCATGCCACAAGCCGGCGCCCGTGAATAGCGAGGACCCGGGCTGGGTCGAGCGTGCCGATCCCCGGCATAAAATCGCCGTGGTGTTCGTGCACGGCATCTTTGGCAGCACGCGCGGCACGTGGACAGGCGCGCATGGCGAGAGTTTCTTTCGTTTGCTCAAGAATGATGCCAGGCTGGGGCCGCAAGTCGATAGCTACGCCTTCGGCTTCAGCTCCAACATCATGACGGGCGGCTCGCTCGATATCCGGGAAGCGGCCAACAAGCTGCAAAGCTATCTGCTGCCGTCCGGCGTGTTCGATTACCCGGTCATCGTGTTTGTCGGGCACAGCATGGGCGGACTCGTCATCATGCGCTACCTGGCCAATAATATGGACAAGGCTCCCGAGCTGGCGGAAAAGGTGCCGCTGATTGTCTTGTTCAGTGCTCCCATGGAAGGTGCGCAGGTGGCGCAGCTGGCGGACCTGGTGGCGCGCAATCCCGCGCTGTCGAACCTGCGGCCGGTGGATAGCAATGACGTGCTCAAGCAGCTCAGCGACGACTGGTCCAGCCTGGCGGCCAAGCCGCACGTCAGTTGCGCCTATGAAACGGCCGATGTGAGCGGCGTGCGCATCGTGCAATGGGGCAGCGCCACGCGGGTGTGCGCCGGGCGTCCGGTGGCGATCGACAATGCCGATCACATTTCGCTCGTCAAGCCCGACCGTGCCACGCATCCAGCCTATATGTTCCTGTCGGGGCAACTGATCGAGCATGTGCTGCCGTTGCAGATGGGAGTGCCGCTGGAGTTGCCCGATTTTCAGCGCGACAAGGACGTCTATACGTTTACCCTGGCCGCGCCCGAAGAAAATGCCCGCCTGATGAATACGGGGCGTGCCAGGATGAAGTACTGGATCGCGGAAAAGTCCAGCCGCACCTTGCTGGTGTCGCCTGGCGCCAGTCCGCAACCGATCAATGGGCACTCCACCGAGATGCTGACCGTGGCGCTGCGGGTCGATGCCGATGAAAATGCCTATGCATTCACCTTGAAAAGCGATTTGCCCTCGGAGCAAAGGGTGCGCGTGCTGGTGCCCGACTTGTCCCGTCTGCGCATGGGCCACCAGCGCAACGCCATCAAGGTGACGACCGGCCTGGCCCAGTACCTGGGTGACCCTGCCAATGCGGAAAAAATCGCGGCATTGCAGCGCGATCCCGGCCAGCTGAATGTGCAGTTGGCGACAGTGGCGCACGCCGCCCTTGGCGAGCCTATCAAGCGCCTGCCCAGCGCCGAACAATGGCTGCTGACGGCAGACTTGCTGGCCGCCGCCAACCTGACGCACGTCGCTTCCGCGGCGCTGGCCCACAGCGCAGGCATCGATGCCTTTTATCAACCGGCAGCAAAGGAGTTGCGCAGCAAGCTGCTGGCCCAGGGGCGTGCGGAGTTGTTGCTGCGTTCAGGAGCCGTGGATGGGTGGTATGAGCGTTCGATCGGTGGGCATCCCGACAAGCCGCGCATGGCAGGCCAGCCCAACCCGTCGTCGCCCATCCCTGCCATTCCCGCATGGCTGGACACGGAGGCTTACCGCCAGTCATCGCTGCAACTGGTGCGCAGTATGGAGCAAGTCGCCTCGCTGCGGCAAGACGCGGCCAGCCTGGAAGTGGCGACAGTGAAAATGCCGTTCGATGCGGCAATGGGCGTCATCCTGCGGGCAGAGCGCGAACGCTTCCCGCACCTGCCTGCCGCGCAATGGCGCCATTTCGGGTCCCCGGCCGCCAAGGCGGAGCGGCGGCATCCCAGCCTGCCTGAGCTGGAACCGCGCGACAAGGCGAAAAAGATGGAAAAGCCGGAGCCGCGCACCAGCCCTGGCAACAGTCCCCTGTCACGCTAAGCTGTCTGGCGTGCCAGGGCCGACTGCCGCTGCCACTCGTCCCATGCCCCGGTGATATCGTCAATTATTGATTTTGACGCAACTATCTTCTTCCCGTGGAGGTATTTTTCGAAACAAAGAAAGCTCCGATACTGCAAGCCTCGCATTTGCATACCCTTTGCATGCACTTATATCGGAGTCTTTCATGCCCATTGCCTTGCTCGCGCTGACCCTCAGCGCATTTGCCATCGGAACCACCGAGTTTGTCATCGTCGGGCTGTTGCCCACCATCGCCGCGGACCTGGGCGTCAACCTGCCATCGGCCGGCTTGCTGGTCAGCCTGTATGCGCTGGGCGTCGCCGTCGGCGCGCCCGTGCTGACGGCCCTGACGGGCAAGATCCCCCGCAAGACTCTGCTGCTGTCCTTGATGGTCTTGTTTACCTTGGGTAATTTGCTGGCGTGGAAATCTCCCGGCTATGAAACCCTCGTCATTGCGCGCATCCTGACGGGGCTGGCGCACGGCGTGTTCTTTTCCATCGGCTCGACCATCGCCACTTCGCTGGTGCCGAAAGACAAGGCGGCCAGCGCGATCGCCATCATGTTTACGGGCTTGACCGTGGCCCTGGTGACGGGCGTACCGCTGGGCACCTTTATTGGCCAGCACTTCGGCTGGCGCGAAACTTTCCTCGCCGTCTCGGCTCTGGGCGTGGTGGCGTTCATCGGCAGCCTGCTGTACGTGCCATCGAATATTGCCCACAGCAAGCCGGCCTCGCTGTTGCAGCAAGTGCAGGTACTGGCCCAGCCGCGCCTGCTGCTGGTGTACGCCATGACGGCCGTGGGCTATGGCGGCTCCTTCATCGCCTTCACCTACCTGGCGCCGATTCTGCAGCAAGTGGCGGGTTTCAGCGCCGGCGCCGTGGGCGCGGTGATGCTGGTGTATGGTGTCTCCGTGGCGTTCGGCAATATCTGGGGCGGCAAGCTGGCCGACAAGAAGGGGCCAGTGCGCGCCCTGAAACTGATCTTTTTGCTGCTGGCAGCGGTCCTGCTGGTCTTGACCTTCACGGCGCCGCATCCGGTGCTCGTCGTCATCACCGTGCTGCTGTGGGGCGCCGTGGCCTTCGGCAACGTGGCTGGATTGCAAGTGTATGTGGTGCAGCAAGCGGAGCACTTCACGCCGCGCGCCGTGGACGTGGCCTCGGGCTTGAATATCGCCGCCTTCAACCTGGGCATCGCCGGCGGCGCCTGGGGTGGCGGTTTGATCGTCGAACACCTGGGCCTCGTGCATACGGGCTGGATCGGTGCTCTCGTCGTGCTGGGCGCATTCGGCTTGACGGCCTTGAGCGGCAGGATGGATCGGCGCTATCCCATCCCCGTGCGTGCCGGCGGCGAGCAGTCGATGCATGCGGTGGGGCATTAAGCCCGCTTGATCTGCCAGCACGTTGCTGGCACGGGTGAGAGCAGGGTTACAATGGTGCTTACCTTTCTCTCGCCCATACTCCCCATGTCCGATACAGCAACTTCCCCCCTGCGCCTGCGCGCCGCGATCAATCCGAAACCGCTGGGCATTGCTCTGCTGCTTATCGTGCTCGGTGCCTGGTACCTGGCGCTGACCGTGGGCATCACCCAGGCCGCGCTGTACGTGGTGGGCGCCTTGCTGGGCATTACGCTGTATCACGCGGCCTTCGGCTTTACGTCCGCCTGGCGCGTCTTCATTGCCGATGGCCGCGGCGACGGTTTGCGCGCGCAAATGCTGATGCTGGCCGTCGGCGTGGCGCTGTTTTTCCCCGCGCTGTCGGCCGGCACCCTGTTCGGCACGCCCGTCGCCGGCCTCGTCTCGCCCGCCGGCACCTCGGTGATCTTTGGCGCCTTCATCTTCGGCATCGGCATGCAGCTGGGCGGCGGTTGCGCCTCCGGCACCTTGTACACGGTCGGTGGGGGCAGCACGCGCATGCTCATCACCCTGGCGGCCTTCATCGTCGGCTCCGTGATCGGCACGGCGCACATGCCGTTCTGGACGGCGCTGCCGCAGCTCAAACCGATTTCCCTCGTCACAAGCCTGGGCCTGGTACCCGCGCTGGCGCTGAACTGGATCGTCTTTGCGCTAATCGCCAGCATCACGGTTTTGGTTGAAAAGCGCCGCCACGGCAAGCTCGTCGCGACGCCCCTGCGGCCTGCGCAAGCGTCGCCCTGGCTGCATGGCCCCTGGCCGCTGGTGGCGGGCGCCATCGCGCTCGTCGTGCTGAACTTCGCCACCTTGGCGCTGTCGGGCAAGCCATGGGGCGTGACGTCCGCGTTTGCTTTGTGGGGCGCCAAGGCCGCCTCGGTGATCGGCATCGATACGGCCAGCTGGGCCTACTGGTCCACCAAGGCCAATGCCGCCGCCCTGGCCGCGCCTTTGATGCAAGACAAGACTTCCGTGATGGACATCGGCATCGTGCTGGGCGCCATGCTGGCGGCGGCGCTGGCTGGCCGCTACGCGCCCGTGTGGCGCATCCCGCGTCGTTCGATCATCGCCGCCATCGTTGGCGGCTTGCTGCTCGGCTATGGCGCGCGCCTGGCCTACGGCTGCAATATCGGGGCGTATTTCAGCGGCATCGTCTCTGGCAGCTTGCACGGCTGGCTGTGGCTGGTCTGCGCCTTCCTCGGCAACGTCGTCGGCACGCGCTTGCGTCCGTGGTTTGGCCTGGAAGTGGAGCGTGTGAAACCGAGCGGCTGCTGATGCCTGATCGACCGGGGGCATTGCTGTACGCTTTGTTGTATATTGCTGCCCCTGTTCCTCTTTGCCGCCAGCGCAACGCCCATGTCGCCCACCATCCTGTTTGCCGTCGTCCTCGCGTATTTCCTGATCCTGCTGGGCGTGGCGTGGCGCACTTCGCGCCATGCCACCAATGACAGTTTTTTCATCGGCAACAAGGACAGCAACTGGATGCTGGTGGCCTTCGGCATGGTGGGCACCACGCTGACGGGCGTGACTTTCATCAGCGTGCCCGGCGCCGTGGGGAGCAACGGCTTCGGCTACATCCAGCTGATGATCGGCTACGTGCTCGGTTACCTGGCCATCACGTTTATTTTGCTGCCGCTGTACTACCGGCTGCAGCTGACCTCGATTTACCGCTACCTGGAACTGCGCCTGGGACGGCGTTCCTACCAGAGCGGGGCGGCGTTCTTCATCGTCTCCCGGCTGCTGGGTGCCACGGCGCGGCTGTATCTGGTGGTCAATATCCTGCAGGCGACGATACTCGACAGCTTTGGCGTGCCGTTCTGGCTGACGGCCGGTGTCGTGCTGCTGCTGATTCTGCTCTACACGTACGAGGGTGGCGTGAAAACCATCGTCTGGACCGATACCCTGCAAACGGCATGCATGCTGGCAGGCCTCGTCATTTGCAGCGTGTTTTTGCTGCGCGCAATGGACCTGTCCCTCATCGACAGCCTCGAGCGCATGCGCGCGCAGGGACTCACGCGCATGTTCAATGTCGACCCGGACAGCCCCGCCTATGTGTGGAAGCACATCGTCGCCGGCATGTTCATCACGATTGCCATGACGGGCATGGACCAGGAAATGATGCAAAAGAACATTTCCGTGCGCACCTTGCGTGACTCGCAAAAGAACATGCTCAGCCTGACCGTGGTACTGACCGGCGTGCTGCTGCTGTTCCTCTTCCTCGGCGGCTTGCTGCACATGTATGCGCCGCTGGCGGGCGTGACGGCCACAGGAGATAAACTGTTTCCCGCCGTGGTGCTCGGGCATTTCCCCGCTGTGGTGCAGCTGATTTTCTTCATCGCCCTTATTTCCGCCCTGTTTCCCAGCGTGGACGGGGCGCTCACTGCCTTGACATCCACCTTCTGCATCGACATCCTGGGCTTGCAGCGCAGGCAGGATTTGAGTGCCGCCACGCAGATGCGCTGGCGCCGCCGCGTCCACCTGGGGTTTGCCGCACTGTTTTTGATCCTGATCATGGCCTTCAAGTGGATCGGTAGTCCCAGCATGATCGTCGTCATCCTGAAGCTGGCCAGCTATACCTATGGCCCGCTGCTGGGCTTGTTCGCCTTCGGCCTGCTCAGCCGGCGCGGCGTGCGCGACCGCTGGGTACCGCTGGTGGCCGTGGCAGGGCCATTGCTGTGCGCGCTGATCGAAGGGGAGCAGGCGCGGCTGTTCGAACATTACCGCATCGGCCTGGAATTGCTGATCCTGAATGGCGCCCTGGTGCTGGGTGGCCTGTTCCTCTTTTCCACGCCGGCGCCGGTGCATGCCAAAGGCGCGGCACACTTGTCAAAATAAGACGATTCAGCCCGTTTTCAGTTATATTGATTTCCTTTCGGTACCTAACCCCACGGAGCATCAATGTCACTCAACCCCTTCCCGCCGCTGCGCCGCGGCTTTGGCGCATTCTGGCGCGCGCTCGACGCCACCCGCCGCGCGGTCATCAATCTGATTTTCCTGCTGATCGTCATCGCCATCCTGATCGCCATCTTTGGCGGCGGCGCCAAGCCCCTGGCGGAAAAGACCACCCTGGTGCTGGACTTGCAAGGTCCGCTGGTCGAGGAAACCCCGGGCGGCGTGCGCGAGGCGGTGCTGGCCAATGTCAGCGGTGAAGTCAAGAAAAGCGTGCAGCTGCGCGACGTGCTGGCGGTGCTCGACACGGCGTCCAAGGACAAGCACATCGGTTCCATGGTGATTCTGCTCGACGAGTTGCAGGGCGGCGGCCTGGCATCGCTGCGCGAAGTGGCGGCCGGCGTGGAGCGCTTCCGCGCCACCGGCAAGAAAGTGACGGCCTGGGGTTCGAGCTACAACCAGCGCCAGTACCTGGTGGCGGTCAAGGCCGACGAGGTATACCTGCATCCGATGGGTGGCGTCCTGCTGGAAGGTTTTGGCCGCTACCGCAATTACTACCGCGACGCGCTCGATAAAGTGGGCGTGACGGTCAATCTGCTGAAAGTGGGCACGTATAAAAGCGCGGCCGAGCCTTTCATCGCCAACGGTCCGTCCGAAGCGGCGGCCGAAGCGGACCGCTACCTGAACAACGGTCTGTGGACCACCTACACGACGGACGTGGAAAAGGCGCGCAAGCTGCCGGCCGGCGCCATCATGCAAGCTATCGATGCGCTGCCCGCGCTGATGACGGCCGCTGGCGGCGACCTGGGCAAGCTGTCGCTGGAGGCCAAGCTGGTCGACGGCCTGAAAACGCGCGATGAACTGCGCCAGTTCATGATGGCGCGCGGCGCCAAAAATACGGAAGGCACGAACTTCCGCCAGATCAATTACACCGATTACCTGGCGCGTTTGCGCCCCGCGCACGTCGGCGACGCCGTCGGCGTGGTCATCGCCTCGGGCGAAATCGGCGACGGCATCGCGCCACCGGGCGCCATCGGCGGCCTGTCCACCTCGCGTTTGATCCGCCAGGCACGCGAAGACAAATCGATCAAGGCCATCGTGCTGCGCGTCGATTCGCCAGGCGGCAGCGCCTTCGGCTCAGAACTGATCCGCCGCGAACTGGAACTGGCGCGCGCCGCCGGCAAACCGGTGGTCGTCTCGATGGGCAACGTGGCCGCTTCGGGCGGCTACTGGATCAGCACCTCGGCCGATGAAGTGATCGCCGACGCGGCCACCATCACCGGTTCCATCGGCGTGTTCGCGATTCTGCCGACGGCCGACAAGGTAGTGGAAAAGCTGGGCATCCACACGGCCGGCTCGCCCACCACCTGGCTGGCCGACGCGGGCAACCCATTGCGCCCGCTCGATCCCCGCTTCGCGCAAGTGATCCAGGGCTCGATCAACCACGTGTATGGCAACTTCCTGAGCCTGGCCGCCAAGGCGCGCAAGACCACGCCGGAAAAAATCGATGAAGTGGCGCAGGGGCGCGTCTGGACAGGCTTGCAGGCGAAAGAGCGCAACCTGGTCGACCGCATCGGCAGCTATGGCGATGCGCTGGCCTCCGCCGCCAAGCGCGCCAAGCTGGGCAGCGACTACCGTGTGACCTACCTGGAGCAGGAAACGTCGAACGTGGACCGCCTGATCGGCATGTTCGGCTCCAAGGCCATGGCCTCGCTGGGGCTGGGCGAGCACGTGAAGCTGGGCCTGGCCACGACCGGCTTGCCGGCCGACGCGGCGCTGGGCATGGCGCAGGACCTCTCCTGGCTGTCCGGCATCACGCGCGAGCACAAACCGTTCATGGCGCTCACGCACTGCTTGTGCGAGGTGCCTTTGGGCGGCAAGTAAGGTAAAAGGCCGGGGTCGGACCCGCCGGGTCCGACCCCATGCAAAGGGGGTAACGCATGGCAAACGACATGCGTACACACACTGACACGGCGATAGCCATCCGCCCTTGTGTGCAGGGCGATGAGCAGGCGCTGGCGCTGGTGGGGCAATCGACCTTCCTGGAGGCGTTTGCCGGCATCCTCGATGGCGCCGACATCATCGCCCATTGCCAGCGCCAGCACGACGTGCAGCTGTACCGCGACTGGCTGGCGCTGCCGGCCATGCGGCTGTGGCTGGCCGAGGCCACGCCGGGCGGCGCCCCCGTCGGCTACCTGGTGCTCAGCCCCGCCAGCCTGCCGGTGGCGGACCCGCAGCCAAATGATCTGGAAATCAAGCGCATCTACCTGCTGCACCGTTTCCAGGGCCAGCGCGTGGGCCAGCGCCTGATGCAGGCGGCGCTGAGCCAGGCGCGCGCCAGCGGGGCGGGAAGGGTGCTGCTGGGCGTGTACGCGGAAAACCACGATGCGCTGGCGTTTTATGCGCGCTGCGGCTTTGCGCAAGTGGGCCGGCGCACCTTTCGCGTGGGCCGCACCGATTACGAGGATGTCATCCTCGGCATGACCTTGTAAATCCAGGTAAAGAGTTTCCGCCGCCTGAGCAGCCGCATGGCGCCAGGTCAAGGCCGATGGCGGGAGATTTGTAGCGAGTTTGTATCTGCATGCGAGTCGCCCGCGCGCCACTTGCTCCGGGGGGCGAGGCCCCGCAAGCCTGATTTTTCCTCCGTTCCTCTACAGAGGCGGCGTGCCTGCCGGCCCGCCTGATCCTCCCCTGCCTGCCTGGCTATGTGTAATTGTTTCAAGTAGAAATGAAACAGAAACATGACTATGCTAGAGTCGTTTCACGCTAGGGAGCGATGTTTTTTCAGCTGATTTTCAGCTCTTGACTCCCCCGGCTTTGTACCAAAACAACCCCGAAAAACGGTCGTCCGGCCTGAGTGTGTTCCACCTCGGCCGGCGCCACAGACTCGCCGTGCCAGCGGCCTATACAAGGATAAGCGATGGATTCGCAGACAGCACCCAATACCCCACGGCGCAGCCGCCGCTCGAAAATCGTCGGCAGCGTCATCGCTCTGGCAGTGATGGCCGCGCTGGGCGGCGGTGCCTGGTATTTGACCCATTCGGGCACCAGCGCGCCGGGTGGCGCCGGCATGGCTGGTCCAGGCGGCCCAGGCGGCCCCGGTGGACGCCGCGGCGGCCCCTCGACCACCGTGGGCGTGGCCACGGCCATGAAGTCCGACTTGCCCGTGGTGCTCGATGCGTTGGGCACCGTGACGGCGGCGTCCACCGTGACGGTGCGCCCGCAAGTGTCGGGTATTTTGAAAGAGCTGAAATTCAAGGAAGGCGGCATGGTCAAGGCGGGCCAGGTGGTGGCGCAGATCGACCTGGCGCAGTTCGAGATGGCGCTGATGCAGGCCACGGGCCAGCGCCAGCGCGATGAAGCGCAGCTGGAAAACGCGCGCCTGACCCTGAAACGCTATCAAACCCTGCTGGGGCAGGATTCCATCGCGCGCCAGGAGGTCGATACGCAGGCCGCCCTGGTCAAACAGCTGGAAGGGACCGTCATGACGGACCGCGCTGCCGAAGGCACGGCCAGGCTGAACCTGGGTTACACCAGGGTGGTCTCGCCGATCAGCGGACGCGCGGGCTTGAAGGTGGTCGATATCGGCAACCTGGTCAGCACCAGCGACGCGGGCGGCGTGGTGGTGGTGACGCAACTGTCGCCCATCGACGTGCAGTTTTCCGTGCCACAGGATAAAGTGCAGACCATCCAGGAGCGCCTGAATGCCGGTTCGGCCCTGGTGGCGCTGGCGCTGGATCGCACGCGCACGCATACGCTCGACAAGGGCAGCCTGAGTGCGCTCGATAACCAGGTCGACGTGCAGACGGGCACCGTGCGCGCCAAGGCCCGCTACGCGAACGACAAGATGGCCCTGTTCCCCAGCCAGTTCGTCAACGTGCGCCTTGAACTGGGCAATATCACGGGCGCCGTGCTGGTGCCCGTCACGGCCCTGCGCCACAGTAACAACGGCGACTTCGTGTATGTGCTGAAAGCCGACAAAACCGTCACCGTGCGCATGGTCACGCGCGGCCAGGCCACCACCGACATGGTGGAAATCCGCGCCGGCCTGGAAGCGGGAGAGCAAGTCATCACGGAAGGCGCTGACCGCCTGAAGGAAGGCGCGAAAGTCACGCTGGCGGGCGACAAGCCGGCCGGCGCGCGCGGTGCAGGCGCCGGTGGCGCAACAGGCGCGAACGGCGAACGCCGCCAGCGCCGCCAGCAGGCTGACGGCGCGGCCAGCGTATCGGCAGCGGCATCCGCATCCGCATCCGCACCTGCCAGCGTTACAGCGGCACCAGCGAAGGGCGCAGCGCAATGAGTCCATCGACTCCCTTCATCAAGCGCCCCGTCGCCACGGCGCTGCTGATGCTGGCCATCGTGCTGGCGGGGCTGGTCGGCTTCAAGTTCCTGCCGCTGGCCGCCTTGCCGCAGGTGGACTTCCCCACCATCCAGGTGCAGACCCTGTACCCGGGTGCCAGTCCCGAAGTCATGGGGCAGACCGTCACGGCGCCGCTGGAGCGCCAGTTCGGGCAAATGTCGGGGTTACAGCGCATGAGTTCCACCAGCGCGGCCGGCGTCTCCCTCATCACCCTGCAATTCACCCTGGGCCAGACTTTGGACGTGGCCGAGCAGGAAGTGCAGGCGGCCATCAACGCGGGCGGCTCGCTGCTGCCGACCGACTTGCCGGCGCCGCCCGTGTACGCGAAGATCAACCCGGCCGACGCGCCCGTGCTGACCCTGGCGATTACCTCCGACACGATGCCGCTGACGCAGGTGCAAAATATCGTCAACACGCGCCTGGCGCTGAAAATCAGCCAGGTCAATGGCGTGGGCCTGGTGTCGCTGTCGGGCGGCCAGCGTCCTGCCGTGCGCATCCAGGGCGATACCACATTGCTGGCCTCATATGGTCTGGGCCTCGACAGCCTGCGCACGGCCATCGCGGCGGCCAACGTCAACAGCGCCAAGGGCAGTTTCGATGGGCCCACGCGCTCGTTTACCATCAACGCCAATGATCAACTGGTGACGGCGGAAGACTACAAGCGCCTGATCATCACCTATAAAAACGGTGCGCCCGTGCGCCTGTCCGACGTAGCGAATGTCGTCGACAGCGCGGAAAACACGCGCCTGGGCGCCTGGTCGGGCAAGCAGCCGGCCATCATCCTGAACGTGCAGCGCCAGCCCGGCGCCAACGTCATCAAGACGGTCGACGCCATCAAGGCCCTGCTGCCCGACCTGCAGGCCAGCCTGCCGGCGGCCATGAAGCTCGACGTGCTGAGCGACCGCACGACGGGCATTCGCGCCTCCGTCGAACATGTGGAAATGGAACTGTTATTGTCCGTGCTGCTGGTGGTGCTGGTGATCTTCGCCTTCCTGCACAGCATGCGCGCCACCGTGATTGCCAGCCTGTCCGTGCCGATCTCGCTGATCGGCGCCTGCGGCGTCATGTATCTGCTCGGCTACAGCCTGAACAACCTGTCCCTGATGGCCTTGACGATCGCCACCGGCTTCGTCGTCGACGACGCCATCGTCATGATCGAAAACATCGCCCGCTACATCGAAGAGGGCGAAACGCCGATGGCCGCCGCCCTGAAAGGCGCGTCGCAGATCGGCTTCACCATCATCTCGCTGACGGTGTCATTGATTGCCGTGCTGATTCCCCTGCTGTTCATGGGCGACGTGGTGGGCCGCTTGTTCCGCGAATTTGCCATGACCCTGGCCATCACGATTCTGATTTCCGCCGTGGTGTCCTTGACCCTGGTGCCCATGATGTCGGCGCGCTGGCTCAAAAGCCGTGCCGATGAAAAGGTCAGCGCCACGGGCCAGCGCATCCAGGCTTTCCTCGACCGCGTGATTGTGCAGTACGACCATGCGCTGGTATGGGTGCTGAAACGCCAGGGCTTGACCTTGTTGGTGGCCCTGGCCACCTTGCTGCTGACGGTGATTTTGTACATCACCATCCCGAAAGGCCTGTTTCCCACGCAGGACACGGGGCAGCTGAAGGCGCGCATCGAAACCTCGCAAGCCGTCTCGTACGAACGCATGGCTACCTTGCAGCAGGCCGCCGCCAGTGCGTTGCTGGAAGACCCCGCTGTCGATACCCTCAGTTCTCTCGTGGGCGTCGATGCGGCCAACAATACCATGCTGCACACGGGCAGCATGTTGATCAACCTGAAGCGTCCGCGCAGCGGCAAGCAGGACGACATCATGGAGCGCCTGCGCAACCGCGTGGACAAGGTGGCCGGCGTAACCCTGTATTTGCAGCCGACGCAGGATCTGACCATCGATGCGGAATCGGGCCCGACGCAGTACCGCGTGTCGCTGGAAGGCGCCGACACGGCCACCGTCACCGAGTGGGCCGGCAAGCTGGTGGCGCGCATGCGTGAAACATCGCAGCTGCGCAACGTCGTCACGGATGCGGGCGCCACGGGCGCCGCCGTCGTGGTGGCCATCGACCGTGACAGCGCTGCGCGCATGTCGGTGACCACGGCCACCGTCGACGACGCCTTATATAACGCCTTCGGCCAGCGCATCATCTCGACGATTTTCACGGAAACCAACCAGTACCGCGTGATTCTCGAAGCGCAACCGGGCATCGTCACCACGCCGGCCGACCTGTCGGAACTGCAGGTGCGCACGGGTTCCGGCAAGTCGACGCCGCTGTCCGCCTTTGCCAGCGTCAGCGAAAAACAGGCGCCGCTGCAAATCACGCACGTGGCGCAATACCCGGCCACGACACTTGGCTTTGATACCACGCAGGGCGTGGCGCTGGGCAGCGCCGTCGACGCCATCCGGCAAGCGGCGAAAGACATCGCCTTGCCGCCTTCGGTGACATTGACCTTCCTGGGCGCGGCCGGCGCGTATGAAAACTCGCTGTCGAACCAGCTGTGGCTGATTTTGGCCGCCGTCGTCTGCGTCTACATCGTGCTGGGCGTGCTGTACGAAAGCTACATCCACCCGCTGACGATTCTGTCGACCTTGCCGTCGGCCGGCGTGGGCGCCTTGCTGGCGCTGATGATTTCCGGGCAGGACCTGGGCGTGATCGGCATCATCGGCATCATCCTCTTGATCGGCATCGTCAAGAAGAACGCCATCATGATGATCGACTTCGCCATCGAGGCCGAGCGCGACGAGGGCAAGAGCCCGCAGGAAGCCATCCACCAGGCGGCGCTGCTGCGCTTCCGCCCGATCCTGATGACGACCCTGGCGGCACTGTTCGCGGCCGTGCCGCTGATGCTGGGCTGGGGCGAGGGCGCCGAGTTGCGCCGTCCGCTGGGCCTGGCCATCTTCGGCGGCCTGATCGTCAGCCAGGTGCTGACCCTGTTTACCACGCCCGTCATCTACCTGGGCTTCGACCGCCTGGGCCAGCGTTTCGCGCGCAAGACACCTGGCGTGAGCCTGGACAAGCCGGCCGATAATGCGGGGAGCGCCGCGTGAACCTGTCCGAACCGTTCGTCAAGCGTCCCATCGCCACCGTGCTGCTGACCATCGGCATCGCGCTGGCGGGCATCGGCGCCTTTTTCGTGCTGCCCGTCTCCCCGCTGCCGCAGGTCGATTATCCGACCATTTCCGTCAGCGCCAGCTTGCCCGGCGCCAGCCCCGCCACCATGGCCACTTCGGTGGCCACGCCGCTGGAACGGCGCCTGGGCGTGATTTCAGGCGTGAACGAGATGACGTCGTCGTCCAGCACGGGCTCGGCGCGCATCAACCTGCAGTTTGACCTGAACCGCAAGATCGATTCGGCCGCGCGCGAAGTGCAGGCGGCCATTGCCGCCGCGCGCGTGGACTTGCCAGCCACCCTGCGCAGCAATCCCACGTATCGCAAGGCCAATCCGTCCGACGCGCCCGTGATCATCCTGGCGCTGACCTCGAAGACGCGCACGCCGGGCCAGATCTACGATGCCGTATCGAACCTGGTGCAGCAGAAAGTGGCGCAAGTCAAAGGCGTGGGCGATGTGGAGCTGGGCGGCGGTTCGCTGCCGGCCGTGCGCGTGGAACTGCTGCCGTACCAGCTCAATCACTATGCCGTGTCGATGGAAGACGTGCGCGCGGCCATCCAGGCCACCAATGCCAACCGGCCCAAGGGGGCGATCTCCGGCGACGAGCGCAGGCTGCAAATCTATTCGGGCGCCAGCACCGCTTCGGGCGGGCGCAGCGCAGCCGACTACCGCAGCCTGGTGGTGGCCTGGCGCGATGGCGCCGCCATCCGCCTCGACGACGTGGCTGAAGTGGTCGACGGTGTGGAAAACAACAATACACTGGGTCTGTTCAATGGCGACCCGGCCGTCATCGTGCTGATCACGCGCCAGCCGGGTGCCAACGTCATCGCCACGGTGGACGGCGTGCGCGCGCTGCTGCCGCAACTGCAGGCGCAGCTGCCTGGCGACATCAAGCTGCAGGTGGCGTCCGACAGCACCAACTCCATCCGCTCCTCGCTGCACGAGATCGAATTCACGCTGATCCTCTCCATCGTGCTCGTCGTGCTGGTGGTCAGCGCTTTCCTGCGCAGCGTGCGCGCCACCATCATCCCGGCCGTGGCCACCATCGTCTCCCTGCTGGGCACTTTCGGCGTGATGTACATGCTGGGCTTTTCCCTGAATAACCTGTCCCTGATGGCGCTCACGGTGGCCACGGGCTTTGTCGTCGATGATGCCATCGTGGTGCTGGAAAACACGCAGCGCCACATCGAGGCGGGCATGGACCGCTTCAAGGCGGCCCTGCTGGGCGCGCGCGAAGTGGGCTTTACCGTGCTGTCGATCAGCCTGTCGCTGGTGGCCGTCTTCATCCCGCTGCTGTTCATGGGCGGCCAGGTGGGGCGCTTGTTCCGCGAATTTGCCG
Source organism: Janthinobacterium kochi (assembly GCF_051380715.1). NCBI lineage: Bacteria > Pseudomonadati > Pseudomonadota > Betaproteobacteria > Burkholderiales > Oxalobacteraceae > Janthinobacterium > Janthinobacterium kochi. The sequence continues at coordinate 267,822 of NZ_JBNYXO010000001.1, forward strand.
TCACCCTGTCGGCGGCCGTGATGATTTCACTGGTCATTTCACTGACCACCACGCCGATGATGTGCGCCTGGCTGCTGAAAGGCGGCGCGCAGCACAAGCCGCCGGGCCTAGTCGCGCGCTGGTTCGAGCGGGGCTTCGAGCGCATGCTGAAAGTGTATGAGCATTGCCTGGACTGGGCCTTGTCCAGCGCCGCGCTCGTGATGACCATCCTCGTGTTCGTCGTCGGCCTGAACGTGTATCTGTTCGCGGCCGCGCCCAAGGGCTTCTTTCCGCAGCAGGACACGGGCCAGATCAGTGGCGGCATGCGCGCCGACCAGAGCATCTCGTTCCAGGCCATGCAGAGTAAATTGCGCCAGCTGGTCGACATCATCAAGGCCGATCCAGCCGTCGCCACCGTCGTCGGTTTCACGGGCGGGGGCAGGGCAGGGGGCGGCTTCATGTTCATCAATTTGAAACCGGCGTCGCAGCGCACCGACAAGGGCCAAGCCGTGATCGCGCGCCTGCGCCCGCAACTGGCCAAGGTGACGGGCATTTCCCTGTTCCTCAACCCCGTGCAGGATTTGCGCATGGGCGGGCGTTCCAGCAATTCCACCTACCAGTACACCCTGATCAGCGACAACCAGGCGGACCTAAAAAAATGGGCGGCCAAGCTGGCCGACCAGATGAAGCTGCAGCCGGCCCTGATCGACGTGGACACGGACCAGGCGGAAAATGGCGTGGAAACCTTTGTTTCCATCGACAAGGACCGCGCCACGCAGCTGGGCGTGCAGGTGCGCGACATCGACAATGCGCTGTACAACAGCTTTGGCCAGCGCCAGGTGGCGACCATCTACGCTGAGCTGAACCAGTACCACGTGATCATGGAGGTGGCGCCGCGCTATGCGCAAAGCCCTGAAGCGCTGCGCTCCGTGTATGTGCCGGCGTCGAATGCGGCGGCCGTCGCCGCTGCCGGCACCAGTACGGCCACGGCTACCACCAGCGTCGCGGCGACGTCGAATATGACGGCGGCGCGCGATCCGTCCAGCGGCTCGGCCCTGTCCACGACCCTGGCGCACATGGTGCCGCTGTCCTCGTTCAGCACCTTCGCCGAAAGCGCGACGGCGACCTCGATCAACCACCAGGGCGGCGAGCTGGCCACCACCGTGTCGTTCAACCTGGCCGAAGGCTATCCGCTCAGCGACGGGCAGGCCGCCGTGGCCCAGGCGGAGTCGGAAATCGGCATGCCGGTGAATGTGCGCGGCAGCTTCCAGGGTTCAGCCAAGAGCGCGCAGGACAGCAACAAGGAGCAGCCGCTGTTGATCCTGGCGGCCATCGTGGTGATCTACATCGTGCTGGGCATCCTGTACGAAAGCCTGATCCACCCGATCACCGTGTTGTCGACTTTGCCGTCGGCGGGCGTGGGCGCCGTGCTGGCATTGCTGCTGTTCCGCATGGAATTTTCCATCATCGCCCTGATCGGCGTGTTCCTGTTGATCGGTATCGTCAAGAAAAATGCTATATTGATCATCGACTTCGCGCTGGAGGCCGAGCGTTCGCGCGGCCTGACAGCGGTGGAAGCGGTGCGCGAAGCATGTTTGCTGCGTTTCCGCCCCATTCTGATGACCACCCTGGCGGCGGCGCTTGGCGCCTTGCCGCTGGCGATCGGTTTCGGCGAGGGGTCGGAGCTACGCCAGCCCTTGGGGGTCGCCATCATCGGCGGCCTGATTGCCAGCCAGTTACTCACATTGCTGACCACCCCGGTGGTCTACATCCTGCTCGACAAGCTGCGCACGCGCAGCGCCGACGAGCAGCAATTGAGCCGCATTCCTGGGCCAGATAACCCGAGCACACAATCATGAAGCAAGTAAAACCTATCGTATCGACCGTCCCCGCACGCCACCTGCTGGCATTGGCGGCGGCTGCAGTTCTCCTGGCCGGTTGCGCCGTCAGTCCCGCGTATGAAACGCCGACGGCCGCCGCGCCGCAAACGTTCAAGGAGGCGGCCGGCTGGCAGCCGGCCGTGCCGGCTGACACCCTGGAGCGCGGTCCCTGGTGGACGCTGTTCGGCGACGCGCAATTGAACCAGCTGGCTGACAGCATCGACATATCGAACCAGAACGTGGCGGCCGCCATCGCCGCGTACGAGCAGGCGCGCGCGCTGGTGCGCGAACAGCGCGCCTCGCTGTTCCCCAGCGTGAACCTGACGGGCAGCGGCGCCCGTTCCGGTGGTGGCGGCGAGCAGCAGACGAACAACAACTTCAAGGCCGCCATCGGCGCGTCGTGGGAACCGGATATCTGGGGCCGCCTGCGCGCCGGCGTGACGGGGGCGGACGCCAGCGCAGCCGCGAGTGCGGCGGACCTGGCCGCCGCCCGCCTGTCGGCGCAGGGCGAGCTGGCCACCAATTATTTTTCGCTGCGCCAGAGCGATGCGCAGATCGCATTGCTGAACGCCACCATCGATGGCTACAAGCGCGTGCTCGAGATCACCAGCAACCGTTTTAACTCCGGCATCGCCGCCAAGTCCGACCTGCTGCAGGCGCAGACGCAGCTGGCCAATGCGCAGATCGATCTGTCGGGCCAGACGCGCGTGCGCGCCCAGCTGGAACACGCGATCGCCATCCTGCTGGGGAAGGCTCCGTCCGACTTCAGCCTGGCCGTGGCGCCGTGGACCCTGACCGTGCCCGAGGTGCCGCTGGGCGTGCCGTCGACCCTGCTGCAGCGCCGTCCCGACATCGCCGCCGCCGAGCGCCGCGTGGCCGTGGCCAACGAGCAGATCGGCATCGCCCGCTCGGCCTACTATCCGAGCCTGAACCTGACGGGCTCGTACGGTTCCGGCGCCAGCCGTGTGGGCGACCTGTTCAATGCATCGTCGAGCCTGTGGTCGCTGGGCGTGTCGGCCGCGCAAACCCTGTTCAACGCGGGTGCCACCACGGCCAGCGTGGACGCGGCCAAGGCAGGGCATGAGGCGGCCGTGGCGCGCTACCGCCAGACGGTGCTGTCCGCCTTTGGCGCCGTGGAAGACCAGTTGTCGGCCACGCGCGCGCTGGCCGAGCAGCTGGCCTTGCGCCAGCAGGCGTCGTCCGCCGCTGACCAGGTCGAGCAGCAGATGCTGAACCGCTACAACGCTGGCCAGGTCGGCTATACAGATGTGGTAACGGCGCAAGTGACAGCCCTGTCGGCGCGCCGTTCGCTGGTGCAGGCGCAGGCGGACCGCCAGACGACGGCCGTGGCCCTGATACAGTCGCTGGGCGGCGGCTGGCAGGTGCCGCAGGCGCAGTAGAGGGCAGGCCGGCGCAGGCTAAAAAACCTGCGCCAAATTCGCGTTTTCACGCGCGACTTGAGTGCTAGAATGCAAGATTATCAATTGCCGGCCATGGCAAGGTTTGCCGAGGCTGGTTTCTTGCAGACGATGATAACCCGCAAACGCAGCAAAACCAGTCCGGCCAGCCTGCCTGCTGAAGCGCCCAGCATCGGTTTTCCCGTGGTGGCCATCGGCGCTTCCGCCGGTGGTCTCGACCCGATTGTCGCTTTCCTGACGAATGTGTCGCCGGAGAGCGGTATCGCCTATGTGGTGATCCAGCATCTTGATCCCACGCAAAAAGCCATGTTACCGGAACTGCTGCAGCGTGCCACCAGCATTCCCGTCACGGAGATCACGCAGCGCGCCGAACTGCACCCGAACCATATCTATGTGATCCCGTCAAATGCGGACCTGGGCCTGTCCAAGGGACACTTTGTGCTCAGCGAGCCGCTGCAGTTGCGCGGACACCGCCTGCCCATCAATACGTTCTTCGAAAGCCTGGCGGCCGAGCTGGGCGAACTGGCCGTGGGCGTGGTCTTGTCCGGCATGGGCAGCGACGGCACGCGCGGCTTGCAGGCCATCAAGCAGGCGGGCGGCCTGACCCTGGCCCAGCATCCCGATACGGCCAAGTTCGACATGATGCCGCAGAGCGCCATCGCCGCCGACGCGGTGGATCTCGTCGATTTTCCCGACAAGATGCCGGAAAAGATCGTCAGTTACCTGTTTCGCAGCAGCTTCCTGACGTTGCCGGGCAAGGAGGCCAGCGGGCGCAATGCCTTGCAGGAAATTATCGCCTTGCTGACCGAACATACGGGCAACAGTTTTTCAGACTACAAGATCAATACGGTGCTGCGCCGCATCGAGCGCCGCATGAGCTTGTACCAGATGACGTCGATGGAAGAGTACATTCCCTATCTGCGCAACAATCCTGCGGAGATCGACCTGCTGTTCAAGGAATTGCTGATCGGCGTGACGAATTTTTTCCGCGACCCGAAAGTGTGGGAATACCTGAAGATGGTGGTCTTGCCGCAAATGCTGGCGGCCCACCCGGACGGGCGCGCCTTCAAGGCATGGATACCGGCCTGTTCCACGGGAGAGGAAGCCTATTCGCTGGCCATGGTGTTCCATGAAGTGGTGTCCAGCAGCAACCCGCCGTCGAAATACAGCCTGCAGATTTTTGCCACCGACCTGTCGGCCGACGCCATCGACCGCGCGCGCCAGGGCCGTTTTCCGCTAACGATCAGCAGCGAGGTGTCGACCGAGCGCCTGGAACGGTTTTTCTTGCAGGACAAGAACGATTACCTGGTCAGGAAAGAGATCCGCAACATGATCATCTTTGCCCAGCAAAATGTCATTTCCGATCCGCCCTTCACCAAGCTCGATATCCTGTGCTGCCGCAACCTGTTGATCTACCTCAATGCCAAGCTGCAACAGCGTTTGATTCCCCTGTTTCACTACGCCTTGAACCGCGATGGCATTTTGCTGTTGGGCAGCGCCGACACGCCCGGACATTTTTCCGATCTGTTTTCGCCCCTGACGACATCGACCAGGCTGTACCGGCGCCTCGACAACCTGGCGCGCCAGCGCTTGCTGACCTACTTTCCCACGAAAGTATCGTCGGCCGCGCCTCCCCCCCCCAGCGACACGAGAGAAGTCAGCATGCCCGCCAAAATCCAATCCCATGTCGAGCAACTATTGCTCCAGAAATATTCGCCTGCGGCCGTGCTGCTGAACCAGGATGGGGATATCCTGTACATCAACGGCCGCACGGGCGCCTTCCTGGAACCGGCTGCCGGCAAGGCCAACTGGAATATTCACGCGATGGCGCGTGAGGGTTTGCGCTACGAGCTGGCGGGCCTGATCACGCAGGCGCTGCAGAGCGACAGCGTGGTACGCCTGACAGGCCTGGTGCTCAAGGATCACGCGGAACCGGCGCAGGGCGTGGACTTGACGGCGGAAGCCTTGCATCAGCCCGAAGCGCTCTGCGGCATGGTCTTCGTCACGTTTGCCAGCACGCCGCTGGCGGCTACGCCGCGCCGGGGCCGCTCGTCGAGTCCCAGGATGCTGGAGCTGGAGCAGCAGCTGATCCAGGCGCGCAATGAAATCCAGGCCGTGCGCGACGAAATGCAGACCTCGCGCGAAGAGCTCAAATCGGCCAACGAGGAATTGCAATCGACCAATGAAGAGTTGCAATCGGCGAACGAAGAGCTGACCACGTCGAAGGAAGAAATGCAGTCGTTGAACGAAGAACTGTACACGGTCAATGCGGAGCTGCAATCGAAGGTCGATGATTTGTCGCTGGTCAACAGCGATATGAAAAATCTGCTCAATAGTACCGATATCGCCACCATTTTCCTCGACAGCGAGCTGCGCATACGCCGCTTCACGGCGCCGGCCACGCAAATCTACAAGCTGATCCAGACGGACTTGCGCCGCCCGCTCAGTGACATCGTCAACGACCTGGCCTACCCGAACCTGGAAGCGGACGCGCTGGAAGTCATCCGCAGCCTGGTGTTTTGCGAGCGGCAGGTGCAGACCAAGACGGGACGCTGGTACAACGTGCGCATCATGCCGTACCGCACGGTGGAAAATGTCATCGATGGCGTGGTGGTGACCTTCATCAACATTACAGAGTCGAAACTGCTGGAAGCCCAGTTGCGGCAAATCCAGTCCGGCGCCGCGGCAGACGGGAAAGCGGGAGAGAGCGCGTCATGAGCGAACCATTCGACGACGGTAGCGGGCCGGCCAGCTTGCGAGAGCAGGCCGAGCAATTGGCGGCGCAGCAGCGCCAGCTGTTAACGCCGCCGCAGTCGAATGAAGAGGTGATGCGCCAGCTGCATGAGCTGCAGGTCAGCCAGATCGAGCTGGAAATGCAGAGCGCGGCCCTGGCCGAACTGGAGCGGCTGAAGAATGAATTTGAAAGCAGCCGCGACCATTATGCGCAGCTGTATGAACAGGCGCCCGTCAGCTATTTTTCGCTGGCGCGCGGGGGCGTCATCACGCGCGTCAACGTGGCGGCCAGCGGCTTGTTGCAGCGCGACAAGAACCAGCTGCTGGGGCGGCGTTTTGAGCAATTCGTCGCCGCCCAGGCGCAGGGCAGCTTCCGCCGTTTCCTCGATGTCGTCTTTGCCAGCGGGGCGCGCCAGGTGCTTGAAGCGCAACTGTTCGAAGGCGACGCGGGGGGCATGCGCGGCATGGTGCGCATCGAAGCCAATGTCGATGCAGACAGCGCCACGGCGCGCATGGTGGTGACGGACCTGGGCGACGAGCATGCGCGCGAATCGGCCTTGCGGCGCGCCTTCGTCATCCTCGACAGCATACGCGAAGGCGTGCTGGTGACCGACAGTGCCAACCGCATCATTTCCGTCAACCCCGCCTTTACCACCATCACTGGTTACCAGGCGGAGGAAGCCATCGGGCGCGATCCGTCCTTCCTCGGCGGCGGCACGCATTTGCCGCATTTTTATGCAGCCATGTGGCGCAGCTTGCACCAGAATGGCAGCTGGTATGGCGAACTGGTGAATCGGCGCAAGAGTGGCGAACGCTTCGTCGAATCGCTGTCGATCACGCCCATGCGCAATCAGGACGGCGCCATCAGCCATTTTGTCGGCGTGTTTTCCGATATCACCGAGCGCAAGCTGGCCGAGGCCGACTTGCGTGAACTACATCGCGAGCTGGACCAGCGCGTCATTGACCGCACGGCCGAATTGCTGCGCGCCAACCAGCATCTGCAACTGGAAGTGCACCAGCGCGAGCGGGCGCAGGAAGCCTTGCGCGATGCCGAGCGTTTCTTCCACGCCACCATCGATTCGCTGACAGATCGGGTGCTGGTGCTGGATCGGGCCGGCTGCGTCGTGCATGCCAACCAGGCATGCCTGGCCTTCGTCGGGCAAACGCCACGGCCGCTGCAGTACCTGGAATTTTGCGAGACGGACCCGCGCTGGCAGCGCAGCGCCGGACGCGAGCTGGCCGCCGGCATCCGTTCCGTCATTGCCGGCACTGCCGACACGTTTGCGCTCGAGTATGAATTTGCCACGCGCTCAGGCCCGCGCTGGTCGCAGGCCAGGATCAGCCGTTTCCTGGGCGAAGGGCCGCTGCGCGTGGTGGTGGCGCACACGGACATTACCGAACGCAAGCTGATGGATGGCGCCCTGCGCCAGTCGCATGCGCAGCTGCGCCAGCTGGCGCTGCATCTGGAAACGGCCAAGGAAGATGAGCGCAAGCGCATCTCGCGCGATATCCACGATGAACTGGGGCAAAACCTGCTGGCGCTGCGCATCGATATTTCCATGCTCAGCGCGCGCACGGAAGGTTCCCATCCGCGCCTGCACCGCCGGGTCGGCGCTGTGCTCAGCAATGTCGACACCACCATCAAGAGCGTGCGGGGCATCATGAACGAGCTGCGCCCGATGGCGCTGGATCTGGGCTTGCAGGCTGCCATCGAATGGCAGGTGGGTGACTTCCGCAAGCGCAGCGGCGTCGCTTGCCGCCTGCTGATACGCGACGAGGCCCTGTTTGCCGCCATCGGCAGCCAGGTCGAGATCGTGCTGTTCCGCATCGTGCAGGAAGCGCTCAGCAACGTCATGCGCCACGCCCAGGCCAGCCAGGTCGAGATCGAGCTCAGTTCGGATGCCTGCGCCGTGTACGTGGCCATCAGCGACAACGGCATTGGCATCACGCCGCCGCAGCAGCGCAAGCAGCAGTGCTTCGGCCTGATCGGCATTGCCGAGCGGGTCACGGCGCTGGGCGGGCACTTCGAGGTGGGCCTGCCAGCATCGGGCGCCGGTTGCCGGCTGACCCTGCAGATTCCCTTGCCGGGGGCAGGGCGGCCGGCCGCCTGATACAGAAATTGCAAAGGGTTAATTTTTGCCGACTCAGGCCTGCGTGGACAGGCTATACTTTCGCCTGCTATTTATGGAGGGGCATATCTTGTTCAAAACAATCGTTTTACCAGTCGCCTTGTTGGGCGCGTTCGCCGGCGCACACGCCGACGAAGGGCAGTGGCAACCACACCAACTGCCACAGCTGAAAGCCGAACTCAAACGGGTCGGCATCGACATTCCTGCGGAAAAACTGGCCGACCTGAGCAAGCACCCGATGAGCGCCATCGTGTCGCTGGGTGGCTGCTCGGCCGCTTTCGTTTCCGACGCAGGCCTGGTGGTGACGAACCACCACTGCGCGTATGGCGCCGTGCAGCGCAATTCCACGCCGGAACACAATTACATCACCAACGGCTTCCTGGCCAAGACGCGCGCCAGCGAGCTGCCGGGCGGTCCGAACAGCCTCGTGTATGTGACCGACAAGGTGGAGAACGTCAGTGAGCGCGTCTTGAAAGGCTTGACGGCCGACATGAGCGGCCGCGCGCGCCACGAAGCGGTGGAAAAGCGCGTCAAGGATCTGATCGCCGAATGCGAAACGGACAAGATGTACCGCTGCTCCGTGCCCGCCTTCCACCGCGGCCTCGAGTACTACCGCATCCGCCAGATGATGATACGCGACGTGCGCCTGGTGTACGCGCCATCGGACAAGATCGGCAACTTCGGCGGCGACATCGACAACTACGAATGGCCGCGCCACACGGGCGATTACTCCTTCCTGCGCGCCTACGTGGGCAAGGATGGCCGTCCGGCCGATCCGTCGCCCGACAACGTGCCGTACAAATCGAAGGATTTCCTGGTGGTCTCGGCCGAAGGCTTGAAGGCCGGTGACGGCATCTTGCTGGCGGGCTATCCCGGCCGCACCAGCCGCTACAAGCTGCCGGCGGAAATCCGCTTCGCGCGCGACACGGCCTTCCCCCTGAAAGTATCCGAACTGCAAGCGGATCTGGCCGTGATGGCTGATGCCACGCATGGCGACGCGGCCGCTGCCGTGCGCTATGCCAGCGTGGTCAAAAGCATCAACAACGTGCTGAAGAAAACCCAGGGCTTGCTCGACGGTTTCGCCCGCAAGGACATCGCCGCCATCAAGGACGTGCAGGATGCCGAGTTCCGCGCCTGGTATGCCAAACAGCCAAACGTCTCGACCACCCTGCTGGCCGAACTGGACGCGGCGATCGCCAGCGACATGGCCTTGAGCGAAGAAGAGTTCGCCTGGAGCGTGGCCACCAACAGCGACTTGCTGAAAAGCGCGCGCACCCTTTACCGTTTGTCGCTGGAGCGCCAGAAAGCGGACGCCGAGCGCGAATCGGGCTTCCAGCAGCGCGACCTGGCCTTCATCAAGGCCCGTCTGGCCCGTCTGGAACAGTCGTATGTCAACCAGGTCGATCAGGCGCGTTTCGCAGCGGGCCTGAAGCGTTACGCGCAACTGGCGGCGAAGAGCCATCCGCAAGGCCTGGACGCGCTGCTGCCGGCGCCAGCGGCCGTGGCGGCCCTGTACCAGCAGACGCAACTGGCTGACACGGCCAAGCGCCTGGCCTGGCTGGAAAAGGACCTGGCCGCTGTTGCCAAGTCCGACGACGCCTTCATGGCGCTGGCCATCAAGCTGCAGCCGGTCGAAGCCGCACTGGAAGAGCGCCGCAAGGAAATCGACGGCAACCTGGAACGCGTGATTCCGCAATACATGCAAGCCGTGATTTCCTGGAAGAAATCGCAAGGCAAGCCGGTGTATCCTGATGCCAACTCGACCCTGCGCGTCACCTACGGCACCGTCTCGCCGTACTCGCCGCGCGATGGGCTGACCAAGGGACCGTTCACGACGGTGGAAGGCATCGTCGAGAAAGTCACCGGCAAGGCCCCGTTCGAAGCGCCGCAAGGCCTGATTGATGCCGTCAAGGAAAAACGCTACGGCCAGTTCCGCGATCCGGTGCTGGGCACGGTTCCCGTCAACTTCCTGACCAGCGCCGACACCACGGGCGGTAATTCCGGCTCGGCCGTGATGAACAAGCGTGGCGAACTGATCGGCCTGAACTTCGATTCGACGTATGAATCGATCACCAAGGACTGGTACTTCGACACGGCCATCACGCGCGCCATCCACCTCGACATCCGCTACATGCTGTGGGTGATGAAGGAAGTGGACCACGCCGATAACTTGCTCAAGGAAATGACGATCAAGTATCCGAAGCCGGTAAAAGCAGCGAAGAAATAATTATTTCCAGCTGAGCTGAAAGCCGCATCCGCCGTAAGGCCGATGCGGCTTTTTTGCCGCAGCGACTCCCGTTTCTCACCAGGCGCGGACTTTCCGGCAGCACAACGATGATGGATAATTGATCGTCATGTAGTGCATCGAGGCCAATCGGGCATACACTATGCACGGGATCCATGGACTTCACGCATCAAAAAAAGTGATGAAAATGAAAGTTATCAGGCTGTTTGCAATTCTCGCTACCTTGCTGGCGCTGCCTGGCCAGGCGCTCGGTGAACCGCTCAGGATTGCCACCATTCTCGGTCCGCCATGGGGATTCATGGGGCGTGACGGCAAGCCCACCGGCATGATGTACGAAATCGGCAATCGCATCGCGGAAGTTGCCGGGCTGCGCTATACCAATTCCCTTGTCCCTTATCCCAGAACCGCCGCCGATATTGAAAACGGGAGCGCCGACATGACCGTCCGCTTCGGCAACGATCAAATGACGCGCGGCGCCGTGCCGGCAGGCGTTGTCGTGTCCATGCCTATCATTCTCGTGGGTCCAGCCGGCAAGAACTATAGCAAGCTGAGTGAATTGCACGGCAAGACCGTTGGCGTGGTACGCACCAGCAAATATGTGGAGCAATTCGACACCGACAATGCGATCCACAAGTATCCCGTCAATGACTATGTCACCATGGCAAAGATGTTGGCGATGCGACGTCTGGACGCGGGGGTGGGATCCAGCCTGGGCCTGTTTTACGGCGCGTACATGGCCGGCGTGAAACCGGAAGACATTGGCATTCCGCTCGTCCTGGGCAGCAACGATTTCATTTTGTTTGTTTCCAAGAAAACCGCAAAGCCGGCAACGACGCGGGCACTGGAGGACGCGGTCAAGAAACTCTCGGCCAGCGGCGAGATCAAACAGATCATGAACAAGTACAGCAAGTCCTTCAGTCTGCCACAGAGATAAACCGTCCCCAGGCGCCCATGCGCGCACTGCACACATGCTGCCGTCTGCCGCGCTGGAAGTGCCACGTATAATTGCTTTTACCATTTACCGCCATTCTTTTTCGACAGGCCCCCATGCCCCAGACTCCCGATTTGCCGCCGGATTGGCACGCGTTTGAAACGGCCTATGACGTTGAAGCAACCTGGTTCAGGCTAGCCAGCGAATCGCTGGCAGTGCTTGGCGCCTCCGCTTTCAAGGATCAGGCATTTTCGGCATTTGCCTTCAACACCGTATCGTTCCCCTCCATTTCGCTGAGCTTTGACACCGATCCCGACAACAAGGAGCGCGGTGACTACCCTCCGGACTGGTCGAACGAGTGCATGGAAGTCGATGTGCCGGAAATGGGCCGACTGTGGGAGCAGGGCCATGCAAGGATCGAAGGCGCGCTGCTCGAGCTGATCGACGCCGCCGATGACGAGTTGCTCGATGTCATCGAAGAAGGCTATCTGCATAGCCTGAGAAAAACCATGGTGCGGCTGGAAACGAGCCATGCTTTCGACCAGATCAAGACGTGCGCGCGATTCTGGACCGTGGTCACGCAAGTCGATGCCGATACCGATGAAGAGGAGCGCCTGCTTGAGCAGGTGCGGCTGGCATGAATCATCAGCTCCTGAAGGTGGCGCCTGCCGATAACTGGCTCAATTTGACTTTATGACGGTTGTCCCGCTTGGCAAGGCAGCCTGCCGCAGCGCCTCCACCGGCAACTGAAAAAAGCGCGGCACCATCGCCGGCGACAGCTCGTCGCCGCTGTCCGCCATGGCCAGGCGGCCACTCAACAGCAGCATCACGTAGCCGTGGCCCAGCGACCAGCCGGCGCTGGCGGCGGCCTTTTCCCAGCGCGCATCGAGGCCCGCTTCGCGCACGGCCGCGCCGGCCGTCTGCAGCACATACTGGAAGCACGCTTGCGCCGCTTCCTGCAGGGCGGGGAACTGGCGCACGTCCTGGTGCTCGAACATCAGCCGGTAGTGGGCCGGCGCGGCCAGGGCGAATTCGATGTATTGCTGTCCCAGCAGCTGAAAACGCTGCTCGGCGGGCAGGCTGCCCGGCGGCGGCAGTTCAGTCTCCCATTTGGCGATCAGGCTGGCGAAACCTGCCGCCGCCACGTCGGCCAGCAAGGCTTCCTTGCTGGGGAAGTGGCGGTACACGGCGGCGATCGACACGCCCACCGTGCGCGCCAGTTCGCGTAGCGAGAGGGCGGCGTCGTGCTGCTGCGCCAGTTGCGCGATGGCGGTGGCGACCAGGGTGTCGCGTAAGTTGCCGTGATGATAGGTACTGGTTGTCGTCATTCTATGTTATCGCTGTTCACATTGTCGTGTATGATGGCCATGTTATCACTGAACACATGGAGAGAACATGCGAGAGATAAGCAACGTGGTACGCGCCGTGGCCATGCCGCCCGGTGCCAGCATCGCCCCCTTGTACCAGGGCAGCAACTTGGCCGACGCGTATGCCGTCGACCTGCCTACTGCGCAGGCGCGCCAGATGGACATGGAAAGCCTGGCGCGCATCCTGCTGGGCAGCCAGCCGGGCTGGGCGCACAAGTTGATGGTGCTGCGCGACGCCATCGTGGCGCGCTTCGGCATCCGGACGGCAAAGCAGATGGAAGCCAGGCCAGGCAAGCGCATCGGCATCTTCCGCATCTTTTCCGTCAGTGACGATGAAATCATCGTGGGCGAGGATGACAGTCACCTCGACTTCCGCTTGTCGGTGCTGCGCCACCGCGACGCGGGGCGGCATGGCAGCATCACCATGTCCAGCGTCGTGCATTGCCACAATGGGGTGGGGCGCGCCTACATCCTGCTGATCCGGCCTTTCCACAAGCTGATCGTGCAGCGTTCGCTGGCGCGCGCCGTCAAGGGCGGCTTTGCCTGAGCCGATGGAGGATGGACTGGGCAGGGAAGGGGGCGTGACGCTGCGGGCAATCTTGCTTATTCATGGCCGGTATTGCATACTGCGCCACCAGCCTCATCACGATTCCCATGAACGATACGCTTCTCCTGCTGGGGTTTGCCACCACGCCGCTTGAACTGATTTCCTTTGTCCTGGCACTGACAACCGTTGCGCTGAACATCCGCCAGAACCACTGGGCGTGGCTGTTCGCCATCATTTCCTCGGCCGCCTACGGTTTCGTGTTTTTCGAGTCGCGCCTGTATGGCGACATGGCCTTGCAACTGCTGTTCATCAGCGTCTCGTTCTGGGGCTGGTACCAGTGGCTGCATCCGGCCAGCGGCGGCAAGACGCTGCCCGTCACGCGCCTCGATGGACGCGGCTGGCTGGCTTGCGCCGCAGGCTGGCTGGTCGGCTTCCTGCTCATTGCCTGGCTGCTGACGACAACGGACACGGACGTGCCCCATGCCGATGGTTTCCTCACGGCAGGTAGCCTGGTCGGGCAATTCCTGTTGTCGCGCAAGAAGCTGGAAAACTGGATCGCCTGGATCATCGTCGACGTGCTGTATGTGTGGCTGTACCTGCACAAGGGTCTGACCTTGACGGCCGTGCTGTATGGAATCTTCGTCGTGATGGCCATCATCGGCCTGCTGGCGTGGAAAAAATCGGCGCCGGCCGCGCCCGGTGCCATGGTACTCAAGTGATGGAGCCTTGCGTGCGCGTGGCGATACTCGGCGCGGAATCGTCGGGCAAGTCGACACTGGCGGCGGCCCTGGCCGAGCGCCACGGCAGCGTCTGGGTGCCCGAATACTTGCGCGAATTTGTCGAAACGCAGGGTAGGGTGCCCGTCGCGGCCGACCAGTACGGTATTGCGCGCACGCAAGTTGAACGCGAAGCGGCCGCTGTCGCGCAAGCGCGTCACTTCCTGTTTTGCGATACGACGCCGCTGATGACGGCCGTCTACAGCCGCCATTATTTCGATGGCGCGGACGCGCAGCTGGCGGCGCTGGCCGATGCCACGCAGTACGACGTGACCCTGGTGACGGCACCCGACAGCCCATGGGTGGCCGATGGCTTGCAGCGCGAGTCGGAGGCCGTGCGCCAGCTGATCTACCGCTACCTGCTCGAAGAGCTCGACGCGCGTGGCATCGTCTACCACGTGTTGCACGACAAGCTGGAGGCGCGTCTGGAACAGGCGGCACCTTTGTTACAGCAGGCGCTCGCTGCAGCGCCTGCCATTTCCCTCAATTAAAAGTCAAACTGCGCCGATACCTTGAAAGTCCGGCTGGCGCCCGGGAACAGGTAGCCGCCGGCTTCCGGCGTCACGTCGCGCCAGTAGAACTTGTCGGCCACGTTGTTGACGGTGGCGCGCAGCACGGCTGTCTTGCCGGCAATGCGCGTGGCGTAGGCGGCGCCCAGGTTGAACACGTGGTATGACGGCACGAAGGTCGTGTTGTTGTACTCAAACGCTTTCTTGCCCGCATATTCCCAGCTGCCATTCACGCTCAAGCCCGCCACCTGTTGCACGGCGTAGTCCGCATGCGCGGCTGCCTTGAAGGCGGGCACGTTCGGTACGCGCTTGCCATCGAGGTCCGTATTGCCCGTGCCTGACTGCTGGCTGTTCAGGGCCGTCACGGACGCGCCCAGGCTCAGGTTGGCTGTTGCCTTGCCCTGTGCCGACAATTCCAGGCCGCGGTGCTGGGCCTGGCCATTGCGGACGAAATAATTCTCGGCATTGACATATTCGAGACCTTTGCGTATCTGGAACAGGCTGGCCGCCAGCATGAAGTCCGGCGTCACATCCATCTTCACGCCGAATTCGATCTGCTTCGAGCGGCTCGGCGTCAGCTCTTCGTTGGCGTTGTTCTCATAGATGCTGGCTGTGCCACCATGTTCCATACCCTGCGAATAGGCCGCATACATGGAGACGTTGTCGAGCGGGGTGTAGACGAGCGACACGTTGGGCAGCAGGAAGTCGTGCTTGGCGCGGATTTCCTTGTCGGCCTTGAGCACATACTGGTAGCCGTCGACATCGATATGGCGCAAACCGCCATGCAACTTCCAGTTCTGCGCCAGGCTGACGATATCCTGCACGAAGACGGCGTTTTCCTTGTCGTCGCGTACCAGGCGCACGGGTCCTGTAAGCCTATCCGATGGGGCGACGATGACGGGGCGGTAGATATTGCTGATGCCCACTTCCTTATACACGTACTTGCCGGCGTGGTCCTTGCGGTTGAAATACGACACGCCCACCGTGACTTCATGGCGCAGGCTACCGGTGGCGAACTTGCCCTGGATCATGGCTTGCGCGCTCAGCGGTTTTTTCGTTTCGCCCAGGCTGCGGAAATCCCACACGGAGAAATCGCCATTGCTGCAGAACACCGGGTACTCGCCTTCTGGGCTGCAGCCATACGGGTAGGCCGTATAGTCGTCGCGCTTGAACGAGTGCTGGTTGGCCGACAAGGTGGCGTGCCAGTCGTCATTGAAGGCGTACTGGAAGCGCAGGCCGATGTTGCTGGTGACCGTTTCCACGGGATGTGTCCACGGTTGCTTGTTGAGCATGGCGTCGGCGCTGACGTTGGCGGGCAGGCTGCCATTGCTCAGCAACTGGAAGCCGGGCGCCGTCGCCTGCGCCTTGTCCTGGTAGTCGGCATCGATTTGCAGCAGCGCTTGCGGCGAGATTTGCCAGTCGAAGGCGCCGGAAATAAACTTGCGGTTGCCGTCGGCGCCCTTGATGTAGGAGCGCAGACGCTCGGCGGCAACGTTGACGCGGTAGCCGAAGCGCGTGTCTTCCAGGCGGCCGCTCAGGTCGACGGCACCGTACAGGGTGCCCCGCTCGCGCGTTTCCACGGTGACCGTGCGCAGCGGCGCGGCGGTCGGGCGCTTGACGATGAAGTCGATCACGCCGCCCGGTGCGGCCACGCCTGCCTGCAAGCCGGCCAGGCCCTTCAGCACTTCGATGCGTTCCTTGTTTTCCAGCGGAATTTGCGTGTCGCCGGGAATGGCCACGCCATCCTTGCGGTAGCTGGAATTGGTGTCGAGCTTGAAGCCGCGGATGGTGAACTGTTCCGCATAGCCGACGGCGTTGTAGGAATCGTTGATGCTGGCATCGAGCTTGACGGCGTCGCTGAGATTGCGGATCTGTAAATCCTGCATGTCTTTTTGCGAAATGACGGTGACGGACGCGGGCGTCTGCAGCAGCGGCGCGTCGGCAAAGCCGCCCACGGAAGCGCGCTTGGCGGCCGGTGCCTTGCTGGCCGTGACGACGACTTCGGTCATGCTTTGCGTGTCGGCCTGCGCTTCGGCGGTGTCATTCGCGGCCAGGGCTGGCGCGGCAAACGCGTGCAGGATGGCCAGGGTCAGAACAGAAATAGATAAATTCGGTGTGGACATAGATTGCTCTTGGTTCAAACCGTCTCTTGGGAAAGAGCACGGCAGGCTGCTTGTTCGGCTGGCGCCAACGCAGGAGCTATCAAAGGAGGGAGGTACTTTGCGCTTTCCTTCGCTGGCATTATCCAGATCAGGTACGAAGGGTATCTCTCACCCGGATGACTGCTCCAGGACCCCTAGCGAAATGACAGCTTAGCATGAAGCACGGCCAGCTGTCCCCCTGGCTGACCGTTTTACAACAATGTGGTGCGAATCTACAAACTGAGTTCAAGCACCTTGCGGCTGACGGCGGGCGTGACCTCGCGCTGTTCGCCCAGCGCCGTCATGCCGTGCGCTTCCAGGGCGGCCACGACGGCGTCCACGCTGGCGTGGTTCAGGCCATAGTCGGCCAGGCGCGTCTTGACGCCCATGTGGCGGAAGAAGAATTCCGTGCGCGCGATGGCGGCCTCGATGCGGCCATCCTCGTCGCCGCCATCGAGACCCCAGACGCGGGCCGCATATTGCAGCAGCTTGGCGCGCTTGGCCTGCTTGCGCACGCGCAGCATGCTGGGCAGGATGATGGCCAGGGTTTGCGCGTGATCAAGCTCGTACAGGGCCGTCAATTCGTGGCCGATGGCGTGCGTGGACCAGTCCTGCGGCACGCCCACGCCGATCAGGCCGTTCAACGCCAGAGTGGCGCTCCACATCACGTTGGCGCGCACATCGTAGTCGTCCGGGTGCGACAGGGCTTTCGGGCCTTCCTCGATCAGCGTCAGCAGAATGCCTTCGGCGAAACGGTCTTGCACGGACGCGTTCACAGGGTAGGTCAGATACTGTTCCATCACATGCGCAAACGCATCGACGACGCCATTGCCCACCTGGCGCAGCGGCAAGGTAAACGTTTTCGACGGGTCCAGTACGGAGAACTTCGGATACACCTTGCGGCTCATGAACGAGCGCTTTTCCTGCGTGGCCTTGCGCGTGATCACGGCCGAGCCATTCATTTCGGAACCCGTGGCCGGCAAGGTCAATACGGTGCCGAAGGGCAGGGCGGCCTCGACGATCTTGCCGCCTTTCGCCAGGATGTCCCACGCCTCGCCTTCATGCAGGGCGGCGGCGGCGATGAACTTCGTGCCGTCGACCACGGAGCCGCCGCCGACGGCCAGCAGGAAATCGATGCGCTCGATTTTCACGAGGGCCACGGCCTGCATCAGGGTTTCATAGCTGGGATTGGGTTCGATGCCGGCAAATTCCAGCACGGTGTGGCCGGCCAGCGCCGCCTTGACTTCATCGTAGACGCCGTTCTGCTTGATGCTGCCGCCGCCGTAGGTCATCAGGACCCGCGCCTGCGGCGGGATCAGGCTGGCGATGGCGGCAATCTGGCCCTGGCCGAAGAGGACTTGCGTCGGATTGTAAAAGTCGAAATTGAACATGGGGCTCCTGCCGCTGAGGTTTAGGCTGTTGCTGAGCCATGATTATGGCCGAATGGGTGGAAACGTGTCGTGGACGCTTGAGCTTTTCGCCCGCGCGGTGGAGAATGCAGCCGATGTCACCACCACGCGAAAAGGAATGCGCATGACCACCGTCCCACTGGAAGAAGCGGGTTTGCCGGCCACGGCACTCGACATGCACCGCGCCATCGGCGCCACCATCGCCGCGCTGCAGGCGCTGGACTTGAACAGCCAGCGTTTCGAGGCGTGCACGGACCCGGAACTGCGCCGCGTGCTCGCGCATGCAGGCGACACCAGCCGCAAGGAAGCGGCCATGCTGCTCGAATGGATGCGCCGCCGCGATGCGCGCCTGGACACGGCCATGAAGGAAGCGCTGTTCAAGGCGGGTCCGATTGTTGCCCAGTATCACTATGACGAGAAAATAGTGTAACTATTGGTTTGTTGCTGTGGTGTACCATGCGCCACTTTCGCCTTGCTTCGCGTAGACTGTGCCCCGAACACGATTTTGGGAGAGTTTGCAACGATGAGATCATTACCATACCGAGAAGGCAGCTGGTTTGCCGTGCCCTTGCCGGGTGGCGGTTATGCCGTCGGCGTGGTGGCGCGCCGGGCGCCTGCCGGGCGCATCATGCTGGCGTATATGTTCGGGCCGAAACGCGACAGCCTGCCTGCGCTGGAAGAGCTGGAAGGCTTGCGCCCGGAACAGGCCGTGCGCCGCTTGCGCACGGGCGACATGGCCCTGCTCAACGAGCGCTGGCCCTTGCTGGGCGACAGCTTGCACTGGGAGCGCGATGCGTGGCCCATGCCGGCCTTTATCCGCCGCAATGAATCCTTGCAGCGCGCCTGGCGCGCCAGCTATGCGGACGCCGACCCTGCCAAGCTGAACCGCGAGGAATCGATTCCTTTCGACACGCCGGGCATGGAAAGCGATTCGCTGTACGGCTACGGGGCGACGGAATTGTTGATGAATAAATTGCTGGCGCAGGAGCAGGCGTCCGCTTGACCGTTGTCGGGCGGCGGAAACGCTGGAGCCGGCAGCGTAGGTCGGATTAGCGCCTGGCGCGTAATCCGACAGGAATCACCAACAATGTTGTCGGATTACGCGAGGCAAGGCCTCGCTAATCCGACCTACGCCGCCGGCAAGCTGATCTGAAACGCCAGGCCGCCACCTTCGCGGTTGCGCACTTGTAAGTCAGCGCCATGGCGCAGCAGCACGCGGTCGACGATGGCCAGGCCCAGACCGGCGCCATTTGCCTGGCCGCGCGCCGTGTCGAGGCGGGTGAACGGTTTCAACAGTTGCTCGATCTCTTCCGCTGGCACCCCCGTGCCATGGTCTTGCACCTCAATAATCACTTTTTTCACGCCGTGGCTGGCGCGCACCTGGCAGGCGATATCGATTTCCGTCACGTCGCTGCCTGGCGTCTTGCCATAGCGGCGCGCATTCTCGATCAGGTTGTTGAGCACGCGGCGCAAGTCGGTGGGATTGCCCATCGCATGCGCGCCTTCGGCGATGCTGGCATTGATCTTCACGTCCGGCAGACGCATCGCTTCGCGCGTCATGTCGCTCAGCAAGCCGCTCAGGTCCACATCCGTGAACGTCGACGCTTCCGTCGGCTTGGCATAGTCGAGGAACTGGCCAATGATGGCGTCCATTTGCCCGATATCGGACTGGATGCCCTCGCGTGCCTCGTCCGACAGGTTCGCCATTTCCACTTCCAGCTGCATGCGCGCCAGCGGCGTGCGCAAATCGTGCGAAATGCCGGCCAAAATCACGGCGCGGTCCGATTCCACCTGCTTCAAGTCATCGACCATCTGGTTGAAGCTGCGGTTCGCCTCGATGATTTCGATCGGGCCTTTTTCCGGCAGCGGCGCCGGCTGCTTGCCCTTGGCGATGTCGCGCGCGGCCGCCGTCAAACGCGACAGCGGTAAATTGATCAGGCTGGAAATTATGGCCGCGCCCAGCAGGGACAGCAGGGACACCAGGCTGGCCCAGCCCAGCCACTGGAAGCCCGTCAGGCCGCGCAGGCGCTCACGGTCCAGCATCAGCCAGTATTCATCGCCGTCGATCTTGAAGCTGACCCAGAAACCGGCCACGCCGTTGACGC
Source organism: Janthinobacterium kochi (assembly GCF_051380715.1). Classification (NCBI taxonomy): domain Bacteria; kingdom Pseudomonadati; phylum Pseudomonadota; class Betaproteobacteria; order Burkholderiales; family Oxalobacteraceae; genus Janthinobacterium; species Janthinobacterium kochi. The sequence continues at coordinate 287,991 of NZ_JBNYXO010000001.1, forward strand.
GCGCCGAAAAGCGCGTGTCCTTGCCCAGCTTGGCTTTCACCTGCGCCTCGATCTCGGGCATCAGGTAATTGTCGGGCGGCGGCTCGATGCGGTCGTCCTCTTCCAGCGAGAAGATGCGGATGCCTTCATTGCTGACGAGGTCGAACAGCAGCTCGCGCCGCAACTCGGGCGCCGAGTGCGTCAGTGCCGCATGCGTGATGGTGACGACGGAAATGATCTGGGCGGAAATCTGCTGCGCCTGCGGCTCGCGCTGGATGACGGAAATCATGCCGATCCAGGTGATCATGCTGACCGTGGTCAAGGTGCCGAGCAGCAAAAAGGTGCGCCAGAACAGGCCGCTTTTCAGCCGCGCCAGGCTGATATCGGGAACAAGCTTCATCATGCCTCGCCTGCGATCAGCGCGGCTGTCCGTCCGGGATGAAGACGTAGCCCAGGCCCCACACGGTCTGGATGAACAGCGGGCTCGACGGATCGGGTTCGATCAGCTTGCGCAGGCGCGAGATTTGCACGTCCAGGCTGCGGTCGAATACTTCGTATTCGCGGCCACGCGCCAGTTCCATCAGTTTCTCGCGCGATAGCGGCTGGCGCGCATGGCGGGCAAACACTTTCAGCACGGAAAACTCGCCTGTTGTCAGTGGCACCGTTTCGCCATTCTTTTTCAGGGTGCGCGTGCCCAGGTCCAGCACGAAGTCGCCGAATTCGAACGTTTGCGGCGTTTCCGACGGCGCGCCCGGAATTTCATCGGGACCCTTGCGGCGCAGCACGGCGCCGATGCGCGCCACCAGTTCGCGCGGGTTGAACGGTTTCGGCAGGTAATCGTCGGCGCCCATTTCCAGGCCCACGATGCGGTCCACGTCTTCACCCTTGGCGGTCAGCATGATGATCGGTGTCTGGTCGCCCGCGCCGCGCAGGCGGCGGCAGATCGACAAACCATCCTCGCCGGGCAGCATCAAATCGAGCACCAGCAAGTCGTAGCGTTCGCGCAGCCACAGCTTGTTCATGGCCGTCGCGCTCTCCGCCGTGAAGACATTGAAACCCTGTTCAGTCAGGTAGCGGCGCAGCAGGTCGCGCAAGCGCACATCGTCATCGACCACCATGATTTTTGCCTGGTGGCCGTGGATCGATTGCATTGGCGTATTGCTGCCGGAAGTGGAGGTTGTGGTCATTTAAGGTGTCGTGTTATCTTATATTAGTTGCTATAGTAACGCCTCGCGCGGCGTCGGCAAGGGGCTGTAGCGACCCATTACAAAGTGTTACAAACTTTACCCAATTGCTCTTACTGCACCGTGTAAAGCATCATACACTGGGGCCACAGTGGAAATCAGCTTTAAGTTTATACGGCATCGCGGAAGAGGAACTCAATGAATATCTTTACTAAAAAAATTCACGCCGCTCCCAGCGCAGCTATTGCCGCACGTACGACTGTGCTGTCCGCATTTGCCGTTTGCTCCGTGTTTGCCGCCAGCGTGTCACTGGCACAAAACCAGCCGCCGCCACGCCGTGACGACCAGCCGCAAGTGCAGGCCCAGCGTTATGAGCAGGTACAGCGCAGCAATAGCAATGATACGCGACTGCGCGAACAGCGTGACGCACGCAGTTTCGACACGCGCGCCGAAGAGCAGCGCCGCGCCAGCGAAGGCGCCGACGCCTCGCGCCGCACGGGCCGCATGACGCCCGACGAGCGCCGCGACCTGCGCCGCCAGATCAACGAAGTGGGGCAAGATATTTACTCGAATCCCCCGCGCCGCTAGGCATCGCGCACCCCGTCCGACAGGGCCATCTCGCAAGACATGGCCCTGTTTGCATCTGGCAGCCCGTTTTTTTGCTCATTTATGCTCAGTCAGGCACACGGCCACGCCCCGTGATATTGTTCTAGTGGACTGAGGCAATTCTCTGAATGTGTTGCTGGGAGAGGCAAGTGGTGAGCGACGACGACACGCCCGTTCCTGATGCTGCCCAAGCGGGCAGCTTGCCGCGCGGCCTGCTCCAGCGCGACGAGGGCGTGTTCCTTGACCTGTCGCTGGCGCCCGAACAGTTACGTGCCGCCGTCGACCAGTTGTTCCAGTCAGGCCAGCTGCTGGGCGGCCTCGATTACGCTTTGTTCCTGCTGACCCTGTTCCATGCCCCCGCACCCCGCGCCGCGCCCAAGGGCGACGCCTTGTTGCGCATCGCCGCCCGCGTGGCGCCATTCCCGTCCCAGCGCCGCGCCCTGTATAAGCAAGTCAAGATTCGGGGCGACAGCGCCGAGTTTTACTTTGAAACGCCGGCGCCTGGCGCGGATGGCCAGGTGCCGGCGCGCCGCGAGTTTGACGAGCTGGTGGCCGACTTGTGGTGCAAGGGCGTGCACTATGGCATCGATGGCGCGGCCGTGCGGGCCATTCTCGGCAGCGGCAAAGCCGAGCGCATCACGGTGGCGCGCGCACTGCCGCCGCAGCCGGGGCGCGACGCCCAACTGGTTGAAGTGTCGCATGGCATCCACCGCGACGACGCGCCGCGCGAACGCTCCGATGGCCGCCTGGATTTGCTCAGTTTCAAGAACCGGTTCCCGCAGGTGAAAAAACACGCGCGCCTGCTGCGGCTGCTGCCAGGTGCGCCCGGCTTGCCCGGCTATGACCTTGCCGGCACGCTGCTGCCGCCGCCCGCGCCGCTGGAACTGGACCCGGTGGCGGTGGCCGGCGCCGGTACGGCGGTCGAGCGCTTCAGCGATGGCGATTACGTCGTGGCCACCCTGGATGGCTATGTGAATGTCGATGAACACGGCAAGATTTCCATCGAAAACAAGATCGTCAGCCGCGAGGGCGTCAGCAGCCGCACCACGGGCAACCTGAAGTTGCGCGCCGCGTATGAAGAATATGGCGAAGTGCAAGAGCAGCGCCAGCTCGACGGCAGCGACATCACCATTCATGGCGACGTGTATGGCCACTTGCACTCGCATGGCGGGCTGATCCTGTTGCAGCGCAACCTGGTGGGGGGCACGGCCTTTAACGAGCATGGCGACGTGCGCGTCGAGGGCGTCGCTTCCGGCTCCGTGCTGCAGGCGCTGAGCGGTGAAGTGCATGTGAAGCGCGCCGAAAGCTGCGTCATCGCCGGCACGCGCGTGGTGATCGACCATGCCAGCAATTGCGAGATCATCGCCGACGAGGTCGTCATCGAGCTGGCCGAAGGCTGTGCCGTGGCGGCACGCACCATGCGCATCGGCAGCGCCGGCCCGCGCAAGCAGGTGGAGATGCTGCTGTTCCCGCTGGTGCCCGATTTGAGCGCGCTGGAGCAAAAGATCGCGGAAAGCCTGGAGAAGGCAGCCCAGTACCAGCAGGCGCAGCACAAGCGCCAGCAGGAAATCGATGCCATTGCGCACTTGCCCGAGGTGCGCAACTACCTGACCCTGGCGGGCCAGCTGCGGCGTGGCGAGTTGCAGCTGCAGCCGGCGCAGCAGCTGCAGTACGACAAGCTGGCCGCGCGCATTGCCCCTGTGCTGAAGGAAGTGGCGCACCTGCGCGTGGAAGTGAAACAGTCGGAAATCCTGCAGGCGCAAATGCTGGCGCTGGTGGCGCAAGTGCGCCAGCAGCGTCAGGCGACGGCCGGCCAGTCGCGCTGCAGCCTGGGCCTGGTCGACGGCGAAACGGCGGTACGCGCCATGGTCGTGCCGCCCGGACCGGCCAAGGTCTACGACCGGCCGCCGAAAGAAATCAAGGCGCTGTTGCGCAGCGCCACGCCGGCCACGCAGAGCGTGTTTGCGGACAGCAGTGGCAGCCTGGAGTGGACTTACCAGCCGCCACCCTGATCAGTCGATCACCTTGCCGCGAGATTGCTTGAGGACGCTGTGCGTGCTCTTGCTGTCGAGGCGGCGCCGCTGCGAGCTGCGCGTGGGCTTGGTGGCACGGCGCACGGCGGGCAGGAAGGTTACGCTATCGATGATTTCCTGCAGCCGGCGCAAGGCTTCTTCCTTGTTCTGTTCCTGGCTGCGCGATTGCTGTGCCTTGAGCACCAGCACGCCATCCTTGCTGATGCGGCTGTCGCGCAAGGCCAGCAGGCGTTCCTTGTACGCTTCCGGCAGCGACGAGGCGGCGATGGGGAAGCGCAAATGGATGGCGCTGGACACCTTGTTGACGTTCTGCCCGCCCGGGCCCTGGGCGCGAATGGCGGAGAATTCAACTTCAGCGGGATTGACGAGGTGTTGCATGGCCTGCCTGTGGGGAATCGATGCCGGTATTGTAAGGGAAGATGGCTGCGCCGGCGCAAGGATGGACCGGTAGGCTGATGATGTCTTCCTGGAAAGTTGATGTTTCTCAACGCCGCCTGCGGCGATGCTGGTTAGCATGGGGCCAACGTTGCGCCACTGCGCATCCTGGCAGCGCTTACCGGATGAAAGGAACATCATGCAGCCCACGACGACGCCTGGCGCCGCAGCAACGGCGGAACGTAGCACCGAGCAATACCTGACGCAGTACTTGAGCTTCCGCTTGGGCGGCCTCGAATACGGCCTCGATTACCGCTGCGTGCGGGAATTGCGCCCGCTGAAGGAACTCGACCGTTTTTCCTCGGAAGGGGAAGTGCTGCACAGCGTGGCTGTCTCGCGCGGCGTGATCATCCCCATCGTCGACATGCGCGCCGCGTTCGGCAGCGCCCGGGGCGCACCCGACCCGTCCACCGACGTGGTCATCCTGCAGCTGAGCAATGGCGTGATGGGCATGGTGGTCGATGGCGTCACCGATATCGTCAGCCTGGCGCCCGCCGACATCGCCGCCGTGCCCGGCCTGGGCGAGGCGGAAGCCGATTATTTGCTGGGCCTGGGCACGGTGGGGCGCCGCCGGCTGATCCTCGTCGATATCGACCGCCTGATGGCGATCCGCAGCCCCAGCCCCATGCAGGCGGCGTAAAAAAAGACGACCTGCGGGTCGTCTTTGTGTTTGGCGTTAGCCGAGTTTCTCTAACTGATCCTGCAAGTCCAGCCATTCCGCTTCGAGCTGCGCCAGGTCCTTGGTGAAGAAGGTTTGGTCGGCCAGCAGTTGCTTCAATTTCGCCTTGTTGGCGGCGTCATAGATGGTCGGTTCGCCCAGCTTGGCTTCCGTTTCCGCCTTTTGCGCGTTGCGCTTGGCGATTTGCTCTTCCTGGCGCTTGATCTTGTTTTCGATCGGCTTGCGCAGGGCGGCGGCCTTCTGGCGGTCTTCCGCTTCCTGGCGCTTGTCGCGCACGGGCGCGGCAGGGGCGGCGACCGCTACTGGGGAGACGACGGGGAAGTCGGTTTTGTTGGCCTTGCCGGCGGCTGGCAGCACGTCCGTGCCTTTACCCAGCTTGGTCTTGAACAGCCAATCCTTGTAGTCGTCCAGGTCGCCGTCGAACGGTTGCAGTTTGCCGTCGGCAACGATGATGAATTCATCGGTGGTGGCGCGCAGCAAGTGGCGATCATGGGACACGACGACCAGCGTGCCTTCGAACTGGGCCAGCGCTTCGGTCAGCGCTTCGCGCGTTTCCAGATCCAGGTGGTTGGTCGGTTCATCGAGCAGCAGCAAGTTTGGACGCTGCCAGACGATCAGGGCCAGCGCCAGGCGGGCTTTTTCGCCGCCCGAGAACGGTGCGATCGAGGCGGTCACCATGTTGCCGGGGAAGTTGAAACCGCCCAGGAAGTTGCGCAATTCCTGTTCGCGCACGGTCGGGGCGATCTTGGCCAGATGCCACAGCGGCGATTCGTCGTGGCGCAGCATTTCCACCTGGTGCTGGGCGAAGTAGCCGATGTTCAAGCCCTTGCCCATGGTGGCGTCGCCCGTCAGTGGCATCAGTTCACCGGCGATGGTCTTGATCAGGGTCGACTTGCCGGCGCCGTTCTGGCCCAGCAGGCCAATGCGCTGGCCGATCTGCAGCGAAAACTTGATGCCATTGACGATGGTCTTGTGCGTGATTTCGCCCGTCGCTTCGTTTTCGATCTTGTAGCCCGCATCGACGTCTTCCATCACCAGCAGCGGATTTGGTGCCGACAGCGGCTCGCGGAATTCGAACGAGAATTCGGCGGCGGCGCGCAAGGGCGCCAGTTCTTCCATCTTCGCCAGCGCCTTCATGCGGCTTTGCGCCTGGCGGGCTTTCGAGGCTTGCGCCTTGAAGCGGTTGACGAACGATTCCAGATGGGCGCGCTTGCGCTGCTGCTTTTCCAGCGCGCCGGCGGCCAGGATCATCTGCGCCGCGCGTTGGCGCTCGAAGCTCGAGTAGTTGCCCGAGTAGCGCTTCAGCTTGCGCTCGTCGATATGCACGACGACGTTGACCACTTCATCGAGGAAGTCGCGGTCATGGGAAATGATCAGCAAGGTGCCGGCATAGCGCTTCAGCCAGTCTTCCAGCCAGATGATGGCGTCCAGATCCAGGTGATTGGTCGGTTCATCGAGCAGCAGCAGGTCGGAAGGGCACATCAGCGCTTGCGCCAGGTTCAAACGCATGCGCCAGCCGCCGGAAAAACTCGCCACCGGTTGCTGCATCTGGTCCAGCGTAAAACCCAGGCCCAGCAGCAATTGCTCGCCGCGCGACTGCACCGTGTAGGCGTCGGCGTCGGCCAGCGCGCTGTACATGTTGCCGATGGCGATGCCGTTTTCCGTGCTTTCCGGTTGCGACTCGAGATGCGCCAGTTCCGCTTCCAGTTTGCGCAAGGTGGCGTCGCCGTCGATGGCGTAGTCGAGCGCGGCACGGTCCAGCGGCGGCGTTTCCTGCGCCACGTAAGCCACGCGCCACTTGGCCGGGAAATCGATCTCGCCCTGGTCAGGGTGCAATTCGCCACGCATCATGGCGAACAGGCTCGATTTGCCCGCGCCATTGGCGCCGATCAGGCCGATCTTGTCGCCCGGGTTGAGGGTAACATCGACTTGTTCGAGCAACGGTTTGATGCCGCGCATCAGGCTTACTTGTAGGAAACGTATCATTTTTTTCTTTGTGGAGGCTGGGGTCAGACCCGGCGGGTCTGACCCCGGTAGTCAATTAGGCGAGTTTCAACTGCTCGGCCGTCAGCAGGAATACCATGTCGTCGCCGGCGCTGGTCGTCAGCCAGGTCAGGCCCAGCTCGCCGAAGGCCGCTTCCGCGTAGGCGCGTTCGTTGCCGATTTCAATCATCAGGATGCCGTCGTCCGTCAGGCGCTCTGCCGCGCCGGCGATGATCTTGCGCACCAGGTCCATGCCATCGCTGCCGCCGTCGAGGGCGATTTGCGGTTCGGCCAGGTATTCCTGGGGCAGGGTACCCATCGACGCGGAATTCACGTACGGCGGGTTGCTGATGATCAAGTCGTATTTCTTGGCCGGCACGTTGGTGTACAGGTCCGATTCGATCAAGTTGACGCGGTCCTGGAGTTTATACGTGTCGACGTTGCGCTTGGCCACGGCCAGCGCGTCGGCGGAAATGTCCACCGCGTCCACTACGGCGTTGGGGAAGGCGTCGGCCATCATGATCGATAGGCAGCCCGAGCCGGTGCACAGTTCCAGGATGTTTTCCACCGCTTCCGGTTCCGCCACCCATGGCGAAAAGTATTCAGGAATCAGCTCGGCGATGAAGGAGCGGGGCACGATCACGCGCTCGTCGACGTAGAAATTATAGGTGCCCAGCCAGCCTTCCTTGGTAATGTAGGCGGCCGGTACGCGGTCGATGCTGCGGCGGTCGATGACCGTCATCACGCTGGCCACTTCCGACGGCAGCAGCTTGGCGTCGAGGAACGGTTCGAGTTTGTCGAGCGGCAACTTCAAGGTGTGCAGGATCAGATAGGCCGCTTCGTCGAACGCTTCGGCGCTGCCGTGGCCGAAAAACAGCTTGGCGGTATTAAAACGGGTGACGGCGTAGCGCAGCAGGTCGCGTGGCGTGGAAAACGGGTTCGGGGTCATGGCATTCTCGAAAAGACGGTGTTCTGGCCCGCCGTGACGGGCCTCGGTATTCTGGTTCAGACGGGCAGCAAATGCTCCAGCGTGCGCCGGTAAATATTCTTCAGGGGATCGATGTGGCGCAGTTCGATGTGCTCGTCGATCTTGTGAATACTGGCATTGGGCGGCCCGAATTCTATCACTTGGGGGCAGATTTGCGCGATAAACCGGCCATCCGAGGTGCCGCCCGTGGTCGACAGCTGCGTCACAATGCCCGTTTCCGCGTGAATCGCGGACGACAGCGCATCGGAGAGGGTGCCGCGCGGCGTAAGGAAGGGCAGGCCGCTCAAGGTCCACTGCAAAGCGTATTGCAAGTCATGCTGGTCGAGGATGGCGTGCACGCGCTCCTGCAGGCTTTCCGCCGTGCTGGCCGTGGAAAAGCGGAAGTTAAAGTCGATCACCATGTCGCCCGGAATCACGTTGTTGGCGCCCGTGCCCGCATTGATGTTCGACATTTGCCACGACGTCGGCAGGTAATACTCGTTGCCTGCATCCCATTTTTCCTCGACCAGGTCGGCCAGCGCCTGCGCCGCTTCATGAATCGGGTTTTTCGCCAGGTGCGGGTAGGCGATATGCCCTTGCACGCCCTTGATCGTCAGGCGGCCCGACAGGGAACCGCGGCGGCCATTCTTGATCATGTCGCCCAGTTGCGCGCTTGACGTCGGCTCGCCCACCAGGCAATAGTCGATCTGCTCGCCCCGCGCCTTGAGGTGCTCGCAGACGATGACGGTGCCATCCGTGGCCGGGCCTTCCTCGTCGCTGGTAATCAGGAAGGCGATCGAGCCTGAATGGTCGGGCGTGGCGGCGATGAATTCCTCGCAGGCCACCACCATGGCGGCGATCGAGGTCTTCATGTCGGCCGCGCCACGGCCGTACAGCTTGCCGTCGCGCTGCGTGGGGATGAAGGGCTGCGAGCGCCATTGCTCGACGGGGCCGGTGGGTACCACGTCCGTATGGCCGGCAAAGACGAACACGGGAGAAGTCGTGCCACGGCGCGCCCACAGATTTGTGACGTCGTTCGACTGGATCGTCTCGCAGACAAAGCCCAGCGGCGTGAGAATATCGATCAGGTGCTGCTGGCAGCCCTTGTCGTCGGGCGTGACCGAGGACAGGGCGATCAGTTTTTCGGTCAGGGCGAGGGTTTTGGAGGTGGTCATGGTGTAGAGCGGGGTGCTTCTGCCTAAGTAAAAATTACAGCCCGAAAATGGCTGCGTACTGTGCATCCGAAAACGCCACGCTGAACTTTCCATCCTTGTCCAGCACCGGGCGCTTGATGATGGACGGGTTTTCCAGCATCAGTTCCACAGCGCTGGCAGCGTCCGTGATCGACGCCTTGCGCTCGTCGGACAGGGCGCGCCAGGTCGTGCCTTTCCTGTTGACCAGCACATCCCATGGCAGCTGCTGCAGCCATGCCTCGACGGTGGCGCGTTCCAGGCCCTGCTTCTTGAAGTCGTGGAAGGTGAAATCGAGTTGCTGCGCGGCCAGCCAGGTGCGGGCTTTTTTGACGGTATCGCAATTGGGGATACCGTAGAGTGTAATGGTCGTCATGGGTAGGGCTAAGGGGGAATGAATGCGGTTCGCTTGATCGCGGCGCTTGCGCCAGGGAAAAATGCGATGGTAGCCGCCATTATACAGTCGATGCGCAGTCGATGCGGCAGTGCAACACGCCCCAATGATTTCCCCTACACGGGACGTGGCGCTGCCTTGCCCATCTCTGCCGGACCGAAATGCAGGCCCAGCCGCAGGGCCAGCGCGCGCAAGGCGCCGCTTTCCTGCAGGTGCAGGGCCAGCGCGATGTGGCCGTCGGGGCGCACCAGGTAGGCCGCGTCGCGCCCAAGGCCGGCCAGCTTGGCCGCCACGTTATAGGTGTAGCAATGCACGGGCAGTTTCAGCACGCGCGCCTCGTTCAGCAGTTCGGGCGCCGGCTCGCCATAGATGTGCAATTGCCAGTCCATGCTGCGCAGGGCCGTGAAATTGTCTTGCGTGCCGTCCGAGAACCACGGCAGGCGGTCGCCGCCGCGCAGGTACTCCGCATGGCCAGCGGACAGGGCGCTGTCTTCATAGCTGATCTCGATTTGCGACACCGTCTTGAAGAGCAAACGGCGCGCCCGCCCGAAGCCCGAGAGGAAGGGCAGCGCGTGCGGCACCAGCCAGCGCCGCAGGAATTGCCCGGCGATTCCCTGCGCGACGATGGCCTGGAAGGCGCGGTCGGTGGTGGCGACGAGCTTGCGGGCAAACACGATGCGCTCGCTTTCATAGGTGTCGAGCAGGGCGTCGTTGCTTTGGCCGTGCAGCTTTTGCGCCAGCTTCCAGGCCAGGTTGACGGCGTCGCCCAGGCCCGTGTTCATGCCCTGGCCGCCCACGGGGCTGTGCAGATGGGCCGCGTCGCCGAGGATGAAGCAGCGCCGCGCGCGGAATTGCGCCGCCACGCGGTGATGAACTTTATAGGTGGAAAACCAGTTCACGTGTTCAACTTGAATGCCGAGCAGGGTTTCCACGTCGCCACGCACATCGTCAAAGACGGGCGCCGGCGCGCCGTCGGGGCGGTCGGGCAGGATGCCGATCAGGCGCTGCATGCCGCTGGTGCGCACGGGCAGCATCAGCGCAAACGCGTTCGCGCCCAGGTGGGCGTGCAAATCCGTATTCTTGCCGGCCACTTGCGCATCGGCCACGTAATACAGGTGATCGTAGGTGCCGCCGGAAAAGTCGAAGCCGGCGATCTCGCGCACCTTGCTGCGGGCGCCGTCGCAGCCGCAGATATAGTCAAACGTACAATATTGCCGTTCGCCATCTTTCAGCAGGATGGCTTGCACTTCGCTATCGTCCTGCGTCCACAAGTCCAGCGCCACATTCCATTCCACGTGCACGCCAGCCGCTGCCAGCTTGCTGATGAGAAAGCGCTCATGCTCGTCTTGCGGCAGGCTCAGCACGAAAGGATAGGGGCTCAGCCCCTCGCCGATCTCGCCCAGCGCCAGTTTCACCAGTTCTTCGCCACCCTCGTGGATATGCATGGCATTGATCTTGATGCCCAGGCTGACCAGCTCGTCTGCAAAGCCCAGTTGCTGGTAAAACTCCAAGGTGCGCGCATGCACGGCCATGGCCCGCGACGCCTGCCCTGGACCGCTATTCTTGTCGATGATGCGGCAATCGACGCCATGGCGCGCCAGGCGCAAGGCAAGCATGAGGCCGGTAGGACCGGCGCCGACGATCAATACGGGCGGAGTATTCATGCCATCCAGTATAGGACAGGATGAGAAGCGGGGGCGGGACGATTGAAGTTGCTCGCCAGAAATGAAAATGTCCCGCCGGAGCGGGACATTCAGGCCTTACTGATACTTCACAGCGCAGTGATCAAATGCCGCGCAGGAGTTCGTTGATACCGGTCTTGGCGCGGGTTTTTGCATCCACGCGCTTGACGATCACGGCGCAGTACAGCGAGTACTTGCCGTCTTCCGAAGGCAGGTTGCCCGAGACCACGACGGAACCGGCTGGCACGCGGCCATACGTCACTTCGCCCGTGGCGCGGTCGTAGATCTTGGTCGACTGGCCGATGTACACGCCCATCGAGATGACCGAGTTTTCTTCGACGATCACGCCTTCGACGATTTCCGAACGGGCGCCGATGAAGCAGTTGTCTTCGATGATGGTCGGGTTCGCTTGCATCGGTTCCAGCACGCCGCCGATGCCGACGCCGCCGGACAGGTGGACGTTCTTGCCGATCTGGGCGCAGGAGCCGACGGTGGCCCAGGTGTCGACCATGGCGCCTTCATCGACGTAGGCGCCGATGTTGACGTAGGACGGCATCAGCACGACATTCTTGGCGATGAAGCTGCCGCGGCGGGCAACCGCTGGCGGCACTACGCGGAAACCGCCCTTGGCGAAGTCTTCGGCGGTGTAGTTGGCGAACTTGGTCGGGACCTTGTCGTAGAACTGCATCGTGCCATCCGATGGCAGGACGACGTTGTCTTCCAGGCGGAACGACAGCAGCACGGCTTTCTTGACCCACTGGTTGACCACCCAGTCACCCGAGGTTTTTTCGGCCACGCGAATGCTGCCGTTGTCCAGGCCATTGATGACGTGGGAGACGGCGTCGCGCAGTTCGGCCGTGCCGTTGCCCGGATTGATCTCGGCGCGGTTTTCCCAGGCCTGGTCGATGATGTTTTGCAGTTGTTGGCTCATGATGGTGTCTTGTTTATGTAGGGTTAATGCGTGGTTGATGCGGATGCGGAAAGCTGCTGGCAGAATTTTACTATGCGCAGTGCGGCTTCCAGCCCTTCGGCCGTTTCGGCCACCAGGGCCATGCGGATGCGGTTGCGGCCCGGATTGATGCCGTGCGCGTCGCGCGCCAGGTAGCTGCCAGGCAATACCGTCACATTATATTCGGCGTACAGGCGTTGCGCGAATTGCGTGTCGGACAGGCCCGTGCGGCTGACGTCGGCCCACAGGTAGAAGCCGGCGTCCGGCAATTGCACGTCCATCACCGATTGCAGCAGGGGGGTGATGGCGTCGAACTTGGCGCGGTACTTGGCGCGATTTTCCTCGACATGGGTTTCGTCGTTCCAGGCCGCGACGGAGGCCGCCTGCACGGCAGGGCTCATGGCGCCGCCGTGGTAGGTTCGGTAGAGCAGGAATTTTTTCAGTACTTCCGCGTCGCCGGCGACAAAGCCCGAACGCATGCCCGGCACGTTCGAGCGTTTCGACAGGCTGGAAAACACCACCAGGCGCGCATACGGGCGCTCGATCGTGGACAGGCCCAGCATGTGTGCCGCTTGCAGCGCGCCCAGCGGAGGCGTGTCGCCGTGGTAAATCTCGGAATAGCACTCGTCGGCGGCGATGACGAAATCGTAGCGCTCGGACAGGGCGAACAGGTGTTCCCAGTCCGTCAGGGTGAGCACGGCGCCGGTCGGGTTGCCTGGCGAACACAGGAACAGCAGCTTGACCTTCTCCCATACGGACGCGGGCACCGCGTCGTAGTCGCAGCCGAAATTGCGTGCCGGGTCGGAATTGACAAAATACGGTTCGGCGCCGGCCAGGTAGGCCGCGCCTTCATAGATCTGGTAAAACGGATTCGGGCTGATCACCAGCGAACCGGCCGACGGATCGATCACCGTTTGCGCCAGCGCAAACAGCGCTTCGCGCGAACCGTTCACGGGCAGGATTTGCGTGGCAGGATTGAGCTTGGGGATGCCATAACGGCGCTCCAGCCAGCCGGCGATGGCACTGCGCAAGGCTTCCGAGCCGATGGTGGTCGGATAGCTGGCCAGGCCGTGGATATTGTCGACCAATGCCTGCTCGATGAAGGCTGGCGTCGGGTGCTTGGGTTCGCCCATGCCCAGGCTGATGGGCGCATACTCGGGGTTGACCGTCACGCCGGCAAACAGCTGGCGCAGCTTTTCGAATGGATATGGTTGCAGTTTAGCAAGAAGTGGATTCACGGAGCGGACCAGGGCAAGAGTGGAAAGACGATGTGGCTAGGCGATTGCTTGCGCGGCAGACTTGATGCCGCTCAAAGAATAAGCTGCGTCTTTCATTATAGCCGTCCTCGCGGGCCCGCTGTGCAAGCCGCATCGGCCTGATCGCTGCCCGGCTGGTTCAGGCATGCGGCGGCGGGGAGTGCCGCAGCATGGCGCGGCAAGGTAAAATACGCTATGTCTACCTTACTTCCCACCCTGCTTGCTATTGAAACCTCGTCCGAACTCGCCTCCTGCGCCTTGTTGCGCGGCGATGTCGTCCTGTCCCGTGCCTCGTCGGGCGTGCGTACCCATTCCCAGTCCATCTTGCCGATGGTGCAGGAATTGCTGGCCGAAGCGGGCGTGACCCTGGCTGACGTCGATGCCATCGCCTACGGCTCCGGCCCTGGATCGTTTACAGGTGTGCGCACGGCTTGCGGCATCGCGCAAGGCTTGGCCTATGGCGCCAATTTGCCCGTCGTGCCCGTCGTCACGCTCGACGCCATGGCGCTCGCGTGCCACCAGCAGCATGGCGCGCAGCGCATCGTGACCGTGCTCGACGCCCGCATGGGTGAAGTGTACTGGGCGCAGTATGACTATCAGGATGGCTTGCAGGCTGTCCTGCCGCCGACCCTGAGCGCGCCGCTCGGCGTAGCACCGCAAGGCGACGTGGTCGGCTGCGGCAACGGCTTTACGGCCTATGCCGACGCCTTGGCCGTGCTGCCATGCGCCGCCAACGCGGACGCCGCCATCATGCCGCACGCCGTGCAAGTGGCGCAACTGGCGCGCATCGCTTTTGCGGCCGGCCGGTTTGTGACGGCGGCCGAGGCGCAGCCTTTGTATTTGCGCAACAAGATTGCCTACACGAGCGCGGAACGGCACGAGATGCAACAGGCCAAGGCCGCTGCGGAGTCGGCCCAATGATGGAGGCGGGCCAGGAGCGTGCTGCCGGCTGGGACTTGTTGCGCCTCGACTATCAGCCGATGCGGGAGGCGGATCTGTTTGAGGTGCTGGCGCTGGAGCAGCGCGTGTATCCGCATCCCTGGACGCACGGCAACTTTGTCGATTCGCTCAAGAGCGGCTACTCGGCCTGGGTGCTGCGCGACGTGGATGGCACCCTGCTTGGCTACTTTTTGCTGATGCTGGTCGTCGACGAGGCGCACTTGCTCAACGTGGCCGTCGAGGGCGCCATCCAGGGCCAGGGCCTGGGTCGTTTTCTGCTGAACCAGTCCTGCGCCTGCGCGCGCCAGCTGGGCATGGAATCGATGCTGCTGGAAGTGCGTCCATCGAATGTACGCGCGCTCGATATTTACCAGCGCTATGGATTTGAACAGATCGGCCGGCGCAAGGGATACTATCCGGCCAGCAACTCGCAACGTGAGGACGCCATCGTGATGCGTTATACCCTATGAGCCGCAGCGCCGTTTTCCTCGATGAAATGGGCGTCGGTCCCCTGTGGCGCTTGCGCCAGGGGGCTGCGCCCGAGGCTGTTGCTGTCGTCGTCGAGGCTGCCCTGGAGGTGCCCGTGGCCGAGGTTGTTGCGCCTGCGCCTGCTGCCGTGGTCGAAGTGCTTGCCGAGCTGGAAGCCGTGGAAGTCGAGGCATTTGTCGCCGTTGCCGCCACGCCAGTCCCGGACGACACGGCCTGGTTTGACGACGCGCCGCCACCGCCACGGGCCAAACAGCTGAGCGATACCGATATCGCCGCCCTCGACTGGGATGGCTTGACGGCGGCTGTCGCCAAGTGCGCGCGCTGCGACTTGTGCAAGACGCGCAAGGGCGTCGTCATGGGCCGTGGCGACCGCCAGGGCGCCTGGCTGATGCTGGCCAGCAGCCCGTCGCGCGCGGAAGAACGCGAAGGGCGCGCCTTGCCGGGCGAGCAGGGCAAATTGCTCGACAATATGCTCAAAGCCATCGACCTCGAGGCGGGCCGCGACGTGTACATCACGCACTTGCTGAAATGTCGTCCGCTCGACGAGGCGGGCCAGGAGCGTTTGCCTACCGAATTAGAGTCGGCCGCCTGCCGTCCGTATTTCGAGCGCGAACTGGCCCTGCTGCAGCCGCGCACCATCGTCACCCTCGGTTCGATGGCTGCCGCCGGCATCAATCCCGGCGAAAAACCCGCGCGCGGCAAGGTGCGCCAGCTGGGTAATGCCTCGGTTGTCGCCACCTTTCACCCGGAAATGCTGCTGCAGGACGAGACGGGCAAGGCCAAGGCGCGTGCCTGGGCCGACCTGTGTCTGGCGAAAAGCACGCACGGTGGTTGATATATTTCAGGTCCGCTTCGAGCAGCGCTGGGGGCATCTGACGCACCCCCGCGTGCGTGCGCTGGCCTGGCTGCTGGACTCGCCCGATTTGCTCGACCCGGCCAGCCCTCACTGGGGCGGGCGCATCGCCAGCCTGGAACCCGTCACGCCTGCCGTGGCGGCCTGGCTGGGGACGCTGCAAGATGACCCATCGCCGCTCGATGCTGCGCTGGGTAGCCGGTTTTATTCCCGCCTGGGCCTGTATGCTGAAAAGCTGCTGGCCTTTTATTTTGAGCAGCACGGCGTGCTGGCTGCGCATGGCTTGCAAGTGCAGGTGAACCGCAACGACACGGTGGGCGAGTTCGATTTCCTGTTGCGTGATGGTACGCAGGGTGAACATTTGCTGCACTGGGAATTTGCCACCAAGTTTTATCTGCTCGAAGGCGTGCCAGATCCCGGCGTGTTCAATCACTTGATCGGCCCCAATCTGGCCGACACCTTGGGTTTGAAGATGCGCAAGATTCTCGACAAGCAACTTGCCTTGTCTCGCCATCCGGCCGCGCAAAGCCTGCTGGCGCACCCCGTGCGCGCGGCGCAGGCGCTGGTCAAGGGCTGGCTGTTTTATGCGGCGGGCGCCACGCCCGGCATGGACGGTATTTCCCAAGAACATGGACACGGCTTCTGGTGCACGCCAGCCCAGCTACCGGAGCAGCGCTATATCGTGCTGCCGCGCTTGCAATGGCTGGCGCCGTTCAAGGGGCAAGGCCTGGAAGTACTGGGCGTTGAGGCATTGCGCTCGCAGTTGTTTGATCTGGCGCAACCGGTAATGGTGGCTGCGGTGGACCATGTCGACGGCTGGGAAGTGGAGCGCACGCGCGGTTTTGTCGTGCCCCATGACTGGACGGAGCAGGCTGCCACGCGGCGGCTGGCTGGCACGCTACCTGCGTAATCCGGCACCACCCTTAATGTTTCTGCTCGCCGATCAAGGACAGATTGTCGTGTTCGGCCTGGTTCAGCTTGTGCCTGCGCATGATCATGTACATGGTGCCGGCGACGAACAGGCCGAACAGGGTGATGATGATATTGAGTGGCAGGTGCAAACGGATCATGATGGAATACACGGCCAGCATGGTGAGAATCGACAGGTTTTCGTTGAAGTTCTGCACGGCGATGGAATGGCCCGCGCTCATCAGGACGTGGCCGCGATGTTGCAGCAGGGCATTCATGGGCACGACGAAAAAGCCGGACAAGGCGCCGATCAGTATCAGCAGCGGGTAGGCGATCCACACGGAGTGTACCTGCGTCATCATCATGACGATCACGCCCATGGCGATGCCTAGCGGAATGACGGTCAGCGACTTGCGCAGCGGAATGAAGCGCGCCGACAGCACGGCGCCGGCTGCCACGCCGATGGCGACCACGCCCACCAGGCTGGTCGCCTTGTCAAACGGCATGTTCAACGACTGCTTGGCCCATTCCAGCACGATCAGTTGCAAGGTGGCGCCGGCGCCCCAGAACAGGGTGGTCACGGCCAGGGTGATCTGGCCCAGCTTGTCTTTCCACAGGATGGAATAGCAATTGGCAAAATCGGTGATCAGTTTGATAGGATTGCGTTCCTGGTGCGGATACACGCAGCCCGTGTCGGGAATCTTCAGGTTGGCCAGGGTTGCCATCACATAAATGCCCACCACCACGCACAGGGCCGCTTCCGTCTTGTTGGCGATGCCCGTGTCGATCAGGGGGATGTCGATGGACAGCAGCATGTCGGACACGTGGCCGCTGACGAGTGCGCCGCCCATGACGGTGCCCAGGATGATGGAGGTGACGGTCAAGCCTTCGATCCAGCCATTCGCCGCCACGAGTTTTTCCGGCGGCAGCAGTTCCGTCAGGATGCCGTATTTGGCGGGTGAATACACGGCCGCGCCGAAACCGACGACGGCATAGGCCAGCAAGGGGTGTACATGGAAGAAGACGAGGGCGCAGCCGAAGATCTTGACCATGTTGGCGATGAACATGACCTTGCCTTTCGGCAATGCATCCGCGAAGGCGCCGACAAAAGCGGCTAACAGCACGTAAAACAGCACGAACGACAATTTGAGCAGCGGCGTGATCCACGCCGGGGATTTCATGGACACCAATAAATCGACGGCGACAAAAAAGAGGGCGTTATCTGCCAGCGAGGAAAAGAACTGCGCTGCCATGATGGTATAAAAACCACGATTCATTCTGGATTGCCTGAAATCATATCTGGCTTGCTTTATACCACGAAAAAACGGCAAACCCCAAGTTTGGGCGGGGTCGCTTTGCATAGCCTTGCCTAAGCGAAGCTTAATTTTTCTGCCGTAGAAAAATACACATACATATGAGCATTTTGTAAATAATGTCTTCTGCATACGATCGTGGGCATCTGCAGTGTCCGCGTACTGTGCATCCGGTAAAATACGACTTTCCCACCCGCCGTGAACGACGCATATGCCCAGGCCCCTCATCGCCACCATCCATCTGGATGCCATGCAACAGAATCTGGCGCGTGCGCGTGCCTGTGCCCGCGGCGCCAAAGTATGGGCCGTCGTCAAGGCGAATGCCTATGGCCACGGCCTGGAACGGGCCGTGCGGGGCTTTGCCGGCGCCGATGGCCTGGCGCTGGTCGAGGTCGACTACGCCGTGCGCTTGCGCGAACTGGGCTGGACCAAGCCCATCTTGCTGCTGGAAGGCTTTTTCGACGCCAGCGATTTACTGGTCATGGCGCAGTACAAACTGAATGGCAGCGTGCATTGCGAAGAACAGATCGCCATGCTGGCAGCGGCGCGTCTGCCGCACGCCATCGATGTGCACTTGAAGATGAACACGGGCATGAACCGCCTGGGCTTTACGCCGCAAGCCATCGCCGCCGCGTATGCGCGCCTGCGCGCCTTGCCGCACATCGGCACCATCACCCTGATGACGCATTTCGCCAATGCGGACGCGGCGGCGCCCACGCGCTTGCCGCTGGCCCAGCAGATGCTGCGCTTCGAGGCCGGGGTGGCCAGTATCGGCGCGGCCGGGGAAGGCACGCGCTTGCCGCGCAGCCTGTGCAATTCGGCCGGCTTGCTGCTGCACCATCTGGACAGCGACTGGGTGCGCCCAGGCATCATGCTGTATGGCGGCACGCCCAGCGGCGCTCCCGGCGGCACGTCGGCGCAAGCGTTCGGCCTGCTGCCCAGCATGACCTTGCGCAGCAGCATTATCGGCATTCAGCATATCGCCGCCGGTGAAGTGGTGGGTTATGGCAGCCGCTACGAAGCGGCCGGCAATATCAAGGTGGGCGTGGTGGCTTGCGGCTATGCGGATGGCTACCCGCGCCACGCGCCCGAAGGCACGCCCGTGCTGGTCGACGGCGTGCGCACGGGACTCATCGGCCGGGTCTCGATGGACATGCTGATGGTGGACTTGACCCACGTGCCGGGCGCAAAAGTCGGCAGCTCCGTCACCTTGTGGGGCCAGGGCATGCCGATCGACGAGGTGGCCCTGGCCGCCGGCACCATCGGCTACGAGCTGATGTGCGCACTGGCGCCGCGCGTACCGGTGAACGAAGCGTAGGGTGACGCGGCAGCGCGGTTTGTATATACTGTATATATAACCAGCTGTTTCATTTTACCTGAGCAAAGTACACCATGGCAAAAGTCAAGACTATCTACACCTGCAGCGATTGCGGCGCCATCAGTAATAAATGGATGGGGCAATGCACCTCGTGCAACCAGTGGAACACCATGGTGGAAACCCTGCCCGAGACGGGCGGCAACAACCGCTATTCGAACCCGCAGCACATGTCGCTGGCACAGACGGCACCCGTGCTGTCGCTCGACGATATCGACGCCATCGACGTGCCCCGCTTCGGCACGGGCATCGAGGAATTCGACCGCGTGCTGGGTGGCGGCATGGTGGCCGGCGGCGTGGTGCTGATCGGCGGCGATCCCGGCATCGGCAAGTCGACCCTGCTGCTGCAGGCGCTGGCCAATATGTCGCACCACAAGCGCGTGCTGTACGTCAGTGGCGAAGAGTCCGGCGCGCAGATCGCCCTGCGCGCCAAGCGCCTGGTGATCGATGCCAAGGAACTGAAATTGCAGGCCGAGATCCAGCTGGAAAAGATCCTCTCCACCTTGCACGACCTGAAACCGGAAGTGGTGGTCATCGACTCGATCCAGACCGTGTATTCGGACGCGCTCAGCTCGGCGCCCGGTTCCGTGGCGCAAGTGCGCGAATGCGCGGCGCAGCTCACGCGCGCGGCCAAGCAGACGGGCGTGACCATCATTTTGGTGGGCCACGTGACGAAGGAGGGCGCGCTGGCCGGCCCCCGCGTGCTCGAACACATCGTCGACACGGTGCTGTATTTCGAGGGCGACGCCCATTCCAGCTTCCGCCTGGTGCGCGCCATCAAGAACCGTTTCGGCGCCGTCAATGAGCTGGGCGTGTTTGCCATGACGGAAAAGGGGCTGAAGGGGGTGTCGAACCCGTCCGCCCTGTTCCTGTCACAGCACGACAACCAGGTGCCCGGTTCCTGCGTGATGGTGACGCAGGAAGGCACGCGCCCGCTGCTGGTGGAAATCCAGGCTTTGGTCGATACCAGCCACTTGCCGAATGCGCGCCGGCTGTCCGTCGGCCTGGAACAGAACCGCCTGGCCATGCTGCTGGCCGTGGCGCACCGCCACGCGGGCATCGCCGCCTTCGACCAGGACGTGTTCATCAATGCCGTGGGCGGCGTGAAGATTACGGAGCCGGCGGCCGACCTGGCCGTATTGCTGGCGATTAACTCGTCGATGCGCAACAAGCCCTTGCCGCGGGGACTCGTGGTGTTTGGCGAAGTGGGCCTGGCCGGCGAGATTCGTCCCGCGCCACGGGGCCAAGAGCGCTTGCGCGAAGCGGCCAAACTGGGCTTTACCCTGGCCGTGGTGCCCAAGTCCAATCTGCCCAAGCAAGCCATCGAGGGCCTCAAGGTCATCGGCGTCGAGCGCATCGACGAGGCATTTAACAAGTTGCGTGACCTGGAGTAAAAGTTGGTATGGCTTAAATGCCAAGCTTGAGGCAAGTCAAACAGAATTTCCGTTTAGAACTATAATATTTGTCCGATGGATGCGCCTCGTGCATCCGCATCGACAATGCATAGATAGAGAAGCGGAATACAGTGTCAGTTGAGCAAAGGCAGGGCGCACGCAAGATTTTGCGTGCCAAGGCAATGTTGGTAATGGATGGCGCGGGTCCCGTGGCGGCGCGTACCCTCGATGTGGGGCCGGGCGGCATGGCGGCCGTCATCGCTGAACCGGTGCCGACAGGCAAGCAGGGCAAGGTGCTGTTCGAGTTGTTTTACGATGGCTCGGCGCACATCATCGAGGCGCGCGCGTCCGTCTCGCACTGCATTTTCAGCAGTGCAGGTTTCAAGGTGGGACTCACTTTCCTGCAACTGGACATGGCTGTCAGCAGTGCCATCTCGAAATTCATGCGCTGAGACACGCCCGAGATAGGCTGCAAGTGAAATGCGTTAAAATGGTGCATATAGGTTTGCAGTCAGGAAAAACTTGTTCTGTTTGCTGTTTTGATATTCCGGTAATACTGCATAATTATCAACCAGAAGAGGGACCTTGCCGCGCCACGCGCGCCTGCCGTCCATTTCCAGCGCAACGCGGTCATGACCTGAACCGTGTGCCATGACCTTACACCCGACGGGAATGCCTACCATGTTTAATTCGACCATCAATAGCAGGGCTTACACCAACAACACGCAGCAAACGACGCAGGGCAATATCTCGGCCGATGTGTATGCGAAGGTGGAGCGCCAGATGCAGTCGCAGAACACGGGCGTCGTCAAGCTCAATGCCAACCTGGCGCGCGACCAGGCCAAATTCTCGGGCCTGGGTCAGTTGCAATCGGCGCTGGCGAAATTTCAGACGGTGGCCAAGAATATGGCCGGCGGCGGCCTGGCTACAGCGGCCACGTCCAGCGCCAAGGATGTCCTGAGCGCCACCACCACCGACAAGGCTGTCAGCGGCAGCTATGAACTGAACGTCAAGCAGCTGGCGCAGGGGCAGACCTTGCTCAGCGGCGCGCAGAAATCCTCGAGCGCTCCCATTGGCACGGGCGCTCCTGCACTGGTCAAGATTGAAGTGGGCGCGACTGACGGCAAGCAATTTACCCCCGGCAGCGGCAAGATCATTTCGCTGACCATCGACAGCAGCAACAATAGCCTCGACGGCATCGCCGCCGCGCTCAAGCAGCAGGGCATCGACGCCAGCGTGGTGAAGGGCGCCGATGGCTATTCGCTGGCCCTGAACGGCAAGAGCGGCGCCGACAGCAGCATGCGCATCAGCGTGTCCGGCGACGCGGCCGTCAGCAACCTGCTCAGCTATGCGCCCGGTTCCGGCAAGGGCCTGCAGCAAACGGCCGCCGCACAGGATGCGCTGCTCACCGTCGATGGCAAGGACATCAAGAGCGCCACGAATACCTTGACGACGGCCGTCGAGGGCACCACCATCGAATTGAAGAAAAAAGGCACGACCGACCTCGTCATCGCCAAGGATAGCAGCCAGATCGCCAGCAACGTGGCCAGCTTCGTCACGGCCTACAATGAGCTCAACAGCAAGCTGCAAAGCCTGCAGCAGGGCGATTTGAAGTCCGACACAGCCCTGGGCCAGGTGCGTTCGCAGATGGAGCAAGTGCTGCGCACGGCCAGCACGGGCGTGCCCGCTTCCATCCTGAGCAGCGCCGGCGTCACCCTGGGCAAGAGCGGCGAGCTGGTGCTCGACGATAAAAAGCTCAAGGCGGCCATCGCGGCCGATCCGGACGCCGTCAGCAAGTTGTTTACGAATAACGGCAAGGGCGTGGCGGACCAGTTTTCCAGCAAGATCGGTGAACTGACGGGCGAAACGAGCATCATCCGCAAGGAAGTGCAATCGGTGGGCAAGGACATCACCACCCTGACCAACAAGAAAGCCGTGCTGGCCAAGGCGCTGACGGCGCAGGCGCAGGCGCTGGTGAAAGCGTATTCCGCCCAGGAACAGATGGGAACGAACTCGGCTTTGCCGGGTTATACCGGCAAGAATTCGCTCTTCGACTTCATGGCCTAAGAGCGCACCGCTAAAGCGCCCATGGCGGCGTTGCACCGCCTTGCCGTACTAGCGTACTGCCTGCGGCGCTGCGCCTTGCCCTGAGCGCTGTATCGGCGCGCTTTCCAGTTGGCTAGATTCTGTCGCCCTGCGCAAAGAAGGCCGAAGGCGAACTGCCGAAGGTCTTCTTGAACATGGCGGAAAAGGCCGACTGGCTGGCGTAGCCCAGTTCTTCGGCTACCTGCGACAGCGGCACGCCGCGCGCGATCAAGGGCGCCGCGTGCGCCAGGCGCACCTGCTGGCGCCACTGGCCAAAACTCATGCCCAACTCCCGTTCGAACAGCCGCGCCAGGGTACGCTCCGAGGCGCCGACCAGCTGCGCCCAGTGTTCCAGGGTCTGGTTACCGCCCGGTTTCTCGATCAGGCTGTCGCATAGGGTTTTCAGGCGCTTGTCGCCAGGCAAGGGGACGCGGATGGGGCGCGTGGCCGAGCGTTTCAATTCATCGAGTATCAGTTCGGCCAGCAATGCCTCGCGCGCCGGCTCCTGACCCGGGTCCAGCTGTTCCAGCGCCATGATCAGCTGGCGCAGCAGGTTCGATACTTCCAGCACCTTGCAGTCGTGGCCCGCAAACGGCGCGCGCGCGGCATGGATGCACAGGGGGCGCAAGCGGGTTTTTTCCAGGATCGTGACGGCATGCTCCACGTTGGGCGCGATCCAGATGGCGCGCATGGGCGGCAGCACCCAGCTGCTGTTGTTGGCCGTGATGCGCAGCACGCCTTCGAGCGCCATCGTGACCTGGCCCCAGGGATGGCTGTGCGGTAATAAAAATTCATCGGGCTGCAGGTCGCGCGCGATCATCGTCACGGGAATCGTCGCGCTGGGCGCTTCCCGCGGCGGACACATGCGGGTATGGTGGAGGATAGGTACGCCCATCAGCTTGGCCTTAATTCGATAAATTATGTCGTTCTGTCGGAAAACAGACGATGGTATTTTGCATACACTTGAGCTTCACCAGTATAAGACAGGGTATGACATGATAACAACCAACTCGGCAAGGCACTTGCCACCGCAGTCACCGCCAACCTTGCGCAGCGATGCGCGCGTCATCGCCGTGGTGGGACTGGCGCATGGCGTGTCGCACTTCTACCATCTGATCCTCGCGGCCCTGTTCGTCTGGCTGAAGCCTGCCTTCGGCCTGTCGTATGCGGAGCTGGGCCTGCTGATGACGGTGTTCTTCATCATCTCGGGCGTGGGACAGGCGCTGGCCGGCTTTGTCGTCGACCGCTTCGGCGCCCGCGCAGTGTTGTTTTCCGGCATATTCTTGCTGGGCGTGTCGGCGCTGGCCCTGTCCACCGCGCACAGCTATGCGGCGCTGATGCTGGGCGCCATGCTGGCCGGCATGGGCAACAGCGTGTTCCATCCGGCCGACTATACCATCCTCAACCAGCGCGTCTCGGCGGCGCGCGTGGCCTACGGCTTTTCCGTGCATGGCATCAGCGGCAATATCGGCTGGGCCCTGGCGCCCCTGTTCATGACGTATGTTGCCACCCAGTATGACTGGCGGGTGGCGCTGCAATGCGCGGCCGTGCTGCCGTTTGGCGTCTTGCTGATCCTGTTCCTGAACCGCCACGCCATCCGTCCCGAGCCGTTGAAAAAGGCCGTACCGGGCCAGGCCGCCGGCGGCGAAGGCACGCTGGACTTCCTGCGTTTGCCGGCCGTGTGGATGTGCTTTGCCTTCTTCTTCATTACCGCCATCGCCCTGGGCGGCATCCAGAGCTTTGCCAGCGTGGCCCTGGTCAAGCTGTATGGCATGAGCCTGGCGCTGGCCACCAGCGCCTACACGGCCTATATGCTGGCTTCGGCCGTGGGCATGCTGGCTGGCGGCGTGGTGGGCGCGCGCAGCAAGCAGCCGGACCGCAACGTGGCGATCGCCTTTTCTGCCGCTGCCCTGCTAGCCGTGCTGCTGTCCATGGCCGTCGTGCCGGCCTGGGGCGCAGTGGTGCTGATGGGCGCCATCGGCTTGACGTCGGGCGTGGCGGGGCCGTCGCGCGACCTGATGATACGCGCGGCAGCGCCCAAGAATGCCACGGGGCGCGTGTATGGCGTCGTGTACTCGGGCCTCGACAGCGGCCTGGCCGTCGGGCCCCTGTTCTTTGGCGCGCTGATGGATGGCGACCATCCGGCCCTGCTGTTCGTCTTCATCGGCGTGTTCCAGGCGCTGGCGATTGCCACGGCCGTGGGCGTGGGCGGAAAAACACGTGCCGCGGCGCTGCAAAAGGCATAAAATCGTTGCCATCTGCCACGAAAGGAATCCCCATGACCTTTGCCACCACCGACCTGTGCGACGACTATGCAGCCATGCTCGACGATGGCAGCCTGGCGGTGCTGCCGCCCGTGTACCGCGCCTTCGGCCAGCGCGTGCGCTTCAGCGGCCCCGCCACCACCTTGCAAGTGTTTGAAGACAATGCGCTCGTGCGCAGCACCCTGGAAACGCCGGGCCAGGGCCATGTGCTGGTGATCGATGGCGGCGGCAGCCTGCGCCGCGCGCTGGTGGGCGGCCAGCTGGGCGTGCTGGCTGAAAGCAACGGCTGGGCCGGCATCGTCGTCGATGGCTGCATCCGCGACAGCGAGGAAATCAATGTCTGCCAGATCGGCGTGCGCGCGCTGGCCACGCATCCGCGCAAGAGCAACAAGGCGGGCACGGGGCAGCGCGACGTGCGCGTGCAGCTCAGCGGCGTTGCCGTGCATCCGGGCGACTGGATCTATGTCGATGCGGACGGCATCCTGGTGGCGCGCCAGGAACTCGATTGAGCTATCGCCTTGCGGGAGGGGAGTGCGTCTGAAGACGTTGCAAATTACTCACATTAAATATATTTTTGCAAAGTTCTTTGATTTTCATCATGGCTGAGATATGATTTCACTTAAGGTAACTTTAATATCAACAAGGCAAGGAAATCAGCTCATGAAAATCGCCACCATCGCAGCAGTTGTCGCTCTGTTTGCTGCAGGCACCGCCAGCGCCAGCCCCGTCAACCTGATCACGAATGGCAATTTTGAAACGGTCGCTTCCGGCTACACCTTCGACAGCGGTTTTAAAGTCGTCAACAGCGGTTCGTCGGCCATCTCGGGCTGGACCGTGGGCGCCAGTTCCGTCGACCTGATCCGCAATGCCTACAATGCCATCAATGGCTACAGCATCGATTTGCTGGGTACGCCAGGTCCGGGTTTCCTGTCGCAAAATTTCAGTGTGGTTGCCGGCCAGACGTATAACCTGAGCTTTGACATGGCGCGCAATTCCGGCGGCCCGGCAGGCCAGGGCGTGGCTGTCAATTTCGGCGGCGTGGAAGGCGATTTCTACTCGACGGCCGCCGTGTCGAACACCTTGTACAGCAATACCCTGAGCTTCACGGCCGCCACCACCGGCCTGGCAACCCTGTCGTTTGCCAGCGCCGCCAAGGCTGGCACGCCGTTCGACAATTACTCGGGCGCTGTGATCGACAACGTTTCCGTGATGGCCGCCGTGCCGGAACCGGAAACCTACGCCATGCTGCTCGCTGGCCTGGGCCTGATGGGTTTCCTGCGCCGCCGCAAGGCCGCCAAGTAAGCTTGGTTTTGTCCGAGATCAAACCGCCTGCTGCCATGCACAGGCGGTTTTTTTACGCCAGGTTTAGTTGCGCTGCATCGGCCTCTCCCCGCAACGGACACGCCGCCGCCTCCGGCGCCAGCCGCCGCGCCAACTCTCCGCGCAACTGTGTCAATCCCGCGATGCGCGCATCGATATCGTCCAGCTTGCGCGCCAGCGCCGCGCGCAGCAGTTCCGCCGTGGCGGGATCGCCGGCGGCCGCCAGCAGCGGCATGTCGGCCTCGATTTCGGCCAGCGTAAAGCCCAGCTGCTGCGCCGTGCGCAGGTAGCGCAGCCAGTCGGCCGCCTCGGGCGGGTAGTCGCGGTAGCCATTCGCGCCGCGCCGCGCGCGCAGCAAGCCCCGTTTTTCATAAAAGCGCAGGGTATCGCGGCTCAAGCCCGTCGCCTGCGCCATTTCGCCGATCTGCATGGGTTTTCTTTCATAAAATGCTTGACCATGGAGTGTACTCCAGCCTTGATCATGGACACTTTCCAATGACAGGAGTTGCCATGTTGTCTGTTTCCGCCTTTCGCCGCGTGGTGCGCGCCAGCGCCATTTACGATGTGCTCATGACGGCCGCGTTTGCCACGCCGTGGACATTTTTGCTGTTGCGCGAGCAACTGAGTTCCTTCAACGTATCTCTGGGCGGCGCGCCGCTGCCCCTTTTTGTGCCGTTTCATCTGCTCATCAGCAGCTTGCTGGGCAGCGTGGTGATGGTCTGGTCGGCGCTGCGCATCGTCGACCCGCAGCCGCGCTTTGGCCGCTATGACGCGGCGGCGCGCTACCTGTTTTCGACCTGGATGGCGTGGGCCTTGCTGGTGACGGGCCAGCCCGTGCTGTGGCTGTTCATCGTGCCGGAACTGGTGTGGGGCCTGGCGCAAAGCCTGCCATTGCGTCGCAGCGAGGGGGGCGAGAAGGGCACGCGCGCGAATCGCTGTTGAGATGACGATAACGAAATGCAATAATGGCCGTGCTCGCAGTACAGCAATGACTGCAATGAATGACTATGAAGAGGATGACTATGCAGCAGGATGCCGCAGGAAAAAACATGGCGTTGCTCGATCCGGTGGTGGCGCCGCGCATCGCGGTGACGCGCCTGGTGACGGGCCTGCTGCAAGGCTTGCTGCTGTACTGGCTGTACAGCACGGCGCAAGACAAGGTGTGGCCCGCCACGGAAGCCTATCTGCTGGGGCCATTGATGCTGATCAGCTTGCTGCTGCCCATTTTGCTGGTCTCCAGCCTGGGCCACATGTCGGCGAAGCGCATCGGCCTGTGGATGGCCGGCGCGGCCGTCGTGCTGGCCGTGCTGGCCTGGCATGACGTGGCGCGCGGCGCCGAGCACGTCATCTGGGGCAACTACAAGCCGGGCGCACCGCTGCGCGTGATTTCCGCCCAGCTGTTCGGTTTTTGCGTGGTGGGCTTGTATATCGCCCACGCGCTGGTGCTGGCCAGCGCCCAGGACGGCCAGCGCATCGCCCGCTACCCCACGTATTTTGAAATCGCCTGGAAGCTGGGCATCCAGTTGCTGTTCTCGCTGCTGTTCGTGCTGGGCCTGTGGCTGGTGCTGTGGCTCGGCGGGCAACTGTTCCTGCTGATCAAGCTGAGTTTCCTGAAAAAGCTGCTGGGCCAGGCCTGGTTCGTGATTCCCGTCATCTGCTTCGCGTTTTCGTTCGCCATCCATATCACGGACGTGCGCCCGTCCATCGTGCGCGGCATCCGCACCTTGCTGCTGGTGCTGCTGTCGTGGCTGATGCCGATCGCCGCAGTGCTCGTCTCCGGTTTCCTGCTGACCCTGCCATTCATCGGCTTCGAGCGCCTGTGGGCCACGCGCCATGCGGCGTCCGTGCTGCTGGGCATGGCCGGCGTGCTGGTGGTGCTGATCAATGCCGCCTTCCAGAATGGCGAAGTGGGCCATGGCGTGGCGCGCGGCATCCGCCTGGGCACGCGCCTGGCCTGTCTGCTGCTGCCGTGGGTGGTGGGCATCGCCATCTATGCGCTGACCCTGCGCGTGATGTCGCATGGCTGGACGGCCGACCGCCTGATCGCTGCGGCCTGCCTGCTGGTTGCCACCTGCTACGCCGCCGGCTATGCCTGGGCGGCCAGCAAGTATGGCGACTGGCTGCACCTGATCGCCAACGTCAACGTGGCCACCGCCTTTGTCACCCTGCTGGTGCTGTTCGCCCTGTTCTCGCCGCTGGCGGACCCGGCGCGCATTTCCGTGGCCAGCCAGATGGCGCGCCTGGAGAGCGGCAAGGTTGGCGTGGACAAGTTCGATTTCGAATACCTGCGCTTCCAGGGCGCCCGCTATGGCCAGGCAGCCTTGCAGGACTTGAGCAAACGCACGACGGGCGCCGACGCGGCTATCGTGCGGGCCCGCGCCGAGGCCATGCTCAAGCGCCAGAACCGCCTCGACGAGACGGGAGCGCTCAGCGACGTGTCGATCAACCTGACCCTGCGCCCGGCCACGGCGAAGCTACCGGACAGTTTCCTGCGCCAGGACTGGACACAAGTGAGCCCGGCTTGGCGCCTGCCCGCCTGCTTGAAGCGGGCAGGGCCCCAGTGCGATGCCTACCTGCTCGATTTCGACGGCGATGGCAAAGAGGACGTGCTGCTGATCAGCAATGACCCGCGCGCCTCGTCGGTGTTGCTGGCGGAAAAGGAAGACGGCAGCTGGTCGGCGCGCGGGCAAATCCCCACCGATGCCCTGCGCTGCAAGCCCCTGCGCGAGAAATTGCAGGCGGGCGAGTTCCAGCTGGTGCCGCCGAAAGTGCGCGAACTGGAAGTGGACGGCCAGCGCGTGCCGATGACTTTATATACGCCAGAAGACGAGGTCAGTTGCCCGGATGAGACGGCGCCGGGCCCGTAAATGGCAGTGAGGGGACTTGCTGCGCTAGACAAACCCCATTTCTTACCATGAAGGAAATTATTTCGTGCGCTGAGTCATGCTGAACGTTCGCGAACGGCCAATACCAGACGGTCCGTGATGGATGGGAAGAATGGCGCTCACTCGACCGACGCGAGGCTCTTGTATAGAATCATTGCTCTGAATCACTCAAGAGGTAGCGATGTCAATCCGTAAAGCTCTTCTCATCGATAATTCCGGTGCCAAGGCTGTAGTACAGAAATCATTAGCTTCTTTCGGTTTAATCGCGGATTTTGACACCCTAGATGCTGCCATTGGTGCGCTTGGCCAAGCCAACACCCCTAACGAAATCGAATTGGTGGCAGAGGTAGATGGCAAACTAGTCGGCTGCCTTGCAATTCAGCGCATGGAGGGGGCTGTCGCCAAGCTGTTCGGCTTCCACGTCGATGCGAGCATGCAAGGACGGGGCATCGGCCGAACGCTGCTGAGCGAGGCAATAGCACAGGCCGTTATCCATAACTTCACGCAACTGGAACTCGAGACTTGGGGCGACATGGGGGCTGCGGTTCACCTGTATGAGTCTTTGGGATGGGTTCGTGGCCCGGACCCACTACCAGAAAGTGGAGCAGACCGCTTTTACTGCTTGGCACTAGTCAGGTAAAACCCGATTTAATGAGCGCCTCCCGCAGCAGTCGACTACTGGCAAACTGAATGACTGCAATGGGGCGGAAGCAGCCAAGGAATGCAACCGGCCAGAAGCGGTCATTACAGACTTTATTCCGTCAGTCCGTTGCAGAGCCAAGCTGCATGTCGGCAGCCTTCAGTGCGTGTTCAACAACGCTGATCCTTAACGACAGCAGCAAGGCAGCAGCGGCGAATCCTGCGGCGAGCCAGAGGTTGGCGCAGAGGCCTAGCCTGTCCACGGCCTGTCCACCGGCCCATGCCCCGAGCGCAATGGCAACATTGAAGACACTCACATACAGTGCAGCGACTATCTCCACGGCCCGGGGCGCCGCCTTCATCATCAAGGTCATCAGGCCGACCGATACACCACCGTAGGCTAGTCCCCAAGCCAGCAACACCGCGCCGCCGCCGATGCTGGAGTCGCCGACCGCCAGGAACAGTAGCGGCGTGAGCAGCAAGCCGCTCGAGATAGCGATGATGGTTGGCGCCGTGCGCCGCACCGCAACGACACCGGCCAGGAAGTTTCCAATGATGCCTGCGGAACCATAGAAAAACAGCAGTGCGCCCAGCCATTGCGCATCAAACCCCGACACTGACAGCAACAGCGGACGCACAAAGGTGAAGGCCACGAAATGGCTCGTCACCAGCAACAGGGTCAGAAGCAGGCCCGCTTGCAACTGCCGGTTGCGCAACTGCTTGCCGAATTGGCGCAAGGTCGCCGAACTGGCAGCAGGCAGCGCGGGAATGACGGCCAGATGCAGCGCCAGTACCAGGCTGCTAAACAGCGCCATGGCGCCAAAGGCCCAGCGCCATCCTGCAAAGCCGCCGATTTGTGCGCCAAGCGGCACGCCCAGCACAGAAGCGATCGCCACTCCGCCGAAGATAATCGACGTTGCCATGCCGATGGAGGGAGCGGGAACAAGGCGGGAAGCCAGGCCCCCGGCAATGGCCCAGATTCCACCCATGCAAAAACCGACGAGAACGCGTGTAGCCAGCATCCACACCATGTTTTGTGCCAATGCCGAGGCAATGTTCGCGATCACTAATAGACTCAGCAAACCACAGAGAATTTTGCGCCTGTCCAGGCGTCCCGATGCGATCACCAGCAGCGGAGCGAACAAGGCTGCCAGTAATGCTGGCAGCGAGATCATCAGGCCGGCGGTTCCGGTGGAGGTGTCCAGGGTGTCAGCAATCGGCGTCAACAGACCGACCGGCAGCATTTCCGTCGTCACTACCGAGAAGGTGGCCATGCCTATAGCGGTGACCGCCAGCCACGGGTGACGGACAGTGGTTTCTGCTGCAGCGTTGGGAGACGTACTCATGCTTCCTATCCTTCATTTGATCATTCGATAAATGGCTTGCGCCGGCATCAGGCGGCGTCGGGGCGCTGTTATGCAATGGCATGCCCTGCTTGCAATGGAGACACGTCGCAGTGATAATACATACAGCACGTATGAATAAATTATATATTCATACGCACTGTATGTAAACAATCATGCGCTACGTATGTAAGGAGAAAGCAATGGTTCGCCGCACCCGTGCCGAAATGGAAGAAACCCGTGCATCGTTGCTAGCCACTGCGCGCAAAGTGTTCAGCGAGCGCGGTTATGCCGACACATCAATGGATGACCTCACCGCGCAGGCTGGGCTGACGCGTGGTGCGCTGTATCACCACTTTGGCGACAAGAAGGGCTTGCTGCTCGCGGTGGTAGAACAGATCGACGCGGAAATGGATGGCCGCCTGCAAACCATCTCCGAACGCGCCGACGATCTGTGGGACGGTTTTCGCAGTCGCTGCCGTGCCTATCTGGAGATGGCCCTGGAGCCGGAAATTCAGCGTATCGTTTTACGCGATGCCAGGGCGGTCCTGGGTGGTGCCTCACCGGACTCGCAGCGCCATTGCATCGCGTCGATGCAAGGCCTTATCCAGGAGCTGATCCATCAAGGCATCGTGGCAGACGCTAGCCCAAGGGCACTGGCTTCGCTGATTTACGGCAGTCTGGCAGAAGCGGCGTTCTGGATCGCAGACGGTGACGAAGGCAAGGCGCGATTGATCGAGGGAGTTGCTGCCTTGGAATTGCTACTACGCGGGCTGTTGGTTAAAAGGTCATCGTGACACGTTACTAGGTCATCGCGCCAATCTTGCATGCATGCCATCGATCACGTGCCCATCACTTTTATTGATATATTAGAGGAGCCAGCGTGTCAATTTTGTGTGCCTCACCCGTCGCAGGGGTGACGCACGGGTTGCCCATTCCACCGAACCCAGGGAAGCGCCATGAACAAACAGATCATCCTCAACCTGCCCGTGAAGGACCTGGACACATCCAGGGCCTTCTTTTCCGCTCTCGGCTTTGCCTTCGATCCCCGCTTCAGCGGCGAGAATGCGGCGTTCATGAACATCGTCGACGGCACCATTCAGGCCATGCTGACGACCGAACCGTTCTTCCAGTCCCTGATCGACAAGCCGGTAGCGAATGCCAGGCAAGCCAATGAAGTCGTCATTTGCCTCAGTTGCGAAAGCCGGGAAGAGGTGGACAGCCTGATCGCCAAGGCCGCTGCCGCTGGTGGCCGCATACCGCATCCGCCCGAGGACCATGGCTTCATGTATGACCAGGGCTTCGAGGATATCGATGGCCACCTGTGGAATCTGGTCTGGACGGCGCCGGAAGCCTGACGCGCCGGGCAAGCGAAACAGGCCGTATCAGTTTTTCGTGCGCACCTGGCGCACGTGGTTTTCCAGTTCGCTGAACGAGGGGCGTTCCGTGGCGGAAATGACCTTGCGGCCGAATTCCACGGCCAGCGCCGGCGCGTAACCGTTCAGGCTGGCCAATAAGGTCACTTTCACGCACTGGTACATCTTCGCCGTTTCATGGTGCTTGCGGCGCAGCAAGCTGGCTAGCGGTGCGATAAAGCCGTAGGCCAGCAAGATGCCGATGAAGGTGCCCACCAGCGCCTGGGCGATCAGCACGCCCAGCTCGGCCGGCGGCAAGCCGACGGATGCCATCGTGTGCACCACGCCCATCACGGCGGCCACGATGCCGAAGGCGGGCATGGCGTCGGCCAGCTGCGATATCGTCTGGATCGGCATTTCCGCATCTTCATGGTGCGTCTCGATCTCGTTATCCATCAGGTTTTCGATCTGGTAGGCATCCATATTGCCCGACACCATCAGGCGCAGGTAATCGGTGATGAATTCCAGGATGTGCTCGTCGCCGAGCGTGTACGGGTATTTCACGAAGATCGGGCTGCGATACGGGTCGTCGATATCGTCCTCGACCGACATCAAGCCTTCCTTGCGGATCTTGCTGAGGATTTCATACATCAGCCCCATCAGTTCCATATAGCGCGCCTTCGTGTATTGCGAACCGTGGAACAGGGTGGGCAGGGCGGCGAACGTGGCGCGGATGGCCTTGGCGTCGTTGCCGACAAAGAAGGTGCCCAGCGCGGCGCCGCCGATCATCAGCAGTTCCAGCGGCTGGAACAGGGCCGCCAGGTGGCCGCCCTGCAGGGCGAAGCCGCCGAAGACGGAAAACAGCACGACGAGAAATCCGAGTATGACTAGCAAAACTTACCCCCTCATAATATTGCCATATCGCAATATTGTAGTTTAACCTGATTCGGCCTCCGTGGCCGCTTTCGGCTGCACCTGCTGGCCGAGAAAATTGATAAAAGCGCGCACTTTGGCGGGCAACTGGTGGCGGCTCGGGTAGTAGGCGGACGGGGCGGCCGGCGCCAGCGGCATATCGCGGCGGGCCTGGGCCTGGTCGGCAATGAATCGTATCCGGACCTGTTCCAGCCCTTCGGTGGCTTCCCCGATGGTGTCAGCCTGGAAACGGCCACGTCACCATGCCGGACCTGGTCGGCATCGGCTTCGAGGACAAGGCGAATCGGTATGCTAACGTCAGGCCGGCGCCAGCCGCTTCATGCGCGCGGCGGGACTGTTCTTCTCCCAGCGGAACAGCCACATGATGATCAGCTTGGTCGTGGCGCTGACGCAGGCCAGCAGCAGCAGGGGCCAGCCCGTCGACAGTCCCATGACGCAGGCAAAGAAAATGGTGCTGATATCCATCGCCAGGATGAACTGGCTCATTGTCAGCGATACCGCGCCCGTCTTGCCCGAACGCCAGATCAACCGGATCTGGTGCGCATAGCCTTGCGCCAGCAGCACGGTGACGGCGACGATCAGGCTTTGCGAGATCACGCGCTTTTCATCGCTGAAGGTGGGGCCGAAGGCCAGCCCCGCCACACCCGCGCACAGCAGCAGCGCGCAGGCCAGCAGCGCATTGCGCGATGCCACGCTGCGGCGGTCGCGGTCAATTTCATACAGGATGCCCAGCGCGATCAGCGAAGCGATCAGGCGCGGCCAGACGATGTAATGGTTGAACGGCGTGATCGAATAGCCGTACACAAAGAATGCGCAATACGCGAGAAAGCTGACGCTGAACTGGTTGAGCGACAGGATGTCCGTCGTCTTGCCGGCGCCGATGCCGGCATCGCGCTTGCGCTGCCAGATTTTCTGCAGCTGCGACCACAGGCCAAGCAGGCTGACGACGATGAAGAGGGAGTTGAGGCTGCCGGCGAGGGCGTAGAGGGAAGGGGGTTGCAAGGTATCTCCTGGAGTGGCCAAGGCAGCGTTGACGTGACAGGCCGCCTTGTCTATACATTTTATGTGCACAGCATGCTCTCATGAAATAAATTATCAGGCAAGCAACGCTTTACCGCTGCGGCCTGTGCCGCGATACTTGCCTGAACTCACCTGTTCCAGCGCTTGCCCTTATAATCAGGGCATGACTTTCTTATCACTGCGTGCCCGCTCCATGCTGGGCACTCTCGGCAAAATGGCCGTTTCCCTGATTCTCCTGTTGACTGCACTGTGGGGCGCGCTGGCGCTGTGGTACCAGCTCTCTGGCGGCACGGCGGCGCAAGCCATCGGCGCCCTGCTGTGGGGCGCGCTGGGCGTGGCCAGCGTGATGCTGTGGTGGATGCGCGGCGATGCGCGCGTGCTGCTGCCGTATGCGGCCGGTTTCGTGCTGCTGCTCGTGTGGTGGAGCCTGATCGCGCCGAAACAGCAGCGCGTGTGGGCCGACGACGTGGCGCGCAATGTCACGGGCACGGTGACGGGCAATCTCGTCACCCTGGACAATGTGCGCAATTTCGACTGGCGCAGCGATGACGATTACACGGTCAAGTGGGAGCAGCGCAGCTACGACCTCGACGAGCTGCGCACGGTGGATACGGCGCTGTCATACTGGACGGGCCCTTACATAGCGCATACCCTGATCTCGTTCGGCTTTGCGGACGGCCGCTTCCTGACGTTTTCCATCGAGATCCGCAAGGAAAAGGGCGAGAGCTTTTCCGCCATCGGTGGCTTTTTCAAGCATTTCGAGATGAGTCTGATCGCCGCCGACGAGCGCGACATCCTGCGTGTGCGCACGAACGCGCGGGGCGAGGACATGCATTTGTACCGTGTGATGATGCCGAAAGCGGCCATGCGCTCGCTGTTCCTGGCCTACCTGGACGAAGCGCAGGCGCTGAAGGCCAAGCCGCAGTTCTACCATACCCTGACGGCCAACTGCACCACCATCGTCTTCGAGATGGTGCGCCGCATCGTGCCGGGCCTACCGTTCGACTACCGCCTGCTGGCCTCGGGCTACCTGGACCGCTATCTGTTCGACGTCCAGGGCCTGGTGCCCGGCTCGACCTTCCAGCAGCTGCGTGACGGCGGCCACATCACGGCGCGCGCGCGGGCCGCCAACGACGACGCGGATTTTTCGCACGCCATCCGGCGCGGCATGCCGGGCTACGATGAAGAAGGCCAGCCGGTGCGGCAAATGCCAAAACAGTAGCCGCCTGCCTTATACTGTCGCTATTCCGACCGGCCGCACATTGCGGCCGGTCTCACTTTACGAATATACAAGAAGGCCCGCTATGCCATTTTCCTCACTGGGTCTGATTCCCTCCCTGGTCCGCGCCGTTGACAAGGCCGGCTATGCCGCGCCGACGGCCATCCAGGCGGCCGCCATTCCCGCCATCTTGCGCGGCAGCGACGTGCTGGGCGCGGCGCAGACGGGTTCCGGCAAGACGGCCGCCTACGCGCTGCCGCTGCTGCAGGCGCTGATGGCGCCCGTTTCCGGCCCGCGCCAGGTGCGCGCGCTGATCCTCGTGCCCACGCGTGAACTGGCGGCGCAGGTGGGGCAGACGGTGCACGCGCTGGCCAAGCCGCTGCCGATCAAGCTGAAGATTTCCGTGCTGTTCGGCGGCGTGTCGATCAATCCGCAGATGATGGACTTGCGCGGTGGCGCCGATATCGTCGTCGCCACGCCGGGCCGCCTGCTGGACCTGGTGCGCCAGAACGCCGTGAAACTGGGGGGCGTGTCGCTGTGCGTGCTCGACGAGGCCGACCGTTTGC
Source organism: Janthinobacterium kochi (assembly GCF_051380715.1). Lineage (NCBI taxonomy): Bacteria > Pseudomonadati > Pseudomonadota > Betaproteobacteria > Burkholderiales > Oxalobacteraceae > Janthinobacterium > Janthinobacterium kochi. The sequence goes on from NZ_JBNYXO010000001.1 coordinate 324,229, forward strand.
TGGACATGGGTTTTAGCGAGGAAATCAACGCGATTCTGGCGCTGTTGCCGGCCAAGCGGCAAAACCTGTTTTTCTCCGCCACCTTCCCCGACAGCGTGCAGGCGCTGGCCGACAGTCTGCTCAGGGAACCTGTGCGCATCGAGGTGGCATCCGAACCGCAGGACAAGCCCGACATCGTGCAGCGCGCCATCACGGTTGACGTGCCGCGCCGCACGCAGCTGCTGCGCTACCTGATCCTGCAGCAGCAGTGGGACAGGGTGCTGGTGTTTGTCGCCACCAAGTACGCGGCCGAACACGTGGCCGACAAGCTGCAGCGCGCGGGCCTGCACGTGGGCGCCTTCCATGGTGAATTCAGCCAGGGCACGCGCAGCCAGCTGCTGGCCGACTTCAAGGCGGGGCGTTTGCAGGTGCTGGTGGCGACCGACGTGGCCGCGCGCGGCATCGACATCGCCGGGCTGCCGGCCGTCGTCAATTACGACTTGCCCCGTTCGGCCGTCGACTACACGCACCGCATCGGCCGCACGGGCCGCGCCGGCGAAAGCGGCACGGCCATCAGTTTTGTGACGGCCGATACGGAAGCACATTTCCGCCTGATCGAAAACCGCAACGACTTGCGCATCGTGCGCGAAGTGGTGGCCGGTTTCGAGCCGACGGAACTGCCCGCGCCGGTGAGCGCCGTCACGGACACGGTGAATGGCGGCGTGAAGGGCGCGCGTAAAAGCAAGAAAGACAAATTGCGCGAGGCGGCCGCGAGGGCCACTGGCGAGAACTAAATCGCCCTTATGTGTGCTAGCCGCTTGAACGGCTGGCCGTCCCGCTCTAAGATAGTGTTTCTATAAAGCAAGGGGGCGGGAATGCACATGACATGTATCAAACGCGCGGGCACACTGGCTTGCGCGCTGGCGCTGGCCGGCTGCGCCGGCATGGGTGGGAAGAATGACACGAGCGGCATGCAGATGCCGGGCAAAGCGCCTGCCGATGCGGCCGTGGCCGCCACCTGGTACAACCCGCCCGGCGAATTTCCCGGCATTTGCCTGACCCAGTTCAAGGATGGCAGCCTGCGTTTCGACGGCGGCTTCGCTTTCTATAATCCGGGCCGCTGGGCATACGATGGCGCCATGTCCGAACTGCGCCTGGAACTGGCGCCGACGCCATCGTTGGAACTGGCGCACGCGCAAACGGTGTTGCACAAGAATTTGCTGAGGGTCGAGGCGGCCAGGAACACGTTGGTGTACGCCGTGAAGGCCGATACGCAAGCCATCGGCCTGGGCGGTTTTGTGTTTTACCGCGACACACCTTGCCCGGCACGGCGCGGATAAGTGCCGGATAAGTGCTATGAAGGAACATTTAGTCGTATAATTTCAGCGTAAGCTGGCTGCCGCGCAAGATGATGCCGCGCGGCAGATTCCCGCTCCAGGCAAGCTCCCATATCGCCGTGGCGATGAGAGGATGGTCCGATGGATGTGCACGACGAGCAGGGTATGCCAGGGACTGCGGTGCCGGCGGCGGATGCCGTGCAGCAGCCTGCGGCGCAGCCACGCACCTTGCTGCTGGTCGATGACGAGCCGAATATCCTCGCTTCCCTCAAACGCCTGCTGCGGCGCGATGCCTACCATATCCTGACGGCCGGCAGCGGCCAGGAAGGGCTGGACGTGCTGGCCAGCCATGCGGTCGACGTGATCGTGTCGGACCAGCGCATGCCCGGCATGCTGGGCGCTGACTTCCTGCGCAAGGCCAAGCTGCTGTGTCCGCAAACCATGCGCATCATGTTGTCGGGCTATACCGAGTTGCAGGCCGTCACGGATGCCGTCAACGAGGGGGCCATCTTCAAATTTCTCACCAAGCCCTGGGAAGATCATCAGCTGCGCGAGCATATCGCCGAAGCCTTCCGCCTGAAGGGCATCGACGACGACAATACGCGCCTCAACATGCAACTGCGTGACGCCAACCAGGCGCTGGCGGCCGCCAATACCGCCATGCAGGCGCTGGTGAGCCAGCAGCAGCATCAGATCAGCCGAGACGAGGTCAGCCTGGGCATCGCGCGCGAAGTTCTGCAATTTTTACCTTTGCCCGTGATCGGGCTCGACGAGGACGGCATGATTGCCTTCATCAACGCGGCGGCGGAAAACCTGTTCGAGCGGGGCGCGGCCTTGCTGGGCAACGAGGCGGCGCTGGTCCTGCCGCAGCTGTTCGACGGGCAGGGCGCGCCCTGCATGGTCGCCATCGATGGCCAGCCGTATGCCGTGGAGATCCACCCCATGGGCTTGCATTCGCGCTCGCGCGGCAGCCTGGTCACCCTGAGTCGTCATGGAGCCGGTACATGAGTGAAAGCGTGAGTGAAAGCGGACGCGAGATTTCCATGGAACAGGCACAGGAAGGCATGGTGCTGGCGCACGCCCTGAGCGACGCCAGCGGCACCGTGCTGCTGGCCCAGGGTGCCACCCTGACGGCGGCCAGCCTGACGGCCTTGCGCCGGCGCAATGTGGAGCGCTGCCACGTCGTCATGGAAGCGGCGTTGGACCCGGCCGCGCAGGCGCATGCCGAGCAGGAACGGGTGCGCCGCCTGGAACGGCTGGCCGTGCTGTTCCGCACCACGCCGCCCGATTCCGCCGGGGCGGAACTGCTGGCGCTGCTGCAGCGCTACCGGCAAGGGGGCGGGGCATGAATCGGCTTAATTTTGAACACATCATCCGCCAGATACAGGAATTGCCGTCGCTGCCGGTGGTCGTGCTGGAATTGCTGTCGAGCATGGACCAGGACGATACGGACGTGCATGTGCTGGCGCAAAAGATCGAGCTGGACCAGGCTTTGGCGGCGAAGACCTTGCGCATCGCCAATTCCTCGTTCTACGGCATGCAATCGAAGGTCACCAGCATTCCGCAAGCCGTTTCCGTGCTGGGCTTTCACAGCATCCGCACCGTCGTCACGGCTTGCGCCCTGACGGGCAGCTTCGCGCCGGCGAGCGGCGGCTTCGATTTCCAGGCGTTCTGGCGCCATTCGCTGGCCACGGCCATCGCCGCGCGCCTGCTGGCGCCGCACCTGGGCATCAATCCCGAGACCGCCTTCACGGCCGGCCTGCTGCATGATCTGGGCACGCTGGTGCTGGTGACGCGCTTCCCCGCCGAGCACGCGCTCGTGCGCAGCTACCGCCAGGCGCATGACTGCCAGATGGCCGACGCGGAACTGGCCGTCATCGGCATCGATCACGCGCAGGTGGGCAGCGCCCTGGCCGCTTACTGGAAGTTTCCCGAGGCGATACAGCAGGCGGTGGCCGACCACCACGCCATCGACCGGCTGGAGGCGGGCGGCTTGCCGCTGGCCGTGCATATGGCCAACGCCGTCGCCCTTGCGCTGGACCTGGCCGGTATCGACGATGCGCTGGTGCCGCCCATGTCGCCCGCAGTCTGGCGCAGCCTGTCCCTGGACGAGCAAGCCTGGTTTGCGCTGCTGCGGCAAACGGAACATACCTTTGATGAAATGTCGCGGATCATGCTGGCATGAACAAGAAAGAGGCCATGGAAACAGACGCAGGGCAGGCGCTGCCCGCCACGCCGGAACGCCGCCAGACCGATGCCATCGCGCTATCGGCATTCTTCGATGGCCATCCCGTGGCCACCTTCGCCATCGACACGGACCATGTGGTGACGCACTGGAACAGCGCCTGCGAACAATTGCTGGGTTTTACGGCCGCCGAGATGGTCGGCACGCGCGACCACTGGAAGGCGTTTTATCCGCAGCCGCGCGCCTGCCTGGCCGATTTGCTGGTGGCCGACGATATCGCGTTCGGTGAAAATGACCTTTACCTTGGCAAGCTGAAGCGCTCTCCCGTGATTCCCGGCGCCTTCGAGGCCGAGGATTTCTTTGCCGATATCGGCCCCGATGGGCACTGGCTGCATTTTACGGCGGCGCCTCTGCGCGACCGGCAAGGGCGCCTGGTGGGCGCCATCGAAACCCTGCGCGACGTGACCGAGCGGCGCATTGCGGAACTGGCGCTGCGCAAGGCGCACGACAACCTGGAACACCTGGTGGCCAAGCGCACGGCCCAACTGGCCGACATGAACGAGCGCCTGGCCGACGATATCCGCCAGCGCCAGATTGCCGATCTGGAATTGCGCGAGCGTAACCTGGCCCTGACGGAATTGAACAGCAAGCTGTCGCTGGCCCAGCAAAAGCTGTTGCAGTCGGAAAAGCTGGCCTCGATCGGTCAGCTGGCCGCCGGCGTAGCGCACGAGATCAACAATCCCATCGGCTATGTATTTTCGAATGTTGGCACCCTGGAAGGGTATCTGGACGACCTGTTCAGCATGCTCGACGCCTACGAGGAAGCCGAGCCGGCCGTCGCCGACGCGGTGGTGGCGGCGCGCCTGCGCGCGCTGCGCGAACAGATCGACCTGGACTTCCTGCGCACCGACATTCCGCTGCTGATGGGCGAGTCGAAGGAAGGCATTTCACGCGTGCGCCGCATCGTGCAGGACCTGAAGGATTTTTCGCGCACGGATGCGCACCAGGAGTGGGTCTGGGCCGATCTGCGCCAGGGCATCGATACCACGCTCAATATCGTGAATAACGAAATCAAGTACAAGGCCGAGGTGGTGCGCGAGTATGGCGACATTCCCGACATCGAATGCCAGCCTTCCGAGCTCAACCAGGTGATCATGAACCTGGTCGTCAATGCGGCCCACTCCATGGACGAGGCGCGCGGTCGCATCACCCTGCGCACGGGCAGCGACAACGCGACGGAAGTGTGGATCGAGGTCGAGGACACGGGCGGCGGCATCGCGCCCGAACACCTGTCGCGCATCTTCGACCCGTTCTTTACCACCAAGGCCGTCGGCAAGGGCACGGGGCTGGGCCTGTCGCTGGCCTACAGCACGGTGCAAAAACACCATGGCCGCATCGACGTGCGCAGCATCATCGGCCGCGGCACCACCTTCCGCATCACCTTGCCCGTGCGCCAGGCGCAGGCCGCCGTACCATGACCATCAATGAACAGGACAGCATGAGCACCAGCACCGCGGCCGTGCCGCCGACCATCCTGTGCGTCGACGACGAACCGAATATCCTGTCGTCGCTGCGGCGCCTGTTTCGCCCGCACGGTTACCGCGTGCTGACGGCCGACGGCGGTGCAGCGGGCCTGGCCCTGCTCGAGAGCGAGACGGTGGACCTGGTCATCTCCGACATGCGCATGCCGCATATGGATGGCGCGCAATTCCTGGCCCAGGTGCGCCAGCGCTGGCCCGGCACCATGCGTTTGCTGCTGACCGGCTATGCCGACATCCAGTCCATCCTCGACGCCATCAACCAGGGCGAGATTTACCGTTACGTGACCAAGCCCTGGGACGAGAACGATATCGTGCTGGTGGTGCGCCACGCGCTGGAACGGCGCGCGCTGGAACAGGAAAAACGGCGTCTGGAAGCGCTGACGGCCAGCCAGAACGTGCAGCTGCAGGCGCTCAACGCCAGCCTGGAAGCGAAGGTGGCCACGCGCACGCAGCAGCTGAAACAGTCGCACGACGAGGTGCAGGCGGCCAATGAGCGCCTGAAGGCCACGTTCGTGACGACCATCAAGGTGTTTTCCAACCTGATCGAGATGCGCGGCGGCAAGCTCGTCGGCCATGCGCGGCGGGTGGCGGAACTGGCGCGCAAGCTGGCGCAGGCGCTGGGCCTGGAAGGGCAGGAGGCGCGCGACGTGTTCATCGCCGCCCTGCTCAAGGATATCGGCAAGCTCAGCCTGAGTGACGATGTGCTGGAACTGCCGGCCAGCGCCTGGACGGGCGAGCAGCTGGCCGCGTTCCGCAAGCATCCGCTGCGCGCGGAACAATTGCTGATGGCGCTAGACGAGCTGCGCGCCGTTTCCGTGATCTTGCGCTCGCAACTGGAGCGTTTCGACGGCGGCGGTTTTCCCGATGGCCTGGTGGGCCTGGCCATTCCGCTGGGCGCGCGCATCCTGGCGCTGGCGTCGGACTATGACGGCTTGCAGATCGGCGCCATGGTGCAGCGCAGCCTGCGCGCCGACGAGGCCCGCACCCTGATCTACGACAGCGTCGGCAAGCGCTATGACCCCGCCGTGGTGGCCGCTTTCCGCAGTATCATGGACGAGACGGAACCGCCGGCGCGCGATCTGACCGTGCTGTCTGGCCAGTTGGAACCGGGCATGGTGCTGTCGCGCGACCTGATCAGCCGCGATGGCCTGATGCTGCTGGCGGCTGAACACGTGCTGACGGCCCGCGTGATCGCCCAGCTGCTCGATTTCGAAGGCAAGAATGGCGGCCGCCTGAGCATCCGCGTGTACGCCCCGCCGAAAGACGCTTAGGCGTTCCCTGCGGCGCCAGAGGGCTGCAGCGGCAGGTGCACGGTAAAGCGCGTGCCCTGGCCCACTTCCGAGGCCACTTCGATGCGCCCGCCGTGCTTGTTGACGATGCCGTACGAGAGCGACAGGCCCAGGCCCGTGCCGCTGCCCACGGCCTTGGTGGTGAAGAACGGCTCGAAGATGCGATTCAGGTGCTCGGGCGCGATGCCGGCGCCCGTGTCGCCGATTTCCACCCACACCCAGCCGTCTGCATGGCCTGTGCGGATGCTGATTACGCCGTCGCCGCTGATGGCCTGGCCCGCGTTGACGAGCAGGTTCATGAATACCTGGTTCAGCTGCGAGGCCAGGCACAGTATCGGCGGCAGCTCGCCATAGTGTTTTTCGATGCGCGCCTTGTATTTCAATTCGTTGGCGACAATGTTCAGGGTGCTGTCCAGGCCTGCATGCAGGCTGGCAACCTGCCAGTCCGTCTCGCCCACGTGCGAAAAATCCTTCAGTGCCTGCACGATGTCGCGCACGCGCTTTAAGCCATCCATCGATTCGCGCACCAGGTCCACCATGTCGTCCTGCAGGAAGCCCAGGTCGGCCTGTGCGCGCACCTGGGCCACGCGCGCAGCCAGGGCCGGGCCGTCGAGCGCCTCGCGCATCGCCGCTTCATACTGGGCGATGACGCCGAACAGGGTGCCCACATAGCCTTGCAGCGAACTCATGTTGGAGTTGACGAAGCCGATCGGGTTATTGATTTCATGCGCGATACCGGCCGCCAGCTGGCCGATGGAAGCCATTTTTTCCGATTGCAGCAGTTGGTCGTGCGCTTCCTGCAGCTTACTGATCAGTAGTTGCTGCTCTTCGCCGCGCGCCTGCAGCATCGCTTCCATGCGCTTGCGTTCGGTAATATCCGTCAGCGAGCCGATCACCTCGAACGGCACGCCATGCTCGTCGCGCACCAGGCGCAGGCTGTCGTGCATCCACAGGTAGCTGCCGTCGCGCACGCGGAAACGGTATTCATAGGCGCGCGCGCCTTCGACGAAAATTTGCGCCAGGCTGGAAAAGATGCCGGGCGCATCGTCTGGGTGGATGTGGTCGAACCAGAAATTCGGGTCGGCCACCATTTCCTCGGGCTGGTAGCCCAGCACATTGAAGGCATTGTTGCTGACAAAAGTCATCTTGAAGTCGCCGCTGGGCACGGTGCAATAGATGATGGAGGGCGTATTGTCGAGCAGGTATTGCAGGCGCACGGCCGTGCCGGCCGACGCATCCTCGCCAGGCGCTGCCCCGGCATGCCGGCCGGCATCGGGGGGGGAAAGGTCGAAATCCTCGAACTGCATGGTCTTACCTCGCTGCCTGCACGGCATGGATGTCATGCTGGCTCGATTATGCCTGATTCTGCCTGGCTTGGGCCGTCATCTGCATACTCAAGGCGCCAGCGGCTGCTCCACGATCGCCATGCGCCGCGCGATGTGCTGCGCCGCTTGCGTGTCGCCCGCCTGTTCGGCGCGCAGGCGCTGCACGCCCAGCCACGCCAGCAGCGGGCGGCGCCAGCCCTGATCCGAGGCGGTGGCCACGGCCGTATCGAGCAGCGCCGGCGTGGCGCGGCCCGAGCGCAGCAGCACGCCGGCCGCCACCAGCTGCGACAGCGGGTCCTTGATGGCCGCCACGGCGCTGGCGGCGGCCGTGTCCGAGCTGGCGCTGGCGGCCGCCCGCTGCGCTTGCGGCAGCAGGGCGATGTCGGCCGCCTGCCCCTTGCCGGCCAGCCAGGCCGCATACGCGCGGTCGGCGGCTGTCGCATCGGCGCGCAGTGCGTCAAAGCCGGCACAGTCTTCGAAGGCCAGGCTGGCCACGCGCGCGGCGCAGCGCAGCAGTTCGATGCGCGCCACCAGTTCGAGCTTGCCCGTGCCGGCCACCTGGCTGCGGGCGCGCTGGAATTCCGTCTGTTCGACCAGGGCATTGCCATTCAAATAGGCCGCTTGAAACCGTTCGATGGAACTTTGCGCATTCATCTTCCAGTCCGGCACGGGCGGGCCACTGGAACAGGCGGCGAGCATGGTGGATAGCAGGGCAGCGATGGCGAGGCGGGACATTTTCATGGCAGTTTGATCTCCGGATTGCGCTTGAACGGCCATTTTCGGTTGATTTCATTGACCAGTTGCTCGACCTTGCGCAGATTGCTTTCCACGTCCGCGCGCAACGGGCCCAGGTCGGCTGTCGCCGCCCTGGCATTGGCGCCCACGGCTTGCGCCTCGACCAGCACGGCGTCGACCTTTTTCAGGCTGGCGCGCGTGTCGGCCAGCAGGGCGTTCAGCTGCACGATGGTTGCCTGCGCATCCGTCATCACGCCCTTGTCGCCGAAGACGCGCGTATCGGCATTGGCCACCAGGCCATCCGTGCGGCGCGCCAGCTGGTCGGCCGTCATCAACAGGGTGTTGGCCCGCTCGACCAGCAGGCGCGACTGCTTGTCGTCGCCCGTCAGCAAACCCATGGCGCCGCCCGGGCCGCTCAGCTTGCCGGTGACGGCCTGCACATTGCGCAGGGTGCCGTCGAGGGCGGAATCGGTGCCCGTCAGGCTGGCCACGTTGTTCAGCAGGTCTTTGGCGGCGGCCAGCAGGCGGGGGATTTCCGCCGCCATGTCGCCCACCAGCAAGTCGCGCGTGGCGTCGTCGGGCAGCGGCGGGTCCGTCAGGATGCCGCTGTAGGCGCGCAGCTTGGCACCACCGACGATGCCCCGTTCCAGGGTGAAGATGGAACTGGTGCGCAGCCAGTGCGCGTCTTTGCGCGGCACGTCGACGATGACGCGCGCGCGCCCGTCCGGCGCCAGCTCAATGCGCTGCACGCGGCCGATGGGAAAGCCGGAAAAGGTCAGGTCGGCCCCCACGCCAACACCATCGGAATCGTCAGCCGTCAGCACCAGCGTCTGCGTGGCTTCAAAGGCGCCGCGCGCATACATCAGGTAGACGACGGAGCCGATCACCAGCGCGAACATGAAGACGAGCAGGATGGCAGCCTTCAGTTCGGCGTGGCGCACGGGCGGCGGGGCGGGCAAGACGGCATCTTGCGCGAGACCGGCGGGCGCCGTGATGTCGACCTGGTCGGGATTGGGGGGCTGGCTCTGGCTCATGGATTCTGGCTCTCGTATGGGTGGTTCGGGGATCGCTGGCGGTGGCGGGCGGGGCATCAGTAGTAATTGCCCATCAGCGAAGCCACTTCGACCAGCAGGATGACGGAAAACAGGCGCAGCATCTCGGACAGGCCGTGCGCGGCCCACAGGCGCTTGCGCCGGCCGTGCGGCTCGTCCGGATAGTAGGAGGAGGCCAGCGGGATCAGGGCCACGGCAAAGCTGAAGAAGATCACCTTGAGCATCAGGATCAGGGCCACGGCCGGATTGAATATCTGCCCCACGACGCGCGTATAACCCTGCAGCGCCCACGGCGTAAAACCGTAGATGGTGATATAGGCGAGGATCAGCGAGGTGACGCAGCTGACGATGGCCAGCATCCACACGGCGAAGATGCCGGACATCACGCGGGGAAAGTATTCGCGGCGCAGCAGGTCGACGCCCTGGCGCTGCATGGTGTCGAGCATGCCGGAAGAGCGCATTTGCGCGAATGCAATGCCGTCGGGCAGGGTCAGGCGCAGCGCGACGAACAGGGCGGCCGTCAGCGGGATCAGTTCCAGCACCAGCACGCGCACCACCATTTCCAGCGCATAGCGCGACAGGCCGTAGCTTTGCGCGCTGACGACGACGATGCGGATGAGCACCAGGCTGACCAGCGCGCTGGCCACGCTGAACCAGACGAGGTTGGGCGCCGTGTTCGTCACCAGGCGGTGCGCGAGGATGGGGCGGTTGTCGCGGTTGTAGCTCGAGGGCGACAGGGCCAGCGAAAACACGAGGATGGCGAAATGCAGCATGCGCCACCAGCTGACCAGCCAGGCCATGGTGGCCCGGTGCAGGCGGCGCAGGCTGATGATGAGGGAGACGGATAGGGTCATCATGGCATCTTAACATTGGATGCGTTCGATACAAGCGATTCCCTGGCCGTGCAGCCGTGCGCGGGTGGCCCGCTATTGGCCCGCCACGCTGGCAATGATGGCATCGGCCGCCGCCCGCACGCGTGCCGAACGGTTCAGGTCGGCGTGCATGACCAGCCATACGTCGTACGCTTCCGCCCGCTCGGGCCAGATGCGCACCAGCTGCGGGTCGATATCGCCCAGGTGGGTGGCCAGCTCGGCCACGCCCAGGCCTGCGCGCGTGGCTTCCTGCAGCATCGCCGCCGAATTGACTTCCATGGCGACCCTGGCGTTGGCGACGGGCTCGCCGGCGATTTTCTCCCCATGACGCGGCGTTACCGAATGGTGGTAAATGACGATATCGTGCCCGGCCAGCGCCGTGCCGCGCACGGGCTCGCCCCGTTCCGCCAGGTAGCTTTTCGACGCGTACAGGCCCAGGCTGCGCTTGACCAGGTGGCGCGAGATCAGGTCCGGGTCTGTGGGGCGCACGCCGCGCACGGCCAGGTCCGCTTCGCGCCGCGTCAGGCTGGCCAGTGCCGGCGCCACGTTGAGCACGATGCGGATGTCCGGGTGGGCCGCGTGCAGCTGCTGCATGGCACGGATGACGAAATGGCTGGCCATGGTGTCCGTGGTGGCCACGCGCACCAGGCCGGACAGGCGGTTGTCGACGCCCTGCATCTCGCGTTGCAGCTTGTCGGCTGCCCGTTCCATCGCTTCGGCCGCCGTGAACGCCAGCTCGCCGGCCGGCGTGGGCACATAGCCCGATGGCGTGCGCAGGAACAGGGTGGCGCCCAGGGAGCCTTCCAGCGCGGCCAGGCGCCGCCCGCAGGTGGCCTGGTCGATGCGCAGCAGGGCGGCCGCGCCGCGCAGGGTGCCGGCGCGGCCGATGGCGAGAAAGATGCGTGCGTTATCCCAATCCATGAGCCCAGTCCATATCCTTGTCCTTGTTTGTGATGCATTTTTGCATTATGGCGCCGATTTTATGCCTGTTTACTGCATTTCGCAACGCTCGCATAATGGCTGCCCCGCTGTCCCTGCAAGGAATACCATGTCTGCACCCACACCACACCGCGCCAACGGCTTGATCCTGCTGACCCTGGCCTTCGGCTTCGTCATGGCCATGCTCGACGTCACGGCCGTCAACGTGGCCCTGTCCGATATCGCGCTGGACCTGACCATTCCGCTAACGGGCCTGGTCTGGGTGGTCGACGGCTACACGCTGACGTTTGCCGCGCTGCTGCTGGCTGGCGGCGCGCTGGCCGACCGCTACGGGCCGAAAGCCGTGTACCAGGGCGGCCTGGGCGTCTTCATCCTCGGCTCGATCCTGTGCGGCGCCGCGCCCGACGGGCATTTTTTGACGGCCGCGCGCCTGTTGCAAGGGGCGGGCGCGGCCCTGTTCATGCCCAGTTCGCTCAGCCTGCTGACGCACAGCTTTGACGACGAGCGAGAACGCACGCGCATGCTGGGCGCCTGGTCGGCGCTGGTGGGCGTGGCGGGCGCGTCCGGCCCCCTGATCGGCGGCATCCTCGTGCACCAGTTCGGCTGGCGCAGCGTCTTCTGGGTCAACGTGCCGCTGGGCCTGCTGGCCATCGTCATGGCGCAGCTGCTGCTGGCCGCACCGGCGCGCCAGCCGCGCGAGTTGTCGCTGTTCAGTCATGCGCTGGGCGTGGCGGCGCTGGCGGGCCTGAGTTTCGTGCTGATCGAAGGGCCCGTGCTGGGCTGGCTGTCGCCCGGCGTGCTGGCGGCGGGGGTATTGATGCTGCTGTCTGCCTGGCAGCTGCTGCGGCGCGAGCGCAGCGGCAGCCATCCGCTGTTGCCGCGCGCACTGTTCCACAGCAGCAGCTTTGGCGCGGCCAATGGCGTGGGGTTTTTGATCAATTTCTGCGTCTTCGGCCAGCTGTTTTTATTGAGCCTGTTCCTGCAGCAGTCTGGCGGCGCCGATGCCTTGCAGTCGGGCTTGCGCCTGTTGCCGATGATGGCAGCCTATACGGTGGGGAACTTCATGGCAGGCGGTATCGCGGCGCGCCATGGCACGCGCTTGCCCATGCTGGCGGGCTTGCTGGTGGGGGCCGTGATGGCCTTGCTGCTGATGGGCTTGCGTCCGGGCACGCCCTATGGCTTGCTGGCGCTGGGCATGGCCGTCATGAATGTGGCCATCGGTATCGCCATTCCTGCCATGACGGCCACCGTGATGCGGGTGGCCGGCAAGCAGCATGCGAACAGCGCGGCAGCGGTCCTGAATGCGAACCGGCAAATCGGCGCCCTGGTGGGCGTGGCCGTGATCGGCAGCATCCTGCACATGGTGCCGGACTGGTCGCTGCGCTTGCCGCTGGCCTACGCGACGATCACCGTCGCGTATGGCTTGGCGGCGGGTCTCGTCTACCGGCACGTGCATGTGCCGAAGGCGGCAGCCGCCGCCTGAAGCAAGTTTACTGTTCGCGCGTGCTGCGCCATTCCACCAGTTCTTCGATGGTCAGAATCGGCATGCCATGCAGTTCGGCAAAGCGTTCGATAGCATCGCCGCGCATCATGGTGCCGTCCGGGTTCATCAGCTCGCACAGCACGGCTGCCGGGTTCAGGCCCGCCATGCGCGACAGGTCCACGGAGCCTTCCGTGTGGCCACGGCGCTCGAGCACGCCACCGGGCGCGGCGCGCAAGGGGAACACGTGGCCAGGGCGCACCAGGTCGGCCGGCTTGGCGTTCGGCGCGATGGCGGCGCGGATGGTGGTGACCCGGTCGGCGGCCGACACGCCCGTCGTGACGCCGTCGCGCGCCTCGATGGATACCGTGAAGGGTGTGCCGTAGCGGCTGCCATTGTCGGACGACATGGGCGTCAATTCCAGCGCGCTGACGACGTCCGTCGGCAGGCACAGGCAGACGATGCCGCTGCATTCGCGGATCAGCAAGGCCATGGTTTCGTGCGTGATTTTCTCGGCAGACAGGATCAGGTCGGCTTCGTTTTCACGGTCGAAATCGTCGAGCAGGATGACGGGAATGCCGGCGCGCATGGCGGCCAGGGCGGATTGGATGCGACCTTCCAGGTCGTTGGAAAGCAGGGTATAGCTGTTGACTAACATGGTGAAACGCTCCTCGCATAGGCGAAAAACGCTGCAGGGCAAGCGAATAGACGCAGCCGGCCGCATCGACAGGTCGAGCGGACATCGCGTTTACTGCACATCTTCTTTCATCCGGACTATACCGTCGGCCCCGGAATCACACCGGATCTGCTGACCCTGCCAAACGACGTTTGACAGGCGCTCGCGGGCTTGACCGTTGCCGGTCTTACCGCCGGTGGGGAATCGCACCCCGCCCCGAAGACGTATTGTTGTGCCGGTCGACATGACCGGCGGCAATACTTTAGCACAATTGAAAAAATCTGGCGGGATACTGCTGAGTTTCTCATTCGGCAAAATTGCCTGGGGAAAGCGGTTTTTCCTAAGCTGTTTTTAATGGCGGAAAGACGATTTCAGTGTAAGGTACGCTTACTGAATTTTACCGTTGAGAATACATGAAGCTGAGTAAATTACGCCTGATTTCGGGCGCCGTCTTGCTGGCCTGCGCCTGCATGGCCCAGGCAGAAATCCGTTTGACCGATCCCTTGCCGCTGGCACCAGAAGTGACCGTTGGAAAACTGCCGAACGGCTTGACTTATTACATCAAGAAAAATGCCCGTCCGGCGCAGAAAGTGGAATTGCGCCTGGTGGTGAAAGCCGGCTCCATCCTGGAAGATGATGACCAGCAAGGCCTGGCGCATTTCACGGAACACATGGCCTTCAATGGCTCCACGCATTTCAAACGTAATGAGCTCATTTCCTATTTGCAATCGATCGGCGTGAAGTTCGGCGCCGACTTGAACGCCTACACGAGCTTTGATGAAACCGTGTACGTACTGCCGATTCCGACGAACAAGAAGGAAAACCTGGAAAAAGGTTTCCTCGTGCTGGAAGACTGGGCGCATGGCTTGAAATTCAATCCGCTCGACATCAACAGCGAGCGCGGCATCGTGCTGGAAGAGGCGCGCCTGGGCAAGGGTGCCAGCGACCGCATGAACAAGGTCTTGTATCCGAAGTTGCTGAACGGTTCGCGCTATGCGCAACGCATGCCGATAGGCAAGGAATCCGTTTTGAAAACGTTCAAGCCGGAAGCCATCAAGCGTTTCTACAAGGATTGGTATCGTCCCGACCTGATGGCCGTGATGGTGGTCGGTGACGTGGAGCCGAAACAGGCTGAAAAGCTGATCCAGCAGCATTTCGGCAAGCTGAAAAACCCCGCGAAACCGCGTCCGCGCCTGTATGCGGAAGTGCCGCAGCGCTCGCAAACGGAAGCGCTGGTGATCACGGACAAGGAAGCGCCGGACGACACGGTCTTCATCCGCTACCCGATCCGCGCCGCGCAGGAACCCGTCACGATCGCCGACTACCGCCGCCAGATGATCGAGAACCTGTACGGGCAAATGCTCAGCGCGCGCATGCAGGAATTGACGCAGCAAGCCAATCCCCCGTTCATCCAGGGCGGCAGCAGCATGGGCAAGCTGGTGCGCGGCTATGAATCGTTCAGCGCATATGCCTTGCTGGGCAAGGGCGGCGTGCAGCCGGCCGTCGATGCGCTGGTGCAGGAAGATGAGCGGGCGCGCCGCTTCGGTTTCAGCCAGGATGAGCTGGACCGGGCGCGCAAGAACATGCTGCGCAATTACGAGCGCGCGTACAGCGAGCGCGACAAGTCCGATTCGGCCGGTTTCGTGGCCGAGTATTCGCGCAACTTCCTGGAGCAGGAAGCCATTCCCGGCATCGCCAATGAATTGCTGTATGCGCAGGAACTCTTGCCGCAAGTAACGCTGCAGGAAATCAACGAGACGGTGGCCAGGGTGATCCCCGACCAGCAAAAGAAACTGGTGGTCTTCATGGGCGCCGAGCCGAAAGCGGGCGATACGGCCTCGACTGTGCCGACGCAGCAGCAATTGCTCGACGCGGTGGCGCAAGCCGAGCAGCAGAAGGTCGAGCCGCGCACGGAAAAAGTCCTGGCCAGCAAGCTGATGGACGGCCCGCCGGCCGGTGGCAGCATCGTCGCTGAAAAGTTGAATAGCGCCATCGGCGTAACGGAGCTGACCTTGGGCAATGGTGTGCGCGTGCTGCTCAAACCGACCGATTTCAAGAATGACCAGGTGCTGATGGGCTCGACCCGGTTCGGCGGCCAGTCCCTGTTCGGCGACGCCGATATCTATAGCGCCCGCTATGCCAGCGCCGTGGTCGGCAGCATGGGCTTGAAGGACTTGGCGCCGCTGGACTTGCAAAAGGTTTTGGCCGGCAAGACGGTCAATGTGGGCGCTTCGCTGGGCGAACTGAGCGAAGGCTTTGGCGGTTCGGCCAGCAGCGCCGACGTGGAAGCCATGTTGCAACTGGTGACTCTGTATTTCCATGACGTACGCAAGGATGCGGGCCTGTACCAATCCTTCATCGGCAAGCAGCAGGACCTGGCGAAAAACAGCATGGCGCAGCCGGAAGCCGTGTTCTACGATGCCATCCAGCACGCCATGTTTGGTGACAACCCGCGCGTCGATGGCGTGCCGCGCGCGGCCGACTTCGACAAGGTGGGCCTGGACCGTTCGCTGGAGATCTTCCGCCAGCGCTTTTCCAGCGCGCGCGGCATGACCTTCATCTTCACGGGCAGCTTCGAGCTCGACAAGATCAAGCCGCTGATCGCCAGCTACCTGGGCACCTTGCCCGTGGCCGAGGTGCCGCACGCCTACCGCGACGTGGGCATGCGCCCGGTGGCAGGGATCGTCAAGAAGGACATCTACATGGGCAGCGAGCCCAAAAGCACGATTTCCATCACCTTCAATGGCGACGTGGCGTATTCGGACGAGCAAAAGCTGACCCTGCAGGCGCTGGGCGAGGTGTTGAACCTGAAAGTCATCGAAGTGCTGCGCGAAAAGATGAGCATGATCTATGGCGGTGGCTTCGAAACGTCCATGGGTCAGCATCCGTATGGCCATTATTCAGTGGCGCTGAACTTGCCGACGGCGCCGGAAAACGTGGACAAGGTGATCGCCGCCGCCTTTGCCGAAATCAACAAGATGAAGAGGGAAGGACCGTCCGTGGCCGACCTGGAAAAGGTCAAGCTGAACTGGATTACGCGCCAGCAGAAATCCTTGCGGGAAAATAATTACTGGATGAACCAACTGATGGGTTCGGTGACACAGGGCCGCGACCCCGCGCACATCCTGCGCTACGAACAGCGCGTGCGCGCCATCACGCCGCAAGCCGTCAAGCTGGCGGCGCAGCGCTACCTGGACATGCACAATTACGTGCAGGTGGTGCTGTATCCGGAGCGTAAACACGTTGCCTCTAAGTAATCTTCATTGTTGCATTGCAGGGGCGGCAGGGCGGCGAAGCTGTTAAACTGCTGTTGATGGATGTGATCGCAATTTAACAAGCAAGGAAATATGATGGCGAAGAAAGAAGAACTCGATCCGGAAACCCTGGAATTGATCAACTGGTGTATCGAGGTTGAAGGCTTCCTGGTGGCCGGCGGCGCCACCGTGGCACAGGCGCAAGACCACATCGAAGAACAGGTCGAGTGGTTTACCGACCAGTTCTACGACGGCTTGACGCCGGAAGAGGCGGCCAAGGAAGCCTTGGCCTGACCCTTTCAGCAAGACTTCAGCAAGAAATATGCGGGCGGTGCCTGCCGGGCATCAGCCTGGTAGCGCCGCCCGCTTTGCTTTTCTGAAAAGATTTCCATATGGAAATTGTTTATAATTTCACATTTTATTCTTTACCCAGGCTCCCATGACTCTTCGTTCGCGCATTCTCCTCCTGTGTTTCAGCACCTTGCTGGGCATCGTCCTCATCGCTTCATTTTCTTTGTATTCCCTGCGCCAGACCATGATGGCCGAGCGTGTCGAGCAATTGACGGTGCTGGTGGAATTGGCCAATGCCTCGGTGGAAAATGCGTATGCGCTGGAACAGTCGGGCAAGCTCACGCGTGAGCAAGCCCAGCAGCAGGCCAAGCTGGCCATCGGCAGCTTCGTCAAGGACGAGATGTATTACTTTGTGCGCGATTTCAGCACCGATTTGCTGTACGTGCACCCGAATGCGTCGCGCATCGGTGTGCCGCAAAAGAACATGAAGCAGTCGGGCGACCGCTACCGGGCAGCCCTGGCCAACAGCCGCATTGGCCTGGTGCAGGCCGATGGCTCGCGTCCCGGCGTGAAGGAGCCGGTGGCGAAGATGTATGCGGTGGTGAAATTTGCGCCGTGGGACTGGCTGATCGGCACCGGCACCTACATCGATGACATCAACCACAAGTTCTGGGCCCAGGCCGGCGTGCTGCTGGCCATTGGCGGCGCGCTGATGCTGGTGGTGGGTGCCCTGGCGGCCTTGATGCTGCGCCGCATCCTGGGCCAGCTGGGTGGCGAACCCGACTATGCAGCGGCCATCGTCGCGCAAATCGCCAAGGGCGACCTGACCACGCAGATCGACACCCGCCCCGGCGATACATCCAGCCTGTTGATGGCGATCAAGGCCATGCGCGACAACCTGGCGCATCTGGTGAGCCAGGTGCGCAACGATGCCGATGCCATTTCCACGGCGTCGGGTGAAATCGCTTCCGGCAACCATGACTTGTCGGCGCGCACGGAGCAGCAGGCGGGATCATTGGAAGAAACGGCCTCGACCATGGAAGAAATGACTTCGACCGTGCGCCAGAACGCGGACAATGCGCGTCAGGCCAACCAGCTGGCCATTTCTGCCTCGCAAGTGGCGACACAGGCGGGCGGCGTGGTGAGCCAGGTGGTCGACACCATGGGTGCCATCAATGCCTCGTCGAAAAAAATCGGCGACATCATCGCCGTCATCGACGGTATCGCCTTCCAGACGAATATCCTGGCCTTGAACGCCGCCGTGGAAGCGGCGCGAGCAGGCGAGCAGGGCCGCGGCTTTGCCGTCGTCGCCAGTGAAGTACGCAACCTGGCGCAACGCTCGGCTGCTGCCGCCAAGGAGATCAAGCAATTGATCGACAGTTCCGCCGAGCAAGTGGGCGCAGGTGAAAAACTGGTGGCTCTGGCGGGCGAGACGATGGAGAAAGTGGTTTCCAGCGTGCAGCATGTGACCGATATCGTGGCCGAGATTTCCTCGGCCAGCGCCGAGCAGAGCGCCGGCATCGAGCAGATCAACCAGGCCATCGTCGAGATGGATAACATGACGCAGCAAAACTCGGCCCTGGTCGAGCAGGCTTCGGCGGCGGCGCAGGCCATGAACGAACAGGCAGCCGGACTGGCGCAGATCGTCAGCGTGTTCAAGGTGGGCGCAGTGGCGCGGCACGCGGCGGCGCCCGCGCGCGCGGCACCGGCACTGGCACCGGCAGTGCAGCGCCGTCTGGCGCGCTAAGTTGTCGTCATAGCGGGAACTTATCGCCCGACCGTCTGTCAAACCATTCTTGGTCCTTAGGGGATGCACAGAAGAGGTCAGCATGACAGACGGTTTTTCCTATCAGGCGGCGTTTGCCCGCAACCTGGGCTGGGTCACGCAGGCGGAGCAGGACAGCTTGCGCGGCAAGCGCGTAGCCATTGCCGGTATGGGCGGCGTGGGCGGCGTGCATCTGCTGACCCTGGCGCGGCTGGGCATCGGCGCTTTTCACATCGCCGATTTCGATACCTTCGATATCGCCAACTTCAATCGCCAGGCCGGCGCCATGATGTCCACCCTGGGCCAGCCCAAGGTGGCCGTCCTGGCGCAGATGGCGCGGGATATCAATCCCGAACTTGAGATTAAACAATTTCCTGACGGCATACACGACAGTAACCTGGCGGAGTTTTTTGCCGGTGTCGACCTGTATGTGGACGGCCTGGATTTCTTTGCCTTTCCTGCGCGCCAGGCCACCTTCGCCAGCTGCGCGCGCCTGGGCATCCCCGCCATCACGGCCGCGCCACTGGGCATGGGCACGGCCGTGCTCAGTTTCATGCCTGGCGGCATGACGTTCGAAGCGTATTTTGGCTGGGGCGACTTGCCGGAAGAAGAGAAGGCCCTGCGCTTTCTCGTCGGCCTGGCGCCGGCCGGCTTGCACGGCCCCTATCTGGTCGACCCGTCCGCCATCAATCTGAAGGAGCGGCGCGGGCCGTCGACCATCATGGGCTGCCAGCTGTGCGCGGGCGCGGCCGCCACCGAGGCACTGAAAATACTCTTGAAACGCGGCAAGGTGATGGCGGCGCCGCACGGTATGCATTTCGACGCCTATCGCAACAAGCTCGTGCATACCTGGCGTCCGGGCGGCAACCGTCATCCGCTGCAGCGCCTGACGATGGCCATCATCAAGCGGCGCCGCGCCGCGCAGGGGGCATAAATGGCGCAAGCACTGCAGATCGATCCCGTACTGGAAAATATCCTCGAGCAGGCGCGCTGGGCGCCCAGCGGCGACAACACGCAGCCGTGGCGTTTTGAAGTCGTGGACCCGCGGCACGTCGTCGTGCATGGCTTCGATACGCGCAGCCATTGCGTGTACGACCTCGACGGCCATCCCAGCCAGCTGTCGCTCGGTGCCTTGCTCGAAAGCATGGCACTGGCAGCCAGCAGCCATGGCTTGCGCATGGAAGCGCGCCGGCACGGCGGCTTGCCCGACACCTTGCCCACGTTTGATGTGCGCTTTGTCGACAGCCCCGGCATGCTTTCCGACCCGCTGGCGGCCTTTCTCGCGCAGCGCAGCGTGCAGCGGCGCCGGCTCAGCACGCGCCGCCTGCGCGCCAGCGAAAAGGCGGCGCTGGCGGCCAGCTTGCCGCCCGGCTACAGCGTGCAGTGGTTCGAAGGCTGGCGCATGCGCCTGGCCTGTGCGCGCCTGATGTTCGACAATGCGAAGCTGCGCCTGACCATGCCCGAAGCGCACAAGGTGCACCGCGACGTCATCGAATGGGGCGCGCGCTTCAGCGCCGACCGCATCCCGGAGCAGGCGCTCGGTGTCGACCCGATGACGGCGCGGCTGATGCGCTGGGTCATGCACAGCTGGCGCCGCGTGGATTTTTTCAATACCTGGCTGGCTGGCACCGTCGCACCCCGGCTGCAGATGGACTTGCTGCCCGGCCTGTATTGCGCTGCGCATTTCGTGCTGCTGGCCGAGGCGCCGCCGCGTCACATCGATGACTACGTGGCGGCGGGCAGGGCCATGCAGCGCTTCTGGCTGACGGCCACGCAGCTGGGCTTGCAGTTACAGCCGGAACTGACGCCGCTGATCTTCGCCCGTTATGTGCGCGAACGGCGGGCCTTTTCGCGCACCGACGGCATGCTGGAGCTGGCGCAGGAACTGGCGGTGCAATGCCAGGCCGTGCTGGGTGCGGTGGCGTTTGATCGGGCCGTGTTCCTTGGCCGCATCGGCGCCGGCCCGGCGGCCCAGGCGCGCTCCTTGCGCCGGCCGTTGCAAGACTTGCTGGTGGCGCCGGTCAACGGGAAGACGCTTGCGTGAACGGCATGGGCTTCCCTGTTGTCGCAGCGAAAAAAGCCGCTGAGGACATCAGCGGCTCTTAGACTGGATGATCGCATGTCAAGCCTGGCGTTGCCCGCCTTGCTGGCGGCGCGCAGTCATGCCCAGGCCAAACAGGCCGATACCGAGCAGGGCGATGGTGCCTGGTTCAGGTACAGCTGCCTGGAATAATTCCAGGCCGCCACCGTCGGCCATCGCGATGAAACTGTCGGTCAGGCTGCCGCCGATGAAGCTGTTCGTATTCCCGCTGAGGGACTCCAGCGGGAAAAACGGGTTGGGATTGACGAAAAACAACTGTCCTTGCGGCGTCAATGTGGCGTTAAGCAAGGCCTTGAAGTCGCCCTGGGCCAGGCCGGCGAAAATGTGTGCTTCGCCCACATCGATCGTGTATGTCACGATCGCAAAGTCATCGCCCGCGACACCACCCACATTCACCGGCGAGCCTGCGACGTTACTGACCGACAGTGACGTGTCCTGGTTGGGGTCGATGTACAAGGTCATGGTCAGGGTTTGAAAGGTAGCGTGGATCCCGCCAGCCAGAGTATCGGACTGGCCGGTGATGGTAAACAGGCCATATATGCCATAGCCATTGAGGGCGTTCAGTTGCGATGGAACGCTGCCGCCGGTGGGACTGCCGAAAGCGGCCTTGGTCAGAAAGCCTGTTTGAGTGAAGGGATCGTTGCCGCCACCCAAACCGCCAACGATGGTTTGTTCGACGCGCGCGTGATATTCAAAGCTGATGCGGTCGGCCACCACCAGATTGGCTGCGGTGCCGGGGACGGAACCTTCATCGACGGTAAACAAGGGACCAGCGAGTGCGGGAGCACTGATCAGCGCGGCGCCGATGGCGGCCGCGGAGATAGCGAAACGCAGGAATGAGGACAGCGGTTTCATGGCATTTCCTTCAGCGTGAGGGTTGATCGGACCAGGTCACTGTGGCGGCTGCCTCAGATAACCTCATACACCCTTGAAGCAGAATTCGTACCATGTAATATTTGTATTTGAATTCAACAGCTTATAAAAACAGGGATGGCGTTTTTCGTGCTTGTGTAAAAAAAATCGACGTTTTACCCGGCCTATGGCGCGGCTCGCGGGCGCCAGTTTTTCCCGTCATCGGCTACAGTGGGGCAAAGGAGGTCACCATGCAACTACCATCCCGTCATGCCCCGCTGCGTGCGCACAGCACGCCTGAACCGGATATCCCGCCGCCGCCCGAAGGCGATCCGCTGACGCCGCCGCCGGAAAAGCCGCCGCACACGGAGCCCGTGCCCGTCGAGGAACCGACGCCACCGCCGCCGCCCGTCAGGATGGGCTAACCAAGTCGTTGCACGCCTGAGCGCACCTGAGTGCACCTGAGCGGTGATGCCACTGCCGTGCGCTGTTTATTTCTGGTCGGAAAGGAATTGCGCGGGCGGCGGGATTGCCACGCCAATTAAACAACAAAAATGCCAATAAACGTTGCCGAGTGGATACAAATCAATCGCTAACTGCTGTGTGTCATGCGGCCGTCACGATTCTGTTCTTATAATGAGACATCATAAAAATTCTTGTACAGGAGACCATCATGGGCAATTCCTTGCATAACAAAATCTACCTGGGCCGGCGCCCTGTGATTACCAGTAAAAACCTCGCAGCGCTGGCCCTGGCTGGCGCCGTGGCCGGTTGCGGCCTGGCGTGGTTGCTGCTGCGCAGCTACAAATAAGCGCGATCCACGCGCATTTTCAGCACGCCGTCCGTGGGGCGGAAGGCGACTGAATCACGTTGCCTGTTGCCGATGCGCAGCGGGGCGCGTACCATGGGGGCCGAACACCTGGCCTTTTATGGAAAAGTAATGAAGAACGAGAAATTAACAACCGATGAATATGACGCGCTGGAGCAAGTTGCACGCGGCATCAAGACCGAGCGCCCCAGTGCTTGCGTAGCCCGCAATGCCAAGCGCCTGTCCGGTCTGAAGCTGCTCAGCTATGCACGCGATGGCCGTTTGTCCATCACCGAGAAAGCCCAACAGCTGCTGTTCCTGCGCCGCTGCATCATGGGGTTGCGCGCCGTCGCCGCCGATCCGCTGACCAAGCTGGACACGGAAGTGGCGTATTTCCTGGGCAAGAAAGCCCACATCGTGGCGCGCGCCGAAGGCGAGGGACACGATATTTCCGACAAGGGCCGCGACTCGCTGGCCGACATCGACACCCTGGGCCTGTAAGGTCTACACCGGCCCCTGGGGCCGGTTTTCACATCCCCCTCACTTTTATTTCCCTTTGGAGAACACTTTGGACAGCGCGATGAACTGGTCGGCCCACGAACTGACGATGACGGTCCTGATGACGCCCGATATGGCCAACTTTTCCGGCAACGTGCACGGTGGCACCATCCTGAAATATCTCGATAGCGTCGCCTACGCCTGTGCCAGCCGCTACTCGGGCAGCTATGTGGTGACCCTGTCCGTGGACCAGGTGATGTTCTTGCAGCCTATTCACGTCGGTGAGCTGGTGACGTTCCTCGCCTCGATCAATTACACGGGCACTACCTCGATGGAAGTGGGCATCCGCGTGGTGACGGAAAACATTCAGCAGCGCCTGGTGCGCCACGCCAACAGTTGCTATTTCACGATGGTGGCCGTGGACGCCAACCGCAAGCCGGTGGCCGTGCCGCCGCTGGTGCTGGAGACGCCGGAGCAGCAGGTGCGCTTCGAGCAAGCCAAGCTGCGCAAGCTGTCGCGCCAGAAGGTGTCCAAGAAGTAAAAGCAGTTGGCAATAAAAAACGGCCACCAGAGCGATCTGGTAGCCGTTTTTTTATTGCCTGCCGCCTGCTGGCGGCATGGCGCCGTGATTAACGGTCGCCGTAGCTGCGGCGTGCGCCGTCGGTGCTGCGCGGGTTGGAACCCTTGTAGCCGCCGCCGGTGCTCGGCGCGCCATCTTTGCGTGGTGCGCCCGGCTTGCTGAACGTGCGTTGTGCTGGCTTCGCGCCGCCACGGTTGTCGCCTGGTTTCCAGCCGCCTGGACGGGCGCTCGAACGTGGTGCCGACGCCGTTTTCTTAGGCTCGAAACCTTCGATGACATTGACCGGGATCAATTGCTTGGTGAAGCGTTCGATGCGCTTGACGTTCATGCCTTCAGCGTGGTTCACCAGCGAGATGGCCAGGCCATTGCGGCCAGCGCGGCCGGTACGGCCGATGCGGTGGACGTAGTCTTCCGGGAACTTCGGCAGATCGTAGTTGAACACGTGGGTGATGGTAGGCACGTCGATACCGCGGGCGGCAACGTCGGTGGCGACCAGCACTTTGACCTGGCCGCGGCGCATGCCGTCCAGGGTGCGGTTACGCGCGCCCTGATGCATGTCGCCGTGCAAGGCGGCGGCCGAGAAACCGGCGATGTTCAGACGGTCGGCGATGGTGTCGGCGTCACGCTTGGTGGCGGTGAACACAACAGCCTGGTCCAGCGTTTCGTCGCGCAGCAGGTGGTCCAGCAGGCGATTCTTGTGCGACAGATCGTCGACGAAGTGGACGCGCTGGGTGATGTTTTCATGCTTGTTCGACGAACCGGCGATCTGGATGACCAGCGGGTTTTTCGTGATGCGGCGCGCCATGTTGCCAACGACGCCGTCCAGGGTTGCCGAGAACAGCATGGTTTGACGGCCTTCTGGCGTCGCGTCCACGATCTTTTCGATGTCGTCGATGAAACCCATGTCCAGCATGCGGTCGGCTTCGTCCAGCACCAGGATTTCCAGTTGCGAGAAGTCGATCTTGCCCGAGTCCATGTGGTCGATCAGACGGCCAGGGGTGGCGACCAGAATCTCAGGATTCTTGGCCAGCAATTGCATCTGTTTAGGGTAAGGCATGCCGCCCAGGATCGACACAGCCTTGATGCGGCGGATGCCGGTGCTGTACTTGTCGGTGTTGGTGGTCACTTGCAGTGCCAGTTCGCGCGTTGGCGTCAGCACCAGCATTTTTGGCTGGGCAGCCTTGAAGCGCGGACGCTCGCCGCGGGCGCGCGATGCTTGCATTTCCTGGTTTGGTGTCTTGCCGGCGGCGCTTTGTTCGGCGCTGGCCAGTTTGTGCAGCGACGGCAGCATGAAAGCTGCGGTCTTGCCCGAACCGGTCTGCGACGAGACCAGCAGGTCACGGCCTTCGATCGCGGCTGGAATCGCTTGCAACTGTACCGCGGTTGGCGCGGTGTAGCCCGATTCGGTCAGAGCGGCGATGATGGACGGATGCAGGCCTAAGGATTCAAATGTCATTCTTTTCTTTCGTAAAAATCAGCGTTCTTGCAAAAAGCAGAACGCAAAATAGCAACGCCAACCAAAACGAAATGACTCAACTAGAAAGAAATTTCGGCACAAAAGCTTTGCGCCGGGACGGTGTCAGGTGCGACACACAAGGCGGGAGGGCTTTATAAGCGGCATCCTGTGGATGCGCTAAGGCTTGCGAAGCTGCTAAGTTTGTAATTGCATGTTACTGCGGTGTTGCCATCGCTTCAAGCGAACATATTGCAGCGCACAACGACACTATACCGTATTTGCCGCCGTTTTGCACGGTCTAAATGGGAAGAAACGACAGTCCTACCACGTTTTGAACATGTTTCCTATGTGAAATCAGTAGGAGTACGTAGTTTTCCTTCGTTTAATTGAGCATGGCCACGATGTCGGCGGACAGTGGCGGCGCCTGTTGCGTTTCCCTGGCCAGATTGATTTGCCGGGTTGCCTGCGCCAGTTCGACCAGGCCCGCGAAGTCGGGCGAGGCCTCGGCCATCACCGCATCACTCCACTTCGGGATTGACCGCCATCACTTGCGAAAAGCCGCCATCGACGTAGGTAATTTCGCCTGTGATGCCCGAGGCCAGGTCGGACAGCAAAAAGGCGGCCGTGTTGCCCACTTCCTCGATGGTGACGTTGCGGCGCAGCGGGGCGTGCTCGGCCACAAAGCCCAGGAGTTTACTGAAATCCTTGATGCCGGTGGCGGCCAAAGTCTTGATGGGGCCGGCCGAGATGCCGTTGGCGCGGATGCCGCGCGGGCCCAGCGACTCGGCCAGGTAACGCACGGACGCTTCCAGCGAGGCCTTGGCCAGGCCCATGGTGTTGTAGTAGGGCACTGCGCGCATGGCGCCCAGGTAGGTCAGGGTCAATACGGAGGCGCCCGGATGCAGCAGGGGCAGGGCGGCCTTGGTCATGGCGGGAAAACTGTAGGCGGAAATATCGTGCGCGATGCGGAAGCTGTCGCGCGACAAGCCGTCGAGGAAGTCGCCGGCGATCGCCTCGCGCGGCGCAAAGCCGATGGCGTGCACGAGGCCGTCGAGGTGTTCCCAGTAGCGCGCCAGGTCGCTGAAGACGGCGCTGATCTGTTCATCGCTGGAAACGTCGCAGTCAAATACCAGTTCGCTGCCGAATTCGGCTGCAAACTCCGTGATGCGCTCCTTGAAGCGCTCACCCACGTAGGTGAAGGCGAGGGTGGCGCCTTCGCGGTGGCAAGCCTTGGCGATGCCATAGGCGATGGAGCGGTTCGACAGCAAGCCCGTGATGAGGATTTTTTTGCCTTGCAAGAAAGCCATGACGACTCCTGTCTGGGGTGGTGGACGGGGTGGACGGATGTGCAACCGGCCGCGACAGCAAAGCTGTGGCGGCCGGTGAGGTGCGTCTATACAGCTCTGGCGATCAGTGGCGCGCTTTTGCCCGGCTATTGCTGCCGCCGCGCTGGATGCGCGGTTTCACCAGAGAAATTGGCGCAGCTTGCACCTTGCCGCCCTTGGCGACGCGGCGCAATGCTTTGGCGGCCCGTTCCGGCCGGTCCGCTTCCAGCAGCATGGTGGCGCTGTCGGCGATTTCCTGGGTGATATCCTTGTTCATCGTGGCCGAGGTTTTCGGTACCAGGATGGTGGAGCCGGCGCGCAGGCTGGTGCGCTGGGGAATGTTGTTGGCCTGACGCAGCACGTCGGCCGTGGTGCCGAATTTCGACGCCAGGGTTTCGATGCGTTCGCGCGCATTGGTGATCTTGTGCGTGGTCCAGCTCGACAAGGCATGACCCCATTGCGCCAGGTTGGTGGTGAACTTGGCGGCGTTTTCCTGCGGTAACAGAATCTTGGTCTTTTCGCCGCCGATGATGACGGGGCGGTTAAATTGCGGATTCAAGGCCTTGAATTCATCCATCGACAGTTCGGCCAGCTGGGCGGCAACGGTGATGTCGATGTCGCTGGTCTTGTCGATGGCCGTGAAATAGGGCTGGTTGTCGACCACGGGCAGGGTCAGGCCGAACTGGGCCGGATTGGCGATGATGTTTTTCACCGCTTGCAGTTTCGGCACGTAGTTGCGCGTTTCGGCAGGCATCAGGTCGGCCAGGCTTTCGAAATCGGTCGGCTTGCCCATCGCCTGGTTTTTCTTGATGGCGCGCTGCACCGAGCCTTCGCCCCAGTTGTAGGCGGCCAGCGCCAGTTGCCAGTCGCCAAACATGTCATACAGGCGCTGCAGATACGTCAGGGCCGCATCGGTCGAGGTCAGCACGCCGCGGCGCTCGTCCTTGAACATGTTTTGCTTGAGGTTGAAATCGCGCCCCGTGGCGGGCACGAATTGCCACATGCCGGCGGCATTGGCGCTGGAGAACGCTTGCGGGTTGAAGGCGGACTCGATGAACGGCAGCAAGGCCAGTTCCGTCGGCATGCCGCGCTTTTCCAGTTCCTGCACCACGTGGAAGATGTAGCGCGAGGCGCGTGCCGTCGTGCGGGCGATGTAGTCGGGGCGGGTGGCGTACCAGTTGACGTGGTTGGCCACCAGTTGGTTGTTGATGTCGGGAATCGCATAGCCGCTGCGGATGCGGCCCCAGACGTCGGCTTCGCGCAGCGGATCGGAGTTCTCGCTGAGGTTTTTCAGCAGACGGTCGGTCTTTTGCAGGCGGTTGTCGAGGGTGGGGAGCTTCGCCGTGACCTGGGCGGTCATCGGGATCAGGGCCGGTGCGGTGGCGGTGGCGACTGGTGCGTTATCGCTCTCAACACCGGCTTCGTACGCCTGGCTGAGGGCGGGCGCAAGCGCCAGGGCCAACGCCGCCAGGACGGTAGATTTAAAGGAGTTTTCGTGCATAGTGTTCCATTGTTGTCGTCGGAGAAACATCGGACAGACCCATGATCAAGCTGCGAGTGTACGTATATCCCCATGCCGGAGTCAAGAATTATGTCAGCATGATGACAGGAAATAAGCGGCAATAAGTAACCGTAAGCGGGAAGCGGCTGATTTTCCATGCGAAAATGCTGTCATTATTGCAAATTTAATTTGCCCAATGCGTGATTCGGCCGCTGTTATAGCATACATGGCGATGAGGCTGGCGCAAGCTTGGCAGCCGTTCAGTATGAGACTGCGCAAAGAGTGCGTACAATTTGGCTTTGGCCGGCCATTTGGCTGCCGGTCGCCATATCGATAGAGAGTCATGCATATGAACACCCCGCCGCGTCACGACGACGACAACGCCGTCATCATCGCCAATACCGTTGCCTGGCTGGAAAAGGCCGTGATTGGCCTGAACCTGTGCCCGTTCGCCAAGGCCGTACACGTCAAGAAGCAGATCCGCTACGTGGTGTGCGAATCGAGCAATCCGGAAGAGTTGCTGGCGATGCTGATGGACGAGCTGCAAACCCTGGCCGACACGGACCCCGAGCAGATCGACACGACCTTGCTGATCCATCCGTACACCCTGAACGATTTCCTCGACTATAACGAGTTTCTCGATGTGGCCGATGCGGCCGTGGAAGACATGCATCTGGCCGGCGAACTGCAAGTGGCCAGCTTCCACCCGAACTATCAGTTTGCCGAGACGTTCGAAGACGACATCAGCAACTACACCAACCGCTCGCCCTATCCGACCCTGCACCTGCTGCGCGAAGACAGCATAGCGCGCGCCGTCGAGGCATTCCCGGAAGCGTCGGAAATCTTTGACAAGAATATCGCCACCCTGGAAGCGCTGGGTGTCGAAGGCTGGGAAAAGCTTGGCTTGCCGAAGGTATCCTGATGGGTGACAAGGAACTGCCGCCGCGTCCAGACACGCCCTGCGTGGCCGTCTGCTCGACGACGTTCGATGAAATCTGCCGCGGCTGTGGCCGCAGCGTGGTGGAAGTGGCCCACTGGGTGTCGATGACGGATGAAGAGAAGGAAGTGGTATGGGTGCGGATTCTATCTCAAGGGTATCCGCGCCGGAATACGTAATTTGACCCAACGGCAACTGTCGGGGTCAGACCCCCAAGGACGCTAACGCAGAGCTCAGCGCTAGCGTGCGCGAGGGTCTGACCCCAGATCTTTCAGCGTCAACTATTAATAGCTGCCGATAAAATCTTTTTTACCGACTTCGATACCGTTATGGCGCAGGATGTCGTAGGCCGTCGTCGCGTGGAAGAAGAAGTGTGGCAGCGCGTAGTGGAACAGATACGTCTGGCCCGTGAAGTGCTTGGTCTTTTCGCCGCTGCCGGTGGTGATGGCGCGCGTTTCGCTGCCGTCGATATCCGCTTGCGGCAGGCTTTCCAGGAAGGCGATGGTTTTCACGATGCGCGCTTTCAGCTCTGCAAAGCTCTGTTCGCTGTCTTCATACGGTGGCACGGCCACGCCGGCCAGGCGCGCGCTACAGCCCTTGGCGAAGTCGGTGGCGATCTGGATCTGGCGCACGAAGGGCAGCATGTCCGGGAACAAACGGAATTGCAGCAGGGCGTTCGGGTCGATTTTCTTGTCTTGCGCGTGCGTTTCCGCCTTGTCCAGGATGGCGGCCAGGCTGCCCAGGATCTGTTTGAAGACGGGGATGGAAGCGGAGTAGATGGAGAAGGTCATGGTGGTTCCTCTAGGTAAAGTGGCGCGATGATAGCAAGCTGCGCGTTTTTCTGCTGGCGCTGTCCCGGCGCACCGGTCCGCGTGTGGTTTTTCAACCCTGTCTAGTTGGCATGACGTCGCCGTTGGCACGTGTTTATTGGTGACTTTCCCCGCTTCTTCCATGCATAATTGCTGCTGAAAAAGTTTTTTCCCGCCTTATCACCTGGATTCCTCTGTAAAGTTCCATGATCGCCTGCCTGATCCCTGTCGCCCTCTTGCCGCATGTTTAATTCACCTTACCAGCGCCTGCGCGCCAGCCTGCGCGTGCTGTACGGCTCGTCGATCTATGGCGCCTTGCTGCTGGTGGTGTTTGGCGGCCTGGTCGTGCCCGCCATTTTCGGCAGCTATCTGCTGGTCGGCGTGCATGAACGCCAGTCGGCGCGCACCAGCCTGAACGAAGCCTTGCAGCGCAATGCCGACATCCTGGCGCTGGGCATGCAGGAATCGCTGTGGAACATGAATGCGGAATCGGCCCATTCGCTGGTCGAGTCGGTGATGCGCGACCGCGCCGTGCTGCTGGTGAAGGTGCTGGGGCAGGGCGATACGGAATTCATCAGCCTGCAGGCGCCGCAGCGGCCCGTGGGCAATCTGTACCGCGCCGAGCGCGATATCCTCGTGCGCGGCGAACGCATCGGCCACATCGTCGTCGAGATGGACGATGCGCGCAGCCAGCAGGACCTGCGCGAAAAGCAGATGTCCTATATTTTCGTGCTGGGCGCGCAGCTGGCCGTGTCGATGGCGCTGATCGTGCTGTTCCTGAACCGCCGCCTGTTGAAACCTCTGCGCCGCCTGACGCGCTTTTCCGACCGCCTGTCGCACGGTGATTTTGACACGCCGCTGGCCTCGCATAGCAATGACGAACTGGGGCGCCTGACGGCCCAGCTCGAGCAAATGCGCGCGGCCATTCGCCAGCTGTTCGAGGATGTGGGCCAGCGCGAAGAGCGTTTCCGTACCATCGTCACGCAGGTGCCGGGCGCCGTCTTCCGCTACCGGCCCGACGGCCCCATCGATTTCGTCAGCGATGCCATCGAAGACATTTCCGGCTATTCGGCGCGCCAGTTCATGCGCGGCAGCACGCACGCCTGGGCCGACCTGATCTGCCCGGAAGGCCGCCTGGAGCATCGCCGCGCCGTGCGCCAGGCGGTGGCCGAGGTACGGCCGTATGCGCTGGAATACCGCATCATCGACGCTTTCGGCATCGAGCGCTGGGTGGCCGAGAATGGCCAGCCGCAGGCGGGCGAGCAGGGCGTCATCTGGGTCGACGGCATCATTGCCGACATCAGCCAGCGCAAGCACCACGAGATGCGCATCGAAGCGTTGCTGACGGAGCAAAGCGCCATCCTCGACAATGTGATGTTCGGCGTGATGTTCGTGCGCCACCGCCGCATCGTGTCTGTCAATCGCCGCTGCGAGGAGCTGTTCGGCTATGGGCATGCCGAGATGACGGGCAATTCGACCGCCATCGTGTTTACGGGCTCGTATGAGTTCGAAGAGGCGGGCGAGCGCCAGTACCCGGCGCTGGCCATGGGCGGCGATTTCAGCGAGGAGCGCCAGTACCGGCGCCGCGACGGCAGCCTGTTCTGGGCGCTGGTCAGCGGCTGCGCGCTCGATCCGCTGCGCCCCAACGAAGGCAGCATCTGGGTGTATGCGGACATCACGGCGCGCAAGGAAGCGGAAGAGAAGCTGCGCCTGTCGGCCACCGTGCTTGAATACATCGCCGACGGCGTGATGGTGGTCGATGCCAGCGGCATCATTGTCACCGTCAATCCCGCCTTCACGCAGATCACCGGCTATACGGAAGCGGAGGCGGTTGGCCAGCACTCTTCGCTGAACCGCTCGGCGCGCCACGACGCGGCGTTTTACGAGGCCATGTGGGACGAGCTGAAGGCCAGCGGTTTCTGGCGCGGCGAAGTCTGGCACCAGCGCAAGAACGGTGAAATTTACCTGGAGTGGCTGACCATCAGCGCCGTGCGCGACGCGCGCGCCGACACCACGCACTACGTGGGCGTGTTCAGCGATATCACCTTGATCAAGGAGTCGCAGGAAAAGCTCGACCACTTGGCGCACCACGACCCGCTGACGGCGCTGCCGAATCGCCTGCTGTTCCACGACCGCCTGCAGCACGCCCTGCTGCGCGCCGCGCGCGAGCAGGAGCAACTGGCCGTGCTGTTCATCGACCTGGACCGTTTCAAGAACGTCAACGACACCCTGGGCCACCATG
This sequence comes from Janthinobacterium kochi, assembly GCF_051380715.1. Taxonomy (NCBI): domain Bacteria; kingdom Pseudomonadati; phylum Pseudomonadota; class Betaproteobacteria; order Burkholderiales; family Oxalobacteraceae; genus Janthinobacterium; species Janthinobacterium kochi. The sequence continues at coordinate 356,058 of NZ_JBNYXO010000001.1, forward strand.
TGGGCGACGAATTGCTGCAAAAGGTGGCCGGCCAGCTGGCGTCCCGCTTGCGCGAAGGCGACACGCTGGCGCGCCTGGGCGGCGACGAGTTCATCGTGCTGCTCGAGCGCGTCGATGGCGAATACGGCGCCACGCAGGTGGCGGAAAAGCTGATGACCATGTTTGACCAGCCGTTCACGGTGGCCGGCCACGAATTGTTCGTCACCTGCAGCGTGGGCATCAGCCTGTATCCGGACGATGCGCTGGACTTGAATATGCTGATTCGCAATGCCGACGTGGCCATGTACCAGGCCAAGGCGCGCGGGCGCAATGGCTATCGCTTCTATGCGCCGTCGATGACGGGCGAGGGCGTCGAGCGCCTGCGCCTGGAAACCTTTTTGCGCCGCTCGATCGAGAAAAACGAGATGTTCCTCAATTATCAGCCGCAGGTGGAAATCGACACGGGCCGCCTGGTCGGCGTCGAGGCGCTGGTGCGCTGGAACCACCCGGAATTGGGCCTGGTGCCGCCGGTGCGTTTCATCCCGCTGGCCGAGGACAGCGGTTTTATCAACCAGCTGGGCAAATGGGTGCTCGACGAAGCCTGTCGCCAGATGATGCGCTGGCAGGCGCAGGGCTTGCACGTGCCGAAAATGGCCGTCAACCTGTCGGTGAAACAGTTCGAGCGGGGCAGCATCGCCGGCATGGTGGCCGCCATCCTGAAGGAAACGGGCCTCGAGCCGCAGCGCCTGCAGCTGGAAGTGACGGAATCGGTGATCATGAACACGGGCGACGCGCTCGGTTTCATCAACGATTTGCATGCCATCGGCGTGGGACTGGCCATCGATGACTTCGGCACAGGCTATTCTTCGCTCGCGTATCTGAAACAGCTGCCCGTGCAAACGCTGAAGATCGACCGCTCCTTCATCAAGGATATCTCGACGGACGTGAACGACGAAGCGATTGCGATTGCCATCATCCAGCTGGGCAAGAGCATGCACTTGTCGGTGATTGCCGAAGGCGTGGAGACGCAAGAGCAGGCTGCCTTCCTGCTGCGCCATGGCTGCAAGCTGGCGCAAGGTTATTTTTATAGCCGCCCGGTGCCGGCACAGGATATGCTGGAGCGCTGGATCGATCACTCACCACTATAAAGGACAGCCCATGGCCGCACAATCCTCCCCGTCGCGCCGCCGTTTCCTGCTCGGCGGCCTGGGTCTCGGCGTGGCCGGCGTGGGCGCCCTGGTGCTGGGCTGGGGCGTGCTGCCGCCGCGCCAGCGCCTGCAGGGCAGCGCGCCGCTGCCGCTTCAGGATGGCGCCGTGGCGCTGAATGGCTGGCTGGCTATTCAAGCCGATGGCAGCGTGATCCTGGCCATGCCGCGCAGCGAGATGGGGCAGGGCGTGCACACGGCCTTGCCCATGCTGGTGGCCGAGGAACTCGACGTGCCTTTGAGCAGCGTCAAGCTGATCCAGGCGCCCATGGACAAGATCTTCGGCAATGTGGCCATGCTCAAGGATAGCCTGCCGTTCCACCCGGACGACCAGGGCCGCGTCAAAGCGCTGGCGCAATGGACGGTGGCCAAGGCGGCGCGCGAACTGGGCGTGATCGTCACGGGCGGTTCGTCCAGCGTGAAGGATGGCTGGGGCCCCATGCGCGAGGCGGGTGCCTCGGCGCGCGCCATGCTGGTGGCCGCCGCCGCCGCGCAGTGGCAAGTGCCGGCCGCGCAATGCCGCACGCAGGATGGTGAAGTGCTGCACCCCGATGGCCGGCGCGCCAGCTACGCCAGCCTGGCGCAGCTCGCCGCCGCCATCGCTCCGGGCACGCCCGTGCTGAAACTGCCCCAGGATTTCAAGCTGATCGGCCAGCCGGCGCCGCGCCGCGACACGCCGTCGAAAGTGAATGGCAGCGCGCGCTTCGGTATCGACGCGCGCCCGCCCGGCATGCTGTACGCGGCCCTGCATCTGCCGCCGCGCCTGGGCGACACCTTGGCCGCGTTCGACGCGGCACCCATCCTGGCCATGCCCGGCGTCAAAAAAGTGCTGGACCTGACGCCGCACCTGGCGCAGCGCAGCGTCTCGTGCGCCGCCGTGGTGGCCGACGCCTGGTGGCGCGCGAAACAGGCGGCCGCCGCCTTGCCGACGCAGTGGAAGGCCGGCCCGCAGGCGAATTTGTCCAGCGCTGGCGTCTACGCGGAGTTTGCCCGCCTGTTAGATAGCGAAACGGGCCATGCGTACCACGCCAGCGGCGAGGTGGAGGGCAAGGTCGCGCAGGGTTTGCGGCAGGTTACCGCCGAGTACCGCGCGCCGTTCCTGGCGCACGCCGCCATGGAACCCGTCAACTGCACCGCGCAAGTCAAAGACGGCAAGGTGATGCTGTGGGTCTCGACGCAGGCGCCTGGCATCGCCGTCGATGTGGCGGCGAAGGTGGCCGGCGTCGATGCGAAGGATGTGATGATCGAGGTGTTGCTGCTCGGTGGCGGTTTTGGCCGCCGCCTGGAAGTGGACATGGTGGCGCAAGCCGTGGCCATCGCGCTGCAGTGCGATGGCGCACCGGTGCAGCTGGTGTGGACGCGCGAGCAGGACACAAAGCACGATATGTACCGTCCCGCCGCGCTGGCGCGCTTTACGGCCCGCCTCGACGAACACGGCCGTATCGCTTCCTGGGACAACAAATCCGTCAGCGGCTCCATCACGCACCAGTTTCTGCAGCGCAATTTCGGCTTGCCCGGCGCGGGGCCGGACAAGACCACGGCCGAAGGCGAATTCGACATGCCGTATGAAATCGCCAACCAGCGCATCGCCCACGTGATCGCCGACAGTGCCGTTCCCATCGGCTATTGGCGCTCCGTGGGGCATTCGCACAACGCATTCTTCAAGGAAAGTTTTATCGATGAACTGGCCCACGCGGCGGGGCAGGACAGCATCGCCTTCCGCCGCGCCATGCTGCTCAGGCATCCGCGTCATCTGGCCGTGCTCGATGCGGCAGTGGCCAAGGCGGGCACTCCTCCGCCCGGCCATGCGCATGGCGTGGCCTTGCACCAGTCGTTCGGCAGCATCGTGGCGCAAGTGGCGCAAGTGTCCGTGGAAAATGGCGAGATCCGCGTGCAGCGCGTGGTGTGCGCCATCGATTGCGGCATTGCCGTCAATCCGAACATCATCGCTCAGCAGATGGAGTCGGCTGTGCTGTTTGGCCTGTCGGCGGCGCTGGGCGGCGAGATTACCTTCAAGGAGGGCAAAGTGGAGCAGAGCAATTTCCACGACTATCCCGTGCTGCGCATGGGGCAAACGCCCGAGGTGGAAACCATCATCATCGCCAGCGCCGAGCATCCCGAGGGCGTGGGCGAGCCGGGTACGCCGCCCATCGCGCCGGCCGTGGCCAACGCCGTGTTCAGTTTGACGGGAAAGCGGCTGCGCAGCCTGCCGTTGCGCCTGGCCTGAGGTGGCTCAGGCCAGGGTGGCGGCCAGTAATTGACGCAAATTGCAGTCGCGCTGCCAGTCGCGCCGTTCCTGCGTGCTGCCGGCCAGCGCCGCCAGTTCGTCCCCGCTGAGCGCCTGCTGCGCCTGCACCATGCGGTGCGCCAGGCCGCCGTCGGGCAGCACCGTGCCGAAGAAGGCCACATTGTCCTCGCGCTGGATCAGCAGGGTGGGGAAGTTGTCGATGTCGAGGTCGCCCACCACCTCGGCCTGGTCTTCGATGTCGATCCAGACGAACACGGTATCCGGATGGCGCGCTGCCAATTCCTCGAACGTGGCGCGGTAGCTGCCACAGGTGCCGCACCACAGCGCGCACAGGCAGGCCACCGTCCAGCGCGGGCCGGCCAGGGTTGCCGCGACGTCGGCGCGGTTATCGGTCGTGAGGGTCAGGCTGTGCATGGCTGTATATATTAGTAGGCGGATGGGCGCGGGGCGCCCGATGCGCGTATTCTACCGCGCCCAGTCCCCTCAGTCCTGATAATGCATGAGCTTGTTTAGCTGTGTTTTTTGATGTAATTCACCTTTCTGGTGGATAATGCTGATAATTGCGCGCTGATTACGCTGGTCCATGCTGTTTCCTGGCCCCGCAGCCTGACCCCTCCAGTCTGTTTTCATGCCCTGCCCGGTGTCAGCGCTCCCGCCTTTGTTTATTTTTATTATGGAATTAGCCAGCTTATGTTGAGTTACCGCCACGCCTTTCACGCGGGTAATCACGCCGATGTGTTGAAGCATTATGTGCAGATTCAGTTGTTGCAATATCTGAATCAAAAAGATACCGCCTATAGTTATATCGATACCCACTCCGGCGCGGGCGTGTATGCGCTCGACGGTGGTTATGCCGCGAAAAATGCCGAGTACGAAACGGGTATCGGGCCCCTGTGGGACCGCACGGACTTGCCGGCCTCGCTGGCCGAGTACATGAAGCTGATCAAGGAAATGAATCCGAGCGGCAAGATGCGCTACTACCCGGGGTCGCCGTACTGCGCCGACAAGGTCAGCCGCGAGCAAGACCGTCTGCGCCTGTTCGAGCTGCATCCTGCCGATGCCAAGATTCTGGCTGACAACTTCCGCAAGGTCGAGGCGCATGCGCTGGCGCAGGGCGAGCGTCCGAGCGTGCGCGGCAAGCGTGTGCTTATCACCAAGGCTGACGGCTTCCAGAGCCTGAAAGCCCTGCTGCCGCCGCCATCGCGCCGCGCGCTGGTGCTGATCGACCCGCCGTATGAAGACAAGATGGATTACCGCAAGGTCAAGGACACCCTGGCCGACGCCCTCGTGCGCTTCCCTTCGGGCATCTATGCCGTCTGGTACCCGGTGCTGCAGCGCATGGAATCGCGCCAGTTTGCCGACAAGCTCAAGCAATTGCCCAGCTCGGACTGGCTGCACGTGACGCTGACGGTGAATACGCCGTCGCCGGACGGCTTCGGCTTGCACAGCAGCGGCATGTTCATCTTGAACCCGCCGTACACGCTGGAGCCGATGTTGCGCGAAGTCATGCCTTACCTGGTCAAGGTGCTGGGCCGCGACGATGGCGCGAAGTTTGTGCTGGAAACGGGCAAGGGCGGTCAGAAGAATACGGGTACACGCCGAGTCTGAGGACACCTGGCCAAACCTACTGCGCGTCGGTATAGGCGGCCTGCGATGCTCACCGTACTAGAGTACGGTTGCGCTTCTTAGCCACCTCTCCCTTCCGCTCGCTACGGTTTTGTCAGGTGTTGTAACTATCGTAGTTGAGCAAAGTAAACGCCACGGCAAATATGTCCGTGGCGTTTGTCGTTTACTGTCCCAGCAACAAGAACACTGTCGGCTTCTTGTGGAAGTCGGGTGCCTTGCCGGCGGTCAATTGTTTCTTCCACTGCCCGCCATTCCACGTTTGCACGCTTTCCGTGTCCAGGCTCAGGTCGGTGGCGACGCAGATCAACGTGGAAGGTGCGCAGTGCGCCACCAGCGCTTCGAGCATGGCGGCGTTGCGGTACGGCGTTTCGATGAACAGCTGGGTCTGCTTTTCAGTGCGCGAACGTACTTCCAGTTCCTTGATGCGCTTGGCGCGCAGGGCCGCGTCGGTGGGCAGGTAGCCGTTGAAGGCGAAACTCTGGCCGTTCAAGCCGCTGGCCATTACGGCCAGCAGGATCGACGACGGGCCCACCAGCGGGCGTACTTTAATGCCGTGCTGATGCGCCAGGCGCACCAGGTCGGCGCCGGGGTCGGCTACGGCGGGCACGCCCGCCTCCGAGACGAGGCCCGCATCGCGTCCCGCCAGCAAGGGCGCCAGCAAGCCGGCCAGCGCTTGCGCCGGGGTATTCACGTTCAGTTCGGAAATGGTGATTTCCTGCAGCGGCTTGGCCAGCGGGTGCTGGTTGCCGATCAATTTCAGGAAGGCGCGCGCCGTCTTGGCGTTTTCCGCGACGAAATAATCGAGCTGCGAGGTGATTTGGCGCACCTGCTCGGGAATGATGTGGGCCAGCGGGTCGGCCGGGCTGTCGGACAGGCCGAGGTGGTTGGGGATCAGGTACAGGGTGCCGGTCATGGGTTTTAGTCAGTCATGTTAGTACCCCAACGTCAAACTGCCGGGGTCAGACCCGTCGGGTCTGACCCCAGATGTTGCCGTTAGGGGTATTTTAAATTTTAAAAAACGTCACGCCCGCCTTGCGCAGCATGCCCGTCAGGGCGATCAGCGGCAAGCCGGTGAGGGCGGTGGGGTCAACGCTGTCGATGCGTTCGAGCAGGGCGATGCCCAGGCCTTCGTTCTTGGCGCTGCCGGCGCAATCGTAGGGCTGCTCGATGCGCAGGTAGGCGTCCAGCTCGGCATCGGGCAAGTCGCGCACGGTGACGAGGGTCTGGATATCTTCCACTTGCGCCACGGCGGGCGAGTGGCGCCCGTCGAGCAGGCACAGGGCCGTATGGAACACGGTCTGGCGCCCGCGCATGGTTTGCAGTTGCAGCAGGGCGTTGATGTGGTTGCCCGGCTTGCCGATCTGCGCGCCATCCAGGGTGGCGACCTGGTCGGAGCCGATGACGAGGCTGCCAGGATGGCGGTCGAGCACGGCCTGCGCCTTGGCCTGGGCCAGGCGCAGGGCCGTGGCGCTGGGACTTTCGCCTGGCAGGGGGCTTTCGTCGAGATCGGGCACGGCGACTTCGAAAGGCAGGCGCAGGCGTTGCAGCAGTTCCTTGCGGTAGGTCGAACTCGATGCAAGAATCAAGCGCAATGGGGCGGAAGTTGGTATCATTCGGTAGTGGATGGCGGCCGGCATGGCCGCGCTGGTCGATGTCAGGGGAATTTCACGCAAATTCCAGGGCGCAGAGCCCATAACTGAGGCCCCATGCGGCATGACGGTGTTGATGAGTTTATAACTGAGTTTGTCATTGAGTTTGTCACGAATACGGCAATCAAGTCGTCAAAAAGATGCTAAGGCTTTGACTCGGTGCTGAAAACCCTGTTATTATCGCAGGTTTTCCGGGGAAATTTTCTACCAATGAATGCTTTTGTGATCGACGCCTTTGATTTTTGTCGTATCAGCGGGAGCCGCGAGGGTGTAACTCCTGTCGCTGAAATGACCCGGTTGACCAAGGATTGTGCAGATGCTTCCGGCGAGATCGCCTGGAAGATCGTCGGCGGCACCAGCAAGCTGGGCTACCCACAACTGACCTTGTCGGTCAACGGCACCGTTCAGCTGGTTTGCCAGCGCTGCCTGACTCCGTATGCTTACGTAATTGATTCGACGACCACTCTGATGCTGGGCAAGGATGACGAGCACGCGGACGAGATCGAAGAAATCGTCAACGATGAAACGATCGATGTGATCGTCGGCAGTCGCAGCATGGATGCCGCGGCCCTGATCGAAGATGAAGCCTTGCTGGCCCTGCCGCAGGTACCCAAACACGACGTCTGCCCCGATACGGCGCAGCTCGATGCTCTCAAGACTGAAAAGAAGTCGCCGTTCGCGGCACTGAAAGACTTGAAGCCAGAATAAAGTAGTAAAAAGGAAGCTTTAAAAAACCGTAGCGAGCGGCCTGATATCGTCTTGAGTAGCGCAGGCGTACGAAGGTACGCTGAGCAACGCAAAGGCTATAGCGGGAAGCGCAGTAGGTTTTTGATGCTTCCTGTAAAAGACGTGTCAAACGCGTGTGGTAGTCGAGTATGGCAAGTGTAGTGAAATGTAGTGTAATAAACGATGTCGGTCCGGGCTATTTTCGGGTAGTCTTTGCCGCTGGGATACTCGATTCGCATGTATTTGCCTATCGATTGTGCTAAAATTTTAGAACTTATGTATTAGGAGTCATCATGGCAGTTCAACAGAACAAGAAAACCCCTTCCAAGCGCGGCATGCACCGTTCGCACGACTTCCTGGTCGCGCCGCAATTGAGCGTCGAGCCAGTTACCGGCGAAACACATCTGCGTCACCATATCAGCCCTAACGGCTTCTATCGTGGCCGCAAAGTGTTGAAGACCAAAAACGACGAGTAATCGACGTTTTTGTTGGGTAAGATGAAAGCGGTGTTGCGTGGTTATTCGGCGTGGCGCCGCTTCTTCTTTTTTATCGGCTGCAATTCATCTTGCATACCCGTCATTTTGAATCACGCTGTCCAGGTCTGTGCATGACATGCTGCGCCCTGCATATGCTCCAGTCCGATTCACATCTTGCCGCACGCCCGCAGCGGTATTGAATCAACACAAATGACAATCAAAATTTCTATCGACTGCATGGGCGGAGATCATGGTCCCTCAGTCACTATCCCCGCAGCAATTTCCTTCGTAAAACATGAGCCTGAAGCCGAACTGATCCTAGTTGGATTGGAAGACGTGATCCGTGCAGAACTGAAGAAACATAAAGCTGACACGCACCCGCGCCTGTCGGTATTGCATGCCTCCGAACAAGTTACCATGGACGATCCCCTGGAAGTGGCCCTGCGCCGCAAGAAGGATTCCTCCATGCGCGTGGCCATCGAACAGGTCAAGAGCGGCGCGGCGCAAGCCTCCGTTTCCGCCGGCAATACGGCAGCCCTGATGGCCGTGTCGCGCTATGTATTGAAAACCATGTCAGGCGTCGACCGCCCGGCCATCTGCAGCATCTTGCCGAATCAAAAGAACGGCCCCACCTACATGCTGGATCTGGGCGCCAACGTCGATTGCGAACCGCATCACTTGCACCAGTTCGCCATCATGGGTTCCGTGCTGGTGTCCGCCATGGAAGGCATAGCACGCCCGACGATCGGCTTGCTGAATGTGGGCACGGAAGATATCAAGGGCAATGAAGTGGTGAAACTTACTTCGAAGCTGTTGCAGGCCGACCACGAGCGTGGCGCGCTGAACTTCTACGGCAACGTGGAAGGCAACGATATTTTCAAGGGCACGACCGATATCGTCGTCTGCGACGGTTTTGTCGGCAATGTCACGCTGAAAGCCATCGAAGGCCTGGCGCGCCTCATGAAAGACGTGCTCACTACCGAATTCAAGCGCAACCCGTTGACCATGCTGGGCGCGCTGATCGCCCGCGGGGCCCTGAAAGCCATCGGCAACCGTTTGAATCCATCGCGTTACAACGGCGCCAGCCTGCTGGGCTTGCGTGGCCTCGTCTTCAAGAGCCATGGCAGCGCCGATGCCTATTCGTTTGAATGGGCCTTGCGCCGCGCCTTCGATGCGGCAAAAAATGACGTGCAAGCACACCTGGCCAGCCTGATCGCCGAGCTGATGCCGCGCACGCCAGTACCGGACGAACCTACTTCAACAAGCTCTACCATTTAGTGGACGGGTACTTGCATGACTGTTTTTAGCAAAACTTACAGCAAAATTATCGGCACCGGCAGCTACTTGCCGGAGAAGCGCGTCACCAACCAGGACTTGACCGAGCAGCTCGCCGCCAAGGGCATCGAGACCTCGGATGAATGGATCGTCTCGCGCAGCGGCATTTCGGCGCGCCATTACGCGGCGCCGTCGCAAAACTCCTCGGACCTGGGCGTGGAAGCGGCCAAAAAAGCCCTGGAAATGGCGGGCCTGAACGGCAACGACCTGGACCTGATCATCGTCGCCAGCTCGACGCCCGATTTCTTCGGCAGCTTCCCCAGCACGGCCTGCATCGTGCAGAGCAAGCTGGGCATCACGAATAACTGCGCCGCCGTCGACGTGCAAGCCGTCTGCAGCGGCTTCGTATATGCAGTCGCCACGGCCGATAGTTTTATTCAATCTGGCATGCACAAGAATGTGCTGGTGATCGGCGCGGAAGTGTTTTCGCGCATCCTCAATTTCGATGACCGCGGCACCTGCGTGCTGTTCGGTGACGGCGCCGGCGCCATCGTCATGACGGCGTCCACCGAACCGGGCATCCTGGCCACCAAGCTGCATGCGGATGGCCGCCACTCGAACATCCTTAGCGTGCCCGGCAGCGTGGCTGGCGGCGCGCTGGCCGGCAGTGCCTTCCTGTACATGGATGGCCCGGCCGTGTTCAAGCTGGCCGTGTCCGTGCTGGAAAAAGTCGCGCATGAAGCTTTGGCGCACGCCAGCATGACGGCGGACCAGATCGACTGGCTGATCCCGCACCAGGCGAATATCCGCATCATGAACAGCACGGCCAAGAAACTCGGCTTGCCTTTGGCAAAGATGGTTGTCACCGTCGACCAGCATGGCAACACCTCGGCGGCCTCGATCCCGCTGGCGCTCGACATCGCCGTGCGCGACGGCCGCGTCAAGAAGGGCGACAACGTCATGATGGAAGGCGTGGGCGGCGGCTTTACCTGGGGCGCCGTGCTCGCAAGAATGTGATGGCCGAAGGCTGACTTTGGGGTCCGACCCGTCGGGTCGTACCCCAGCAGTTGCCTTTGGTTCTCTGAGTAAATAGTAAAAAACGGAGTCACCATGACACAATTTGCATTTGTTTTCCCAGGCCAAGGCTCGCAAGCGATTGCGATGCTCGACGGTTTCGCCGGCAACCCCGTGGTCGCCCAGACCGTGGCCGAAGCGTCGGACGCTCTGCAATTCGACCTGGGCAAGCTGATCGCCGAAGGTCCCAAGGAAGAACTGGACCTGACAACCAACACGCAACCCGTGATGTTGACGGCGGCCGTGGCCTTCTACCGCGCCTGGCTGGCAGCGGGCGGCCCCGTGCCGAACGTCGTGGCCGGCCATAGCCTCGGTGAATACTCGGCGCTGGTCGCCGCCGGCGTCATCTCCTTCAAGGATGCCGTGCCGCTCGTGCGTTTCCGCGCGCAAGCCATGCAGGAAGCCGTGCCCGTGGGGCAGGGCACGATGGCCGTCGTGCTGGGCCTGTCGGATGACGACGTGCGCGCCGCCTGTGCGGAAGCCGTGGCGGAAAACCCGGCCCTGGTGGTTGAACCTGTCAATTTCAATGCGCCTGCGCAAGTGGTCATCGCCGGCCATACGGCTGCGGTCGAGCGCGCCTGCGAACTGGCCAAGGCCAAGGGCGCCAAGCGCGCCATGAAGCTGCCCGTCTCCGCGCCATTCCACTCGTCGCTGCTGAAGCCGGCTTCGGACCGTTTGCGCGACTACATGGCCGGCTTGAGCTTCTCGGCACCGCAAATCGCCCTGATCAACAACGTCGACGTGGCCATCGTCAACGATGTCGCCGGCATCAAGGATGCGCTGGTGCGCCAGGCTGCCAGCCCCGTGCGGTGGGTGGAAACCATGCAGAAGGTCGCTCTTGATGGCATCACGCAAGTGATCGAATGCGGTCCAGGCAAGGTCCTGATGGGCCTGGCCAAGCGCATCGATCCGGTGCTGGTGGGCGACGCCATCGTCGACCAGGCCTCGCTGGAACGCATTTTGACGCAGCTCAAATAAACATCAGATCGCGGCAGCCTGCCTGCCGCGCTTGCTTTTAAGGATACACATGAATTTAGCAAATCAAGTCGTGCTGGTCACGGGCGCCTCGCGCGGCATCGGCCGCGCCATCGCCACCGAACTGGGCAAGCAGGGCGCCACCGTGGTTGGCACCGCCACCTCGGAAAGCGGCGCGCAAGCCATCACCGATTACCTGGCCGCCGCAGGCGTGGCGGGCAAGGGCCTGGTCCTGAACGTGACCGATGCTGAGCGTTGCGCAGCCGTTGTCGATGAAGTACAGAAAACTTACGGCAGCCTGTCGATCCTGGTCAACAATGCGGGCATCACGCAAGACCAGCTGGCCATGCGCATGAAGGATGAAGAGTGGGACAGCGTCATTTCCACCAACCTGTCGGCCGTCGGCCGCCTGTCGCGCGCGGTGTTGCGCGGCATGATGAAAGCCAAGGCTGGGCGTATCATCAATATTACGTCGGTGGTGGCTTCGTCGGGCAATCCGGGGCAAATGAATTACGCGGCGGCCAAGGCCGGCGTGGAAGGCATGAGCCGCGCCCTGGCGCGCGAAATCGGCAGCCGCAACATTACCGTGAACTGCATCGCCCCCGGCTTCATCGATACCGACATGACCAAGGCCTTGAGCGAAGAGCAGCACGCGGCCCTGTTGACGCAAATTCCCCTGTCGCGCCTGGGCAAACCGGAAGACGTGGCAGCGGCAGTGGCCTTTCTGGCCTCGCCGCAAGCGGCGTATATCACGGGCACGACCCTGCACGTGAACGGCGGGATGTACATGAATTGATGTGAAAGATGGACGGGGCGGGCGTTTGTGGCATGATTCAACGGTCGTTTTTGTCTATAATCGCATCTTTTAGCAGCAGCTTCGGTCGAATTAGCAGCAGACACCGAAATTAGTATTCGGACGCGCAAACCTGATAAAATGCGCGCACTTTCCGTAACACACACTTTGGAGCCATAACATGTCGGATATCGAACAACGCGTTAAGAAAATCGTCGCTGAGCAACTGGGCGTTGCAGAAGCAGACATCAAAATCGAATCCTCCTTCGTCGACGATCTCGGCGCCGATTCCCTGGACACCGTGGAACTGGTCATGGCCCTGGAAGACGAATTCGAAATGGAAATCCCTGACGAACAAGCTGAAAAAATCACCACCGTGCAACAGGCGATCGACTACGCCACCGCACACGTCAAGGCCTAAGCCTGTCTGACCGACTTCAGGAGAATCGCTTGAGCCGTTCTAAAAACCGTCGTGTTGTTGTAACCGGCCTGGGCTGTGTTTCACCTGTCGGCAATACTATTGCCGAGGCGTGGAGCGCAATTACCGAAGGTAAATCCGGCATTGCCACGATTACCAAGTTTGATGCGTTGCCCTTCACCACGCATTTTGCCGGTGAAGTCAAAGGTTTCAATATCGAAGAGTACATCTCCGGTAAGGAAGCCCGCCACATGGATACCTTTATCCATTACGGCATGGCTGCAGGCATCCAGGCGATGCAGGACTCCGGTCTGGAAGTGACCGAGGAAAACGCCGAGCGCATCGGCGTGATCATCGGATCCGGTATCGGTGGCTTGCCGCTGATCGAGGAAACCAAATCCGAGTACGAAAAGCGCGGTCCGCGCCGTATCTCGCCATTTTTCGTGCCTGCCTCGATCATTAACATGATTTCTGGCAATCTTTCGATCAAATATGGTCTGAAGGGTCCGAACCTGGCGATCGTGACGGCGTGTACCACCGGTTTGCACAGCATCGGCGCTGCCGCGCGCATGATCGAGTACGGCGATGCCGACGTCATGATTGCCGGCGGTGCTGAATCGACCGTGTCGCCGCTGGGCCTGGGCGGTTTTGCCTCGGCGCGTGCCTTGTCGACCCGCAACGACGATCCGGCAACGGCATCGCGTCCGTGGGATACCGACCGCGACGGCTTCGTGCTGGGCGAGGGCGCTGGTGTCATGGTGCTGGAGGAGTACGAGCACGCGGTGGCCCGTGGTGCCAAGATCTATGCCGAAGTGCATGGTTTCGGGATGAGCGCAGATGCTTATCACATGACCTCGCCGCTGGAAGATGGTAGCGGCGGCAGCAAATCGGTGATCGCGGCGCTCAACAACGCAGGCTTGAACCCGGATCAGATTCAGTACCTGAACGCGCATGGCACGTCGACACCGCAAGGCGACGTGGCGGAAGTGATGGGTATCAAACGCACCTTCGGCGAGCATGCCAAGCATATTGTCGTCAACTCGACGAAGTCGATGACGGGCCATTTGCTGGGCGGCGCGGGCGGTCTGGAAGCGGTGTTTACGGTCTTGGCATTGCACCATCAGGTGTCGCCACCGACCATCAACATCTTCAACCAGGATCCCGCTTGCGATCTCGATTTCTGTGCCAACACGGCGCGGGATATGAAGATCGATTATGCAGTGAAGAATTCGTTCGGCTTCGGCGGAACGAATGGCACGCTGATTTTCGGTAAAGCGAAATAAGCAGGAACTTTCAAGCGCTCGCTACGGTCAAACCGTAGTGAGCGCTGATTCAGCGCCAACGTTCGTTGGTGCCTGAATTTGCCCGGCATGGTGCCGGCGCGCCTGATGTTTTTCCCTTTGAGTTGGCAATATGTCGATCGCGGTAGCGGCTGTCATTGGCACGCCTGTCTGTTTGCGCCTGCTGCAAGCGGTGCTGGGGCTGTGCGCGGTGCTGGCCGCCTGGCCCTTGAGTGGCGCGTGGCGCGTTGCGGCCCTGTCCGGCCCTGGCCTCGGCCAGCTGGTGGGCGGCTATGCGCTGGGCTGGGCCGGTGCACTGCCGAGTGTGGCTGGCGGCGTGTTTTTGCTGGCTTTGCTGCGCAGGCGCAGAAAACTGCAGACGCTTGATATTTCGCCGGTCGGGCAGTTGCTGCTGGCGGTATATCTGGAGCATGGCGGAGCGCCGTCCGGCTCGGGAGTCTTGGTACCGTCTGTGCTGCGCCTGTTGCCGGGCTCGACCCTGTGGCCGTCGCTGCTGGTGCTGTGCCTGGCCGACGCTGCGGGGCGGCGCACGCAGGTGCTGGTGCAGCGTGGCAGCAGCTGCGTCGCCTTCCGCCCGCTGGCCGTGGCGTGCCGGGCCATCGCGGCGCGCAGTGCGGCGGAATAAAAGTGGGGCGAACACTGAACTTCTTGCAGCGGGCCAACTCTATATCCATACAGGCGCCCACGCTGCATGACTACAGGGACATTGGGCGTGAGGACAGAGCGCGAGTATGATCAGTTACTGGTCGAGCGGGTGCAGGCTGGCGACAAACGGGCATTCGATGTGCTGGTATCAAAATATCAGCGCCGCTTGATGCGCCTGGTGTCACGCCTTGTACATGACCCGACGGAGGCCGAAGATGTGGTGCAGGAAACCTTTATCAAGGCATACCGGGCGCTGCGCCATTTTCGCGGCGATGCCGCTTTTTATACCTGGCTGTATCGCATCGGCATCAATACGGCCAAGAATTATCTCGTCACGCAGGGGCGGCGTGCCGCCACATCCAGCGATGCCGACGCCGAGCAGGCGGAGTCCTTCGAGGATGGCACTAAATTGCGCGATAACAATACGCCCGAATCAGTGCTGGCCAGCAAGCAGATTGCGGCTACCGTCAATGCGGCCATGGAGGTGCTACCCATCGAGTTGCGCACGGCCATCGTGCTGCGCGAGATCGAGGGCCTCAGCTATGAAGAAATATCGGAGATCATGGCGTGCCCCATCGGTACCGTGCGCAGCCGTATTTTTCGCGCGCGCGAAGTGATTGCGGAGAAATTGAAACCGTTGTTGGACATGCCGATTGACAAGCGCTGGTAATCTGGGGAATATGAGGCTGGTATGGCTGTGTCCGGTTTCCGCAACTATCCTCTTGAAATGGCAGGACCCATCATGGATACGCATACACGATTGCACGAGACGATTTCCGCCCTGGCCGATGGCGAGCTGGCGGCGAGCGAACTCGAACTGGCTTTTGCGGCCCTCGATACGCCATCGGGGCGGCAAGCCTGGGATGCCTATCGCCTGATCGGCGACGTGCTGCGCTCGGAGCACTGCGGCCATGCCCTGAGCGTCGAATTCGACGCGCGCCTGGCCAGCCACCTGGCCGCCGAGGCGGCGCCTGAAGAGCCGGCTGTCCATCTGCCACTGTCCGCTGCCATCGTGCCGCCGGGCGCCGCCGAGCCACTGGAGGCAGGGCCGCTGGCGCACCGCTAGCGCTGCGCCATCTTATGCCAGGCTTAACGTTCCCGTCGCCCTCTTGACACTGGCCTTCGGTACGATTGACACTGTGCGCAGGCAATATCTTGCTTTTGCGATATATTGTTGCATTGTTTGCCATGCGCGCTGTCAGGTGGGTTTGCCCCTGGGATTCCGTCATGACGGCCAATCATGCGCGCAGGCAATCGCCTGATCCGCGTTTTGATCCGTTTATATACTCGAAAAGATCCTTTCTATGAAAAAAAACATGTGTGCCGCCAGCAAGTCGTTTTCAGTGAAGACGCTTTCCGCCTTATTGTTCGGTGCGGCTGGCGTCTTTTTCGCCCCGACCATGTTGGGCCTGGCGCCACAAGCGCACGCCGCCGTGCCGGCAGTGAAGTTGCCTGATTTCTCGGACCTGGTCGACGCCGTCGGCCCGGCCGTGGTGAATATCCGCACCACTGAGCGCCTGAAGATGAATACGCCCGGTGCGGGTGGTCAGGATGAGCAGGAAATGCAGGAATTCCTGCGCCGCTTCTTTGGTGGCGCCATGCCCACGCCGCGCCAGCAGGCGCCGCGCGGCGGCCGCCGCGGCGTGCCGCAGGAGCAGGAAGTGCAGCGCGGTGTCGGTTCCGGCTTCATCATTTCAAACGATGGCTATGTACTGAGCAATGCCCACGTGGTCGATGGCGCGGACGAGGTGTACGTAACCCTGACGGACAAGCGCGAATTCAAGGCCAAGGTGATCGGTGCCGATGCGCGCACCGACGTGGCCCTGCTGAAAATCGAGGGCGGCAACCTGCCGCGCCTGACCATTGGCGACTCGAACAAGATACGCGTGGGTGAGTGGGTCATCGCCATCGGCTCGCCATTCAACCTGGAAAACACGGTGACGGCAGGCATCATTTCCGCCAAATCCCGTGACACGGGCGACTACCTGCCCCTGATCCAGAGCGACGTGGCCGTGAACCCTGGCAACTCGGGCGGTCCGCTGATCAATATGCGCGGCGAAGTGATCGGCATCAATTCGCAGATTGCCACCTTGTCCGGCGCCTACAATGGCATTTCGTTTGCCGTGCCCATCGATGAAGCCATGCGCGTGGGTGAGCAACTGAAAAAGACGGGTAAAGTGGTGCGCGGGCGCATCGGCGTGCAGATCGGCGAAGTGAGCAAGGACGTGGCGGAATCGCTGGGCTTGCCGAATGCCAAGGGCGCGCAAGTGTCGATGGTGGAGCCGGGCGGTCCGGCCGACAAGGCGGGCATCAAGCCGGGCGACATTATCCTGAAATTCAACGGCGCCCAGATCGAGCGTTCGTCCGACCTGCCGCGCCTGGTAGGCGGCGCCGCCGTCAACGGCAAGTCCACGATGACCGTCTGGCGCAAGGGTGCGCAGCAGGATATTGCTGTCACCGTCGTCGAGCTGGAAGGCGAGAAAACGGCGAAGAAGGGTGCCAAGGAGCCGGAGGCGCAAGCCGTCAACGCACTGGGCCTGAAGGTCAGCGACGTGCCGGCCGCGAAGAAACAGGAAATGAAGATCGACGCCGGCGTGCTGGTCGACGATGCGGATGGCGTGGCGGCCCTGGCCGGCCTGCAGCCTGGCGATGTGATCTTGCAATTGAACAACGTTGCCGTGAAAGATGCCAAGCAATTCAATGCCCTGGTGGCCAAGCTCGATCCGAAGAAGTCGTCGGCCGTGCTGGTGCGCCGTGGCGACACGGCACAATTCGTTTCGCTGCGTCCATCGGCGAAGTAACTATGTGATCATCCGCATTCCGGCCGCAGCCGGGATGCGGTATCCTGCCCGCCATGCATTTCACTCTCTATTCCCGCAGCTACTGCCATTTATGCCAGGACATGCTCGACGCCTTGCTCTTGCTGCAGCCGCCTGAAAAGCCGTTCACAGTGGACGTGATCGATATCGATGCCTCGCCTGATGCCTCGCTGCTGGCGCGCTTCGACGAGCTGGTACCGGTGTTGTTTGGCGATCTGGCCCAACCCGAGCTATGTCATTATTTTCTTGACGAGGCTGCAGTAAGGCGCTGTCTGGTGTAGCTTAAATATCAACATTGACACTGCATTGCACCATTCTGGTGCCGGAAACAGCTGAAAATGTCGCCTTGCCCCGGTGCTGACCTCTGAAAGACGGGCTTTCCGCTCTGAAATCCGGTAAAATGGGGAGGTCGAAAAAGCTACTGTCCGAGGCAGCAGCTTCTGTCGCTTCAAAAGCGCTCGCCTGGGCATGCAGATGTCCTGCTCGGAGCGCTTTTTTCATCATGAGTGGGGCGCCCGGTTTTGGCCCTGTTTGGCCCGGACATGACCCCCCTGATTCCTGTTAAAGCAGTGTCGTCACTCGCACATATATTAGTTAATGAACAACATACGCAACTTCTCCATCATCGCCCATATTGACCACGGTAAATCGACCCTGGCTGACCGCATCATTCAATTGTGCGGCGGCTTGTCCGACCGCGAGATGGAGGCGCAGGTGCTCGATTCGATGGATCTGGAGCGCGAGCGCGGCATTACCATCAAGGCGCAAACGGCGGCCTTGCACTACAAGGCGCGCGATGGCCAGATCTACAATCTGAACCTGATCGACACCCCAGGTCACGTCGACTTCAGCTATGAAGTGTCGCGCTCGCTGTCGGCGTGCGAAGGCGCGCTGCTGGTGGTTGACGCGTCGCAAGGCGTGGAAGCGCAAACGGTCGCCAACTGCTACACGGCGCTGGACCTGGGCGTGGAAGTGGTGCCCGTCCTGAACAAGATCGACTTGCCGAACGCGGACCCACCGAACGCCATTGCCGAAATCGAAGACGTGATCGGCATCGACGCGGCCGACGCCGTGCATTGTTCGGCCAAGACGGGCTTCGGCGTGCTGGACGTGCTCGAGCAACTGATCGTCAAGGTGCCGCCCCCGAAGGGCGACCCCGATGCGCCGCTGCAGGCGCTGATCGTCGACTCCTGGTATGACGCCTATGTGGGCGTGGTCATGCTGGTGCGCGTGGTCAACGGTACCCTGAAACCGAAAGACAAGATCCGCCTGATGGCCACCGATTCGGTGCAGCTGGTGGAAGACCTCGGCGTATTCTCGCCCCGTTCGCAATCCTTGCCGCAATTGTCGGCAGGCCAGGTGGGCTTCATCATCGCCGGCATCAAGGAACTCAAGGCCGCCAAGGTGGGCGATACCGTCACCCTGGTCAGCCGTCCTGCCGCCGCGCCATTGCCTGGCTTCAAGGAAGTGCAGCCGCAAGTGTTCGCCGGCCTGTTCCCCGTCGAGGCGAACCAGTACGACGCGCTGCGCGACTCGCTGGAAAAGCTGAAATTGAACGACGCGGCTCTGATGTACGAGCCGGAAGTGTCGCAGGCGCTGGGCTTCGGCTTCCGCTGCGGCTTCCTGGGCTTGCTGCACATGGAAATCGTGCAGGAACGCCTCGAGCGTGAGTTCGACATGGACCTGATCACCACGGCGCCCACCGTGGTGTATGAAGTGATCCAGCGCGACGGCACCATGATCAACGTCGACAATCCATCGAAGATGCCCGACCCGTCGCGCATCGAGGAAGTGCGCGAGCCTATCGTCACGGTCAATCTGTACATGCCGCAGGAATACGTGGGTTCCGTGATCACCCTGTGTATCGGCAAGCGCGGCATCCAGATGGACATGAGCTACCACGGCCGCCAGGTCAAGCTCGTGTATGAAATGCCGATGGCCGAGATCGTGCTGGACTTCTTCGACCGCCTGAAATCGACGTCGCGCGGCTATGCCTCGATGGATTACGAGTTCAAGGAATACCGAGCGGCCGACGTGGTCAAGGTCGACATGCTGATCAACAGCGAAAAAGTCGATGCGCTGGCCATCATCGTCCACCGTTCGAACAGCCAGTACCGTGGTCGCCAGGTGGCTGCCAAGATGCGCGAACTGATCCCGCGCCAGATGTTTGACGTGGCCATCCAGGCCACCATCGGCGCGAACATCATTTCGCGCGAGAACGTCAAAGCCTTGCGCAAGAACGTGCTGGCCAAGTGCTATGGCGGCGACATCAGCCGCAAGAAAAAATTGCTGGAAAAACAAAAAGCAGGTAAGAAACGCATGAAGCAAGTGGGTTCCGTGGAGATCCCGCAAGAAGCATTCCTGGCAATTTTACAAGTGGATGGTTGATCAATGAACCTGCAAGTGATTTTAGGAAATTTCGCTTTAATCCTGTTCGTGCTGATGGTGTTGACGGGCCTGGTCTGGTGTCTGGATGTGTTTTACCTGTCCAAGCAGCGCCGCAAGGCGGCAGACCGCGCGCTGGCCGACTTCGACGCGCGCCAGTCCAAGCTGGCCGCCGAGGGCATCAAGTCCGATGCGGGCGGCAGCCGCGCGACCATCGAGGCGGCTCTGTTGCGCCAGCCTACCTGGGTCGAGTATTCGGGCAGCTTCTTCCCTGTCATTGCCCTGGTGTTCTGCCTGCGTTCGTTCCTGTACGAGCCATTCAAGATCCCGTCGAGCTCGATGGTGCCGACCTTGCTGGTGGGCGATCTGATCCTGGTTAACAAGTTCACTTATGGCATCCGTTTGCCGATCGTCAACAAGCGCATCATCGAAGTCAACGATCCGCAGCGTGGCGACGTGATGGTGTTCAAGTACCCGAAAGATATGTCGCAAGACTATATCAAGCGGGTGATCGGCGTGCCCGGTGATAAAATCAACTATGAAAACAAGCGCTTGACGGTCAACGGCAAGGAAGTGGCCTACACCCCGCTGGACGATTACCTGGATGACGAAAGCACTGTTTATCACAAGCAGCTGGAAGAAAACCTGACGGGCGTGAGCCACCGCATCCTCAACGACGAGCCTGCTCCAACGTTGAACTTGCGCGAAGTGAAGGATTTCCCGCACAAGGATGCGTGCAACTACAACGAAGACGGTTTTACGTGTGTGGTGCCACAAGGCAATTACTTCATGATGGGCGACAACCGCGACAATAGCGCGGACAGCCGCTACTGGGGCTTCGTGCCGAACGAGAACATCGTCGGCAAGGCCTTCCTGGTGTGGATGAACTTCAGCAATCCGAAACGCGTGGGCGGCATACACTAAGCCGGCCTGGTCTGTAATGGACCGACCATGGCTGCCGCGCCGATTCCCCGTGCGGCGGCCAGCCGAATTACTCAGATGATACAGAAACAACAATGAATCTTCAGCTATTGCAAACCCGTTTAGGCTATACGTTCCAGGATGCTGGCCTGTTGCAGCAAGCCTTGACGCATCGTAGCCACAGCAGTTTGCATAATGAGCGGCTGGAATTCCTCGGCGACTCCATTCTCAACTGCGTGGTCGCCTCCATCCTGTACGAACGCTTCAAGTCCATCGACGAGGGCGACCTGTCGCGCTTGCGCGCCAACCTGGTGAAACAGCAGTCGCTGTATGAAATCGCGCAAAAGCTGGAACTGTCGCAATTTTTGCGCCTGGGCGAAGGCGAACTGAAGTCGGGCGGTTTCCGCCGTCCGTCCATCCTCGCCGATACCCTGGAAGCTCTGCTGGGCGCGATTTTCCTCGATACGGGCTTTGACGCGGCCAGCACGGTGATCCGCGCCTTCTACATTCCCATCCTCGACTCGGTCGATCCGCAAACCCTGGGCAAGGATGCCAAGACCCTGCTGCAGGAGTTTTTGCAAAGCAAGAAAATTTCGCTGCCACAATACAACGTGGTGGCTACCCACGGCGCCGCCCACAGCCAGGAATTCGAGATCGAATGCCTGGTGCCGAAATTGAATATCCAGGTCTACGGCCGAGGCGGAAGCCGCCGCGCCGGTGAGCAAGCCGCCGCCAAACTGGCGTTGGACGTGGCCGAGCAGGCGCTGTTGAAGTCGCCAGCCGCCAGCCGCAAGCCCAAACCGCGCGCCGCCCAGCTCAAGCTGGCCGGTATTGCCACCATCCAGAGCGACGACGCGCAAGCTCCTGCAGCCCCGGCGATCGCCGCTCACACTAAACAGAATCGACACTAGCATGACAGCCACCAAAATGCCCGACAACTTCCGCTGTGGCTATATCGCCATCGTGGGCCGCCCCAACGTGGGTAAATCGACCCTGATGAACGTGCTGATCGGCGCGAAGGTCAGCATCACTTCGCGCAAGGCACAAACCACGCGCCACCGCATCACAGGCATCCAGACGGTGCCGGACGCGCAATTCATCTACGTCGACACGCCCGGCTTCCAGACGCGCCATTCGAACGCGCTGAACAAGACGCTCAACAAGACCGTGACGAACACGCTGATTTCCTCGGATGTCATCCTGTACGTGATCGAGGCGGGCACGTTCGGCCCGGCCGACCAGCAAGTGATGGATTTGCTGCCGAAGGAAGTGCCATGCATCCTCGTCATCAACAAATCCGACCGCGTCAAGGACAAGGCCGTGCTGCTGCCGTTTGCGCAAAAGATCGCCGCCATGCGCGACTTCGCCGCCATCGTGCCCGTCTCGGCGAAGCTGCACTTCCAGCTGGAAGGCTTGCAGAATGAGATCAAGCGTTTCTTGCCGGAAAACCAGCCCATCTTTGGCCCGGACGACATCACGGACCGCAGCGAGAAATTCCTCGCCTCGGAAATCGTGCGCGAAAAACTCTTCCGTTTTGTTGGTGATGAATTGCCGTACACGAGCACCGTGCTGATCGAAAAATTCGAGCAGGAAGGCGATTTGCGCCGCGTGTTCGCCGCCATCCTGGTCGAGCGCGATACCCATAAATCCATGATTATCGGCAATAAGGGCGCGCGCCTGAAGGAAGTCTCGACCCAGGCCCGCCTGGATATGGAAAAATTGTTCGGCGGCCCCGTGTACCTGGAAATCTGGGTCAAGGTCAAATCGGGCTGGGCCGATAACGAGGCGGGCTTGCGCGCCTACGGCTACGAGTAATCCGCAACCCGGGGGCGACGCTACACGCATGAGCACCACCACGCCAGCGCAGCCTGACATCGCGCCAGCCTCACCTGCTGTCCCCGCGCCGGTGGCCATCGCGCCGCCGGCCGCAACTCCCGCATCTGCCACGCCCACAGCGCCCCGGCGCAGCCGTCCACCCGCGCGCGACGGCCGCATCACGGGCCAGCCAGCCTTCGTGCTGCACAGCTACCCGCATAAAGAAACCAGCCTCATCGTCGACGTGTTTACGCGCGAATACGGCCGCATTGCGCTCGTCGCCAAGGGCGCCAAGCGGCCCCATTCGCAGTTGCGCGGCGTGCTGCAGACCTTCCAGCCGCTGCAAGCGGGCTGGACGGGTAAATCCGAACTGCGCATTTTGACGGGCGCCGAATGGGTGGGCGGCATGTTGCCGCTGGAAAAGACGGCGCTGCTGTGCGGCTTTTATCTGAACGAATTGCTGGTCAAATTGCTGGCGCGCGACGATCCGCATCCCGTCCTGTTCGACCACTACGTTGCTACCTTGAATCAGCTGGCGCACAATGAGCCGCCACCCATCGTGCTGCGCAAGTTCGAGCGCGCCCTGCTCAAGGAAACGGGCGTGGCGGCCGACCTGACGCGCTGCACGGGCACGCGCCAGGCCGTCGATGCGGGCCAGGTCTATGTGGTCGACCCGGAACGGGGACCGCGCCCGGCGCGCGCCAGCGATGCCTGGCCGAAGATCACGGGCAAGACCCTGCTCGACATGGAGCGCGAAGATTATCTTGACGTCGCCACGCAGGCGCAAAGCAAGCTGCTGATGCGCTTTTTGCTGGCCCATCAACTGGGGGGCGCCACCTTGAACACGCGCCAGATACTGATCGATTTAATGCAGCTGTAGCGGCGGTTTGCCGCACGACAGCACTTTACGGATACCAACTATGAGCTTTTTGCAGCCTTCCGGCCCCGTCATCGACCTGGGCGTCAATATCGACCACGTGGCCACCTTGCGCAATGCGCGCGGCACCGCCTACCCGGACCCGGTCCGCGCGGCCTTGCTGGCCGAGCAGGCGGGCGCCGACGCCATCACCCTGCATTTGCGCGAAGACCGCCGCCACATCAAGGATGCGGACGTGATCGCCATCGCGCCGCAGTTGCTAACGCGCATGAATCTGGAAGCGGCCGTGACCCAGGAGATGCTCGACTTCGCCTGCCGCATCCGCCCGGCAGATGTGTGCCTGGTGCCGGAAAAACGCACGGAAGTGACCACCGAAGGGGGGCTGGACGTGGTGCGCTACTTCAAGGAAGTGCAGGCCGCGGTGAAACAATTGCAAGGCGAGGGCATCCGCGTGAGCCTGTTCATCGATGCGGACGAGCAACAGATCGCCGCCGCTGCCGAGCTGGGCGCGCCCGTGATCGAGCTGCATACGGGCCGCTATGCCGATACGGCAGGCGCCGAGCAGTTGGCGGAGCTGGAGCGCATCAAGGCGAGCGTACTGTTCGGCGTGGGCCGCGGCTTGAAGGTCAATGCGGGCCACGGCCTGCATTACACCAATGTGCAAGCGATTGCCGCCATTCCCGATATTACTGAGCTGAACATCGGCCACGCCATCGTCGCGCACGCCGTGTTTGTCGGCTGGGAAAACGCCGTGCGCGAAATGAAGGCCATCATGGTGGCCACACGCCTGGGCCACAGGGCCTGACAAGGGAGCGCAGCATGATCTACGGCATCGGTACCGATATCTGCAAGATCCCCCGTATCGAGGCGGCGCTGGCGCGCCATGGCGAGCGTTTCGCGCAAAAGATACTGGGGCCGCAAGAGATGGAGAAATTCCGCGCCCGCAGTGCGAAAAACGCCGTGCGCGGCGTGCGCTTCCTGGCCACCCGCTTTGCGGCAAAAGAGGCATTTTCCAAGGCCATCGGCCTGGGCTTGCGCATGCCGATGACCTGGCCCGCCGCGCAGATGCTGAATCACCCCAGCGGCAAGCCGATGATCGTCTGCAGCGGCGTGCTGGCGGACTTCATGGCGGCAAACCGGCTGAGCGCGCAAGTGACGATCAGCGATGAAGAAGAATATGCGGTCGCATTCGTGATCGTGGAGCAAGCAGCGCAAGAATGAGCCAGCAATGACCGAAGCAAGCCCAGAATCTTCCTTGGCGGAAACGCCGCCCGACCCGCGCGCGCAGGTGCTGGCCACCGTCGCCAAGCTGCCGAATTTGCCCGGCGTGTACCGCTATTTCGACGCCGCCGACAAGGTGTTGTATGTCGGCAAGGCGCGCGACTTGAAAAAGCGCGTTTCCAGTTATTTCCAGAAGAACCTGGCCAGCCCCCGCATCGCCATGATGGTCGAGCGCATCGCGCGCCTGGAAACGACCGTCACGCACAGCGAGGCGGAAGCGCTGATCCTGGAAAACAACTTGATCAAGGCGCTGCAGCCGCGCTACAACATCCTGTTTCGCGACGACAAGTCCTACCCCTACCTGAAGATTACGCACGGCGAGGCGCCGCGCATGGTGTATTACCGGGGCGCGGTGGACAAGAAAAACCAGTATTTCGGGCCATTCCCCAGTTCCTGGGCCGTCAAGGAATCGATGCAGATCCTGCAAAAGGTGTTTTTGATCCGCACCTGCGAGGATAGCGTGTATGCCAACCGCACGCGGCCCTGCCTGCTGCACCAGATCGGCCGTTGCAGCGCACCCTGCGTGGACCTGATCAGCAAGGAAGACTATAAAAACGACGTGGAGAACGCGGCGCGCTTCCTGCGCGGGCGCCAGAGCGAAGTCATGGCCGACCTGGAAAAGAAGATGCATGCGTTTGCCGCCGAACTGAAATTCGAGCAGGCGGTGGTGGTGCGCAACCAGATCGCTTCGCTGTCGCGCGTGCTGCACCAGCAAAGCATGGAAACGACGGGCGACGCCGATGTCGACATCCTCGCCGTGCTGGTGCAGGGCGGGCGCGCCTGCGTCAACCTGGCCATGGTGCGCGGCGGGCGCCACCTGGGCGACCGCGCCTATTTCCCCAGCCAGCTCAGCGATGCGGCGGCGATTGCCGAAGAGCCCATCGAGGTGGAAGTGCTGGCCGCTTTCCTGGCCCAGCACTACACGGAAAAATTCATCCCCGGCACCCTGATCCTGAATATCGAATTCGACCAGCCGGCCCTGATGGTGGCCCTGATGGAGCAGTGCGGCCACCGCATCAACCTGATCTTCCAGCCGCAGGGGCAGCGCCGCCAATGGCTGGAGATGGCGCAAAAGGGCGCCGAGATTTCGCTGGCGCGCCTGCTGTCGGAGCAAGGTTCGCAGCAGTCGCGCACGCGTGCGCTGGCCGAAGCGCTGCGCCTGGAAACGGAAGACCTCGACGGCCTGCGCGTGGAGTGTTTCGACATCAGCCACACGCAGGGCGAGGCGACGCAGGCCTCGTGCGTGGTGTTCCACCACCACGCCATGCAGAATGGCGAATACCGGCGCTACAACATCAACGACATCACTCCCGGCGACGATTATGCGGCCATGCGCCAGGTGCTGATGCGCCGTTACGAAAAAGTCGCCAATGGCGATGGCGTGATGCCCGACGTGGTGCTGATCGACGGCGGCAAGGGGCAGATCGAAATGGCGCGTCAGGTGTTCGCCGAGCTGGGACTCGATATCAGCCTGATCGTCGGCGTAGCCAAGGGGGAGGGGCGCAAGGTGGGCCTGGAAACCCTGCTGTTCGTCGATGGCCGCGCGGCGCAGGAATTGGGCAAGGAATCGGCGGCGCTGATGCTGATCGCGCAAATCCGCGACGAGGCGCACCGCTTCGCCATCACGGGCATGCGCGCCAAGCGCGCCAAGACGCGCCAGACCTCGCGCCTGGAAGAGATAGAAGGGATCGGCGCCAAGCGCCGCCAGAAGCTGCTGTCGCGCTTTGGCGGCTTGCGCGGCGTAGTCGACGCCAGCGTCGAGGATTTGATGTCGGTGGAGGGGATTTCCACGCAACTTGCGGAAGAGATTTACAAGCAGTTGCACTAATGACTGGATGGCCTGGACCGGTGCTGCGGCAACCGGACTAGGCTAATACCACCGGGCCATGTAGACTAGTGGCGCTTTCTTCATGTTCAATTTACCCGTCGGCCGATTGCTTCCTTATGCCTTTTAATATTCCCATCTTTTTGACCTGGCTGCGCGTGGCCCTGATTCCACTCGTCGTAGGCGTATTTTATTTGCCGCCGTCGATGCTTCTGCATGGCGATCAGAACCTGGTTGCCACCCTGGTCTTCATTGTTGCCGCCGTGACCGACTGGTTCGATGGTTTTCTCGCGCGACGCTGGAACCAGACCTCGGCCTTTGGCGCCTTCCTCGATCCGGTCGCCGACAAACTGATGGTGGCGGGCGCCTTGCTGGTGCTGGTGCAACTGGACCGTGTCAATGCCGTGCTGGCCTTCATCATCATCGGCCGCGAAATCACCATTTCCGCATTGCGCGAATGGATGGCGCAGATCGGCGCATCGAAATCGGTGGCCGTCAGTTCGATCGGCAAGATCAAGACGGCCGCGCAAATGACGGCCATTCCCTTGCTGCTGTACCACGACGTGATCTTCGGCGCGATCGACACCCACGTGTGGGGCGAAAAGCTGCTGTGGATCGCTTGCGTGCTGACGGTGTGGTCGATGTTCTATTATTTGCGCCTGGCATGGCCGCTCATTAAGGAAAAAGCAGGCAACCTGCATTGAAAGGGGTCGTACCCTTCGGGTCCGACCCCGGCATTTCTGCCCTTGGGTTGAACTATTTCGGCGCCCCATACAACCCTTGAGCAAAGACCGGGGTCTGACCCAAAGGGTCTGACCCCAAATATTTTGCAAAACACCAGATATTGCCCGTTGACAGCCCCTGTAATCCCTCTATAATGCTGGCCTGTTGTTGATGACGCGGGAGTAGCTCAGTTGGTAGAGCGCAACCTTGCCAAGGTTGAGGTCGAGAGTTCGAGACTCTTCTCCCGCTCCAGTTTTCTGGAGCGTGTCATAGGTAAAAACAGCGAATGCAGTAAAAAGTAGTACTGGCGATGTAGTAGAGCTTCTGATACAATGTTGTCCACTGCGGGAGTAGCTCAGTTGGTAGAGCGCAACCTTGCCAAGGTTGAGGTCGAGAGTTCGAGACTCTTCTCCCGCTCCAGTGAATACTGGATCAGCAGTAAAGCAGCACTGGTAAACGGTAGTAAAAAGCAGTAAAATAGCGGTTCGTATGCGGGAGTAGCTCAGTTGGTAGAGCGCAACCTTGCCAAGGTTGAGGTCGAGAGTTCGAGACTCTTCTCCCGCTCCAGTGAAAGCTGGAGGCAGTACAGCAAGATGGCAGTAGCAGAAAATAGAAGCTCCAATGCGGGAGTAGCTCAGTTGGTAGAGCGCAACCTTGCCAAGGTTGAGGTCGAGAGTTCGAGACTCTTCTCCCGCTCCAGAATTCTAAAGGGAAGCTAAGCTGGCTTCCTTTTTTTATCCGCTGCAGTAGCAAGCGTGATTAGGCTGTAACCAAGCTCCAATGCGGGAGTAGCTCAGTTGGTAGAGCGCAACCTTGCCAAGGTTGAGGTCGAGAGTTCGAGACTCTTCTCCCGCTCCAGTTTTTCAAGGTGTGCCGGAAGGCCCATCCAAGCAGTTCCTCTGGCGAGGTAGCAAAGAGGTTATGCAGCGGCCTGCAAAGCCGTTTAGACGGGTTCGATTCCCGTCCTCGCCTCCAGATGAAAAAAATAGCCCACTTTCGAGTGGGCTATTTTTTTGTCTGTGCCGCTTCTTGTATAATGCCCGCACGCTCAGCTGCGCCGCGCTGATGATTCTTCCCCTATCCGCCAACCCCATGTAGTCACTGACGATTTCCTCTCCGCTAAACTTCGGCACGGCTTTTTTCTGACGCCCGCTGGCATGGCTGCGCCTGGTGATTCTGCGTCGGGCGCGCACTTCTCTGTTCCGACCCTGGATTCGAATCAATGATCAACACAACTTTTCGGGATGAGTGGTTCTCGAACCTGCAAAAAAACGTCCTGGCGGGCCTGACCACCTCGTTTGCCCTGGTACCCGAATGCATCGCCTTTGCCCTGGTGGCGCAGTTGAATCCCTTGATGGGCCTGTATGGCGCCTTCATCATTTGCGCATTCACGGCCATCTTTGGCGGGCGCCCCGGCATGATTTCCGGCGCGGCCGGGTCCATGGCCGTCGTCATCGTGGCGCTGGTGGCCCAGCATGGCGTGCAATATCTGCTGGCCACCGTGGTGCTCGGAGGTATTTTGATGGCGCTGTTCGGCATCTTGCGCCTTGGGAAATTGATCCGCATGGTGCCCTACCCGGTGATGCTGGGCTTTGTGAATGGCCTGGCCATCGTCATTGCCATGGCCCAGTTGGAACACTTCCGCCAGGCCACGCCGCAGGGCGAAACCTGGCTGCAAGGCACGCCCTTGCTCGTGATGGGGGCGCTGGTGGCGCTGACCATGGCCATCGTCTACATGCTGCCGCGCATCACGAAGGCCGTGCCGCCCGCGCTGGTGGCCATCCTCGGCGTGGGCGTGCTCAGCCATGTCTTGCACTTGCCCACGCGCACCCTGGGCGACCTCGCGCATATCGCCGGCGGCTTGCCGGCCCTGCATTGGCCCACCGTGCCGCTGGATATGGCGACCTTGCACATCATTTTTCCGTATGCGGCGCTGATGGCCATGGTGGGCTTGCTGGAAACCTTGCTCACTTTCAATCTCACCGATGAGATGACGGAAACGCGGGGCCAGCCGAACCGCGAATGTATCGCCCTCGGTGCCTCGAATGTCGTGTCGGGCCTGTTTGGCGGCATGGGCGGCTGCGCCATGATCGGTCAGACCATGATCAACCTGAGTTCGGGCGGCCGTTCGCGCCTGTCGGGCGTGACGGCCGGCGTGATGATTCTGCTGTTCATCCTGTTCCTGTCGCCGCTGATCGAGCGCATTCCGCTGGCTGCCCTGGTGGGTGTGATGTTCGTCGTGGCGCAGCAAACGTTTGCCTGGGGTTCCTTGCGCGTGCTGGGCAAGGTGCCGTTGCAGGATGCGCTGGTGATCGTTGCCGTGACGGTCATCACGGTGTTGACGGACCTGGCGATGGCTGTGCTGTGCGGCATCGTCATTGCCGCCTTGAATTTTGCCTGGCAGCATGCGCGCGAAATGCGTGCCGACATCGATGACAGCAGCCCTGGCATGCGCGTCTACTTGCCGCACGGCACCCTGTTTTTTGCTTCCACCACGCATTTCCAGGAGCTGTTCCAGTTGGCGTCGGACCCGGCCCGCGTCATCCTCGACTGCCGCCACCTGCACATGGCCGATCACTCGGCCATCGCCGCCATCGAATCCCTGTATGAGCGCTATGACAAGGCCGGCAAGCACCTGCAGGTGACGCATCTGTCCGCCCGCAATGAGGCCTTGCTGCAGCGGGCCGGGGTGGACGTGAGCGTGGCGTAAAATGATGGATAGTCTGACCCGCGCAATTTCTTGAAAATGGACGGGATTGTTGAATGTCTGTGGAGTGTGAATGCTGTCGAACGAACAAGAACAATTATTGCAACAAAGCCAAACGGCTTTTGATGCCTACTATGACGCGCTGGGCGCCTCGCTGGTGAATTTTGTCGAGCGCCTGGGCATCCAGCCGGCGCACGAAGTGTTGACGAACGCGGCTGAATACCTGCCGTACATCGATGCTGCCATGCGCACCATCGTCATTCGTGACGAGAGCTGGCAGTGGGTAAAAACCATGCTCGGCTACTTTATCGGCGAATACTTCGTGCAGGGCCATGCGGGTTGCTGGTATGTGGAAACGCGGGCGGAATCGCCACATTTTTGCCGCATCATGGTGGGCGGCTTCGAGCAGGGCTTGCCGTTGGACGCGGCCATCGATCCGGAACAATTGGCGCTCGATTTCCTGGCACAGGCAGTGCCGCGCGAGCTGGCGAAACTGATTGAAGATACGCAAGCCAGGCTGTGCTGATGCCTGGCCGTTGGGCATGCGTGGCAGCCACTGCCACGCATTGAACTTCACACCTTAAAACTCTTCCCACTCGCCTTCGGCAGGGCTTGCTGCCTTGCTGCTCTTGCGCGTCACGGGCAGACGCAGGGCAGGGATGGAGGCCTTGCGGGCAGGCGCGGCCCGGGTTGCTGGAGCTGCCGGCGCGCTGCGCTGCGCTGCCTTGGCGCTGAAACGGTCGGTCGCCGCTGCATTCGCGTCCAGGCGGAAGACGCTGACCACTTGCGCCAGTTCGCTCGCCTGTTCCTGCATCGCTTCGGCCGCGGCCGAGGCTTCTTCCACCAGGGCTGCATTTTGCTGCGTCACCTGGTCCATTTCGGAAATGGCCTGGTTGACTTGCTCGATGCCGGCACTCTGCTCTTCGCTGGCGTTGCTGATCTCGCTCATGATGGACGTGACGAAGGCTATGCTTTGCACGATTTCTTCCATCGTCTTGCCGGCCTTGTCGACCAGGTCCGTGCCCACGTCGACCTTTTGTACGGAGTCGTCGATCAAACCCTTGATTTCCTTGGCCGCTGCTGCCGAGCGCTGCGCCAGGTTGCGCACCTCTGTTGCCACCACGGCGAAGCCGCGGCCCTGTTCGCCGGCGCGTGCTGCTTCCACGGCCGCGTTCAGGGCCAGGATGTTGGTCTGGAAGGCGATGCCGTCGATGACAGAAATAATGTCGACGATTTTCTTCGATGAGGTATTGATCTCGCCCATGGTGGCCACCACTTCGGCCACCACGGCGCCGCCGCGGCTGGCGATGCCGGCCGCGTCGCCGGCCAGTTTATTCGCCTGGCGCGCGTTGTCGGCATTCTGCTTCACGGTCGAGGTCAGTTCTTCCATCGACGAGGCGGTTTCTTCCAGCGAACTGGCTTGCTGTTCCGTGCGCGACGACAGGTCCTGGTTGCCGGCGGCGATTTCCGCAGACGCCGTGGCGATGGTGTCGGTGCCGCTGCGCACTTGTCCCACGATGCCGACGAGGCTATCGTTCATGGTTTTCAGGGCATGCATCAGCTGGCCCGTTTCATCGCGGCCTTGCGCCGTGATGACGCTGCTCAGGTCGCCAGCTGCCACGGTTTCCGCCACTTTCACGGCGGCGCGAATAGGGCCGGTGATCGAGCGCGTGATCCACCACGCGAAACCGATGCCCATCAGCACGGCCAGCACGCCCATGGTGATCAGGAAGATGCGGGTGCCGCTGTAGGCTTCGATGATGCTGGCGCCGACGCCGTCGGCCGCCTTGATCTGCATGCTGGCAAAGCGCTTCACTTCGGCCAGGTAAGCCGTGGTGATCGGCGTGACTTCCTTGTCGAACACTTGCTTGGCGCCCGCCACGTCGCCGTCGGCCTTCATCTTGAAGGCGCGTGTGCGCGTCGTCACGTAGTCGGTGCGCACCTTGCGCACGACCTTGAACTGTTCGATCACGGCCGGGTCGCGCAAGGACGCGGCGATGTCGTCCTGCAGTTTGCTGGAGCGGGCCGCATCGACCTTCAGGTCTTCCTCGATCTTGGCGCGCACGACAGGATCGGGGATCTCGAATGAGGCGACGCCGCGCACGCTGTTGAGTTCAATGATTTTCGACCACTCGGCCACCATGCGCTGGTTCTTGATGCTGGTATTGATGAGACGGTAGGTCAGATCGCTAGCCGTTTGCATGCGCACGAGGGCGGTGATGGTCAAGGTGGCAAGCAACAGCAATACGACAGCAAAGCCGACGCCAAGGCGGCTGCCGATGTTCAGGTTTTTCATGTAGTTCCTAACAATTTAATAGTCATGATCGCCGCCGCCAGCAGGGGCGGACAGGCGCCGCAAGGCGCAGGGGATCGGGGTCTTCGGGTGCCGCGTGATGGCTGTGCGGCGCGCCACGCTGAGCGTGGCGATGGAGGTAAAGCATGGGGTGTGGCGGCGTGGTTGCCGCTAACCAGCAAGCGCAAGTATAGCATTGACGCACAGAAATAGTTTTTCAAGGCAATTTTAATTGCTTATTGATATTAATTTCCTGTTGCTTTTTTACATCAAGTTGCGTGTGTGTAAGTACTATCACTTACATTTCGCCTTACGTTTTTCATTGCTGGCTGATAAAATACTAATGATAATCATTCGTATTACAACATCGACCAGGGAATTGTATGCAGCACAAGCCAGGATGTAAACCGATCACCATCGCCGTACTGGGCGCCTTGACCTTGGGCGCCATGCCACTGGCGGCTTTGGCCCAGGAAAGCTTGCCTGCCGTCACCGTGACGGCATCGAAGGACAAGGATGGCTATGTTGCCGCCACCTCCGCCAGCGGCACCAAGACGGAAATGGCCCTGCGCGACGTGCCGCAGACGATCAACGTGGTGCCGGCCGCCGTCATTCGCGACCAGAACGCCATGTCGATCCAGGACATCATGAAGAACATCCCCGGCGTGGGCTTGTCCACGGGCGATGGCCAGCGCGACCAGGTGTTCATCCGCGGCTTCACGGCCATCGGCGACCAATTCGTCGACGGCTTCCGCGATGACGCGCTGTATTTCCGCGACCTGTCGAATGTAGAGCGACTGGAAGTGATCAAGGGGCCGGCCGCCGTGCTGTACGGCCGCGGTTCCTCGGGTGGTCTGGTCAACCGCATTACCAGGAAGCCGGGCGTGGATATCGCGGACGTGGCGCTGAGCCTGACCAACACGGCAGGGCGCCGCGGCGAAGTCGACGTGGGCAGAGTGGGCGAGACGGTGGACTGGCGCGTCACGGGCGCGCGCGAATTGTCGGACAGCTACCGCGAGCAGCAATTCATCAACCGCACGGCGCTGGCGCCATCGGTGGCCATCCGCCTCTCTGGCGCCACCAAGCTGCTGCTGCAGGGCGACTACCTGGAAGACCGCCGCCTGACGGACTTCGGCATCCCGTCCTGGCATGGCCGCCCGGTGGTTGTCGATGCGAGCACTTACTACGGTGCCGCCTATGCCCGCGATGCCGATTTCAGCCAGTCGCGCGTGGTCTCCACGGCGGCCACCCTGACGCACAAGTTCAGCGAGTCCTTGTCGCTGCGCAATGCCTTCCGCTATTACGACTATCACCTGGACCGCAACAACACGAATATTTCCGGCAACGTCAATGAAGTCAAGGGCACGATGAACCTGGCGCACGCCAAGCTGAACCGTGACGAGAGCGGCTGGTTCAACCAGACGGAATTGACGCAAAAGCTGGTCACGGGCAGCCTGCGCCACGAAGTGTTGTATGGCGCCGAGTTCGGCAAGCAAAACAAGGATGCCAACAGCTGGGCTGCTATCTTGGTAGCGCCGAACGTGTCGATCTTTAACCCTGTCCTGCCGCAGGTCAACCGCAGCAAGCTGGGCGCGCGCAGCGATACTTTCGGTACCTACGACACGGCCGCCGCCTACGTGCAGGATGCCATCGCTTTCAGCGACGAGTGGAAGGCGCTGGCCGGCTTGCGCTACGACCGCTATAAGCAGCAGTCGCGCCTGGCCAATGCGCTTGGTGTGACGACGGCAGACCTGTCGCGCACGGATTCGGCCTACAGCCCCCGCGCCGGCCTCGTCTGGCAACCGGGCGCGGCGCAATCGTACTACGCCTCGTGGAGCCGTTCCTTCCAGCCCAGCGGCGAGAATTTCGCGCTGGCCGCCAACAATGCCGACCTGGCGCCGGAAACCACGCGCAACACGGAAGTGGGCGCCAAGTACGATCTGTGGGGCGGCCGCGCGAATGCCACCGTGTCGCTGTTCCGCCTGGAACGCGACAATATCAAGACCAGCGACCCCATCACGAACCGCATCGTGCCCGTCGGCACGCAGCGCACGGATGGCCTGGAGCTGACCTTCAATGCTGACTTGCACGATGGCTGGAAAATGATGGCCGGCTATGCTTGGCTGGACGCCACGATCACCGATTCCATCGCCGTCGACAAGAGCGTCAATGTGCCGGGCGGCATCATCGCCAGAGAAGTGCCGGTCAAAGGCAAGCGCGCCACCCTGACCGCGCGCAACACGGCCAACCTGTGGCTGACGAAAGACCTGGGTCACGGCTTCACGGTGGGCGGAGGCGCGAATGCCGTCGGCAGCCGTTTTGCCAATTCCGGCAACACGGTGGTCTTGCCCGGCTACGTGACGGCCGACGCCATGGCCGCATACCGCACGGGCCGCTATGAAGTGCAGCTGAACGTCAACAATATCGGCGATACGCGCTACATCGTTTCCGGCCACGGTTCCAGCCCGAACCTGAGCTTGCCGGGCGCGCCGCGCAACGTGGCGCTGACTTTGCGCTACAGCCTGTAAGTTAGCCAGTAAGTTCGGCCGCTTCCATACAAACCCGCTCGCGAGCGGGTTTTTTCATGGGGGGGGGGAGCTGCGTCGGGCAGGCTGACATTGTTTAGAGGAACTGTTCGGTACCGATCAAATAACGTTGACTAAAGGAAGCTTTCTCCGACGGACTGAGCCTTGATGGGGATTGAGGGGTAAAATGCTGTCATACGGCACAGGCATGGTGCTTATATCTTGGTGATATGACACCATCATGACGTTGTATGACTTTTTATTTACTCACATCATAGAGGCCTGAATATGGTTCAGATGTCCAGGCGCCAGTTCCTTCGGGTAACTGGCGCGACCATTGCTGGTTCCAGCCTCGCCCTGCTCGGTTTCGCACCGGGCCAGGCGATGGCGGAAGTGCGGCAATACAAGCTGTCTCGCACGACCGAGACACGCAATACCTGTCCTTACTGTTCGGTAGGATGTGGCGTCCTGCTGTATGGACTGGGCGACGGCGCAAAAAATGCCGTCTCCAGCATCATCCACGTGGAAGGCGATGCCGATCACCCGGTGAACCGCGGCACCTTGTGCCCGAAGGGCGCCAGTCTGGTCGACTTCATCCACAGCCCGAACCGCCTGAAAGTGCCCGAATACCGGGCACCGGGCGGCACGCAATGGCAACCGATCTCCTGGGATGTGGCGCTCGACAAGATCGCGCGCCTGATGAAGGATGACCGCGATGCCAACCTGATCGAAAAGAATGCCGACGGCAAGACCGTCAACCGCTGGCTCTCCACCGGCATGCTGGCCGCGTCCGCCGGTAGCAACGAGGTGGGGTATTTGACCCACAAGACAGTGCGCAGCATGGGGATGCTGACCTTTGATAATCAGGCGCGTGTATGACACGGACCGACGGTGGCAGGTCTTGCCCCGACGTTTGGCCGTGGCGCGATGACGAATCATTGGGTCGATATCAAGAATGCCGATGTGATTTTGGTCATGGGCGGCAATGCAGCAGAAGCACATCCTTGCGGATTCAAATGGGTCACGGAAGCGAAGGCGCATAACAAGGCCAAGCTGATCGTTGTCGATCCGCGTTTTACCCGTACCGCATCCGTGGCAGATTACTACTGCGCCACGCGTACCGGCACGGATATCGTCTTTCTCGGCGCGATCATCAATTATCTGCTGACGAACGACAAGATCCAGCATGAGTACGTGCGCAACTACACGGACATGCCCTTCATCGTGCGCGAAGACTATGCGTTCGAAGACGGCCTGTTTTCGGGTTTCGACAAGGAAAAAGGCAAGTACACCAACAAGGCCACCTGGGATTACGAGATCGGCGACGACGGTTATGCCAAGGTCGACCCGACCCTGGAGCACCCGCGCTGCGTCTACCAGATGATGAAGAAGCACTACTCACGCTACACGACCGAGATGGTCGAGCGTACGTGCGGCGTGTCGGCCGACAAGTTCCACAAGGTGGCGGAAGCATTGGCTTCGACCGCCGTGCCGGGACGCGCCGGTACCATCTTGTACGCACTGGGCTGGACGCACCACTCGACGGGCGCGCAAACCATCCGCACGGGCGCCATGGTGCAGCTGTTGCTGGGTAACATGGGTATCGCGGGCGGCGGCATGAACGCCTTGCGCGGCCACTCGAACATCCAGGGCTTGACCGACCTGGGCCTGATGTCGAACCTGTTGCCAGGTTACATGACCTTGCCGAACGAAGCCGAGCAGGATTTCGACGGCTATATCGCCGCGCGCGCCACCAAGCCGCTGCGGCCGAACCAGCTCAGCTACTGGAGCAATTACCGCAAATTCCACGTCAGCTTCATGAAGACGTGGTGGGGTGATTTCGCCACGGCCGAGAATAATTACGCGTTCGACTACCTGCCGAAACTCGACAAGCCGTACGACTTGATGCAAGCCATCGAGAACATGCACCAAGGCAAGATGACGGGCTATATCTGCCAGGGCTTCAATGTGCTGGCGTCAGCGCCGAACAAGCAGAAGGTCACGGAAGCGCTGTCGAAGCTGAAGTTCCTCGTCATCATGGACCCGCTGGCCGTGGAAACGGGCGAATTCTGGAAGCCGCATGGCCAATACCACGAAGTCGATCCCACCAAGATCATGACGGAAGTGTTCCGCTTGCCGACCAGCTGCTTCGCCGAAGAGCGCGGTTCGCTGGTCAGCTCATCGCGCGTGCTGCAGTGGCACTGGCAGGCGGCCGAACCGCCGGGCCAGGCGCGCAGCGACTTGGAGATCATGTCGGGCCTGTTCTTGCGCATGCGTAGCATGTACCAGAAAGAGGGCGGCAAGTTCCCCGATCCGATTCTCAACCTGACGTGGAACTATGCGCAGCCGCATAACCCGCAGCCGGAAGAAATCGCCCGCGAATTCAACGGCCGTGCGCTGGTTGACTTGTACGATCTGAAGGATCCGACCAAGCTGCTGGTGAAGAAGGGTGAGCAGCTGGCCTCGTTTGCGCAATTGCGCGACGATGGCACCACCACCAGCGGTTGCTGGATCTTCGCCGGCAGCTGGACGCAGGCGGGCAACCAGATGGGAAGGCGTGACAATAGCGACCCGACGGGCATCGGTCAGACTCTGGGCTGGGCCTGGGCGTGGCCGGCGAACCGCCGCGTGCTGTACAACCGCGCCTCGTGCGACTTGAAGGGCAAGCCTTTCGATCCGACGCGCAAGCTGATCGAATGGAATGGCACAAACTGGAGCGGGGCCGACATTCCCGACTTCAAGGTCGACGAACCGCCGGAAAACGGCATGGGTCCGTTCATCATGCTGGGCGAGGGCGTGGCGCGCTTTTTTGCGCGTGGCGCCATGGCCGAAGGACCGTTCCCCGAGCATTACGAGCCGTTCGAAAATCCGCTGGGCTACAACCCCATGCATCCGAAAAACCCGCAGGCGACCAGCAATCCGGCCGCGCGCGTGTTCGCCGATGACCGGAAAATGTTCGGCACGCACGAGGAATATCCGCATGTGGCGACCAGCTACCGCCTGACCGAGCATTTCCATTACTGGACCAAGCATGCACGCCTGAACGCCATCATCCAGCCGCAGCAATTCGTTGAAATCGGCGAAGAGCTGGCCAAGAGCATCGGCGTCGTGGCCGGCGGTGAAGTGCGCGTCAGTTCCAAGCGGGGTCACATCATCGCCAAGGCCGTGGTCACCAAGCGCATCAAGGCGTTGATGATCGAGGGCAAGCAGGTGCATACCGTGGGCCTGCCGCTGCACTGGGGCTTTACGGGCGTGGCCAAGCCGGGGTATCTGATCAATACCCTGACGCCGGGCGTGGGGGATGCGAATTCGCAAACGCCGGAATTCAAGTCCTTCCTCGTGAAGGTGGAAAAAGCATGATGGGAGCTCAATAATGGCACTGCAATCCTTAGATATCCGGCGCCTGTCGGCGACCACGGTGACGCCGCCGCAAGCGCGCAGCCCCGTGACCGGCACCGTCGCCAAGCTGATCGATGTGTCGAAATGCATCGGCTGCAAGGCTTGCCAGACGGCGTGCATGGAATGGAACGACTTGCGCGACGAAGTCGGCGAAAACCATGGCACCTATGACAATCCGACGGACTTGACGCCGCAATCGTGGACGGTGATGCGTTTTGCCGAACACGAGGACAACGACGGCAACCTCGAGTGGCTGATCCGCAAGGATGGCTGCATGCACTGCGAGGACCCGGGCTGTTTGAAAGCCTGTCCGGCGCCGGGCGCCATCGTGCAATACACGAACGGCATCGTCGATTTCCACCAGGAAAACTGCATCGGTTGCGGCTACTGCGTGGCTGGCTGTCCTTTCGACGTGCCCCGCATTTCGAAAAAGGACGACCGCGCCTACAAGTGCACGCTGTGCTCGGACCGCGTGGCCGTGGGCCAGGAACCTGCCTGCGTGAAAACCTGCCCGACGGGCGCCATCCTCTTCGGTACCAAGGAAGACATGAAGGTGCATGCGCAAGAGCGCATCGTCGACCTGAAGTCGCGCGGTTTCGAGAACGCGGGCCTGTACGATCCGCTGGGCGTGGGCGGTACGCACGTGATGTACGTGCTGCACCATGCCGACAAGCCGAAGCTGTATTCGAACTTGCCGGAACGCCCGCGCATCAGCCCGATGGTGGGCTTCTGGAAGGGCTGGTCCAAGCCGCTGGCAGTAGCCGGCATGGCTGCCACGGCACTGGCAGGCTTCTTCCATTACACGCGTGTCGGTCCGAACGAAGTGAGCAAGGACGAAGAGCACGAAGCGCTGGAAGAGGCCAAGCGCATCCGGGAGGAACAGCATGAAGCATAGTGAACATCACGATGGCAAGCTGCGCGACAAGGATGGCAATCCCTTGATCGAACGCTACGACCCGAACGAGCGCACGAATCACTGGATCACGGCGATCACCTTCGTCATGCTGGCCCTGTCCGGCCTGGCCATGTTCCATCCGTCGATGGCGTGGCTGGCCAGCCTGTTCGGCGGCGGGCAATGGACGCGCATCCTGCATCCATTTGCCGGCCTGGTAATGTTTGTCTCGTTCGCGATCCTGGTGGTGCGCTTCTGGCACCACAACAAGTTCGAAGACGGCGACAAGCAGTGGCTGAAACAGATGGACGACGTGCTCCACAACCGCGAAGAAAAGCTGCCGAAGGTCGGCAAATACAATGCCGGCCAGAAGATCCTGTTCTTCGTGTTGTTGGCCAGCATGATCGGCTTGCTGCTGTCGGGCATCGTGATCTGGCGCGCGTATTTCGCGTTCTACTTCCCGATCGACGTGGTGCGCTTTGCCGCCTTGCTGCATGCCGGTTGCGCTTTTGCCATTATCTGCGCCATCATCGTGCATATCTATGCGGCCATCTGGGTCAAGGGCTCGGTCGGCGCCATGGTGCGCGGCACCGTCACCTACGGCTGGGCGCGCAAGCACCATCCGAAGTGGTTTGAGGCTGTTATTCGCAATACAAAGAGGTAATTTATTTTCGACTTACCTTCGCACTAAATGCTGGGGTCAGACCCGCCGGGTCTGACCCCTGTTTCCTTTTGCGGCTTGCGATGACTGTATCGTTTAGAATACTTTGACAGCATGGCCACACCCGCTGGCCGTGCTGTGCTTTTTTTGATGGGAAAACTCCATTGGTACAACGCATTCTTCAGCCAGGCGAAATCGAAGGCCTGGACCATAACGCGATTCCGCGCCTGCTGCTGCCGCAGCCCGCCAGCCTGTTTACGGCGCGCGCCTTGCGCTTGCGCGAACTCGCGCAAGGCAAGATCAAGGGCATCCCCGTCGACGCGGGCATGCAGGGTTACCTGGTGCTGATGGCCGCGCTGGCCGACGCGCAGGCCGCCGTGGTGGAAAAACTGGCGCCCGGCGCCGTGCCTGCCGCCGACCCCGACGCGCTGCGCCGTGCGATGCAGCACCGCATGCCGGTGCTGCCCGTTAATGGCGCCCGTCCGCCCGTTTGGCGCGACATCTTTGCCAGCCTGCTCGATGAATTGGCGGCCACGGCGGCAAGCCAGCCGGCATTATCGGGCGGCCTGACCCAGGTGCTGGCCCAGTTACGCGCGCTCGACGCGCCGGCGCTGGACGCCTGCGCCGATTGCGTGCTCGATGAAAACGGTGACAACCTCAATCCCATGCACGCGCCGTTCGTTGCGGCCACGCTGCAAATCCTGTGGTCGGTGTCGGCCAGCGAACTGCGCGCCGCGCGCGTGCCGGACCTGGAAACGGGCACCCTGTGCCCCGTCTGCGGTTCGCACCCCGTCGCCAGCGTGATCCGCATCGGCGGCCAGTCGCAGGGGTACCGCTACCTGCACTGCGGCATTTGCGAAAGCGAATGGCATATGGTGCGTGTGAAGTGCTCGACCTGCGAACAGAATGGCAAGATCGCCTACCAGGGCCTGGACGCGGCCGATGCCATGCCGTTCGACCCCGTGGCGGCCAAGGACGACAAATTGCCGAACAAGGCGAACGATCCTAAGAAAGTGGCGCGCGCGGAAACCTGCGACGATTGCCATACTTATCGCAAAGTCTTCAACCAGGAACACGATTACAACGTCGAGCCGCTGGCCGACGACCTGGCCAGCCTGATGCTCGACCTGCTGGTGGGCGAAGCGGGCTACCAGCGCGCCAGCGGCAATCCGCTGCTGTGGCTGGGCAAAAGCGACAGCAGCGAGGGCCAGCAAGCATGACGACGGGGCAAACCGTGCGCCTGCCGTCGGTCGATCGCATCCTGGGCGACGCGGCTTGCCTGGATCTGATAGCCCACTACGGCCGCGTGCAAACCCTGGCCTGCGCGCGCGCCGTGCTGGCCGAACTGCGCACGGCCATGCTGGCCGGTGAGGGTTTGGGTAAATTCGGCGAAGAGGGCGCATCGCTTGCCGCCATCGTCGCGCAAATGGCCGAACGCCTGGAATCGCAATCGCGTTCGCAGCTGCGCGCCGTGTTCAACCTGACGGGCACCGTGCTGCATACGAACCTGGGCCGCGCACTGCTGCCCGACGCGGCCGTACAAGCCGTGGTGGAAGCGCTGCAGTGGCCGATGAACCTGGAATTCGACCTGGAAACGGGCAAGCGGGGCGACCGCGACGACCTGGTCGAGGAATTGCTGCGCGAACTGACGGGCGCCGAAGCGGCCACCATCGTCAACAACAACGCGGCCGCCGTGCTGCTGATGCTGAACACTTTGGCGCAGAACAGGGAAGTCATCGTCTCGCGCGGCGAACTGGTGGAAATCGGCGGCGCCTTCCGCATCCCCGACGTGATGACGCGCGCGGGTGCCGTGCTGCGTGAAGTGGGCAGCACCAACCGCACGCACCTGGCCGATTATGCGAATGGCGTGAATGAACACACGGCCCTCTTGATGAAGGTGCATTGCAGCAATTACGCGATCACCGGTTTCACGAAAAGCGTGGAGCTCGATGAACTGGTACCGCTGGCATCTCAACACGGCGTGCCGACGGCCGTGGACCTGGGCAGTGGCACCCTGGTCGACCTGGCGCAATACGGCCTGCCGCATGAAACGACGGTGCGCGAAACCATCGCAGCGGGCGCCGACCTGGTGACCTTCAGCGGCGATAAATTGCTGGGCGGCCCGCAATGCGGCGTCATCGTCGGACGAGCCGACCTGATCACGAAGATCAAGCGCAACCCCCTGAAACGCGCGCTGAGGGTAGGCAAACTCACGCTGGCCGCATTGGCCCCGGTGCTGCAGCTGTACCGCGCGCCGGACTTGCTGGCCGAACGGCTGACCACCTTGCGTTTGCTGACGCGCCCCGCGGCCGCCATGCGCGCGCAGGCGCACACCCTGCTGCCGCTGCTGCAAGGCGCGCTGGGCCTGCAGTACGTGGTGACGGCTGAAGCCATGACAAGCCAGATCGGCAGCGGCGCCTTGCCCGTCGACCAGCTGCCCAGCTTTGGCCTGGCCATCCGCAGCGCTTCCGGCTCGCGCCTGAGCAATCCATTGGGAACGTTGGAGCAGCGCCTGCGCGCCTTGCCATGCCCCGTGATCGGGCGCATCGGGCAAGATACCTTGTGGCTGGACTTGCGCTGCCTGGAAGCGGCGCACGAGACGGCCTTCGTTGCGCAGCTTGACGAGTTGTCCGCATGATCGTCGGCACCGCAGGCCATATCGACCATGGCAAGACGACGCTCACGCGTGCGCTGACGGGCGTGCACACGGACCGCCTGAAGGAAGAGCAGGCGCGTGGCATCTCGATTGAACTCGGCTATGCCTATCTGCCGCTGGCGGACGGCACGGTGCTGGGCGTGATCGACGTGCCCGGCCACGAAAAATTCATCCGCACCATGGCTTCCGGCGTGACGGGCATCGACTTTGCCCTGCTGGTGGTAGCGGCCGACGATGGCATCATGCCGCAGACGCACGAGCACCTGGCCATTTTGCAGTTGCTGGGCGTGACGCGCGGCGCCGTGGCGCTGACCAAGATCGACCGCGCCGACGGGGCCCGCGTGGCGCAAGTGGAGCTTGAGATCGAGGCGTTGCTGGCAGGCACGCCGCTGGCGGGCAGTCCCATCTTCCCCACAGCCGCCAGCCGCGACAACGATGCCGGCGTGGCGGCCTTGCTGGCGCACCTGACGCAGGTCTCGCGCAGCCTGCCGCAGCGCGACGAGCGGCGCCTGTTCCGCCTGGGTGTGGACCGCGTGTTCACCTTGTCGGGGCAGGGCACCATCGTCACCGGCACGGCGCTGGCGGGAAGGGTGCAGGTGGGTGACATGCTGCAACTGGCGCCCGGCGGCGCGCAAGCGCGCGTGCGCAGCATCCACGCGCAGAACCGCGCAGCCGGGACGGGCATGGCGGGCCAGCGCCTGGCGCTCAATCTGGCCGGCATCGACCGCGAGCGCATTGAACGGGGCAACTGGATCGTTGCGCCGGAACTGGCGCAATGCTCGGAGCGTATCGACGTGGAACTGACTTTGCTGCCCGACGCCGGCGTGCAATTGAAAGCTTGGTCGCCGCTGCACGTGCATCTGGGCGCTGCGCACCAACTGGCGCGCGCCGTCATGCTTGATGGCGTAACCCTGTCGCCGGGCCAGACGGGTAGAGTACAGCTGGTGTTCGAGACGCCCATGCACGCCGTGCCCGGCGACCGCTTCGTCGTGCGCAATGCGCAGGCGACGCAAACGGTGGGCGGCGGCATGGTGCTCGATCCGTTCGGGCCCGCGCGCAAGCGGCGCAGCCCCGCCAGGCTTGCCTGGCTCGATGCCCTGGCGGCCTTTGTCGCGCAGGGCGACTATGCGGCCCTGCTGGCGCAAAGCCCGCTGGGCCTGCGCGAGTCGCTGCTGGTGCGCCTGTCGCTGCTGCCGGCGGGCGCCATCGCGCTGCCGCCCGATACGCGGCGCATCGCCCTGCGCGGTGACGATGCCCTGCTGCTGGCGCCTGCGGCGCAGGCTGCGCTGGAAGAGCGGGTGCTGGCCGCCCTGGCTGTCTTCCACGCGCGCGCGCCCGATGAAGCGGGGCCGGAACTGTGGCGCCTGAAACGCATTGTCGACGCCGAGATGGAAGACGCCTTGTGGAGCCACCTGGTCGAAGGCTTGCTGGCGC
This sequence comes from Janthinobacterium kochi, assembly GCF_051380715.1. Classification (NCBI taxonomy): domain Bacteria; kingdom Pseudomonadati; phylum Pseudomonadota; class Betaproteobacteria; order Burkholderiales; family Oxalobacteraceae; genus Janthinobacterium; species Janthinobacterium kochi. The sequence continues at coordinate 399,661 of NZ_JBNYXO010000001.1, forward strand.
GCGGCGAGCTCCAGGCGCGCGGCGCCAGCCTGCATCTGCCGACGCACAGCGTGGCACTGACGGCGCAGGAGCAAACGGTGGCCGAGCCCTTGCTGGCGGCATTGCTGCAGGGGCGTTTCGATCCGCCGTGGACGCGCGACCTGGCGCGCGACTCCGGCCTGGCCGAGGACGACACGCGCAGGCTGTTGCGCAAACTTGCCAAGGCCGGGCAGATCAGCCAGGTGGTGCACGACCTGTTTTATCACCAGGCGGCGCTGGCCGAGCTGGCGCAACTGGTGCGCAGTCTGGCCGACAAAGCCGAACAGGAAGAAGGTTTGCCGGCCGGCAATGGCGCCGTCGGCGCGGCCACCTTCCGCGATGCCAGCAGCCTGGGCCGCAAACGGGCGATCCAGGTCTTGGAATTCTTTGACCGCGTCGGTTATACTCGCCGTGTTGGCAATGGGCATCTATTACGCCCGCAGGCGCTGTGGTCCTACAGTGCCGCCTTGCCCAACAGCTAGCTCAGGCACCGCGGAAAGCACACTCATCCGGTGATGTGGCCGGGCTTCAAACCCGGTGGAGGGCGTCAGACGTTCTCCCGTAGGTTCGACTCCTACTGTTTTCCGCCAGTTACTCTTCCCTTTTCCCCTGCATCGTGATCGTCCCGGCGTTGGCTTGTTGCCACGTTGCGGAAAATAAATGGTGTAATTGACAATATGCAGCGATGCCGGCGCGGGCCGATGGTAACATCGGCGGAAATCCCCTGTAGCAGATGAAAGCAAGCATGAAACAAGCAAGCATGGCATGGTTGCTGGCAGCGATGCTGCTGGTGCCGGCGCTGGCCGCGGCGGCAGGTCTGCGCATCGTTGGCGAGCACTTGCCGCCATCGAGCATGATGGAAGGCAATGTTGTCGTGGGGCGCGAAACCGCGAAGGTGCGCGAGATTATGGCGCGCACCGGTATTGCCTACAGTATCGAATTGCTACCGTGGAAGCGCGCGTACGCGCAGGCGCTGCGCGAGCGTGATACCTGCATCTTTTCCACCACGCGCACGCCAGAGCGCGAAGCGCAATTTCGCTGGATCGGCCCCCTCAACGAAGCGGAGTGGATATTGTATGGCCTGGCCGAGCGGCATCTGACGCTGCGCACGCTCGCCGATGCGCGTGGCCTAGTGATCGGCACGGTGCTGGGCGACGCGCGCGACGACTACCTGCGCCAGCGTGGCTTGAGCGTGGCGCCCGTGACGCAGGAGTGGCTCAATCCGCAAAAACTGCTGCTCGGGCGCATCGATCTGTGGGCTGTGGGCATGGCGGTGGGCAGCAAGCCGTTTGCCGGCAAGGAGTGGGAGGGCAAGGTGGAGCCGCTGCTGACCTTTAATCGCGTGCAGACTTACCTGGCCTGTAACCTCAAGGTGCCCGAGGCGCAGGTGGCGGCCATGCAGCGTGCGGCAGCCGACATGCGCCGTGACGGCAGCATGGCGCGCGAACAGCTGCGCTGAATCAAGGTATCGATTCAGCTTTCCATCCACTGGCGTACACAGTTGCGTCCTTCTCGCTTGGCCTGGTACAGGGCCTGGTCGGCATGGCTGTAGGCCGTCTCGAAGGCGGTGCCGGCGCGGTTCCAGCTCAGGCCCACGCTGACGGTGATGGGGCGCGTGATGGGTGCCGCATGGCGCTGGCGGCCGACGCTCTCGCAGATGCGCTGCGCCACTGTCGCCGCGTCGTCGCGCGAGGAGGTGGGCCAGACTACGGAAAACTCTTCACCGCCGACCCGGCCGATGGCCGTCTCCTGTCCCAGCAGTCCCTTCAGGCAGTCGACCACGGCCTGGATCACGCCGTCGCCGGCCGGGTGGCCGAAATCGTCGTTGACTTGCTTGAACAGATCGATGTCGAGCACGATCAACGCCATGTCGCCCTGCGCCAGGCAGCGCGAGGCATGGTCGATCACGGCGCCGCGGTTCAGGGCGCCCGTCAGCGGGTCGTGCGTGGCGCGGTATTCGAGCTGGCCGGCCAGCGTCTGCAATTGCCGGTTCAGCAAATGCATGTCGCGTTCGGCGCGGTCGCTGCGGCCGATCAGGCGCCGCGTCTCGCGCATCAGCCGCTCGTAGTGAACGATCAGTTCACCGAGCACGCGGCGCTGCGCCTCGCCGCTGGCATGGACGTCGGCGTGCATGCGGCGCGCGGCAGCCAGCGCCGCCGCTTCCACGGTGAACAGGTCGGGTTCGAGGCTGGACTCGGAGATGGCGGCGCGCATGCCCTAGCTGCCCAGCACGGGATGGTCGCGGAAATCGAGCGCCGTAAAGTCCTGCTGCAGCTCCTGGCCGAATTCCAGGATGGTGTCGTCATCCTCGTCGTGATACCAGTTCAGGCGCACCTGGTTGCCCTCCACGGCCGCCTGGTTCAGGGTGTCGAACAAGGTAAACAGCATCTTCGTGCTGGAGCTGTTGAAGTAGGCCAGCGAGACGTTGACGGTGATGGCGCTCTCGCGGCAGGCGTCCAGATAGGCGCGCACGGTGGCGATCAGCGGGCCATAGAAGGCGGCCGCGTTTTCCGGATACGACTCGCCCTTGATCGACAGGGTGTGCTGCTCGAAACGGAAGTCGATTTCGGGCGAACTCGGGGTCGCGGCGATGAACAGTGGTGACGGTAATTGCATATGCTTTCCTGAGTCGGCTCTTTCAAATGATGGCTTTGATGCAGAAGATGGTGTGGCCCGGCTCCTGGGGATCCTGGACGAATTCGAATTCCAGCGGCTCGCTGGCGTCGCGCGCCATGGTAAGAAAACCCAGGCCCGCGCCCTTGCTGTCGGCCGGCGTTTCCTCGCGTAGCGCCTTTTTATAGGCAAGGCGGATTTCTTCCATCGTCATGGTGTGCAGCGGCTCCAGGCGGGCGCGGATTTGCGCCACGTTGTCGGTCGAGACAGGGTTGGCGCACAGCAGGAAAAAGCTGTCGCCGCGCGTGCCGATGCAAAATGAGCCGCGCCGCATCTGCTGGTCCAGTTGCGCATCGGGCGTCAAGCTGTCGGCGGAGTAATGCATGATGTTTTGCGACATCTCGATAAATGAGGAAAAGATGCGCCGCCGCGTGGGCCCGGCCGCGCCGGCCGTGTCGAGGCGCGCCTTGATGGTTTCGGAAATGGCGCTCACCACGTGCTGCGAGAAATAGCCCACGTAAAAAAAGATGATGTTGCGCTTGCGCGCCACATCCCAAAACTCGTTGAATTCTTCGTACAGCACGTCCGTGCTCCTGGCTAGCCGGTGACCCGGTTTCTTGTTGATAAGGTGGCTCGATGGCGCCAAAACTACAGGCGGAAACAGAAAAAGGTCAGGTCGTCGCGGCGCGGCTGCTCTCCCTGCCAGGCGGCGCTATCCTGCAGCAGCGCCGCCGCCACGTCGCTGGCGGGCGCGCCGCGCTGCGCCAGCAGCTGCTCGCGCATGCGTCGCTTGCCATAGGCGATGTCGCGCGCGCCGCCGATCTGGTCGAGCAAGCCGTCGGTGGTGATGAACAACAGGCTGCCGGCGGGGATGGCTAGCGTCTCGTTGTGCCAGCAGTAGTCGGCCGGCGTATCGACATAGCCCACGCCCATGCGCGCGCCATCGATGGCGCGCACGGCCTCTTCGCCGGGCGCGACCACGTGCAGCGCCAGTTTCGCGCCGGCGAAACGCAGGCTGGCGCTGGCGTCGTCATGGCACAGGAAGGCGCAATCCATGCCGTCGTTCGAGCCGGCGTTGCCGCTGCCGGCGCCGTCCTGGCCCAGCAAAGTCTTGATGGCGCGGCTGACGGCGCCGATCAGGGCGGCCGGGTCGCGCGGCCCCAGTTCGCGCAAGGCCTGGCTCAGGGCCGACGAGGCGATCAGGGTCATGAAGGCACCCGGCACGCCGTGGCCCGTGCAGTCGGCGATGGCGGCGAACCAGCCACCTGCGTGGCGCTCGAAGAAGTAAAAATCGCCGCCGACCACGTCGCGTGGCTGCCATTCCAGGTGCGCATCGGGCAGGGTGGCGCGCAATTCCGCGCTTGATGTGCGCAGCAGGGCGCGCTGGATCACGCTGGCGTAATCGATGCTGTGCATGATTTGCCGGTTCTTTTCGGCCTGCATGGTGGCTACCACGTTCATCAGCTGCAAGCCGAAGCCCACGCCGGCCAGCGCGCCATCGGCGGTGATGATGAAGCCGTCGGCCAGCGCCTTTTCGCCCGCTTCCACGGCGCGGAAGGTGAGGTCTTCGATGCTCATGGCGCCATCGACGATCAGCGGCTCCTTGTCCATGAAGGCGATGCAGCTCTTCTTGCCGTACACCTCGTGGTAGAAGGGCTTGGACATCTGCGACATGAAGATGTTGCGGCTGATCAAGCCGATGGGCCGCTGCTGCTCCGTGACGGGCAGACTCATCATGTCGCGCCGTTCCGTGAACAGCTCGAGCACGGCGAAATTGCTGGCGTCGGCCTGCACCGATTCCGTGGGGATGCACAGATCAAACGCCACGGAGGTGCGATAGCGGGGAAGATGCAATCGAGAAGCGTTGAACTCCACAGCGGTTACCTTTACATGACGATCGGCCCCTTGTTGTCGCGACGGCAAGGCGACTGACAAACAGGCAATATCATCATGGTAGCCTTGGAATATGACGGCTTGATTACCCGCTTGTCAAAACCGTATGCAAGATGGCTGCATGGCAAGCCGGTGCCGGGCCTACAGGCGCCGTGCCAGTGCCTGCGCCTGTTCCAGCCAGCGCGCGCGCTGCGCCTCGGTGGAATTCAAGATGGGGCCGAAGCTGGCCACCCTGACCGGCTTGATGCCGCAAAATTCCAGGGTCGTCTTGCGCAACTGGTGGATGCCGGGCATGTGGTAGACCCAGCGGAAATACCAGGGCGGCGTGTCCATCGTCACCAGCAGTTGCGCCGTGCGGCCTTTCAGCAACTGGGCCGGGAATGCCTTGCCGGGACGGTACTTGAAGGCGTAGCCGGGCAGGAAGACGCGGTCGACAAAGCCTTTCAGCAGGGCCGGTGCGCCGCCCCACCAGATGGGGTAGGCGAACACCAGGTGTTCGGCCCAGCTGATGGCTTCCTGCGCCGCCAGCAAATCCGCTTCCAGCGGCTGCACCTGGCGGTAGCCTTCGTGCAGGATGGGGTCGAAGTCCAGCTGGCCCAGGCGCAGTTCGCGCACCGTGTGGCCGGCCGCGCGCGCCGTTGCCACGTAGGCGTCGGCAAGGGCACCGCAAAAACTGTCGCTGGAGGGATGGCCGAGGATGACCAGGATGCGTTTTACGATAACTGTCGCCATGCTGCATGCTTTCAAAAAAAGAATAGCTTGCATGTTAAAGCCTGCCCCTAGTGGCAGAGTCAAGCGCCGGTTTCAGGCCGCCGCCGGCAGGGCCTGGCCCGCCAGGCAATCCTGGATTTCCATGTCGATCTCGCCCAGCTGCGCATCGAGCCGGCGCAGGTGCGCGATATCCTGCTGTACTTGCGCGCGCTTGGCGGCGATATGCCGGGACAGAGCGGCCCAGTCGGTGTCGTCGCCGGCCAGGATGGGCAGCAGCTCGGCCAGGCGAAAGCCCAGCGCCTGCGCCTGGCGTATGAGTTTGACTTGCGCCAGGTCTTGCTGCGTGTAGACGCGGTAGACGCCGGAACGGCGCACGTCGCCCAGCAAGCCCAGCGCTTCATAGTGGCGCAAGGCCTTGGGCGAGGTGCCCGCCAGGCGGGCGATTTCTCCGATGTACATGGCTGTCCTTTATCAAGCTTGAGCGAATCTTACCGCAAGGCAGCGTTGCCTTGGGCCGCTCAAGCGCGACTTCAGGCCCGGCGCGGCGGGATTTTCTTCGCCGTGCATTCTGCGCAAGTGCCATACAGCGACAGCGCATGTTCATGCAGCACGAAGCCCCGCTCGGTAGCGATTTCATTTTGCCGCAGTTCGATGCCTTCATCGACGAATTCATCGACCTTGCCGCAACCCGTGCAGACAAGGTGGTCATGGTGCTGGCCTTCGTTCAGTTCAAAGACGGCATGGCCTGATTCGAAATGCCGGCGGAACAGGATGCCCGCTTCGGCAAACTGCATCAGCACGCGGTAGATGGTGGCCAGACCCACGTCGATTTTTTCAGCCAGCAAGAGTTTGTAGACATCGTCCGCACTCAGGTGCTTGATCGTGCCTTCTTGAAACAGCTGCAGAATCCGCAAGCGGGGGATGGTCACTTTCAAGCCCGATTCACGCAGTTCCCTCAATATATCCATGTCTCCCATTCCTTGTATAGTCGCCTAGCGAGGTACGTCATTATATCGCAAATGATAATCATTACCATTCTCATGTGCGAACCGGACATAGTATGCTGCGCGCGCAGGCGGCAATCCAGTGACATCTGTGCAAGTGGTGATTGCGCGGCGGGCAACTGGGGTCCGCCTGGCGCGGCGGGCTGGCCGCCGGAGAAACGGGGGCAATGCGAGCGGCCACGCTGCAATGCCGCATTTTCTTGATCTGGGTAAAGAAAAAAATCGCTTTAGTGATGCCATCTAGCACTATTTGATGTGGATCAAAGTTTTTGTTGCACTGCACTCTTAGACTTCGCAGCGTTACTTAACGACAAAAAAGAGGGAACTAGAATGAAGAAGTCCGCAACTGCAGCAGCAATCGTCCTGGCCGCCATCGGCGCATTCGCCGGTAATGCAATGGCGCAGGAAAGCCCATGGCTGGTGCGCGCCCGCGCCGTGCACATCGATCCGGCCGATAAATCTACGCCTCTTGGTGGCACCGGCGCATCCGACCGCGTGACGGTCAGCAGCAAGACGATTCCTGAAATCGATATTTCGTACTTTTTCACACCGAATATCGCTGCCGAGCTGATCCTGACCTACCCGCAAAAGCATGACGTCAAGCTCGACGGCGGCAAAGCCGGCACCTTCAAGCACCTGCCACCGACGCTGTCGCTGCAATACCACTTCATGCCTGAAAAACAGTTGAGCCCATACGTGGGTGCTGGCGTGAACTACACGAATATCTCGGATGTCAAAATTCCTGGCCTGCGCCTGGAACACGACAGCTGGGGCTTCGCGCTGCAAGCCGGTGTCGACTACAAACTGGACAAAAACTGGTCCTTGAACTTCGACATCAAGAAAGTACAGATCCGCAGCGACGTCATGACCGCTGCCGGTGCCAAGGTCAGCGAAGTCAAGATCGATCCTATCCTGATCGGTGTAGGCGTCGGCTACCGCTTCTAAGCATGGCATGACAGCGCCCGCGTGGCGCGCAGAATAAAAAAGGACGGCCGGGTTTGCACCTGGCCGTCCTTTTTGCATTGTCTGCGCCGGTTTATTTTTTCAGTGTCTTTTCCAGCGCCAGCTGGTAGTCCGTCTTTTCGTAGCCGGCCAGGTATTTGTTCGTCGCGTCGAGGAAGGCGCGCGAACGGTAGGCCGCTTCCAGGTCCTTGACCCATGGCTTGGCTTTGTCAGCCGTGCGGATGGCCACCAGGTTGATGTAGCTGTCCGAGATCTTTTCCACGGCGAGGGCCGACGTCAGCTTCATGCCGGCGGCCAGGGCGAAGTTACCGTTGACGAAGGCGTAGTCGGCATCCGCCAGCGAACGTGGCAGCTGCGCCGCTTCCAGCGGCACCAGTTTCAGCTTCTTCGGGTTTTCCAGCACGTCGCGCTCGGAAGCGCGCAGCGGATCGACGTTCGGTTTCAGCTTGATCCAGCCCATCTTTGCCAGCATGACCAGCGCGCGCGCCTGGTTGGTCGGGTCGTTCGGCATGGTGATGGTGGCGCCGTTTTTGACTTCCGCCAGGGTTTTTTGCTTGCCGCCGTACAGGCCGATCGGCATGGTCGGCACGGTGATCAATGGGCTCAATGGCAGCTTGTTATCGGTGGCGAACTTGGTCAGATACACGATGTGCTGGAACACATTGGCGTCCAGCGACCCCTCTGCCAGCGCGTAGTTCGGCTGCACGTAGTCGTTGAATTCGACGATCTTGACCTTGTAGCCCTGTTTTTCCAGGATAGGCTTGATGCCCAGCTTCAGCTGGTCCGAATACGGGCCGGAGCTGGTACCGATGACGAGTTCTTTCGGGTCCTTGGCGTAGGCAGCGGTGGCGAAGGCCAGGCTGGTGGCGGCCAGGAGCAGGTTGCGGCGAAGGTGGTTCATGTAGGTCCTTGTATCTGAATAGGAATTAACGTTTGTCTAGGCGCTTGGCGATGCGCGTGCCGGCGAACTGGATGGTTTGCACCAGCACGATCAGGATGGCCACGGTGACGACCATGATGTCCGTCTCGAAGCGGTAGTAGCCGTAGCGGATGGCCAGGTCGCCGATGCCGCCGCCGCCCACCACGCCGGCCACGGCCGAATACGACAGGAAGCTGATCGACAGCACGGTCAGGGCCAGCACCAGGCCGGAGCGCGCTTCGACCAGCAGCACGCGGAAAATGATCTGCATTTCCGACGCGCCCATGGCATGCGCCGCCTCGATCACGCCGCGCGGCACTTCGCGCAGGTTTTGTTCCACCAGGCGCGCAAGGTAGGGAATGGCGGCGAACGACAGCGGCACGGCAGCCGCCAGCGGGCCGATCGATGTGCCGGCGATGATGCGTGTAAACGGCGTCAGGGCGACCAGCAAAATGATGAAGGGGAAGCTGCGCACGGTATTGACCAGCCAGCCCAAAATCGTCGACAGCGGACGGTTTTCCAGCGACTGGCCTTCCGAGACGAGGAACAGCACAATGCCCAGCGGGCCGCCGATCAGGATCGCGGCGGTGAGACCGATGCCCAGCATGGTCATGGTCTGGCCCAGCGCCACCCAGATTTCCGGCAGCAGCTTGATGACGTTATTGATCGATTCTTCAAACATGTGTTGCATCCTTCCATGCGGTGGCTTCAAACGCCTCGGTGCCGTAATACGCCAGCTCGCGTCCCAGCGCCGTCTTGCGCGCGGTGGCCGTGTCGCTCAAATCGAATTGTTCGGCGATGGCGCCGTTTTCCACGACGGCCACGCGGTTGCAGATGGCGCCCAGCACCGACAGTTCATGGCTGACGATGACGATGGTCACACCCAGGCGCGCATTGATGTCGCGCAGGGTGTCGAGCAGGGCGCGCGTTGTTTCCGCGTCCAGCGCGGAGGTCGGCTCGTCGCACAGCAGCACGTCGGGGTGGCTGGCCAGGGCGCGGGCAATGGCCACGCGCTGTTTCTGCCCGCCGGACAATTGCGCCGGATAGCTGTGCAGCTTGTCGGACAGGCCCACGAGGGCCAGGCATTCCTCGACGCGGGCGGAGATCTGCTCGCCCTTGGTGGTGCCATGGATTTTCAAGGGGAAGGCGACGTTGTCGAAGACGCTGGCGTTTTGCAGCAGGTTGAATTGCTGGAAAATCATGCCGATGTTCTGGCGCGCGTCGCGCAATGCGCTCTTGCCCAGGCGGGTCAGTTCGCGCCCGGCTACGGTAATGGTGCCGCTGTCGGGACGTTCGAGCAGGTTAATCAGGCGCAGCAATGTCGATTTGCCGGCGCCGCTCTTGCCGATCAGGCCGAAAATATCACCGGGATAGACTTCCAGCGTGACCGATTTGACCGCGTGGAATTGTTCGCCCTTGGGCAGCGCGAAGGTCTTGTTGGCGCCATCGATGCGAATCACCGGCGTACGGTGTGGTGTGGTCATGCAGTGTTTCCTTTTTTATTGGACCGTGACAGGCTTGCTTGCAGGGGCCAAATCGCCCGGCCTGCCACGTCGGTTGCGTAGTATACCTCCGATCGTGTTATTACTCCTACGACAGAATCTTGCTTTGAATATGCAAATAATGTCTATGCGTCGGTTTTCAAGTTGAAAAAGCGGGAAAGTGGCGGTCTTGCCGCATTTAATTGCGCGCACTGGCGCAGCGAGGCCGCATCTTGGTGAAAAGTTCGACGCGCCCTGCGTGGGCATCACGGTGTTTTTATGTGAAGTTTGGCCGACTTGCCGTTTTTTCGACGCGGGCAGGGCGGTTTATTGCCTGCCAATGCCTTCTTCGCGGGCAGATTCTGCTCCGCTGGCGGCAGGGCCTTCGGGACGCCGCAACAGGTAGACGAGGACGGCGATTTCCATGGCGCCCACCATGGCGATGACCCACCACGGCGGATGGCCCAGGCACATGGCGACAAAGCCGATGGCCATGCCCAGGCAAGCCATGGCCTTGCCGCGCCGCGAAACGGCGCGGTGTTCGCGCCACTGGCGCAGCGGCGGACCGAAGCGGGGATGGTGCAGCAGCCAGTGCTCGAGGCGCGGCGAGGCGCGGCTGAAGCAGGCCAGGGCGAGGATCAGGAAAATTGTCGTCGGCATGACGGGCAGCATGGCGCCGATGATACCCAGCAGTACCATCACGGCACCGGCGGCGGTCCAGGCCCAGCGGCGCAGGCGCACGCCATGCGCTTCGCGCAGAGGTGTATGGGCGTGCGGCTCCTGCATCAGGCCAAGGCGCCAGCTGTCAGGCCAAGGCTGCGGGACGGGGAGGTGGTGGGGTGCGCGTTCACTGTGCTCTTATCGTGGCGGGTGGCCGTCATGTTTTTTCTGCTCTGTTTTCGGCTCTATTATGGATGAATCAAGGCGACGCTGCATGCCCGCCAGGGCCGCGATGATAACCATCTCATAGAATAATAACAAGAATCATTCTCATTAATGTATTATTTGAGGCGCTGGATAACGCTGGATATTTTTGACAATGCAGACAATAATCGGCAGCAGAAGGCGCTGTCGCGGCCAGTATCGTCCTTATTATCGATTTTATCGATGCTAACTAGGCATATTTTCCGTTTTACATCGATCTTCATGCCATGCATAATCTGTTGCAACTGAAGCCAGACAATCAGCCGCATGCGCCGTTCGCCTGCAGCTGCTTGCGGTTTTGACATCCTCCACTCCCAATCAGGAATTTACAATGAAAAAACTGCTCGCTTTTATCGCCGCCGCCGGCTTCTCGCTGTCCGCCGTTGCCGCTCCTGAAGTCTATGTCATCGATGGCAGCCACACCTTCCCCCGCTTCGAGTACACCCACATGGGTTTCTCGACGCAGCAAAGCCGTTTCAATAACACCACCGGCAAGGTCACGCTGGACCGCGCCGCCAAGACGGGCGCCGTCGAAGTGCTGATCGACACCAAGTCCGTCGATACGGGTTCGACCCTGTTCAACTCGCACATCCAGGGCGAAGACTTCCTCGACACGGCCAAGTATCCGGTCGCCACCTACAAATCGACCAAGTTCAACTTTGATGGCGACAAGCTGGCCTCCGTGGAAGGCAACCTGACCCTGAAAGGCGTGACCAAGCCAGTCACCCTGACCGTCACTTCGTTCACCTGCGCACCGCACCCGATGCTGAAGAAAGACGCTTGCGGCGCCAACGCCACGGCCAAGATCAAGCGCACGGAATTCAACGCCGGCAAATATGCGCCAGCCGTCAGCGATGATGTCACCTTGACTTTCGCTATCGAAGCGATCAAACAATAAACTGCTGGGGTCAGTCACTGCGTGATTGGAATGTTCCCCATTGGGTAACATTCCCCCGGCGGGTCTGACCCCACATTTTCGCTGCAACGTAAAAAGGCGGCGGACATCGGTCCGCCGCCTTTTTTTCGTCTCTACACAGTGGCTCAGGACAGGTGATGCACCTCCTGCTGCCCATACACGGGTGTATCGAGCCCCTCCATGCGCGCCTTCAGCTGCAGCGACAGGTATTGTGAGTAGTGGCGCGACTGGTGCAGGTTACCGCCGTGGAACCACAAGGCTTGCTGCTGCGTGGGCTTCCACATATTGCGCTGTTCTCCCTCCCACGGACCCGGGTCCTTCGTCGTGGCGGAGCCGAGGCCCCACACCTTGCCCACCTTGTTGGCCACCTCGGGCGAGATCAGGTCGGCCGCCCAGCCATTCATGGAGCCGTAGCCGGTGGCGTACACCACCAGGTCGGCCGGCAGTTCCGTGCCGTCGGACAGTACGATGGAATGGCTTTTCAGCTCCTGCACGCCGACGCCGCTTTTCAGCTTGATCTTGCCGTCGGCGACCAGCTCCGAGGCGCCCACGTCGATATAGTAGCCGGAGCCGCGGCGCAGGTATTTCATGAACAGGCCGGAATCGTCGTCGCCGAAGTCGAGCATGAAGCCCCGTTCTTCCAGGCGTGCATAAAAATCCGCGTCGCGCTCGCGGATGGCCTTGAAGACGGGTTTCTGGAAGTCAGCCAATATCTTGTATGGAATCGAGGCGAACGTCAGGTCGGCCTTCGCCGTCGTCATGCCGGCCGCCAGCGCCCGTTCCGAATACAGGTCGCCCAGCGCCAGGTCCATCAAGGAATCGGACTTGACGATGTGCGTCGACGAGCGCTGCACCATGGTCACGTCCACGCCCGCTTCCCACAGGGCGGCGCAGATATCGTGCGCGGAATTGTTCGCGCCGACAACCACCACTTTCTTGCCGACATACGCGTCCGGCCCCGGATGCTGCGACGAGTGCTGCTGTTCGCCCTGGAACACGTCCATGCCCTTGAACTTGGGCATGTTCGCCTTGCCCGACATGCCCGTGGCCAGCACCAGCTGTTTCGGCTTCAGGGTGACGGGTTGGCCGTCGCGCAGCACTTGCACCGTCCACTCACCGGTAGCTGCGTCAAAGCTGGCCGATTCGCATGACGTCGAACCCCAGTAGTTCAGCTCCATCACCTTGGTGTACATCTCCAGCCAGTCGCCGACCTTGTCCTTCGGTGTGAAGACGGGCCAGTTATCCGGAAAGGGGATATACGGCATGTGGTCGTACCAGACGGGGTCGTGCAGGCACAAGGACTTGTAGCGCTTGCGCCAGCTGTCGCCGGGACGCGCATTTTTCTCGATGATGATGGTTGGGACATTGAGCTGGCGCAGCCGCGCACCCAGCGCGATGCCGCCCTGGCCGCCGCCGATGATGACGCAGTAGGGCTGGCGCGCGTAGCCCAGTTCCGTCGCTTCCTGCTCGCGCTGTTCCAGCCAGCTGCTGCGGTCCGTGCGTGCGCCGTGTTCCGCGCCCATGGGCCGCCGGCCGCCCTTGGCTTCTTCAAAACCCTTCAATTCGCTCATGGTGGTGAGCAGGGTCCAGATCTTGCCGTCGCGGATGCGGAGGAAGCCCACGCCGCGCGCCACGTTCGTTTCCACCGTGATCCAGCTTTGCAGCACGCCACCGGCTTCCAGCGCATGTTCGCCGTCGGCGATGCGGATGGAAACGGGCTGCACGGCGCCCAGTTGGGCGGCCAGCATGGCGGCGATCTGCTCGCGGCCTTCCAGGGTTTTCAGGTTCCAGGTAAACAGCACCAGGTCGCGCCAGTAGCCGTCTGGTTCGAACAGCTGTGCGGCGCCCTTGCTGTCACTGGCGCGAAGACAGCCTTCGAGCTGCTCCAGGATGCCGGCCACGGCCAGGTCGTGCGGGTTGCTATCGGTTTGCATCGTGTCTCCTCCAAGTCTGCTGACTTTATGATGGGATGCGGCTGTGTTGCCGCTGACGATGTTGTAACACTGGCGTTCTGGCCCCGCATCCTGCAGTGCAGCATGGCGGCGTTTGAGACGGAAATCTCAGCTTTTTCTGTTGCTTACTGCCGGTGCGGCGCCACGATTTTCAAGTGCTTGAGGCGCCGGTACAGCGTGGCGCGCGAGATGTCCAGCATGGCCGCCGCCTGCAGTGGGCGCCATTTGGCCGCATGCATGGCGTTGACGATGCGCGTGCGCTCGGCCAGCTCCGGCGGCGTGTATTCCACGCTTTCTTCGGCCGCCGGTACCTCGCTTGTGGCGCGCAGGCGCGCGCTGGCCTGGCGCAGCGGCGCGCGCAAGCGGGCGTGCAGCCAGGTGCTGCCGCCGGCCAGGCGCAAGGACAGCAGACTGCGTCCCGCGCGCGCATCGAATAGCCGCTCGGCGCGCACTTCCAGTACCTCGGCGACGGGGCGCGGCAGGCTATCGAGGCCCCCGATGACGTCGCGCGCGCAGCCGTTGGCGGCGACGACGTTGCCATGTTCGTCGATGGCGAGCAGTATCTCCGGCTGCACTTCCACGAAGTGGCGGTTGCGGTGCGCCAGCAGGATGCAGCAATGGCTGTAGGATTTCAGGAAAAAGCCGTCCTCGATCAGGGTCGCGCCCTGGCGCACCAGCTGCCTAACCAGACGCTGGCTGTCGCGCGCGTCGGGCGAATTCAAGGCCGAGGCATCGAGCACGCCGATCAAATCGCCATGCGGCGAAAAGATCGGCGCGGCGCTGCACGTGAGGCCCGTGAACGCGGCGCGAAAATGGTCGGTCTTGTGCACGGTGATGGCTTCGTGGTCGAGCAGTACGGAGGCGATGCCGCAGGTGCCTTCCTCTTCTTCCGACCAGCACGAACCGGGATACAGGCCCGCCTTCTTGAAATCCTTGCGCTGGTCCGTGTCGACCGCGTAGTCGATCGTCACGCCGCGCGCATTGGCGAGGATGACGCAGTAGCCCGCTTCACGCACCATGGCGTGCAGGCGCGGCAGGCACTGGCCCGTGGAGCGCAGAAAATTTTCCTCGGACTGCTGGATGGCGCGTAGTTCGGCACCCGTCAGGATGCGCGGCCCCGTGGTGGAGGCGGGGTCGAGCCGGTAGTCGTCCAGCGAGCGCCGGTACGACGAGGCCAGCCTGGCCGTGTCGGCCCCTGGATTGACGATACGGCCGGCAATCAGGTCGCGCACGCGGTCGATATGGCTGGTCTGGCGGACGTAGGGCATGGCGCTCTCCAGTGTCTCGTGTCTGGTTTTGATGGTGTTTTGCTTGTTGTCTCCGTTTTTAGCACGAAGCGCCGGGCAGCGCATCCTGCGCTGCAGCATGGCGCGCGCGTGAGACGTTTGTCTCAGTGCGTGGGCCGCACAACAGGGGGCTGTGTGGCAAGATAAAAAGTTTCTCTGTTAGCATCCATCGCATGAAGCGAGCGCCGTTGCCGGCGCCAGCCATGACAGGAGAATATGCATGAAGACACTGCCACCAACCCGCCGCCTGGCTCTGGCTGCAGCCTGCCTGGCACTGGCCGCCGGCGCCCATGCGGCAGCGCCTCTGTCGGCCGCCGCCAGCGATCCGGCTGCATTGAAATGGATGGTGGGCGCGCCGCCGCCAGCCGATAAAATCATCCGCTTCGACGATGGCAGCTATTTCAATTTCCCCCAGCTGCGCTGGAGCGTGTCGCACTTCCGCCAGCTGATGCCGACGGTGGAGGTGTCGCGCGGTCTGACCGCGCCCGTGCCTTTGCCGCGCGCGCTGCGCAAGGATATCGACAGCCTGCGCTTCACGCCCCTGGGCGCGAAGGAAACCATGACCTGGGAGCAGTCGCTGGGCGCCAACTACACGGATGGCATCGTGGTGCTGCACCGGGGCCGCATCGTGTATGAACGTTATCTTGGCGTGCTGAAGGACAGTGGCCAGCATGGCGCCATGTCGGTGACGAAGTCCGTGATGGGCACCATCGGCGCGGCGCTGGTGGCCGAAGGCAAGCTCGATCCGGACAGGAAAGTGGCACAGTATGTGCCGGAACTGGCCAAATCGGCGTTTGGCGACGCCACCGTGCGCCAGGTGCTCGACATGACCACGGGCCTGAAATTCAGCGAAGACTATGCCGACCCGAAAGCGGAAGTGTGGCAGCATGCGGCGGCCGGCAGCCCGCTGCCCAAGCCCAAGGATTACACGGGGCCGCGCAGCTATTTCGAGTACCTGCAAATGGTGCAGCACGAAGGCCGGCATGGCGAGGCGTTCGGCTACCGCACGGTCAACTCCGACGTGCTGGGCTGGATCATCGCCCGTGTCACGGGGCAGAGCGTCAACGAATACCTGTCCGAGCATATCTGGCAAAAGCTGGGCGCCGAGCAGGATGCCTACATGACCGTCGATTCGACCGGCACGCCGTTTGCCGGCGGCGGCTTGAATGCGGGCTTGCGCGACCTGGCCCGCTTCGGCGAGATGCTGCGCAATGATGGCCGCTACAACGGCCAGCAGATTTTGCCCAAGGCGGCTGTCGAGGATATCCGCCGCGGCGGCGACAAGCAGCTGTTCGCCAAGGGCGGCTACGATTTGCTCAGGGGCTGGAGCTACCGCGACATGTGGTGGGTCACGCATAACGACCATGGCGCCTACATGGCGCGCGGCGTGTACGGCCAGCGCATCTATATCGATCCGAAGGCGGAAATGGTGATCGTGCGTTTTGCGTCGACGCCGACGGCGGCCAATGCGGCCAACGACCCGACCACCACGCCAGCCTTCGACGCGCTGGGCAAGCTGCTGCTGGCCAAGCCGAAATAGGCTGCCAGCCGTGCGGCGGGCTGGGCACAACTGGAATACACTATCCTTTTGTCATTAACTGTTGCCTGAATGGAAATTCATGCGCCGCACGCAAGGGAAGCACACCGTGGAAACCAGCTCGCCAGATCAACCGCACCCGCCGCTCTGGCGGCGCCTGCTGTGGCCAATCGCCCAGCTAGGCTCGGCCTTCAAACTGACGGGCACGCATCTGTTGCACCACGTGATCGGCGCCAGCCTGATCGCCGCGCTGATGCTGGCGCTGGAAGGTTTTCACGTGCTCGAATGGCTCGATGCGGCGATGCTGCGCGCCAGCGCGGAACAGGGGCAGCTGCTGAACCGGGGCAAGGACCCGGGCGCCGCCTACCGGCCCGGCATCATCGAAATCGACCAGCCCGCGTTCGAACGGGTCTTCGACGAGCGTGAACCGCTGGAGCGTTCACGCCTGGAGCAATTGATCGCCAGCGCTGCCGCGCGCGGCAGCAAGGTGCTGGCCATCGACCTGGACCTGGCGCCGGCCGTGTATGAACAGCACAAGGCGGGTGAGCGGCCGCTGGACCGCCTGCTCGACCGGCTGGCCGCCGATGGCCGGCAACTGGTGCTGATCCTGCCCGAACAATCGGACCGGAATGCGAACCTGCCCTGGATACGCGCGCGCTGCGCGGCCGGCATCCACTTCGCCAGCCCGCAGATCCGCGAACGCATGGGTGCCGTCACGCGCATCGAGCTGAAAAGTCCTGTGCTGGCGGCCGTGGCCTTCGAGCTGGCGCATGGCGCCGACGAGCAAGAGCAGAAGCAGCCCATGCCTGCCGTCTTGTCCGAGCAAAAGGAAGTGCTGGCGCTGGCTGGCCGCGTGTGCCAGTTGGCGCGGCGCACGGACAGTGAAAAGGAATTGGCGCGCTGGGCGTTCGAACCCGTGATCCACGGCGACGCCAAGGCGGCGGCCGAACAGAACGCCGTCACCGCGCCGTTTCACCCGGCCGCCGTGGCGCCGCAATTCCTGAACCCCACGCGCGCGGGCGTCAAACTGATCGATGACCAGGCTGGCGTGGCGGACGATACACTGCGCAAGAACGTCGTGTATATCGGCAGCACGTACGACGTACGCGACCGTTATACGACGGCCGAAGGCGAGCAGGCCGGCCTGCACCTGCATGCGGCCGCCCACACGTCGCTGGGCATCGGCACGGCCGACGTCAACAAATATGCGGTGTTCGTGGCCGACATCGTCATCGGCGTGCTGCTGGGCTGCCTGTTCGGCGGCCTGTGGACGCTGTACGGCCGTGCCGCACTGGCCATCGACCGGCGCATGCAAGACCACGATTTCAGCCGCCTGCACCGCATGGGCACCCTGGCTGAATTCTATGGCATCCGCTTGATGCTGGCCGCCGTCTGGGCGTCGCCGTTCGTCATCGGCGCCTTGGCCATCTACCTGTCGCGCGGCTTGCTCGAGCAGGGCTGGTGGGTCAACCCCGGCCCGCTGATCGCCGGCATGTTCCTGCATGCGATGTCGCTGCGCGACGAAGCCCACCATCCGCACGAAGAAGTGCCTGGCCTGTCCGTCTGGGCCCAGCTGCGTCGCACGCATCCCGGCATCGTGCTGGTGCAGGCACCGTTGGCGGTGTTGGTGTTGGTGGTGGCGCTGGTGTAGGGTGGGGGACAGGCTGCGCTGGAAGCCGATCAGCCGATCAGCTTCAACCCCGGCGGCAGCGCCTCGCCCAGCATGCGCTTGGTAACAGCTTCATCCAGCTGCGTCACTTCGCTGACCATGGCCTGCCACAGGGGCGGGGCGCCGACGGCTTTCAGGCGGGCGAGGATGGTTGCCCTTAGCTCGTCGGCGATGTCGCGCGAGCGGTCGCCTGTCATGCGTGCCAGGTGGGTAGCGGCAAACGCCGCCGGTTCCACTTTTTTCCAGTCCAGCGCCAGCAGCATAGTGAGCCATTCGGCCACGGTGGCGCTGTCGACCACTTCATGCGCGCTGCCGTGGAAGGGCTGGCGCGCGCCCACCCTGGCCAGCGCCCACAGGGTATTCGTATCCGCCGCTTCTTCCTTCTTGCTGGCCTTTTGCAGGCGTTTCAGCAGCCAGGCGCCCACTTCCGCCTTGTAGGCGCCCGGGATGCGCTCGAGCGAGGCGCCCAGGCGCAGCATGTCGTCGTCGCTGCCGTTCACGAGGGTGACGGGGCGGCTGCCGCGCTGGGCCGCATCGGCTTGCAGGTTGAAGGCGAAGTCGTCGAGCAGGCGCAGTTGCTGCTGCGTGCTCAAGCCGCCGGCGACTCTGCGCCACAGGGTCCACCATTCGGCGCACACCTGGCTGTCCTTGTGATGCTGAATACCCGTGTCGAACAGGGCCCACAGCTGCTCGATGCGCCACGGGTCGAGCGCGTCGCCGTAGCCGGGCCGCAAACAGTAGCCTGCCAGGTTCAGCCAGACCCGCTCGTGCTCGGCGGAGCGGCGCCGGCCACGCGCGCGTTGTAGCAAGGCGTCGAACAGCTGGCGCAGCAATGGCGTATCCCAGCTCTCGCGCCCGCCCAGCCCCCGTTCCAAGTGCTGGCGCAGCTGGCGCACGTCCTTGGTGTCGACCTTTTGCGCCTTGCCGCCGAAGATGCGCTCGATCTTCTCGACCGCTTCCTTGATGCGTGGCGAGACGGCGTGAGCCTCGCCATCGCCTTGCTCTTCCTGACCAGCGCGCAACTGGAATTCCAGCAGCCAGCGCTGGCTGGCATCGGCTGCGGCCACGCAGTGCACTTCCAAAGTGCCTACCTCGGTCATGACTGTCGCCAGTTGCACGGTGATGTCGCGCTTGTCGCCGCCTTCCGCTTGCAGCACGCTGGCCAGCGGTGGCAGGCGCAAGTATTCTCCGGCATCCAGGTCGATGATCTCGCCCAGTTGCGGCGGCGTGCCCGCCTCAAAGAGGGACGTGGCCAGGTGGAAGCGCACGGGCCGGCCCAGGCGCAGCGCGAACAGGCGCTGCGTGAGGCAGATTTCCTCGCCGCTGGTGCTGCCACGGGGCAGGATGCAGACGGCGCGGTGTTCCTTGCCCGCTTCGCCCAGCACGAGGAAGTAGCTGCGCGGCGAACCGCCGCCGATGCGCGGCGCCTGGCCACGACGCGCCAGCGCGTAGGCGACGGCGCCACGGGCCACGGCCACGTCGGGATTATCGTTGTGCAGTATGGTCAGGGGCTGACCCCGCCAGTGCGCCAGCGTCTCGGCCAGGCGTCGCGCCAGCGCATCGGCGCGGAACACGCCGCCGTTCAGCAGCAGGGTGTCTGGCAGTTCGCCGGCGTGCTGCTGCAGGAAGCTGGCCAGGTGGCGCGTGATGGCCGCGTCCTGGGCATACGGCAGGCCGAATTCGACGATGCCGGCGCGGCCTTTCCTGGCCACCTCGCCCAGTTCCACCTTTGGGAAGTAGCCGTCGACCACCAGGGTCGCCACTTCCTCGCGCGTGATGTCGATGGAACGGCTGCCACCGATCAGGCGCGAGCCCGCGCCCAGCAGGGTGACGCTGGCGCTCTCCGGCGCATCGTTCGACAGCAGCAATTCCTTGGCGGCGCGGCAGCGTTCCATCAGCTGCGACAATCGCGCGGCGGACAGCTTCATGCCGCCTTCGGCACCTGCCGCCATGCGCGTTTCCACCAGGTGGGCCAGCGCCAGGTCCATATTGTCGCCGCCAAGGATCAAATGGTTGCCCACGCTGCTGCGCGTGAGCTGCGGTTCGCCATCGTCACCGAAGGCGACGTCGATCAGGCTGAAATCGGTGGTGCCGCCACCCACGTCGCAGACTAAAATGCGGCGGGTATTGGCCAGGTCGTCGCGCAAGGTGGCGCGCCGGCGCTGCAGGTAATCATAGAACGCCGCCTGTGGTTCTTCCACCAGGCGCAAGGTGGGCAGGCCCGCCATGCGGGCTGCCTCCAGTGTGAGTGCGCGCGAACCCTCGTCGAACGAGGCGGGGATGGTCAGCACCAGTTCCTGCTCTTCAAGGGGCGCGTCGGGAAAGCGGTGATTCCAGGCGGCGCGTACATGGGTGAGGTAGCTGGCGCTGGCCGCCACGGGCGACACCTTGGACACCTCGGCATCGGCACCCCATGGCAAGATCGGCGCCTGGCGATCCACGTTCGCATGCGACAGCCAGCTCTTTGCGCTGGTGATCAACCGGCCGGGTACCTGGGCGCCGAGCTGGCGCGCGAGCGCGCCCAGCACTGGCGGTTCCTCGCCCGCCGCCTCGACTTGTGGCCACGGCAGCTGCAAGTCGCCCGCCGCCAGTTCGCCGGCGGCAGGGTGGTAGCGCAGCGAGGGCAACAGGGGGCGTGCGCCCACTTCGCCGGGAGCGACCAGTTGCTCGATGGCGAACAGGTTTATTCCTGCCTGCGCATCGGCCGCATTGGCATAGGCCACTACCGTGTTGGTGGTGCCCAGGTCGATGCCGACCAGGAAGGCCGGCTTGCCCACAGCGCTGCGCATGCTTATGGCTGCGGCGTGCCGCGCACGTCGAATTCCACTTTCCAGCGCTCGGCGCCGTCAGGGGAAACGGCCAGCAGCTCCAGCGTGCCCGCTTCCGTGACGCGCGCGTGCAGTTTCACTTGCACCACGTCGCCGGCCGACCGGCCTTCGGCGGATAACGTCGCCTGGATTTCGCTCAGCTCCTGCAATTCATCGGGGCCCCAGAAATCGAGCAGGTCGCCGATCTGGTCGTTGCGCCGCGTGGACGAGGCGAAGAAGCGGAAGTGCACAGGTTCGCCCACCACCAGGCCGAATTGCTGGCCTGGCAGTTCCAGTTCGCTGCCTTCTTCCATGCCAAACGGCGCTACGCACAGGGCCTGGATCGGCGGTTCCATGCCGGGGATGGCCGGCATGGCCGATTCGATGGCGACGTAGAAGGCGCTGGCCGTGCCGCCGCGGATGCGCACGCCATGGCCGCGCCGCACGTAGCTGTAGTAGGCGGCGCCACGCGCCACGGCCAGGTCCAGGTCGGCCCCGGCCAGCATGCGCGCCGGTTCCGCGCCTTCCAGGTACAGCCAGTCGTTGACTGTCGCCATGATGCGCTGCACCAGCAGGTCCGACTTGAAGACGCCGCCGTTGAACAGCACGGCCGTCGGGTGCAAAAAGCTGGCGCCATCCGCCTGGCGGCCGGCAAAACCTTCCAGTTCGCTGGTGGCCGCCAATTGCCGGCCCAAAAACGCCGCCAGGTGGCGCGTGATGGCCGCGTCCTGCGCATATGGCAAGCCCAGTTGCGTCAGGCCGGCGCGCGTGCGCACGGCAGGGCGGCTCGACGCTTCCACCTGCGGGAAGAAGCCGTCGAGGATGAAGGTGGACACTTCCGCGCGCGTCAGTTCCGTGCGGATGGAGCCGCCGATCAGTTTCGAGCCGCGGCTCGGCACGACTATCGGTGCCGTTTCCATGCCGCTGTCGGCCAGCAGGCTTTCCTTGGCGCTGCGGCAGCCATAAGTGAGCGCGCGCATCTGCCAGGCGTCGAGGGTGGTGCCGTTGGCGGCCAGCTTGCGGGCCACCAGGTGGGCCAGTGCCAGGTCCATATTGTCGCCACCGAGCAGGATGTGTTCACCGACAGCCACGCGGTGCGGTTCCAGCACGCCATCGCGTTCGAGCACGGCGATCAGCGAAAAGTCGCTGGTGCCGCCGCCCACGTCGACGACCAGGATGATGTCGCCCGGCTTGACTTCCTTGCGCCAGCGCCCTTCGCTGGTCTGGATCCAGCTGTACAGGGCCGCTTGCGGCTCTTCCAGCAAGGTCAATGCGGTGTAGCCGGCCGCCTGCGCCGCTTCCATCGTCAGCTCACGCGCGGCCGGGTCAAACGAGGCGGGGATGGTGACGGTGATTTCCTGCTCGGCGAACGGCGCTTGCGGGTGGGCGTTGTCCCAGGCCTGGCGCAAGTGCGTCAGGTAGCGCGTGGCGGCCGTGATGGGCGAAATGCGCGCCACTTCCGCCGGCGCGTCGTTTGGCAGGATGGCCGCGCGGCGGTCCACGCCCGGGTGGCACAGCCAGCTTTTCGCGCTGGAGACCAGACGGATGGGCGTGGTGGCGCCGCGGCTGCGGGCCATTTCGCCCACGACGAACGGTGCTTCGGCTTCCTCGGTGACCCAGGGCAGGGCCAGGTCGCCCGCCGCCACTTCGTCGGCGTGCGGCAGGTAGACGAAGGAAGGTAGCAGAGGCAGCTCTTCGACGGTGCCGGGCGCCGATAATTGCGGCACTTTCAGCACGCCATGGCTGGACTGTTCGCCATCGCTTTCGACCAGGTTCACATACGACAGGGCGCTGTGGGTGGTGCCCAGGTCGATGCCGATGGCGTAGCGCGGGCCAGGGTTGACGGTATCGTTCACAGTTCCACCTCGGCTGGCGCCAGGATGGCGGCGTCGTGCTGCTCGATCAGTTTCGGCAGGCGCACACTGGAGGCGCGCCAGCCGCGGTGGCTGAGTGTGCCCGTGAATGGCGCGGAACCGACGACGTTGCCCGTCAGGCGTACCTGGGCGCTGTCAAAGCCTTCCTGCAGGACGATGCGGCTGCCTTCGGCTTCCTGGCGCACGGCCTCGATGGTGAAGTATTCGCGCATCACCTTGGCGCAGCCTTCGTGCACCACGCGGGCGGCCGCGCCGATGTCGGCATCGGCATGGCTGCCCAGGTTTTCCTGGGTGAAGTCGATCAGGCGCGCTTCGCGTTGCAGCAGGGCCAGCAATTGCAGGGCGGCGTCCGGTGTCGCTTCCTTCAAAATGATGGGTGCGGCGGCTGGTGCCGGGGCAGGGGCCACCGGCACCACGGGGGCGGCCTCGGGCAAGGACAGTTTTTCCACGCGGGCCGCATAGGCGGCGTCCGACAGGGTGCTGAAGAAGGCGCCGAAAGCCAGCGGGATGCGGCGCCAGAACGATGGGTGGGACGATGAAGTGTTCATAGGGAACTCGTTTCTCTGATCTGTAGGGGTGGCGTCGGCGGCGGGGGCCGCTTCGCAGGGTAGTGCATGTGCCGCGCCAATATGGCCGGCTGCGTTTGCCCGCATGATACCAGCTACGGCGCCGGCGCCAAAGCCGCAGCGGCCGCTCACTGCGGGGAACAGGCCGCATTTTTATTGCGCTGGCGCAGAAGAACAGCGGATAGGCCCGTCTTTCGACTAAAATCGCCCCTTGTTTTTTCCTCATGATTTTTATGTGGCAATAAACTTGGCATGCGCAAGGCCACGCATCACGCTTAACTAACAAGATAACAAGAGGAATCCATGAACACCCGTTTATACACAGGCATGCGGCTGCTGGCAGTGGCCGGCATGATCGTGCTGGCCGGCTGCGGCAGCAAGGGCGAGAGCGGCGGGCAATCTAGCGCCGCGCGCCTCGATGGCAAGGAAAAAGGCAGCGAGTTTCTTGCCTATGAACACAATGTCAGCGTCGATACGCACGAGGCGCAAGTGCGGCCCCTGTATGAAAAAGTGGTCGCCGCCTGCAAGGCCGATACGGAAAACGGCTGTCTGCTGCTCGACTCGAGCGTCGACAGTGGCCGTTACCTACATGCGCGCATCAGCATGCGCGCCAAGCCGGCCGGCATCAAGAAGCTCGTCGCGCTGGTCGCGGCCGAAGGCGTCGTCACCAGCGAGGGCACCAAGGTGGAAGACCTGGGTCGTCCTGTGCTCGACAGCAAGAAACGCCTGGACATGCTCAAGCAATACCAGGCCCAGCTGCAAGACCTGGAAAAGCGCTCGGGCACGAACGTCGACGCCCTCATCAAAGTGACCAAGGAACTGGCCACCGTGCAAGTGGAACTGGAGCAGGCGACGGCGGCCAATGCGCTGTTGATGCAGCGCATCGACACAGACTTGCTGACTGTGGCCATCAGCGCCGAAGGCAAGCAGTCGTTTTGGCGCCCCGTCAAGCGGGCGCTGGGCAATTTCACGGAAAACCTGTCGGAAGGCGTGGCCAACGCCATCACGGCCATGGCCTACATCCTGCCGTGGCTGATCGCTTTCGTGCTGCTGTTCCCGCTGGGACGCAAGGGCTGGCGCCGCTTGAGAGGCCTGCCGCGCAAGGATTGATGCGTATGGATTAACTTCTTCGGCGCACCGTTTTACGGCAATTTGAAACCTGGCTGCACAGTCCTTGTGCAGCCAGGTTTTTTTTCGTGCGGCGAGAGCCGCATGCACCATGGCGCACGCCTGCCGGCGTTGGCATGCATTCTGCTTTAACAACATCGTATGCCCAGCTCGACCCCCACGAACCATTCACAGGAGTCCCCATGTCACGACGCATCATCCTGAAAGCGGCCGCCGCCGGCGCACTGGCCCTGGCCATGTCCACCACCATGCAGGCAGCCCTGGCCGCCGACACCATCAAGGTGGGCATCTTGCACTCCCTGTCGGGCACCATGGCCATTTCCGAAACGTCGCTGAAAGACGTGGCCCTGATGACGATCGCGGAAATCAATGCCAAGGGTGGCGTGCTGGGCAAGAAGCTGGAAGCCGTGGTGGTCGATCCCGCGTCGAACTGGCCCTTGTTCGCGGAAAAAGCGCGCCAGCTGGTGGCGCAGGATAAAGTTGCCGTCGTGTTCGGCTGCTGGACCTCGGTATCCCGCAAATCCGTCTTGCCCGTGTTCAAGGAACTCAACAGCCTGTTGTTTTACCCGGTGCAATACGAGGGCGAGGAGCTGGAAAAGAATGTGTTTTATACGGGCGCCGCGCCGAACCAGCAGGCGATTCCCGCCGTCGAATACCTGATGAGCAAGGATGGCGGCGGCGCCAAACGCTTCGTGCTGCTGGGCACGGATTATGTGTATCCGCGCACCACCAACAAGATCTTGCGCGCCTTTCTGAAAAGCAAAGGGGTCAAGGATAGCGATATCAGCGAGGTCTACACGCCGTTCGGTCACGCCGACTATCAAACCATCGTGGCCAACATCAAGAAGTTTTCCACGGGCGGCAAGACGGCCGTCATTTCCACCATCAATGGCGATTCCAACGTGCCGTTCTACAAGGAACTGGGCAATGCGGGCTTGAAAGCCACGGACGTGCCCGTCGTCGCGTTTTCCGTCGGCGAGGAGGAGCTGCGCGGCATCGATACCAAGCCCTTGCTCGGCCACCTGGCGGCATGGAATTATTTCGAGTCCGTCAAGAATCCCGTCAACGCGGCTTTCATCAAGCAGTGGAAGGCGTATGCCGTAGCGCAAAAATTGCCGAACGCGGGTTCCGTGGTGACGAACGACCCCATGGAAGCGACCTATGTGGGCATCCACATGTGGGCGCAAGCGGTGGAAAAAGCCAAATCGACGGACACGGACAAGGTGATCGCCGCCATGGCCGGGCAGAGCGTCAAGGCGCCGTCTGGCTTTACCCTGACCATGGACCCGACCAACCATCACTTGCACAAGCCCGTGATGATCGGCGAGATCAAGGCCGATGGGCAATTCAATGTCGTGTGGAAAACCAAGGAACCGATCCGCGCCCAGCCATGGAGCCCGTATATCAAGGGCAATGAGGGTAAGCAGAAGCTGTAAAGAGCTTGCGCGTCGAATCGTCATCGCAACCCCAGGCAAAGAGCAGGGGTCAGACCCGCCGGGTCTGACCCCTGTCCTTGCCTTGGGGGGTAAGGATGTCCATCGAGACATCTGCTTCAATAAAAGGACTCCATGCGCATGCAGCTCCTCCCCAAACTGCTGGTCCTCGCCTGCCTGTTGCTATCCTCGCTGGCGCAGGCCGTCATTCCTCCCGACTTGCTGAAACCGCTATCCGGCGATGACCCCGACGCCCGCTTGGCCGCCGTGGCCCAGATCGCCGCCCTGGCCACGCCCGAGGCAGCCAAGGTTCTGCAAGCCTTGCAGGACGACGCCTTGTACGCGGCGCCCGATGGCAAGGTGTATGTCGTCGATGGCGAGCAGGCGTATGACCCTGCAATTGGCCAGAACGTGCCGGTGCCGGAAGGCATCGACGGCGTGGTGGTCAACAACCGCTTGCGCGCGGCCGTGGCGGGCGCCTTGTCGGGCTTGCAGCTGCTGGCGCCGGAGCGCAGCGCCCGGCTGGCGGCCGCGCAAGCCTTGCAAAAGGCTGTCGATCCCGCGCAAATTGCCCTGATCCGCAAGGCGCTGGCGCAGGAGCGCGATGCTGACATCCAGCAGATATTGCAAGTGCTGATCGCCAGCGCCAACCTGCAGGCGCCGGACGCCGCCACGCGCAAGGCCGCCGTGCAGGCGCTGGCTGGCAGCAGCGATGCGCGCTTGCTGCCCGTGCTGCAAGCCATGCTGGAAAAGGAAGGTGAGGCGGACGAGGGTGTGCAGCTTGCCGCCATCGAGACCATGCGCCAGATCAAGGGACGAGTGTCACGCATGGAATTGGCCGGCAATGTGTTTTACGGCATTTCACTGGGCAGCGTGCTGCTGCTGGCCGCCCTGGGATTGGCCATCACGTTTGGCTTGATGGGCATCATCAATATGGCGCATGGCGAATTGCTGATGATAGGTGCTTACACGACCTATCTGTGCCAGCTGTTTTTCCGTACCTACCTGCCCGGCATGCAGGATGCGTACCTGTTGGCCGCGCTGCCTGCCGCATTTTTTGTTGCTGGCCTGGTGGGCGTGGTGCTGGAGCGCACGGTGATACGCTGGCTGTACGGGCGGCCGCTGGAAACCCTGCTGGCCACCTGGGGCATCAGCCTGATCCTCATGCAGCTTGTCCGCACGATCTTTGGCGCGCAAAACGTGGAAGTGGCCAATCCCGCCTGGATGTCGGGCGGCGTGACCGTGCTGGGTGGCCTCGTGCTGCCGTACAACCGGCTGGCCATCATCGTCTTCGCCATCGTCGTGGTAGTGGCCGTGTGGTTGATCCTGAACAAGACGCGCCTGGGCCTGTTCGTGCGGGCCGTGACGCAAAACCGCCGCATGGCCGATTGCGTGGGCGTGGCCACTGGCAAGGTCGACATGCTGACCTTCGGTCTCGGTTCCGGCATCGCCGGGCTGGGCGGCGTGGCCCTGTCGCAGCTGGGCAATGTGGGGCCGGACCTGGGCCAAAGCTACATCGTCGATTCCTTCATGGTGGTGGTGCTGGGCGGCGTGGGCCAGCTGGCCGGTACCGTGATCGCCGCGCTGGGCCTGGGCGAAGTCAATAAATTCCTCGAACCGGTGGCGGGTGCCGTGCTGGCGAAGATCGCCATTCTCGTGTTCATCATCATCTTTATCCAGCGCCGGCCGCAGGGCCTGTTTGCCATGAAGGGACGCAGCGTCGAATGACTACCTCCTATCAATCCCAACAGGGTCTGTTCACGCGGCCCGTCTGGCTGGCGATTGCCGCATGCACGGTACTGGCGGCGCTGTTGCCGGTTTTTAACCTGGCGTTTGCCGAAGGCCATGCGCTGCACGTGTCCGCCTACACGGTGGCGCTGGTGGGCAAGTTCATGTGCTACGCGCTGGCCGCGCTGGCGCTGGATCTCGTCTGGGGCTACACGGGCATCCTGTCGCTTGGCCACGGCGTGTTCTTTGCCCTGGGCGCGTATGCGCACGGCATGTATCTGATGCGCGCCATCGGCGAGCAGGGCCAGTACCACAGCAGCTTGCCCGATTTCATGGTCTTTCTCGACTGGAAAACCTACCCGTGGTACTGGGCGTTTACGGAACATTTCTGGTATTGCATGGCCCTCGTCGTGCTGGTGCCGGGCGTGCTGGCCTTTGTGTTTGGCTACTTTGCCTTTCGCTCGCGCATCAAGGGCGTGTATTTTTCCATCATCACGCAGGCGATGACGTATGCCTTCATGCTCTTGTTCTTCCGCAATGACACCGGCTTTGGCGGCAACAACGGTTTCACGGATTTCAAGACGATATTGGGCCACAGCATCACGGCACCCGCCACCCGGGCCGTGCTGTTCCTGCTGACGCTCACCTTCCTGCTGGTGGCCTTGATCGGTGCGCGCGCCATCGTCCGCTCGAAGCTGGGCCGCGTCCTGCAGGGCGTGCGCGACAGCGAGGCGCGCTTGATGTTCCTCGGCTACAACCCGCTATGGTTCAAGCTCTTTGTGTGGACTTTGTCGGCCGTGCTGTGCGGCATCGCCGGCGCCCTGTACGTGCCGCAGGTGGGCATCATCAATCCGTCCGAAATGTCACCGGCGAATTCCATCGAGATGGTCGTGTGGGTGGCCGTGGGCGGGCGCGGCACCTTGCTCGGCCCGATTTTGGGCGCCTTCACCGTGAACGGCTTGAAAAGCTGGTTCACGGCTGCCTTGCCGGAGTTGTGGCTGTTCGCGCTGGGCTTGCTGTTTATCGTCGTCACCCTGTTCATGCAGCAAGGCATGCTCGGTGTATTGAGCAAGCTCAAACGTAAAAAGGTGGCCGTCGTGGCAGAGGAGGCCGCATGAGCATCCGCATGTTGCCCGGCATGGCCAGCGCGGAAGCGGGCGCCACCTATTCGCGCGTGAAAGGCGAGGGCGTCGATACGACGCATGGCGCCATTTTGTACCTGGAAGACATCAGCGTGTCCTTCGATGGCTTCAAGGCGATTAACAAGCTGAGCCTGGATATTTCCGTGGGCGAGTTGCGCTGCATCATCGGCCCGAACGGTGCGGGAAAGACGACGATGATGGATGTCATCACGGGCAAGACGCGGCCCACGTCCGGCACGGCCTGGTTCGGGCAAACCATGAATCTGGCGACGATGACGGAAGCGCAAATTGCCCACGCGGGCATTGGCCGCAAGTTCCAGCGCCCCACCGTGTTCGAGCAGCACACGGTGTTCGATAACCTGGAACTGGCGATGAAGATGGACAAGCGCGTGGCGCCCACGCTGTTTGCCCGTTTGACGTCGGAGCAGGCGGGCAAGATCGAAGCGATCTTGCGCCTGATACGCCTCAATGGCCACGAGGCGCGGCCGGCCGGCTTGCTGTCGCATGGGCAAAAGCAGTGGCTGGAAATCGGCATGCTCTTGATGCAGGAGCCGCAGCTGATCCTGCTGGACGAACCGGTGGCCGGCATGTCGGATGCGGAAACGGCGCGCACGGCGGAGTTGCTCAATGAATTGCGCGGCAAGCATTCGATCATGGTGGTCGAGCACGATATGGGTTTCGTTACGGAGATTGCCCAGCAAGGCATTGTCACCGTGCTGCATGAAGGGGCCGTGCTGGCGCAGGGGCGCATGGACGAAGTGCAAGCCGACGAGCGGGTCATTGAAGTCTATCTGGGAAGGTAAGCCATGCTCGAAGTGCAACAATTAAATCAATACTATGGCTCCTCGCACACCTTGCGTGGCATCAACCTGTCGGCGCGCAAGGGTGAATGCCTGGCCTTGCTGGGCAGGAATGGTGTGGGCAAGACGACGCTCTTGAAATGCCTGATGGGCGTGCTGCCCGTGGCGCAGGGCCAGGTCGTGCTCGATGGCCGCGATATCACCAGGCTGGCGCCGCATGCGCGGGCAAAGCTGGGCATGGCGTATGTGCCACAGGGGCGCGACATCTTTGCTCGCCTGACTGTCGAGGAAAACTTGCTGATGGGCATGGCCGTCAAGACGGGCAGGCTAGCCTCGCGCATCGATCCCCACGTGTATGAGTTGTTTCCGGTATTGAAAGAGATGCTGCAGCGGCGTGGTGGCGATTTGTCCGGCGGGCAACAACAGCAGCTGGCCATCGCGCGCGCCTTGCTGGCCGAACCGCAGCTGATCATCTTCGATGAGCCGACGGAAGGCATCCAGCCCTCCGTCATCAAGGATATCGGCCGCGTGATCAGCCTGTTGAAACAGCGGGGCGACATGGCCATCGTACTGTGTGAACAGTATTTTGATTTTGCCCGCGAACTGGCCGACGAATTCATCGTACTGTCGCGCGGCAGTGTCGTCGCCAGCGGACTGGCTGCACAGATGGATGGCGAGGACGTGAGGCGGCACCTGGCCGTGTAAGGTCAGACGAGCTGGAACCAGCCCAGCATGGCGCCGGTCGCCAGCAGCCACAATAAATGGATTTTCGTGCGCCAGATGATGAGGCCAGCCACGATGGACAGGCTCCACAGGGGCCAGTCCGTGCGGATGTCGTGATTGGCGCCGCCCAGTATCATGCCGGTGGAAATCAGCAGGGCGACGACGATGGGCGCCATGCCTTGCTTGAAGGCGCGCACGGGGCGCAGGTCGCGGTTGCGGTAGCCCCACTGGGCTGCCACGTAGGTGAGGGTGGTGCTGGGCAGCATGATGCCCACCATGGTCACCAGCACGCCCAGGTACGCGGCCGTGTAGCTGCCCGCATTCATGCCCACGTTCCAACCCATCAGGGCGACGAACAGCACGTTGGGGCCCGGTGCGGCTTGCGCGATGGCGATCGATTCATTGAATTGCGCCTGCGTCAGCCAGCCATGCTGCTCGACCAGGAAGCGGTGCATTTCGGAGGTGGTGGAAATGGCGCCGCCAATCGACATCAGCGACAGCATCAGGTAGTGGCTGAACAGGTTCAGCCAGTCGCCCGCGCTCAACACCAGTTGCAAAGGCGGCGTCATGCGGACAGTTTTCGGTAGGTCAGCAGGCAGGCTATGCCGCCCAGGCCCAGCAGGATGTACAGCAGGGGCCAGCGGAAGATCGCCACCATCAGCACGCCCAGCACGGTGATGGACAAGGTCAGCCACAGGGGCAGCGGATGCTTGCCCAGCGCGGCCGCCAGTTTCACGCCCGTGGCGGCGATCATGCCGGCCGAGACGGCGGCCATGCCGCGCAAGGCGCCCGCCAACTGCGCATTGTCGCCAAAGCGCGTGTACAGCACACCGAGCAGCAGCACGATGACGAGGGGCACGGCCAGCATGCCGGCCAGCGCCGCCAGCGCACCTTGCAAACCGAAATAGCGCCCGCCCACCATCAGCGACAGGTTGACGACATTCGGTCCGGGCATGATTTGCGCCACGGCCCAGTCTTCCAAGAATTCCTCTTGTGTCAGCCAGCGCTTGCGCTCGACCATTTCGCGCTGGATCACGGCCAGCACGCCGCCGAATCCCTGCAGGGCCAGCCAGGTGAACGAGAAGAACAGGTCGGCCAGTGAGGCCGGTTGCGGGCGGGGCAGGTCGGGTGGAAGGGGGGGAGGGGAAGACATGGCTGATTATCGCCGTGGCCGATTGCGCTTGTCCATCGCTTTCGGCTGCGCTTGTGCCTGCAAGAAAAAAACCGTGGCTCATGTTTCCCTGCCATTGACATCGAGAGTTTATCAGCAATACTTTATCGGCAACATGACCGCTGTTCCTGTCCGCGCTGGCGCAGTTCGCACCGGTATGCCATCTCCGCCCCTCCTTCCCCCTTCGCAGGAGTTGTTCATCATGCCTAATTCCACAGAAACGCTGCATATGCCCGTCAAAACCGTGATGCTGCACGCCCGGCTCGATCAGAAGATGTCCGATATCGTCAACCTGGGCATCGCCGTGCAGGCTGCCTTCAGTACCTTGTGCGCACTGGAATACCTGAAGTCATACAATGTTGCCCCCGAATTGATTGAGCGCGTGCTGCTGCACCCGGAGCAGCGCCGTCAGACCGTGCATTGAGTAACCGTACGGCAACTGTGTTGCCGGCAGCCGCAGTCCGGTGTTGTCGAATTGATCATTACGGCTCAGTTATGCACAAATGATGGGTTAGCGAAACTGACGAAATAATTTTCTTGTGATTATGCGTGACTTTCTAAGTGATTGATTTTAATGGATTTTATTTTTGCTGTTTGATTGAGCAGTTTATTGAAAGCCGCACGGGCTGTGGCTTTGAGGCCTGTCAATAGGCGCTTATCCACAAAGATATCCACAGTCCGTGTGGATATCTGAAAAAGCGCTTAACAATCCGCCACTTAGATAATGACGCCGGATCGGCGCAGCAAATGCAGCGTCGCGGCAGGCCAAAATGGGGCTGGGCACAAGCCTGTATGCCTATCCAGTGCTCTTGTTTTTATGACTAAAAGTAGCGGCGGCGGTTCACGGTGTGTCGTCGGCCGGTTCCGCTGGCGCGTCGCCGCACTGGGCCAGGGCGGCAGCCAGTTCGGTGACCTGTTGCTGCGCTTCGCGCAAGGTGGCGTAGGTACGCAGCGAGGCGATCACGGTAGTAAACAACTTGCGCGTGGTGAGGTCGGTCTTGCACCAGAAATCGTTGATGTCGTAATCGATGATGATGCGGTGTTCCAGCGCCTGGCCGGGCTGGCCCGTGCGCAGGATGATGCGCACGGCACTGTTGTGCAGGTCTTCGCGGACCTGGCGCGCCACTTGCAGACCGGCATCCTGGGTTTCCATGATGACATCGAGCAGCACCACGGCGATATCGGGCGTGCTGCGCAACAAGGCCAGCGCCTCGGCGCCCGAATACGCGTGCAGAAAGCTCAGCCTGCGGCCCTGGAAACTGGCCTGGCTGAGGGCGAACTTGGTCACCACGTGCACGTCGACATCGTCATCGACAATCAGCACGCGCCACGGCGCCGCGTTGGCGGGTTCTGCCGCCGCGTCTGCCCGCTCGGGTGGCTCGTCGACCAGCCAGTCGGGTTCATCCGCCCCCTTGGCGGCGCTATCGCTTTCCATATTCATGCGTTTATCCACCGTTGATCGTACTCGCTACTCCACACTATGCCAGTCTGCGGGGTTTGTCAAAACAATGCTGTCCAAGCAAGACGGCCTGGCCAGGATTGCTTATGCACAGCAAAATATATTTTCATGGTGGTAGAGAAAGTTTGCTCAAGTGCAAATGCATGATTGCAAGCCATTGATTTCATTGGAATAAAAAAATGCCTGTGAAATCAGCAAATTGTTGAAACCCGCATCAATACTGGTGTTGCGGCGTGTCAAGAGGGGCTTATCAACAACTTTATCCACAGTTGCTGTGGATATCTGGAAAAGCCGTGCAAAAACCGGGGCTTACGCCCGTTCGTCAGGCAGCGGCAGAAGTGGTCATGCCGCCAGCCCAAGTCCCCCCAGCTGGGCAAAGGCGTGCAGGAAGCGCTGCTTGGCTTCGGCCGGACCCATGGTTTCGATTATACCGGGCAAGGGGGCGATGCCGTCAAGGTAAGCCCAGCGCTCGGCCGAGTGGGGCATCAGGTCGCGTTTTTCCGTGGCCAATGCGATCAGGTCGGCCCGCTTGATGGGCGCGTAATCGGAAAAATCCAGGTCATAGGTGGCGGCGATGATGGCGCTGACCTTGTCTTCCAGGACGGCAAATTCCGGCAACAGCACTTTCAAGGGTTTCACCATGTCGCCCAGGTAGGCTTCTGCCGCGTCGTGCAGCAGGGCGGCCAGGCGCAAATGGGGCGGCACCAGCTCGGCGACGATCAGGCTGTGCTGGGCGACCGAGTAAAACACTTGCGTCTGTCCATTGAAGCGGCACTGGTAAGCCAGTCCGTGGGCGATGTCCTCGATGGCGACCTTGTCGATATGCGGGCGCAAGGGATAAAAACGGTTGCCGGAATAGGTGGATACGTAGTCGGTAGTAATCATTTCTGGGTTAGCTCACCTGCTTTGCACGGATGATCCATCCTACACCGGATGGCCGCCACTTGCCTTGCGCTTGTAATTTTCTCTTTCTTGCCGAGCCTATGCATCTTGGCAAA
Source organism: Janthinobacterium kochi (assembly GCF_051380715.1). NCBI lineage: Bacteria > Pseudomonadati > Pseudomonadota > Betaproteobacteria > Burkholderiales > Oxalobacteraceae > Janthinobacterium > Janthinobacterium kochi. The sequence continues at coordinate 433,376 of NZ_JBNYXO010000001.1, forward strand.
TCCATTAATTTATTTCATATCATTTATTGATATTTCTCACACACTGTAGCAATCTTGTTTGAATGAAACTTAAAGGGGACAGGGCAATGACGGCGATACCTTCGGCAAGACCTTCGTATATCTATCAGGGCGGTTCGGTGATGATGCACTCGCCGCTGCAATTGAAACAGTCGGAAATGTACGGCTATTTCGTCCGGGGCGACCTGGCGAAACTGCAAGCGACCGTGAATACCACCCTGAACCAGGTGGCGGGCCGCAAGATGACCCTGAAAGCGCTGTCGCCGTATGTGATGTTGACGTTTACGCGCGTCAACCATGCGGATTCGGCCAACCCCGTCGACCAGGCCAAGGGCTGGATCACGGAAGTCGACATCGTCACCTGGATCATGGTCGGCCAGATGGATGTGGCGGGCAAGCTCGCGCCTATCTACTGGTACCCGTGCCATATTTTTGTCGATGACGCGATGGCCCTGATCAACGGGCGCGAACTGTTCGGCTATCCGAAATACCTGTGCGACTACGACATTCCCGCCGCCGGCAGCGAGCCGCTGCGCTGTGCCGTCGCCGCCAAGGGTTTCCAGCATTTTTCGCCGGAAACCAAACTGGCCCTGCACCCGCTGCTGGAAGTCAACGCCACCGTGCAGACGGGGCAGCACAAGAGCGTCAACAGTTTCCTGGAACTCATCGAGCAAGCGTTCACGATTTTCCTCTCCATCCCGGATTTCTTCGACATGGATCAATCCGGCTGGGCCGACATCCTGTCGCTGCTGCGCAAGCCCCGCATCGACCAGATTTTCCTCAAGCAATTCCCCGACAGCGCGGGCGTGAAAGCCGTGTACCAGGCCCTGGTGGCCGCGCCGGCCGAGATCAACCGCCTGCACAGCGCGCGCCTGCTCGGCTACGAGTATGAATGCACCTTGCACGCGTTCGACAGCTTCCCGCTGGACCAGACACTGGGCTTGCAGCTGGGGCCGCAGGCGGCGATATTGCCGTTCCATGTGAACTTCGACTTCACTGCCATGCCGGGCGAGGAATTGGTCGACAACTCGCAGATTGCGCCGGAAAAGATCGCCATCCTGGGCGGCGGCGTGGCGGCCATGACGGCGGCATATTATTTGACGAGCCAGCCTGGCTGGCAAAACCAGCATGCCATCACCGTCTACCAGTTGGGCTGGCGCCTGGGCGGAAAGGGCGCCAGCGGGCGCAATGCGCAAGTGGGCCAGCGCATCGAGGAACATGGCCTGCACATCTGGTTCGGCTTTTACGCGAACGCCTTCAAGATGATCAAGGACGCCTACGCCAGCCTGGAGCGTCCGCCCGGCGCGCCTTTGTCCACCTGGCGCGACGCTTTCAAGCAGCACGATTACGTAGCCCTGTCGGAAGACGTCAAGGGTCAGTGGCGCAACTGGTCCATCGTCTTCCCCACCTTGCCGGGCGAGCCGGGCGAGGGCGGCGAAGACATCACCCTGTGGCAGATGGCCATCGCCATGGTGGGCTGGATCGAGCAGTGGATACGCCAGATCCGGCAAGTGGCCGACGCCGACGCGCGCATCGTGCGCGCCAGCGCGCAGCCAGGCGAGGGCGAGGGCGTGTGGCCGGGATGGCTGCGCCGCCTGGCCGACGAAGTGGTGGGGCAAGCCGATGAACTGGGCCTCGACGTGGGCCTGTCCGTGGGCGCGCTGGTAGCGCTGGTGGCCGACCTGGCGCCGGACTCCACGCGCCACGACCAGGCCCGCCACCAGCTGCTGGCCAGCACCCTGAACGGTATCCGCGCCTGGCTGCGCCTGCGCTACCGCGCCCTGATCGACGGCGACGATGACTTGCGCCGCCTGTTCACCTGCCTGGACCTGGGCATCACGGTCATGAAGGGCATGTTCGAAGATGGCGTGTTCAAGAACGGCTTCGACGTCATCAACGATATCGACTTCCGCGCCTGGCTGAAAAAACATGGCGGCGACGAGCAGTTCAGCGTCAATTCGGCGCCCGTGCGCGGCTTCTATGATCTGGTGTTCGCCTACGAGGGCGGCGATTTTTCCAAGCCAAATATTGAGGCAGGGACGCTGTTGCGGGCGATGGCGCGCATCGGTCTGGCCTACAAGGGCGGCATCATGTTCAAGATGCAGGCCGGAATGGGCGACACGATTTTCACGCCGCTGTACGAAGTACTGAAAAAAAGGGGCGTGGAATTCAAATTCTTCCAGCGCGTGGAAGAGCTGGTGCCGGGCGCGGGCGACATCGACAGCATCCGCATCACGCAGCAGGTGCAATTGAAGGACCCGGCCGCCGGCTACGCGCCGCTGGTGGATGTCAAAGGCCTGGCTTGCTGGCCCAGCGCGCCCGACTACGCGCAGATCGAGCCGGCCCAGGCGGCGCTGCTGCAAGCGCAGGAAGTCAACCTGGAATCGTACTGGAGCGACTGGCCGCAGCAATACCAGCAGGCGTTCGGCCGCGCGCTGCCCGCCACGGTATTGAAGAAGGGCGTCGACTTCGACAAGGTGGTGTTCGGCATTTCCATCGGCTCGCTGCCCGCCCTGTGCCCGCAACTGCTGGCGCAAAGCCCGGCCCTGCAACTGGCGGCCGACAAGGTAAAAACCGTGGCCACGCAAGCCTATCAGGTATGGCTGAACAAAAACCTGGCGCAGATGGGTTGGACCAGGCAGCCGAAAGGGCAACAACCCGTGCTGTCGGCCTTCACGGAGCCGTACGACACGTGGGCGCCGATGGATCAGTTGCTGGCGCACGAGGATTGGCCTGCGGGGCAGGAACCGAAAAACGTCTCGTATTTTTGCAGCGCTTTCCCCGTCGACAGCTACCCGCCCGTCACCGACACAGGCTTTCCCGCCCGCTGCGCTGCCAGGGCGAAACAGGGCGCGCTGCACCAGCTGGAGCGCGAGATCGGTGCGCTGTGGCCCGAGGCGGGTGGGCCCGGCGCGTTTCCGTGGCAATGGCTGGTCGACGCGAAGGCTGGCACGGGGCCGGCGCGCTTCGACAGCCAGTACTGGCGCGCCAACGTCGACCCGTCCGAGCGCTACGTGATGTCGGTGGTGGGCAGCACGCAGTACCGGCTGGCCACCGACCAGTCAGGCTTTTCCAATCTGTTCCTCACGGGCGACTGGATCAGGACGGGCCTCAATGCGGGCTGCGTGGAGGCGGCCGTGATGGCCGGCATGCAGACCTCGCGCGCCATGACCGGTTATCCGGCCGTGATCCAGGGCGAGGCGGATTTCTAGGTCTGATGGCGGTTCACTGCGTTCTGTTCGCCTGCCGGCCAGCCTGGCTGCAGGCAGATGGCTGGCTGGGGACGCGGAATCAATCGCCGGCGCTGGCCGGCGCGTTCAAGTCGCGCCGCGCCGCATCCAGCGCCGCCTGTAGCTGCGGCAGGAATGGCTCCACATTATCGAGCTGGCCGTTCGAGGCCAGGGTTTCCATCTGGTGGCACAAGGCGTGCAGAGTGGGGCGGCTCAGGTAGCCGGCGCTGCCTTTCAAGGCGTGGAAGGCGGCAGCGGCCGCGCTGGCATTGCCATCGCGCACGGCGTGGCAGGCCAGGTCCAGGCGCCGCGGCGCTTCCATCAGGAACGCTTGCGCGATGCGCTGCAAGTGCTGCGGCGACAGGCCTGTGAGCGGCAAAATGTGCACGGGCGCCGTCATGGGATCGGCCGGCGCGGATGGCTCGTCGGCGGCATCGTCCAGGCCAAACTGGCGCGCCAGGGTATCGTCCGCAGTCGGCATGGCCGGCGGCAGTGCGTGCCCGCGCGCCAGCAGCAGGTCGATGATGGCGTCGATTTTCTCGAACAGCAGCGCTTCGTCGACGGGCTTGCTGAGGAAGTCGTCCATGCCGCAAGCCAGGTAGCGTTGCCGGTCATGTTCGCTGGCGTTGGCCGTCAGCGCGAGGATGGGGATGTGCGCGTCGGGAATGGGGAATTGCGCGTTGCCGCCGTCGCGGATCAGGCGCGCGGCCTGTTCGCCATCCATCAGCGGCATGCGGCCATCCATCAGCACGCAGTCGTAGGCTGCCGTGCCCAGCGCGCGCAGCGCTTGCTCGCCGTTTTCCACGATGGTCACGGCATGTCCCATGCCTTCCAGCAGGGTGCCGATGATGATCTGGTTGGTGCGCACGTCTTCGGCGCACAGGATGCGCAGGCGGCAGGCGTGGCGCGCGTGGCGTGCCGGCCGGCGCGCGTCGGTCGCCGGCGCGCTGCCGTCCATTAGCGGCAAAGTGAAATGAAAGCGCGAGCCGATGCCGACCCGGCTTTCCACGCCGATCGTGCCACCCATCAGCTCCACCAGTTCCTTGCAGATGGCCAGGCCCAGGCCCGTGCCGCCATAGCGGCGCGTGGTGGAATGGTCGGCCTGCTCGAATTTCTGGAACAAACGCGGCAAGGTGTCCGCGTCGATGCCGGGGCCCGTATCGCTGATGATGAAGTCGATGGCGCTGCGGCCATCGCGGCGCGGCGGCGTGCGGGCGCGCCGCACTTCCAGCATCACTTCGCCATTTGCCGTGAATTTCAGCGCGTTCCCCAGCAGGTTGATGAGGATTTGCCGCAGGCGCGTGGGATCGGCGCGTACGTAGCGCGGCAGGTCCAGCGCCAGTTCGCGGCGCAGCAGCAGGCTCTTCGCATCGGCCTGGCCCTGCACGATGCCGGCCGCGTCGCCGATCAGCGCCAGCAAGTCGAAGTCCACGGTTTCCAGGGTCAGCTTGCCCGCGTCGATCTTTGAGAAATCGAGGATGTCATTGAGAATGGTCAAGAGCGAGACGCCATTATGCAGGCCAATGCGCAGGTATTCCTGCGTGCGGCCTTTGACGGACTGGTCGCGCAGGGCGAATTTCAGCATGCCGATCACGCCGGCCAGCGGGGTGCGGATGTCGTGGCTCATGGCGGAGAGAAAATCGATGCGGTGGCGGCTGACCACTTCCGCGTGCTCCTTGGCCTTCAGCAGGGCATCGTTGCTGAGGGTCAGTGCCAGGGTGCGTTCCTGCACGCGCTGTTCTAGGTTGTTGCGCAGCAGGCGGATCTGATCGGCCAGGGCAAACGCCAGCAGCAAGCCGTCGAGCGTGCCGCCGAGCAAGGTCACCAGCTGGGCGTTGGCCACCATGGCCGGCATCAGGCCCAGGTTGGCCGGCAGGATCAGAAAACCGGGCAGCATCAGGGCGACGAAAGCCAGCACGAAAAAGCGCGCCGGCTGGTAGCCGCGGCACCAGACGACGATGCCGCAGATGAGCGCCAGCAGCATCCAGATGCTGATGGCGATGGTGGCCAGGGTGTGCGCATACGACAGGGCGACGAAGCAGCTGGGCAAGAGCAGCAGGGGCAGCACCAGGTTGACCTTGCTGATGCGGTACAGCAGGGGCGAGTAGTCGCGCAGGCGCAGGAAATGCGTGTAGAACAGGGTGCTGAAGACGGGCAGCAGGAAAAACGGCACGTAATGGAGCTGCAGCAGGTGCCAGTCGAACAGGTCGGCAAAGACGTGGAAGGTCATGGCCCAGGCCAGGCCATAGGTCAGCACGTACAGCGCGTAATAGGCCGAGGCTTTTTCCAGGGTGATGGAAAAGATGAAGAAATTGAACAGGCCCAGCGCCAGCAGGGCGCCGATGGACGCCACCATCAGGAAGTTTTCCTTGCCCACCAGCTTGCGGTAGTCCTGCTGCGTCTTCATGCCGAACAGGGGAGCGCGCGCGTAGTAGGGGCTGGAAAAGCGGATCAGGATGTCATACGTGGCGCCCGGCGCCAGCTGCACGTTCCTGCCGTAGTGCAGCAAATATTCGTGCGGGCGCTGGTAGCCCGTCAGCAAGGTCTGCGGCGCCGTGTGCGGCCCGGAGCCATACACGTGCAGGTCGACCAGGTCGATCAGGGTATCGTTCGGGTCGATGACCCAGGCCGCCACGCTGCTGTCGTTGCGCACCTGCGCATGCAGCCAGTAGGCGCCGCCGAACAGGTCGACCTGGTCGGCCGGGCGCTGGCGCGCCAGCCAGGCGGGCAGGGCGGCGGCATCGGTGGGCGCGGCTTCATTTCCGGCGAAAAACAGTTGCCCGCCGCTGCCCAGGTGCCCGATGCCTTGCTTGCCCAATGGCAAGGGGGCCGCCTGCGCCGCGCCCGCCAGCCCCAGCAGGGCGAACAGCAGACTGAACAGCAGCGGCCAGCCGCCTAGCCAGGCGCAGACGCGGGAGCTGGCAGCGTGGGGGCGGGAAGGGGGCGGGTGGGCTGGCATCGATGGGGTGGGTGACGGTCGCGTGGGAACTGGCGGCGGCGCTGTTTGCTGTGGAGTACTCATTTTAATCGACTCTCGGTGGCACACGGGCAATTTCCTGCCCTGTCGGCATGGCGAGCGCTCCGGTATCATGGCGCCTTTTGCCTGCGAGTCCTCCATGCTCAGTCCTGACCAGTTCCTGGCCTTCCTGGCCGCCGCCGTCCTCATTACCGCCAGTCCCGGCCCCGACAACCTGATGGTGCTGGGCGTGGGTATGTCGCGCGGGCGCCGCCAGGGCATGGCGTTCGGCCTGGGCTGCGCCCTTGGCTGCCTCACGCACACGGTGCTGGCGTCCATCGGCGTGTCGGCCCTGCTGGCCACCTCGCCCACCGCATTTACCGCGCTGAAAGTGGCTGGCGGCCTGTATCTGGTGTGGCTGGGCATCGGCGCCTTGCGCAGCCGTGGCGGCGCCAGAGTCGATGGCGCGGCGGCCTTGCACGACGAATCGCTGCTGCGCCTGTTCGGCAAGGGTTTGTTTGCCAACAGTATCAATCCGAAAGTCGTGCTGTTTTTTCTCTCGTTCCTGCCGCAGTTCATCGTCGCGGGCCAGGGCAATGCCAGCTGGCAGACGGCGCAGCTGGGCCTGGTCTTCACGGCGCAGGCTTGCGTGCTGTTCGGCCTGCTCGGCTATTTTTCCGGCGCCGTCGGCCTGTGGCTCAACCGCCGTCCGCGCGCCGGCCTGTGGCTGGACCGGGTGGCCGGCAGCATTTTCATCGGCCTGGGTTTGCGCCTGCTCCTGGCGCGCTGAGGTCTTGCCGGGCGGTAATGCGGAACGCCAGTTCCATCTGATCCTGTACGGCCATGGCGCCGCCCAGGACGGCGAAGGGCACGATGCCGAAGTCGCTCTGTTTCAGCAGCAGGCTGCCACTGGCCTGCAGGCGGCGTCCGTCGGCCGCTTGCTCGATGCGCACCGGCAGCTGCAAGGTGCGCGTCACGCCATGCAGGGTGATGTCTGCCTCGAGCACCTCGCCATTGCCCGCGCGGCGGGCATCGATACGCACCCACGGATAACGCTCGGCCTCGAGCACGCGCACCAGCATGTTGTGGCGCGTGCCGGCAATGGCGTCGGCCGAAGGCGTCGTCGTCAGCCCGGCCGCCTGGCGCAAGCTTTCCTCATCCACACTCATCTCATCGAGCCGGAACTGGAATTGCGCGCGCCCCAGTGCGGGCGCCACGACGCCCTGCAAGGTGCGGCTGGCGATCACGTGATCATGCCCCAGCCGCGCCAGCGGGCCGCCGCGCCGCACGGTGATGGTCAGCAGGGATTCCTGTGGGGCAATGTGCAAGATATGCACGCCCGGCTGCTGCCACGCGGACGCGGGCATGGCAGCCGGCGCAGGCGTCTGGGCAGGAGCAGGCGGCAAGGGCGTACAGGCCGCCAGTACGGCGCAGGCAAGCAGCAGCGGGGCACGGATGGCGGACGACAGGCGGTGGTTCTGGCTGAACATGGGGCAGATGGGGCAGAAGTGGCAGGGGCGATGGGGGAATAGTACGCGATCCGCGCGGCGATGCGCGTGCAATGTTAGAGCTACGTCATAAGGCGGTCATATGGCGCTGCTATGATGCTCTTGTTGGCACATAGCATGCGGTGCGCAGGTCACTACGCTCCGGGAGCGATAGGATGCAGGCATGACTCAACAGCTTAGCCGGTGAGCTCAACCATCGGCACCAGACATGTAAAACTTATTTTGCAGCAATGATCGCAGGGTGGGGCAGGGAAAATGCAAGGATCGGGCGGGGATTTAATGAAGTCCTAAGCCTGTGTCAACGAAGGGCTGGCATAGTGGACACATGGCGCACGGAAACCCCGAGCGCAAGGTTGCCGGACACCTCAATGACCGGCACGATTTCCACTTTTTCATGTGTTTTCCGTTTTATCCCTGCGCTCTGAAACAGCGTTTCAACCGGCTACCGCAATTTGCGAAGCCGGTTTTTTTTGCCTGTATTTTCTTCCTCCCGGCGCCGCGGCGCCGGGAATCCAGCCTAGCCTGCCTGTTTCGCCAGCCACGCATCGACGGCCGGCAGGCGCTCGGCGCGTACCTTGATGCGGTACTTGATGCCGGCCACGGAGCTGTCGGCGTCGCCGCGCGCGCTGGCCGGCAGGTGCGCTTGCGCGTACGCTTCCAGCTTGGCGATCATCTCTGGCTGCGCCGAACCGGCCGCCAGGCGCGGGAAGTAGCGGCTGCGCGAGCTGGCGTCGATGCGCGCATTGACTTGCTCCAGGTGCGCCAGCGCAAAGTCGAAGGCCAGTTCCGGATGCGTGCGCGACACGCGCGAGATCATGGCCGGGCTGTTGGTCACGCCAGGTTCCTCCGTCAGCGCCAGCGCCAGCGCGCGCTGCGCCAAGGCCGTATCGTCGCTCGAGGCCAGCAAGTCGTACAGCTGGTTCTTGATGAGCGGCGTCTTTTCCTGCTGCGCCCTGGCGTGCAGCTGTTCCCAGGTGGCGGCGTCGGCATGCTGCGCCACCACGCCCAGGATGGTGCGGCGCAGCGGCGCAGGCATGGCGGTGGGATCCTGTTCGCTGGCCGCATAGCGGCGGCGCGCTTCCGCGATCACGCCCGGTTCGCCCATGTCGCCGAGGATGGCAATCAGGCGTCCGCGCAGGGTCGCCACGCTCGATGCTTCGCCCGCGCGCGCTTCCCAGCCCGTCTGCGCCATCATCGGCGCCAGGCGCGCCATGGCGAAGCGGCCGAAAGCCTGCTGGCGCGCTTTGCTTTCCACGCTATCGCCCGCATACTGCTCATACAGGCCGTTCAGCGACCCGGCCACCCGGCCCAGCACTTGCGGGTCGGCCGACAGCGGCGTGGCTTTCACCAGTTCCAGGAAACCGGCCGGGTCTTGCAGGCCCGCCATGCCCAGCGACTGGCTGTCCGCCAGCAAGCCCAGTTGGTCGATCGGCGCCAGTCGCGCGAAGCTGCCCGCCAGCGCGCGCGTGCCGGTAGGCGCGTACAGCGTGCGGTAGTAGCCGCTCTGGCCGGCATTCACCAGCAGGGCGCCGCAACCTGGCACGTTCAGGGTGGCCTTGCCATCCTTGAGCACCACCTTGGCCAGTTTGCCGTTGCCGACCGTCGAAGCGATGACGGGCACTTTCCACGACAGCGGTTTCTTGTCCGGCTGGTCCTTGGAAAATTCCGTCTGCGTCAGGGTCACGCGCGTGCTGCCTTTCCTGCACACGGCCTGGCCCACCGTGATCATCGGCACGCCCGGCTGCAGGGTGAAATCATGGGCGATGGCGCTGACAGGCTTGCCAGCGGCGGCATCGACTTCGCGCCACAGGTCGTCCGACACCGTATTGCCATACGCATGCTTGCGCATGTAGCTGCGCACCGCCGTGCGCCAAGTATCAGCGCCCACGTACGCTTCGAGCATGCGGATCACCGCTTCGCCTTTTTGATAGGTGATGCCGTCGAAGGCCTGGCTGGCCTGCTCCACAGTGGCGATGCGCTGCACCACCGGATGCGTGGTGCGCAACGCGTCCTGGCTCATCGCCGATTCGCGCCCGCCCACGTTGGACAGGGCCGTGTTCCACTCCGGGTGCAGACGCTCCGTGGTGCGGCTTTCCATCCACGACGCAAAACCTTCGTTGAGCCACAGGTCGTCCCACCAGCGCATGGTGACCAGGTCGCCGAACCACTGGTGCGCCATTTCATGCGACAGGGTGGTGTAGATGTTTTCCTTGTCGGTCTGCGTCGAGATGGTCGGGTCGAGCAGCAAGCCGTATTCGAAGGTGAAGACGGCGCCCCAGTTTTCCATGGCGCCGAAGAACTGGCTGCGGCCCGGCGCGGCGATGTTGTCGAGCTTGGGCAGCGGGTAGCGCACGCCGAAATAGTCGTTGTACTCGCGCAGCAGGGCGGCTGATTCTTCCAGCGCGAAGCGGCTTTGCGCCAGCGCGCCCTTCTTCGTGATGACGCCCACTTCCGTGCCGTCGGCCATCTTTGTCGCCCGCTCGAAGTCGCCCAGGCCGAAGAACAGCAGATACGTCGACATGCGCGGCGTGGTGGCGAAATACACGTGTTTCTTGCCATTGCCCAGGTCTTCGCTGCGGGTGATCGGCATGTTGCCGACGGCCATCTGGTTGCTTGGCACGACCACGTCCAGCGCGAAGGTGGCCTTGTAGTCCGGTTCATCCCACGATGGCAGCATGCTGCGCGCATCCGAATTTTCGAACTGCGTGTACAGCGCCCGCTGGCGACCCTGCGGCGTGTCGTAGTCGAGCGAGAACAGGCCCGTCGCCTGCGTGCCGATCTTGCCGCTGTAGTCGATGCGCAACAGGTACTCGCCCTTGGCCAGCGGCTCGGCAAAATGCACGGTGGCCGTCTGCTTGTCCGCATCGAAATCGATCTTGCGCGTCACCTGCTTGCTGCCGCCTGCGCCTTCGATGGCGGCGGCGGCAAACGCCAGATTCAGGGCATTGAAGGTGATGCTGGCCGTTGGCGTGTCGACGGCCACCTTGATGGCGGCTTCGCCCTTGAAGGTGGCCGCGGCGGCGTCCGGCGTGATCGACAGGATATAGTGCAAAGGCGTGACGCCGCGCGGCAGCTGCGTGGTGGTGCTGGTGGCATGGCTGGCCGAGGCATATTTGACGACGGGGGCAGCGTGGCCCGTGTTGAAAGCGGTGGCGGCGGTCAGTGCCAGGACGGCGGCAGCCAGTTGGCTGCGGCGGAAACGCGGAGTCGGTGTGCGATGCATGGTATGCCCTTCGTTTATGAGTAAAACGCCCGCCAGCCGGATAGGCTGCGAGCGTCGATGGCGGTTGGGGGACATCGCTGGAACTGAAAGCCAGCGTTCCCGTACAGCAATCTAAGTGGAAACGGGGGCAAAGTCAACGCGCCTGGGGCGTTGCACCATGATGGCGCGCTGGTATGATTGTGAACCACCATAACGAGACGAGACCTGCACATGAAACTGACTATCAGCCCACGCACGCCCAATCCGCGCCGCGTCACCATGTTCATCGCCGAGAAAGGCATCACCGGCATCGAGGAAGTGGCGCTCGACCTGATGGCGGGCCAGCACCGCGATCCCGCCTTCCTGGCGAAAAACCCGCTGGGCCGCGTGCCCGTGCTGGAATTGGCGGACGGGCGCGTGCTGACCGAAACGCGCGCCATCTGCACCTACCTGGAAGGCTTGCACCCGCAGCCAAACCTGATGGGCGAAGGCTTTGAAGAGCGGGCCTTTATCGAAATGGCCGATCGCCGCGTGGAACTGCACCTGTTCAGTGCCGCCGCCAACTGGGTGCGCCATGGCCATCCGGCCCTGGTAGCGCTGGAAAACCCGCAGTTTCCCGATTTCGCCACGGCGCAGGCGGGCAAGCTGCGCGAAACGGCGCAATGGCTGGATCAGGTGCTGGGCAGCCAGCCGTACATCGCCGGCGAACGGTTTACAATTGCCGACATCACGGCCTTCTGCGCGCTGGAATTTGCGCGCGGCCTGATGAAATACCGGCCTGGCGCGGAAGGCTTGGCCAACCTGCAGGCCTACCGCGACCGCATTGCCGAGCGCCCCAGCGCGCAGGCGAAGTAATTGTTTGAGGGGCTGTAGGTCGGGTAGGTCGGATTGGCGGGGCCGCCGAGGTGCGTGAGCGCGTAATCCGACACCACCGTTTTACTTCAGCTGCTCCCACAGGAAGGTATAGGTCAGCGCCCACATCAGCGCCTGCTGGTCGTTGTTGGCGGCGCCCGCATGGCCGCCTTCCGTGTTTTCCCAGTACAGCACGTCGTGGCCTTGCTCTTCCAACTTGGCCACCATCTTGCGCGCATGGCCAGGGTGGACCCGGTCGTCGCGCGTCGAGGTCGTCAATAGCACGCGCGGATACTTTTTATCCTTGAAGACGTTCTGGTACGGCGAGTACTTGCTGATGTACGCCCATTGTTCCGCCACGTCCGGGTCGCCGTATTCTCCCATCCACGAAGCGCCCGCCAGCATCTTGTTATAGCGGCGCATGTCGAGCAGCGGCACCTGGCTGACGACGGCGTTGAACAGGTCGGGACGCTGCACCAGCACGGCGCCCGTCAGCAGGCCGCCATTGCTGCCGCCCATGATGCCCAGGTGGCGCGGGCTGGTGACCTTGCGCTTGATCAAGTCCTGCGCCACGGAGATGAAGTCGTCATACGCGCGCTGGCGGTTTTCCTTCAATGCCGCCTGGTGCCAGCGGGGGCCGAATTCGCCGCCGCCGCGGATATTCGCCAGCACATACACGCCGCCCTTTTCCAGCCACGCCACGCCGGTGGTGCCGCTGTAGCTTGGTTTCAGCGACACTTCGAAGCCGCCGTAGCCATACAGCACGGTGGGGTTGCTGCCGTCGAACTTCGTGTTCTTGCCCATGATGGCGAAATACGGCACCCTGGTGCCATCCTTCGACGTCGATTCGAACTGCTCCACCTTGTACGGCGCCGCGTCGAAGTAAGCTGGCAGCGACTTGATTTTTGTCCGTTTGTCGCTTTGCGCCGTGGCCAGGTACAGGGTGGTCGGGTTGAGGAAGTCCGTCACCGTCAGGAAGTATTGGTTCGAGTCGACGGAGTCGAGCGCGCTGACGGCCAGCGTGCCCAGTTTTGGCGCATCGACGGCGCGGCGCTGCCACTTGCCGTTCACGTGGCGCAGTTCCGTCAGGCGGTTCTTGACCTTGTCCAGGGTGGTGATGAGGATGGCCGATTTCGTCGCCGTGACATTGTCCAGCGACGACGTGGCCGTGGGCGCGTACAGTACTTCCAGTGCCTGCTTGCCCTGCATGAAGGCCTTGAAGTCGGTCGCCAGCAATGAGCCTTGCAGGTAGGTCTTGCCGTTCACTTTCCAGTCCGAGCGCAGGGTGATGATCAATTGGTCGCGCACGGTGAAGGCCGTCGCGTCGTCCGGTTTCGGCACCTTCTTCAAGTCGGCGCCGTCGCGCAGGAACATTTCGCCGCTGTAGAAATCGATTTGCCGCTCGATGAACTGGTGTTCGTAGCCGGGCGTGAAATCCTTGTAGGCGCCGGCGCTCAGGTCGTCGGCCTTGGCTTCATACAGCGTGTGTGCCTGCGTCAGCGGCGTGCCGCGCTGCCACTCTTTGATGATGCGCGGGTAGCCCGAGCTGGTCATCGTGCCGGGGCCGAAATCGGTGGAGACGAACAGGGTATCGTGGTCGATCCAGCTGGCGCTGCCCTTCGCTTCGGGCAGGCTGAAGCCGCCGTCGACAAAGGCGCGTTTCGCCACGTCGTATTCGCGCACTACCTTGGCGTCGCCGCCGCCGCGCGACAGGGAAATGAGGCAGCGTTCGCCCTTCGGATACAGGCAGGAGGCGCCGCCCCAGACCCAGTTTTCATGCTCGCCGGCGGCCAGCTGGTCGAGGTCGATCACGGTTTCCCAGGTCGGTTCGGCCAGCTGGTACTGCGCCAGCGTGGTACGGCGCCAGATGCCGCGCACATGCTGGGCGTCGCGCCAGAAATTGTAGTAAAACGCGCCTTCCTTGCTGACGTAGGGAATGCGTTCCTTCGAATTGAGGATGGTTTTCAGGCGCGCCTGCAGGGCCGGGAAGCCGGGCTGGCTTTCCAGTTCCTTGGTGGCGACGGCATTGTGCTGTTTCACCCAGGCCAGCGGCTTGTCGCCGAGGACTTCTTCCAGCCACAGGTGGGGATCGGCCGGAGCAGTGGACGCGGCGGGCGTGGGTGCTTGTGCATGGGCGATGCCCGCTGCTGCCAGGCCGAGCAGCATGCTGCTGGCAAAGGTACGATATGACGACATAGAAGGTTCCTGGTTGGTCCGGTGGAGGCCGCGTTGCAGGCAAAACGGCGCAGCCATGGTGCCATGGATTGCTGTGGGGAACCAGTATCTCGTGGATATCAGTAAAGAGGTGGCATGTTTTTCCTATAATATTTGCCGTTCGCCCGCCCAGCCGTATATTCTGCGGCGCACGCGGGGCTGGCATGCCCCGCTAATCCGGCAACTTTGCCACTACCTTGATCTCGAACTGGAAACCGTACAGCCACGTGACGCCCACGGCCGTGACGGTGGGGTGGGGCGCCTCGCCCCAGTATTCTGCCTGCACGATATTCCAGATGCGCTGGAAGGTCGCTTCCGGCTCAACGAGGAAGATGGTCACGTCGAGCACGTCGTCGAAGGTGCAATGGGCGGCCTGCAGGATGGCGTTGAGGTTGTCGAAGGCCAGCCTGATTTGCGCTTCCAGTTCCGGTTCCGGCGTCCCGTCTGCGCGGCTGCCCACCTGGCCGGAGACGAATAGCAAGCCGTTGGCCCGTATGGCCGGTGAATAGCGGTTCTTTTCATACAGCGCCTGGCGTCCAGGTGGAAAGACGACGTCGCGGGTGGTCATTGCATTACGCATGGCATGGCTCCTTGGGTGTTGCCGCCGAACGGCGGCCTGGAGAGAACTTTAGCCATGGCCGGCGCGCAGATAAAGGGGCAAGCTGCCCCAAGACTGTTTGTATAATCCAAACAATCAGGGTGCGGAGGTGAGGATGGACAAGTTGGATACGATGCGGGCATTCGTGCGGGTGGTCGAGACGGGCAGTTTTACCCAGGCGGCCCACACCTTGCACATGAGCCGCACCAGCGTGACGCAACTGGTGCAACAGCTGGAAGCGCGTTTGTGCCTGAAGCTGCTCAACCGTACGACGCGCAAAGTCAACGTCACGGCCGATGGCGCCGAGTATTACGAACGCATCGTGCCCGTGCTGGCCAGCCTGGACGAGATTGAAACGAGCTTGCCCGGTGCTGCGGCGCTGCCCCGTGGCCAGTTGCGGGTGGATGTTCCCAGTCCGCTCGCCAGCATGCTGCTGGTGCCGGCGCTGCCGCAATTTCACGTCCGCTATCCTGACATCCAGCTGGATATGGGCGCCAGCGACCGCATGGTCGATGTGATTGGCGACAACGTCGATTGCGTCATTCGTGGCGGCGAGATGCGCGACCAGTCCTTGATGGCGCGCAAGATCGGTGACTTGCAGCTGGCCGTGTACGCGGCGCCCGCCTACCTGCAGCGCGCGGGCACGCCCAGTCATCCGCAGGAACTGGACGACGCCCAGCACCGTATCGTCCGCTTTCGCTGGGGACGGGGCGGCAACGGTTTTTCCATGGTGATGCGGCAGGGCGGCAAGAGCATAACGATAACGGGCCAGTACGTGCTGTCGATTGACGATGGCAACGCCTACCTGGCGGCGGGGCTGGCTGGCCTGGGCGTGCTGTGGCTGCCAGACTACATGGCCAGGGCGCACGTGGCGGCAGGCGCGCTGGTGCCCCTGTTCGCGGCATGGCGGATCGAGCCGATGCCGCTGTATCTGGCGTATCCGCCGAACCGGCATGTCAGCAAAAAACTGCGGGTCTTCATCGACTGGGTCGTTGAATTGATGACACAGCATGCGCCGCTGCAGCCACACACGCGGGAATTTCTGCCTCGACAGTGAGCTCCCTTCACGGCAACTGATAGACCCACACGGGCGCCGACCAGACGACGCTGCCATCGTCTTGCGTCAGGCGCGCGTAATAGAAATGCGGGCCGGACGCGGGCGTGAGGGTGACCTTGGCCTGGTCCGACACTTGTGTGACGGAGCCGTTGCTTCCCGGTACACCGTGGAAAATGGCGACGGCGGCCGCTTGCCGCCCCGCGCTGTTGCTGAAACTGATCACCAGGTGCAAGGGGCCGCTATTCTCGAAACGCTCGCCCATCAACTTGCCATTGGCCGTAAACAGCAGCTGCGCGTGCTTGTCCATGGTCGCAAACACGCGGCGCGCGCGCAGCGCTGCGAGGAAATTGTCGCGTGAAACGGGCATGCCGGCGGCCGGGCTGGCCACCAGCACGGCCGTGCGGTTGCCATACGACGCGCCCCAGTTGGCACAATGGTTGTCCTGGTTGCTGCTGAAGGCCACATGGTAGCCGGCCGCCAGGACCCGGTTGCAGGCCGCCTCGTAATTGCTGCGCCGCGTCTCCGTTTCCTGGTCGTTGGTGGAAAAGGCGGACGTGTTCATCACTTCGCACAGCACCATGGCCGCGTCGCCATCCTGTGTGTAGCCCAGCGGCTGGCCGTTGACGAGAAACTGGCCCGTTTGCGCCGGGTGGTTGAACTGGCCGATCCAGCCCCGTTCGCGCATCAGCGCGTACAGGCCCGCGTAATCGCCCTTCGGCGTTTCCACATCGGCCAGCAGGTCGCCCTGGGCGTTCTTTTCCCAGCCCAGCAACTGCTCGCTATTGACAATGTTCAGATGGCCGCCCTTGTTGATGACGCCCCATTCCATGCCGTACAGGGCCAGGAATCCCGGGTGGGCGTTTGTATAGGCGGCCGCTTCGGCCAGCCCCGTCTGGTACAGGGCCTTTGCTTCGGCAGGGTTGGCAAGTGCATTCGTCCCGTCGGAGCCGTCGTACATATGGTTGTGCTCGGATGTCAGCAGGGCGTCCAGGCCGTGCTGCTGCGCATACTTGTAGGCATCGATGGGGCCGAAGGGTGCCGTTTGCGGTTCCTGCGCGCCACGGCAAGCGTCCAGCGCCGCACCGCCGTCGCTGTGGCGCGTCTGGCTGTGCAGGTTGGCGTAGACGATGCGGTAATCCACCTGACCATCCAGGCTCGACAGTTGTTGCAAGCCCGCCTGGAAGGCGGGCACCCTGGTCGTCGTGCCGCGGCCCCGCAGTACCTGGATGGGCCATTGCTGTTCCACTTGCGCCTCCTGCGGCGTGCCCGCATCCGCCACGGCTAGCAGGCGCAGCTGGTACAAGCCGTCCGGCACCAGCACGCGCCGCGCGCGCGCGTCGGCGCGGCCATCCCAGGGCAGGGTGATGCTCTGGCCACCGGCCCCCACCTGCTCCGTGCCCGACCAGCGCCGCAGCACTGTCCCTTGCGGGCCGGGGCCGGACAAGGTCAGCTGCCAGCGCACGGCATGCGTGCGGCCCTCGTCGGGATAGGCAAGGCGAACAACAAAGGTGCGTGCCTGCGTTGTCCGTGCAGCGACCGCAGCGCGAAAGGGCGCGACGACGGTGGCGTCGAGCTCGCTGTGTTCCTTCGGCTCTTGTGCGGCGGCACTGTTACTCCATGTCATCAGCAACAGCCCGGTGCATGCGCATGCTAGCCAGGGTGGCCAGGGTGAGCGAAAATGGCGGCGCAGTGTCTTGGCCATCGTGGCCTCCCGCGACTGCTTCAGATAGTAGTTTAGACAAGCGTTGCCACTTGCTGGTTCCTGCATGCACCAGCAAGTGGCGTGCTTGCACCGTCAGGTGCCATGATCTGGCGCAAAGCCAGGGCGAATGGCGCTGTGTGCCCATCTGGGGCGCTGGCACGGCGCTTGCTACACAAAAGATACGGATCAACGGCGATCCCCTGAATAAACGCACAACGGTCCAACGACGGACCACATGGACAACGGCGTCCGCTCTGGCTGATTTTTCATCGGCGGGGGCGGGCGCCGTTTTGTTTTATCAACGGGATATTTCGGGAACCTATCATGGCCAGCCAAAAAGCAACGCGCATCGCGCTCTTCTCCCTCGCCACGCCACCCATGCGGGCATTTCACCTGACGTGGATGGCATTTTTCGTGTGTTTCTTCGCCTGGTTCGCCTGCGCTCCGCTGATGCCGGTCATCAAGGGCGAGTTCGGCCTTTCCCTCGCGCAAGTGGCGAATATCAATATCGCGGCTGTCGCCATCACCATCCTCGTGCGCCTGATCGTCGGGCCATTGTGCGACCGCTACGGCCCGCGCAAGACGTATACGGGTTTGCTGCTGCTGGGCGCCATTCCCGTGCTGGGCGTGGCCGCCTCGCAAAGCTATGAAAGCTTTTTGTTCTTCCGCCTGGGCATCGGCGCCGTCGGTGCCAGCTTTGTCATCACGCAATATCACACCTCCGTGATGTTCGCGCCCAGGGTTGTCGGCACGGCGAATGCCGCTGCCGCTGGCTGGGGCAATGCGGGCGGCGGTGCGGCGCAGGCGCTGATGCCGCTGCTGCTCGGTGCCGTGCTGATGCTGGGCGTGTCCGAATCGCTGGGCTGGCGCATCGCCCTGCTGGTGCCGGGCGTGCTGATGCTGGTGATGGCGGTTCTCTACTGGCGCTATACGCAGGATTGCCCTGAAGGCAATTACTCGGACTTGCGCGCCGCCGGCAGCGCCATCGAAGGCGTCAAAGGTGGTGGCAAGAGCGGCGGCTGGGACAGTTTCAAGGCGGCAAGTTCCAACTATCGCGTGTGGCTGCTGTTCGTCACCTACGGCGCCTGCTTCGGTATCGAGATTTTCATCCATAACATTGCCGCCGTGTACTACGTCGACCATTTCGGCCTGTCTTTGAAATCCGCCGGCCTGGCCGCCGGCAGCTTCGGCTTGCTGGCCCTGTTTGCCCGCGCCCTGGGCGGCTGGCTGTCCGACAAACTGGCCCTACGCGGCAACCTGAACAGCCGCGTGACCCTGCTGTTCATGCTGATGATCGGCGAAGGCGTGGGCTTGCTGTGGTTTGCCAAAGTCGACAGCGTCACGTACGCCGTTATCGCCATGCTGGTCTTCGGCCTGTTCACCCACATGGCGTGCGGCGCCACCTACGCGCTGGTGCCCTTCATCGACAGCCGTGCCTTGGGCGGCGTGGCCGGCATCATCGGCGCGGGCGGCAACGTGGGCGCCGTGGCGGCAGGCTTCCTGATGAAGGGCACGGGCGACATCCGCCAGACCTTGATCATCTTGAGCGCGCTGGTGGTGATCTCGGCCCTGTGCGCCATCGCCGCCCGTTTCACGGGTCTGGCGGCCGAACCGAACATGGCTGCGGCCTGAGGAGAGCAGAATGAACCACCCCGTTAAGATCGTCGTCCTCGGCCATGGCATGGTCGGGCACAAATTCATTGAACGGCTGGCCCTGGAAAACGCGCCGCACTTGTCCGTGACGGTCTTGTGCGAAGAACCGCGCCCCGCCTATGACAGGGTGCACCTGTCCGAATTTTTCAACGGCAAATCGGCCGAGGACCTCTCCCTGGTGGCACCCGGTTTCTTCGACAAGGGCAACGTCGTCCTGAAACTCAATGCGCGGGCCATTGCCATCGACCGCGCGGCGAAAACCGTCACGGCCAGCACGGGCGAAGTCTTGAGCTACGACAAGCTGGTGTTCGCCACGGGTTCCACGCCGTTCGTGCCGCCGCTGCCGGGCAAGGAACGCGATGGCTGCTTCGTCTACCGCACCATCGAAGACCTGGAAGCCATGCTGGCCTGGGGCGCCAAGTCCACCACGGGCGTGGTGATCGGCGGCGGGCTGCTGGGCCTCGAATGCGCGAAGGCCTTGCGCGATTTGAAGCTCGATACCCACGTGGTGGAATTCGCGCCGCGCCTGATGGCCGTGCAGGTCGACGAGGGCGGCGCGCGCGTCCTGCGCCGCAAGATCGAGGAATTGGGCGTGACCGTGCACACGCAAAAGAACACCCTGGCCATCGTCGACGGCGAGGCGGCCACGCACCGCATGCAGTTTGCCGACGGCAGCCACCTGGAAGCGGACATGATCGTCTTTTCGGCCGGCATCCGCCCGCGCGATGAGCTGGCGCGCGCCTGCGGCCTGGACGTGGGGCCGCGCGGCGGCATCGCCATCGACGACAGCTGCGTCACCTCCGACCCCGACATCTATGCCATCGGCGAATGCGCGTTGTGGGGTGGCTTGATCTTTGGCCTGGTGGCGCCCGGCTACGAGATGGCGCGCATCGCGGCGCGCCATGTGCTGCAGGAAGAGGAAGGAGAAGCGGGCGAAGCCACGTTCAAGGGCGCCGACATGAGCACCAAGCTCAAACTGATGGGCGTGGACGTGGCCAGCCTGGGCGACCCGCACGGCAATGCACCGGGTAGCCGCTCCTACCAGTTCATGGACGAACGCAAGCAGATCTACAAGAAGATCGTCGTTTCCGATTGCGGCAAGTATCTCTTGGGCGGCGTGATGGTGGGCGACGCCAGCGAATACGGCACCTTGCTGCAGATGATGCTGAACAAAATCGAGCTGCCGGCGTCCCCCGAATTCCTGATCCTGCCGCAGGCCGACGGCCAGCAAAAAGTCGGCCTGGGCGTGGACGCCTTGCCCGAGTCGGCGCAAATCTGCTCGTGCAATGACGTCTCGAAAGGCGCGCTGTGCGCGGCCGTGGCCGATGGCGCGACGACGATAGGCGCGCTCAAAAGCTGCACCAAGGCGGGCACCGCCTGCGGCGGCTGCGTGCCCCTGGTGACGCAGATCATGAAGGCGGAAATGCAGAAGCAGGGCCTGATGGTGAACAACCACGTGTGCGAACATTTTGCGTACTCGCGCCAGGAATTGCACCACCTGGTACGCGTGGGCAAGATTCGCAGCTTCGGCGCGCTGTTGTCCGCGCATGGCCAGGGTCTCGGTTGCGACGTGTGCAAACCCGTGGCGGCGAATATCCTCGCTTCGTGCTGGAACGATTTCGTCCTGTCTCCCGTGCATGCCAGCCTGCAGGACAGTAACGATTACTTCCTGGGCAATATCCAGAAGGATGGCACGTATTCCGTCGTGCCGCGCATGCCCGGCGGCGAAGTGACGGCCGACGGCTTGATCGCCGTCGGTACGGTGGCGAAAAAATACGGGCTGTATACCAAGATCACGGGTGGCCAGCGGGTCGACCTGTTCGGCGCGCGCGTTGACCAGTTGCCGGCCATCTGGGAAGAGCTGATCGCGGCCGGCTTCGAGTCGGGCCACGCCTACGGAAAATCCTTGCGCACGGTCAAATCATGCGTTGGTTCCACCTGGTGCCGCTATGGCGTGGCCGACAGCGTGGGTTTTGCGATCCAGTTGGAAAACCGCTACAAGGGCTTGCGCACGCCGCACAAGATCAAGTTCGGCGTGTCCGGCTGCACGCGCGAGTGCGCCGAGGCGCAGGGCAAGGATATCGGCCTGATCGCCACGGAAAAAGGCTGGAATCTGTACGTGTGCGGCAATGGCGGCATGAAGCCGCGCCACGCGGAACTGCTGGCGGCCGACCTCGATGAAGCCACCCTGGTGCGCTATGTCGACCGCTTCCTGATGTTTTACGTGCGCACGGCCGACCGCCTGCAGCGCACCAGCGTGTGGCGCGACAACCTGGAAGGGGGCCTCGATTACCTCAAGCGCGTCATCCTCGACGACAGCCTGGGTATCGCCCACGAACTGGAAGCGGACATGCAGCACGTGGTCGACACCTATGCCTGCGAGTGGCAGGAAGCCGTCTCCAACCCCGCCGTGCGCCAGCGTTTCCGCCATTTCGTCAACAGCGAGAAGCACGATGAAAACGTGGTGTTCGTGGAAGAGCGGGGCCAGATCCGGCCCGCCACGCCAGATGAACGCCGCGGCACCGTGATCCCCATCCTGGCAGTGGAGGCTTGAGCCATGAATGCGATGAATGAACTTTCCGGCGCCAGCGCCGACAACTGGGTGGCCATCTGCCCCTTGACCGACATCGTGCCCGACACGGGCGTGTGCGCGCTGCTGAACGGGCGCCACGTGGCCGTGTTCCGCGTTGGCGATGCCGCGCCGCGCGTGTACGCGATTGACAATGTCGACCCGAACGCGGGCGTTTCCGTGCTCTCGCGAGGCCTCGTGGGCAGCATCGGCGAGCGCGTCGTCGTCGCCTCGCCCGTCTATAAGCAGCACTTCGACCTGGCCAGCGGCGAGTGCCTGGAAGCGCCCGAGCATTCGGTCGCCGCCTGGCCTACGCGCGTGTTCGGCGGCATGGTGTGGGTGGCCCTGTGAACCGGCCAGCCAAGGCAACTGCGCGCCCCTCTTTGGTCGTGGTCGGCAACGGCATGGCCGGCATGCGCACTGTCGAGGAACTGTTGAAACTCGCGCCGGACCTGTATGACATCACCGTGTTCGGCGCCGAGCCGCACGGCAATTACAACCGCATTTTGCTGTCGCCCGTGCTGGCCGGCGAAAAGACGGTGGACGACATCATGCTGCACACGCGCGACTGGTATGCGCAAAACGGCATCACCCTGCACGCGGGCGACCCCGTCGTGCGCATCGACCGCCAAGCGCGCACCGTGCAATCACTGTCCGGCATCACGGTTGCCTATGACCGCCTGCTGCTGGCCACCGGCTCGACGCCGTTCATCGTGCCCGTGCCGGGCCACGCGCTGCCCGGCGTGATCGGTTTTCGCGACATCAGCGACGTCGACACCATGCTGCAGGCGGCGCGCACGCACCGCCACGCGGTGGTCATCGGCGGCGGCTTGCTGGGCCTGGAAGCGGCCAACGGCTTGCAGCGCCAGGGCATGGACGTCACCGTGGTGCACATGAGCGGCGCCCTGATGAACCAGCAGCTGGATCCTCCCGCATCCGTCCTGCTGAAAACGGCGCTGGAAGCGCGCGGCCTGCGGTTTTTGATGCAGGCGCAAACGGCGGAAATTCTCGGCACCGACCGGGTGCAGGGCGTTCGCTTTGCCGATGGTACGTCGATCCCGGCCGACCTGGTGGTGATGACGGCCGGCGTGCGCCCCAACATCGCGCTGGCGCAAGCGGCCGGCCTGCACTGCGAGCGGGCCATCGTCGTCGATGACTGCCTGCAAAGCTACGACCCGCGCGTGTACGCGGTGGGTGAATGCGTGCAGCACCGGCGCGCCACCTTCGGCCTGGTCGCGCCCATCTGGGAGCAGGCGCGCGTGTGCGGCGCGCACCTGGCCGGCGCGGGACACCGGCGCTACGTGCAGCAGGCCAGCGCCACCAAATTGAAAGTGACGGGCATCGACCTGTACTCGGCCGGCGACATCATTGGCGGCGAGGGCAGCGAAGACCTGGTGCTGCGCGATCCGCGCCGCGGTGTCTACAAGCGCCTGGTGGTGCAGGGCAGCCGCCTGGTGGGCGCCGTGCTGTATGGCGACGTGCAGGACGGTCCCTGGTATTTCGACCTGATCCAGCAGCGCCGCGACATCAGCAAGCTGCGCTCCCACTTGTTGTTTGGCCAGGCCCTGTGCGGCCAGGCCGCCTGATAGGACACTCCATGACCACGTGCACGCCCGTAAAAACAACTTGCCCGTATTGCGGCGTCGGCTGCGGCGTGGAAGCGACACGCCTGCCCGACGGCGCCATCCGCATCGCCGGCGATAGCAGCCACCCGGCCAACCTGGGGCGCCTGTGCGTAAAAGGCTCGGCCCTGGGCGACACCCTGGATATCGACAAGCGCCTGCTGCAGCCGCAGGTGCGCGTCGACGGCGTCTTGCAGCCGGCTTCATGGGACGTGGCGCTGGACAAGGTGGCTGGCGGCTTGCTCGCCATCATCGATGAACACGGCCCCGACGCCGTTGCCCTGTATGTCTCGGGCCAGCTGCTGACGGAAGACTATTACATCGCCAATAAATTCATGAAGGGCTATGTGGGCAGCGCGAACATCGACACCAATTCGCGCCTGTGCATGTCGTCGGCCGTGGCGGGCCACAAGCGCGCGTTTGGCGAGGATATCGTGCCGGGCTGCTATGAAGACCTGGAACTGGCCGACATGATCGTATTGGTCGGTTCGAACACGGCCTGGTGCCACCCCATCCTGTTCCAGCGCATCGCGCGCCTCAAGGAAAGCCGGCCGGAGATGAAGCTGGTGGTGATCGACCCGCGCCGCACGGCCACCTGCGAGCTGGCCGATGTCCATTTGCCCGTGAAACCGGGCACCGACGTGTGGCTGTTCAACGGGCTATTGTGCTACCTGGCGCGTGTAGGCGTGATCGACGACGTTTTCGTCACGCAGCACAGTGCGGGACTCGACGCAGCGCTGGCCGCGGCGCATGTCGACTGTTCAGATCCTGTGCAGGTGGCGAGAATCTGCAAGGTGGACCCGCACGCCTTGCTGGCGTTTTACCAGGCGTTTGCCGCCACGCGCAAGGTTGTCACGGCGTTTTCGCAGGGCGTGAACCAGTCATCGAGTGGCACGGACAAGGTCAACAGCATCATCAACTGTCATCTGGCGACAGGGCGCATCGGCCAGCCCGGCATGGGGCCGTTTTCGCTGACAGGCCAGCCGAACGCCATGGGCGGACGTGAAGTGGGGGGGCTAGCCAACATGCTGGCGGCGCACCTGGAACTGGATAATCCTCTGCACCGCGACACCGTGCAAACCTTCTGGGACTCTCCGCGCATGGCGAACAAACCGGGCTTGAAAGCGGTGGAACTTTTCCACGCGATCGAAGCGGGCAAGGTCAAGGCCGTGTGGATCATCGCCACCAATCCGCTGGTCAGCATGCCGGACGCCGACCAGGTGCGCCGCGCGCTGGGCAAGTGCGAGCTGGTGGTGGTGTCGGACATCAGCGCGCAGTCGGATACGAACGCGCATGCCGACGTGCTGCTGCCGGCCCTGGGCTGGGGCGAGAAAGATGGCACGGTGACCAATTCCGAGCGGCGCATCTCGCGCCAGCGCGCCTTCTTGCCGGCGCCTGGCGCGGCGCGCGCCGACTGGGACGTGCTGTGCGACGTGGCGCGGCGCATGGCTTATGCCGGTTTTGATTTCACGTCGCCGCAAGCCATCTTCGACGAGCATGCGCGCCTGTCCACCTTCCGCAATGTGGGCGAGCAGGCGCGCCTGTTCAATCTGGCGGGCCTGGACAAGCTGGATGCGGCGCAATACGATGCCCTGGCGCCGCAGCAGTGGCCGCAGGGCCGGGCGCGCCTGTTCGGCGACGGCCGCTTTGCGCATGCGGACGGGCGGGCGCGTTTCGTGCCCACGCCGCCGCGCGCACCGCGCAACGCGCCCGATGAAGATTATCCGCTCATCTTGAACACGGGCAGGGTGCGCGACCAGTGGCATACGATGACGCGCACGGGCAAGGCAGCAAAACTGTCGGGCCATGTCGCCGAAGCGTTCATCGACCTCCACCCGCAGGATGCGCTGCTGTACAGCGTGCGCGAGGGCGAGCTGGCGCGCATTTCCAGCGCCTGGGGCGCCATGGTGGCGCGCGTCGTGCACGGCGGCGGCATCGCGCGCGGCCAGGTCTTCGTGCCGATCCACTGGAGCGACGCGAATGCCTCCGACGCGCGCGTGGGCGCCGTCGTCAATCCGGTGGTCGACCCTGTCTCGGGCGAGCCCGAATTCAAGCACACGCCCGTGCGCATCGAGCAGTTCCGCGTGCACTGGCATGCGTTTGTCCTGAGCCGCACGCCGCTGGAGCTTGATGGCGTGGCGCACTGGACGCGCATTCAGGGCGAGCAGTTCTTGCGCTACGAACTGGCGGGCCGCCAGCGCATCGGGGACCTGGGCGCCTGGGCGCGCGCGCTGCTCGGCGTCACGGACGACAATGCCGACTGGCTCGATTATGCGGACGCCAGCGCCGGCGTGTACCGCGCCGTGCACCTGGACGACGGGCGCATCGCGCAATGCGTGTATGTCTCGCCCCGTCCCGACCTGCCGTCGCGCAGCTGGCTGGCGGGCCTGTTTGCGCATGCGCAAATGGATGCGGCGGACCGCGCCGGCGTGCTGCTGGGCCAGCCCATCGGCAAGGGCGTCGACGCCGGTCCCACCGTGTGTTCGTGCTTTGGCGTCGGGCGCAACACCATCTGCGCTGCCATCGTGGAGCAAAAGCTGACGACGACGGCGCAGGTGACGGCCTGCGTCAAGGCGGGCGGCAATTGCGGCTCCTGCGTACCCGAGATACGACAGTTGCTGTTTGATGCGCGCAGCGCGGCCTGAAAATCTGTCCTTTCCGGCACGGCTTTGTTATATTGCCAGCTCTACAAGGGGAGGCAGTGTGATGACAGCAGGACAACACGACACGGTCTGGCTGACGGGCTTGAGCGGCGCCGGCAAGTCCAGCATCGCCGACGCGCTGGCGCGCCAGCTCAAGGCGCAGGGCTGCGCCGTGGCGCTGCTCGACGGCGACCAGCTGCGCCATGGCTTGAACCGCGACCTGGGTTTTACGCCGGAAGACCGGCATGAAAACATCCGCCGCGCGGCCGAAGTGGCACGCCTGATGAACGCGGCGGGATTGACCGTCATCGCCGCCTTCATTTCGCCGTACCGCGCCGACCGTGCCATGGCCGCCGACATCATCGGTGCGGCGCATTTCATCGAAGTCCATGTCAGCACGCCGCTGGCCGAGTGCGAGGCGCGCGATCCGAAAGGCCTGTATGCGCAGGCGCGCGCGGGGCATCTGGCGCAATTCACGGGCGTTTCCGCTCCGTATGAAGCGCCACTGGCTGCCGCGCTGACCCTGGACACGGGCACGCTGGCGCTGGAAGAATCGGTCGAGCGTCTGTGCCGGCATATGCAGCAGCGGCTGTGACGGCGTCGTGGCGATGCGTATGAGATTGCGCAAATTGCTGCGCCGGCGCCTGCCGGCCAGCCTGAAGGCGCGCATGAGCGTGGTCGTCTTCCTGCTCGTGCTGGCGGCCGTGGCCTCGCTGGCGCTGGCCACCCTGAGCGTGGCCGAGCGCGGCATGCGCGACGTGACGGGACGCCAGCAGTATGTATCGCTGGCCAGCGCCGCCGTCTTTATCGATGAAGAGCTCGACGCGAAGCGCAATGTGCTGCGCACGATGGCAGACAGCCTGGCGGCCAGCGGCGCGCACGACGGCGCCAGCCTGCAGCGTTTCCTGGCCGCGCAAACGGTGCTGGGCAAGGAGTTCTACACGGCCGGCGTGGCGGCCACCGATGGCTCCCTGCTGGCCAGCATGGGCCCCGTCAAGCCGCAGGCGGGGATGAACGTGAAAGGCCGCCCGTATTTCGACCAGACGCTGGCGACCCGGCATTCGGTGATTTCCGCGCCGCTCAACGGCAGCATTTCGGGCATGCCCATCGTGGTGGTGACGCAGCCCGTGTTCGACGCGCAGGGCGCCGTGCGCTATGTGCTGGCGGCCAGCGTGAACCTGCGCCAGCCCGATTTTCTGGGCCGCCTGGGCGCGCTCAAGCCGGGCACGGGTGGTTATCTGTACATCATGACCAGCGAAGGCGTCATCGTCGAGCATCCCGACAAGTCGCGCATCATGCAGCATATCGAAGCCCATGGCGCCGTCAGCGAACCGACGCGGCGCGCCATGCAGGGCTTCGAGGGCTGGCTGACGGGCACCACCACGCAAGGCGTCGATGCCTTGTTCGCTTACCACCGCATTGCCGCCACGGGCTGGATACTGGCCTCGGTTTATCCGATGAATGAAGCTTTCGCGCCATTGCATGCGATGCGCAGCAAGATATTGCTGGCCGCCGTGCTGCTGGCGGTGCTGGCGGGACTGGCCGGCTGGCGCGTGGTGCTGCGCCTGCTGCAGCCACTGGAACGCCTGCGCCGCCAGGTGCACCAGATCCGCCGCCAGCGTCTGGGCATCGAGGCGCTGCAAATCGAGCGGCGCGACGAAATCGGCGACTTGAGCCGCGATTTTTACTCGCTGGTGGCCGAGCGCGAAATTGCCGAGGCGCAGACGCGCGACAGCGAACGGCGCTTGAAGCTGCTGACGGACCATGTCCCCGTGGTGATCGTCTACATCGACCGCGAGCACCGCTACCAGTTCATCAACGCCACGTTTGAAAAATGGTTCGGCCGGTCGCGCAAGGAAAGCATGATGCAGTCGATACGCGACGTGCTGGGCGAGGAAGCCTACCAGCTGCGCGAGGAGTACCTGCAGCGCGCCTTCGCAGGCGAGGAGGTCGAATATGAATTCAGCATCGGCGGCGAGGGGGAGGCGGGCCGGCGCGCCTTCCAGACCAGCTATGTGCCCGATGTGGGCGAGAGCGGCACGGTGGAAGGCGTATATGGCCTGATCCACGAAATCACCAAGACCAAGGCGGAGCATACGGCGCTGCAGTTTGCCGCCGCCACCGACACGCTGACGGGCATCGCCAACCGCCGCCGCTTCGACGAACAGATGGAGCAAAGCATGCAGCGCACGCGCGCCGTGCGCGCGCCGATGGCGCTGGCCTATCTCGATATCGACCGCTTCAAGGCCATCAACGACAGCCTGGGACACAAGGCGGGCGACGAAGTGCTGAAGGAATTTGCTGCGCGCCTGGTGCGCAGCGTGCGCGCCAGCGACCTGGTGGCGCGCCTGGCCGGCGATGAATTCGTGATCATTTTCGAAGGCGTGAACAGCGCGGCCGAAGTGCGCCAGATCGGCGCGAAGATCATCGACGCCATCCGCCAGCCCTTCAGCCTGGCCAGCGGCCCGCTGCCGGTGACGACCAGCATCGGCATCGCCATCTTCCGCGAAGGCGCGCTGACGCCGGCGCAGTTGCTGGACCTGGCGGATCAGGCCCTGTATGCCGCCAAGGGGCAGGGCCGCGATGGCGTGGCCCTGCTCGAGGCGGCGGCGTAGCCGGAGTTACAGGGTGGCGCTCCAGTGGTCGAGCTGCTGCGTGGTGGCCGTGACGCCGCCACAGACGATGACCAGCACCTTGCGGTAGGGCGCCAGTTCCGGCACCTTGTCGTAGACGGCTGCCAGCGCCGCGCCGCAGGCCGGCTCCACCACCAGGCGCTGGTCGGTAATGAAACGCTGGCAGGCATCGACGGCGGCCCGGTCCGAGACCACCACGCTGTGCAGCCGGCGCGTCTGGCTGATGGCGTAGGCTTGCGCGCAAACCTGGCGCGCGGCCAGCGAGGTGGCGATGCTGCTCACGGCTGGCAGGGCCACGTGTTCGTGCGCGGCCACGGCGGCGGCCAGTGAGGCCGCACCTTGCGTTTCCACGGCCACCAGGGCCACGTCGTCCCAGCCATTGCGCTGCAAGCCTTCGGCCACGCCGGCCAGCAAGCCACCGCCGCCCACCGACAACACCACCGCGTCCGGTTTCAGGCCAGCGCCGGCTACTTCATCGATCATGCCGGCATGCCCCTGCCACAGCAGCGGATCGTCGAAGGGATGCAGGAAAGCGTCTTGCGGCGTGAGCATGGCTTGCGCCAGCGCGTTGGCGTCTTGCCAGGCGGCGCCGTGCACGATGACTTCGGCGCCTTCCTGCGCGATCAGGGCCCTGGCCCGCGCGCTGGTCGTTTCCGGCACCACGACGATGACGGGAATGTCCAGCTGGCGTCCCGCGTAGGCCACGGCGATGCCGGCATTGCCGCCGGAAGAAGAGATGAAACGGCTGGCGCCGCGCCGCGTGTATTCTTCGCAGGCGAGGCCGATGCCGCGGATCTTGAAGGAGCCGGGCGGCTGCAAGGCTTCGAGCTTGAGCCAGATGGCGCGGTCGCTGTGCAGGCTCAGGGCGCGCGAGTTGAGCAGAGGGGTTTCGATGTGCAGGGCCATGCGTGTTCCTGGTAGACGGTCAGGCCAGCATCATAGCCGAAGCGCCCGTGCCACCGTCTTACCCTTGCCGCAAGCTGCTTTAATTCAAGGGCGCACTTTTGAGCTGATGCGTGCGCGCTACTTCCTTCATCGCCTCGAGCAGGTCGTCGCGCAGCTGGCGCGGCAGTTTGCCGAAGAATTCCTCGTCGTTCTGGTCGGCCATCTCGGCCAGCACGGGCACCAGCGCTTCGCCTTCCGTGGTCAATTCGATCGAGTGCTGGCGGCGGTCGGCCAGCAGGATCGACTTGCTGACCATGCCCTTGCTTTCCAGGCGGTCGATCAGCTTCGATACGGCACCCTTGCTCATGCCGGATACTTGCGCCAGCACCGTGGGCGAGGTGCAGCCCAGGCGGAACATTTCGCGCAGCACCACCCATTCGGACACCGTCACACCGTTGGCTTCCGCTTTTTTCTGGAAGCTGTGGGAAACGTGGTTGGACACGAAGCGCAGCCAGTAGCCGAGATGGGCTTCCAACTCGCTGACGGGAACGCTGTTGGGATGGGCAGCTTGCGTGGCGGCCGTTTCAAAAGTGTGGCTCA
Organism: Janthinobacterium kochi; assembly: GCF_051380715.1. Classification (NCBI taxonomy): domain Bacteria; kingdom Pseudomonadati; phylum Pseudomonadota; class Betaproteobacteria; order Burkholderiales; family Oxalobacteraceae; genus Janthinobacterium; species Janthinobacterium kochi. The sequence goes on from NZ_JBNYXO010000001.1 coordinate 463,317, forward strand.
TTTCTTTTCCTTCACTGGGCGGCGTTGCCGGCATGGTTATGGCCTTCACGCTTGCTGTCGAGTGGTTTGTTTGGGAACAATCATCGTGCTTGAGGTAGTTCTAACACTGTTTTCACAGGAAATCACTGATCGGCAAAGAGGTTTTCCTTTTTTTCTTGCTCTGGATAGATAAAAAGCAATATCAAGCAAATAATCGTATTGCTGGAGAGGAAGATTAAAAAAATAACTCATGTTGCATCAATGGTAACATGATTTTTGCTGAATTGATAAATATTTCAACGGCGATCGATGTCGACTGGCACATGCCTGTTGCGGCGCCCATCAGTTGAACCGTTCCACCAGAAAATCGACGAAGCTGCGCAACTTGGGCGAGCGGTAGCGGTCCGGCAGGTAGACCACGCTGAGCGGGCGGCTGGGCAGTGCATGCGTGGGAAACAGCTGGACCAGGCGGCCCGCCCGCACGTCCGTTTCCAGCAGGAAGGTCGGTTGCAGGACGATGCCCATGCCATGTAGTGCGGCAACGCGCAGCGCCTGGCCGTGGTTGACTTGCAATCGACCCGAGACGGGCACGCTGCAGACGTCGTCCTGGTCGCCTGTCAGGCGCCAGTGCGCCAGGGCGGCGGGAGAAAAGGACAGGCATTCGTGCTGGCTCAGGTCGGCCGGCTGGCGCGGCGTTCCCTTGCGCGCCAGGTAGTCGGGAGAGGCGCAGATCATCAGCCGGTAGGGGGCCAGCGGCCTGGCGATCAGCGACGAATCGGGCAGCTGGCCGATACGGATGGCGGCCTCGAAGCCTTCCTCCACCAGGTCGACCACACGGTCGCTCAGGGCCACATCGATGCTCACCTCGGGATAGCGCTCCAGGTACACGGCCATGGCGGGCATCAGCGCTTCCGCGCCGAAGGTGAGGGGTGCCGTGATGCGCAGCTTGCCGGCGGGCGCCAGTTGCAGGTTTTGCGCCTGGACATCGGTCTCGGCCACCAGCCTGAGGATTTCCTTGCAGCGCGCGTAGTAATCCTCGCCGAAGGCGGTCAGGTGCTGGCGTCGGGTGGTTCGCTGGAGCAGTTGCATGCCCAGGCGTTTTTCCAGTGTCCGCAGGTGGTTGCCGGCCATCGTCGAGGAGATTCCGCTGGCTGCCGCAGCAGCGCTCAGACTGCCTTTCTCAACGGCCAGTACGTACACCTTCATGCTGTCGAGCAAATCCATTGGCAATCCTCAGTGTCAAATCATTGAATAAAATCATAGTTTATCTATTAATTATTTTAAATGACACTGATGTTTTTCCCGCCAGCGTGCGGCCATCCTGACACACATCGCCCGAGAACCGACCATGAAAGCCATACAACTGACCGCTCCTTCCCTCACCGCGTTTCGCCCGACCGAGCTGCCCGAGCCCCAGGCCGGCCGGGGCGAGGTGCTGCTGCGCCTGCGCGCCGCCACACTCAACTTCCTGGATGTGGCCATTGCGACGGGCAATTTTGCCGGCGCGGCCTTTCCGTTGATCCCCGTCGCCGACGGTGCGGGTGAAGTGGCGGCGCTGGGCGAGGGCGTCAGCGGCCTGGCCGTCGGCGACCGCGTCATTCCGCACTTCATGCCGCACTGGCAGGGCGGCGCCATCACGCCGCACAACGTGGGTGCGATGCGCGGCGTTACCTTGCCGGGCTCGCTGGCCGCGTACGTAGCCGTCCCCGCTGCCAGCCTGGTCGCCTTGCCGGCCCACCTTGATTTTGTCCAGGGCGCGGCGCTGCCCATCGCGGCGACGACGGCCTGGAACGCCGTGCGTTCGGCGCCAGTGCGCCCCGGATCGGTGGTGTTGTTGTTGGGAACGGGCGGCGTCAGCCTCTTTGCCTTGCAGTTCGCCAAGGCGTCGGGCGCCATGGTGATCCTGGCGTCGTCCAGCGATGAAAAGCTGGAACGGGCGCGCCAGTTGGGCGCCGATCACCTGATCAACTACCGGGCCACGCCCGCCTGGGACGTGGAAGTGCTGAAACTGACCGGTGGGCGGGGCGCCGACCTGGTGGTCGAGACGGTGGGCGGCGCCACCATCGTGCGCTCGCTCAATGCGGCGGCGGTGGGCGGAACGGTCTTCACCGTGGGCTTTGTCGGCGGCACGGCCGCCAACATCGACTTGCTGCCCGTCATCGTCAAGGCCTTGCGCATCGTCGGCAACAACACCGGTTCCGTGGCCGATCTGGCGCAGGCGGCGCAGGCCATCGCCGCACATGGCATCGTGCCCGTCATCGACCGCGTGTTCAGCATCGACGACACGGCTGCGGCGTATGCGGAGCTGGCTGCCGGCGGGCGCCACTTCGGCAAGCTTGCCATCGCGCACTGAGGCGGGAGGCCAGGTCTTGCCCGGCGATGGCGCCCGCCACCAGCCGTGGGACGCTCGGCCTCAGGCGGCCACCACCACCTTCACGCCCGCGTCGCACAATACTTCGGCAAAGCGGGCCGGCGGCGGCGCATCCGTAAACAGGATGTCGACTTGCGCCAGGTCGGCCAGGCGCACCAGCGCCTTGCGGCCGAATTTATGCTGGTCGGCCACCAGCCACACTTCGCGCGACTGCTCGATGATGGCTTGCGCCACTTTCACTTCGCGCGCATCGAAGTCGCGCAAGCTGCCGTCTTCGTCGATGCTGGAAATGCCGATGATGCCGATATCGACCTTGAACTGGCGGATGAAGTCGATGGTCGCTTCGCCCACGATGCCGCGGTCGCGCCCGCGCACCACGCCGCCGGCCACGATGACTTCGCAGGCGGCGTTGTCGGCCAGGATGGCGGCCACGTTCAGGTTGTTCGTCACCACATGCAAGCCCGTGTGCCGTCCCAGCGCGCGCGCCACTTCCTCGGTGGTGGTGCCGATATTGATCAGGAGCGAACAGCCTTGCGGCACTTGCGCCGCCACGGCGGTGGCGATGCGCCGCTTGGCTTCGCTGTTGAATACCTGGCGCTGGTTGTAATCGATGTTTTCCACGGACGAGGGCAAGCCCACGCCGCCGTGATAGCGGGCCAGCAGGCGCGCTTCTTCCATTTGCTTGACGTCGCGCCGCACGGTTTGCGGCGTGACGTCGAGTTGCTGGGCCAGTTCCTCGACCGACATGGTGACTTTCTGGCGCACCACTTCAAGCAAGCGGCGCTGGCGGGGATTCAAATTCATGGGCGTGTCTCTTTAAAATTCCACAAACGAACAAAATCGAACAAATATGGGTGAAAACATGTTGCTATGAGTTCGATTTATGGCGTAATCTTATCCATATTGCATTCGTATTACATCCGTATTGATCTTAACCACAGTCGCCGGGTGTGCCTAGTCTTTCTTGGTCGCCTGTCCTTGATAACGATGGAGTCCCGATGGCCTTAGTACAGCAGGGAATCGACGCAGTGCCGGAGTCTGCGATGGAATGCGACCTGCTGGTGGTGGGTGGCGGCATCAATGGCGCCGGCATCGCGCGCGACGCGGCCGGGCGGGGCTTGTCCGTGGTGCTGTGCGAAAAGGACGACCTGGCTGCGCACACCTCGTCCGCGTCCACCAAGCTGATACACGGCGGCCTGCGCTACCTTGAATACTATGAATTCGGCCTCGTGCGCAAGGCGCTGATCGAGCGCGAAGTGCTGCTGCGCTCGGCGCCGCACATCATGTGGCCGCTGCGCTTCGTCATGCCGCACGCGCAGGGCCAGCGCCCGGCCTGGCTGATACGCGCCGGCCTGTTTCTCTACGACATGCTGGCGAAGCGGGAAATCCTGCCAGCCTCGCACGGCATTGACCTTGAGCGCCACGCGGCGGGAAAACCGTTGAAACCCCAGTTCAAGCGCGGCTTCGTATATTCCGACGGCTGGGTCGACGATGCGCGCCTGGTGGTGCTCAATGCCATCGACGCGGCGGACAAGGGCGCGCACGTGTTGACGCAGACGCGCTGCATGGCCCTGCGGCGCGACGGCGCGGGTGCGGACGCTTCCTGGCAGGCGACCCTGCTGCAACGCGATGGACGTGAACTGGCCGTGCGCGCGCGCAGCGTCGTCAATGCGGCGGGGCCGTGGACGGCCGAATTCCTGCAACAGGCAGCGCCCGGCGGACAGGGCCGGCATTTGCGCCTGATCAAGGGGAGTCATATCGTCGTCAAGCGATTGTTCGCGCATGATCATGCGTATATCTTCCAGCATCCGGACGGGCGCATCGTGTTTGCCATTCCGTATGAGCACGATTTCACCTTGATCGGCACCACCGATCTCGACTTCCACGGCGAGCGCGGCAAGGTGGAAATTGATGACGAGGAAATTCGTTACTTGTGCGAGCTTTCCAGTTACTATTTCAGCAAGCCCATCAATCCTGCCGACGTGGTCTGGACGTATGCGGGCGTGCGTCCGCTGGTGGAAGACGCGTCCGCCGACGCCAAGGCCGTCACACGCGATTACCGCTTCGAGCTGGACCAGGAAGGGGCGCCGCTGCTGAGTGTTTTCGGCGGCAAGATCACCACCTTCCGCAAGCTGGCCGAGGAAGCGCTGGATTTGCTGGCGCCCTTGCTGGGCAATACGCGGCCAGCCTGGACGGCCAACGCCTGCCTGCCCGGTGGCGACGTGTTCGGCAGCACGCCGCAGAACCGGTCCGTGCGCGAATTCGGCCAGTTCGTGCAAGGCTTGCAGCGCGAGTACGCGTGGCTGCCGGCGGCGCTGGTGGCGCGCTATGCGCGCGCCTACGGCACGCGCATCCATGTGCTGCTCGATGGGCGCAAGGAGGTGGCGGCCATGGGCGAGGAAATCGCCGCCGGCCTGTACGCGGCGGAAGTGGACTATTTGCGGCGCCATGAATGGGCCGTCAGCGCGGCCGACATCCTGTGGCGGCGCTCCAAGCTGGGCCTGCACCTGCCGCGCGAGACGGCGGGCAGGCTCGATGTGTGGCTGTTGCAGCATCCCGTGTTGCCGTAGGAAGAACACGTTGGCGACCGCGCCCCGCAGAGGGTGCGGCGAAGAATAAGAAACCATCACTGGAGGAGACGCGCGTGCAACTGGTACTGGACAAGATCAGCAGGAAGCAGGGGGCTGACGATTATTTATATCCGATGTCGCTGGCGCTGGTGCCGGGCGCCATCAACGTCTTGCTGGGCACCACGCGTGCCGGCAAGACGACCCTGATGCGCGTGATGGCGGGCCTGGACAAGCCCAGCGGGGGCACCGTTACGGCCGATGGCGTCGATGTGACGGGCGTACCCGTCAGTAAGCGCAACCTGGCCATGGTGTATCAGCAATTCATCAACTATCCGGCTTTTACCGTGTACGACAATATCGCCTCGCCCTTGCGCTTGCGCAAGGTGCCCGAGGAACAGATACGGATGAAAGTGCTGGCGCTGGCCGAACGCCTGCATATCACGCCGTATCTGCAGCGCACGCCGGGAGAACTGTCGGGCGGCCAGCAGCAGCGCACGGCGCTGGGGCGCGCGCTGATCAAGGATGCATCGTTGCTGCTGCTCGACGAGCCATTGGTGAACCTCGACTATAAGCTGCGCGAGGAGTTGCGCCGCGAATTGACGGAACTGTTTTCCAGCGGCAGCACGACGGTCGTGTACGCGACCACGGAACCGCTGGAAGCGCTGCAGCTGGGCGGCCACGTGGCCGTGCTGCACGAGGGACGCTTGTTGCAGCAGGGACCGACACTCGACGTGTTCAACGCCCCCAATTCCATCGCCGTGGCGCGCACCTTCAGCGACCCGCCCATCAACCTGATCCCCGCCCGCGTGGATGCTGCCGGCGTGGCGCAGGCGGCCGATGGCCTGGCGATACACCTGAGCGGCGAACAGCGCGCCCGCCTGGGCGACAGCACGGAGGTGATCCTCGGCGTGCGCGCGCACAGCCTGCATTTATCGCCCCAGTCCGATGGCGACGTGGCCATCGCAGCTACGGTGGACCTGGCGGAAATCAGCGGCTCGGAAACCTATGTGCATGCGCGCCGCGGCGAGCTGGCTCTGGTGGCGCAGCTTGGCGGCGTGCACAACCTGGAGATCGGCAGCGCCTGCACTGTGTATTGCCAGCCGCATGCCTTGCTGATTTTTGCGGACGATGGCGGCCTGCTGTTTGCCCCTGTGCAAGGAGGAGTGTGACATGGCGCGCATCGAACTGGTCGACCTGGCCCACGCCTATAAACCGAACCCGGCGGCACCCGACGACTATGCGCTGCGGCCCATGAGCATGGCGTGGCATGACGGCGGCGCGTATGCCTTGCTGGGGCCGTCTGGCTGCGGCAAGACGACCTTGCTCAATATTATTTCCGGCCTGGTGAAACCGTCGCATGGCAAGGTGTTGTTCGACGGCAAGGATGTCACGCAGCTGCCGACCGAGGCGAGGAATATTGCGCAAGTGTTCCAGTTTCCCGTCATCTACGACACCATGACCGTGCACGACAACCTGGCTTTCCCGCTGCGCAATCGCGGCTGGAAAGAGATCGAGGTGAAAAAGCGCGTGCAGCAGGTGGCGCAGATGCTGGAATTGACGGGCGACTTGAAATTGCGCGCCAGTGGCTTGTCCGTGGACGCCAAGCAAAAGATTTCGCTGGGACGCGGTCTCGTGCGTCCCGACGTGGCGGCCGTGCTGTTCGACGAACCGCTGACGGTGATCGATCCGCACCTGAAATGGCTGTTGCGCAGGAAACTCAAGGAAATCCACCACGAACTCAAATTGTCATTGATCTACGTCACGCACGACCAGGTGGAAGCGCTGACCTTTGCCGACCAGGTGGTCGTCATGACGCAGGGCGAAGTGGTGCAGACGGGCAGCGCGCAAGCGCTGTTCGAGGAACCGGAGCACACGTTTGTCGGCTACTTCATCGGCAATCCGGGCATGAACTTGCTCGATTGCACCCTGGACGATGGCGGCGTGCGCGTGGCGGGGCAGGCACTGGCCGTGACCGCGGCAACCCGCGCGGCCCTGGCTGGCGCGCAAGGCAAGATCACGCTCGGCGTGCGGCCGGAATTCGTCGAATGCCGGCAAGCAGGCGAGGGTGGCGAGGCTACGTTGGATGCCACGGTCACGGCCGTGCGCAACATGGGCACGCATTACCTGGCGGAATTCCAGCTGGGCGGCGCCACGGTGGCGGCCAAGCTGCGCGCCATCGAAGCGGTGCCCGGTGATGCTGTGCGGCTGCGCTTTCCGCCGCAACGCACCCTTTTCTATGTCAACGATAAGCGGGTGGCCTGATGATACATAACGGTAAAACCGATAACAACCGCCGCGCCTGGCTATTGATCTTGCCCGTGCTGCTGTGCGTGGCCTTTTCCGCCATCCTGCCCTTGATGACGGTGGTGAATTATTCCGTGCAGGATATCCTGAGCCCCACGCAAAAGGTGTTTGTGGGCACGGAGTGGTTCCGCATGGTCATGCTGGACGGCGACTTGCACAGCGCCTTGCTGCGCCAACTGCTGTTTTCCGGCTCCGTGCTGGCGATCCAGATTCCGCTGGGCATCTTGATCGCCCTGTGCATGCCGGCCGATGGCTGGAAGGCGTCGCTGGCGCTGGTGCTGATCGCTCTGCCCTTGCTGATTCCCTGGAACGTGGTGGGCACCATCTGGCAAATCTTTGGCCGCGGCGACATCGGCCTGATGGGCTACACCTTGAATCAATTGGGATTTGACTACAATTACAACGGCAACTCGCTCGACGCCTGGCTGACGGTGATGGTGATGGATATCTGGCACTGGACGCCATTGGTCGTGCTGCTGTGCTATGCGGGTCTGCGCGCCATTCCCGACGCGTATTACCAGGCGGCGCGCATCGACGGCGCCTCGCGCCTGGCCGTGTTCCGCTACATCCAGCTGCCGAAACTGCGCAATGTGCTGATGATCGCCGTCTTGCTGCGCTTCATGGACAGTTTCATGATCTACACGGAACCGTTCGTGCTGACGGGCGGCGGGCCGGGCAATGCCACCACGTTCCTGTCGCAATACCTGACGCAAAAGGCCGTGGGCCAGTTCGACCTGGGGCCGGCTTCCGCCTTCTCACTGATCTATTTCCTTATCATCCTGCTGTTCTGCTTTGTGCTGTACACGTGGATGCAGCGCGTCGGCACGGGAGACCAGAAATGATGCACAAGAAAATGAGCAGTGCCATCCTCGTTGCCTTCCTGCTGGCATCCCTGTTGCCCATCTACTGGATGCTCAACATGTCGCTCAAGACCAACGAGGAAATCGTCGGCGTGCTGAGCCTGTGGCCCGAGCAACTGACGTTCGCCAACTACAGAACCATCTTTACGGACCCATCGTGGTACAGCGGCTACCTCAATTCCATGATTTACGTGGCCTTGAATATGGTGATGTCGGTCACGGTGGCCTTGCCGGCCGCGTATGCTTTCTCGCGCTATAACTTCGTCGGCGACAAGCATCTGTTCTTCTGGCTGCTGACCAACCGCATGACGCCGCCCGCCGTCTTTCTCGTGCCCTTCTTCCAGCTGTATTCGACGGTGGGCTTGATGGATACGCATTTGGCCGTGGCGCTGGCACACATGGTCTTCAACGTGCCGCTGGCCGTGTGGATACTGGAAGGTTTCATGTCCGGCGTGCCCAAGGAAATCGACGAGACGGCGTATATCGACGGCTACAGCTTTCCCCGCTTCTTCATCCGCATCTTCTTGCCGATGATTAAGTCGGGCGTGGGCGTGACGGCCTTCTTTTGCTTCATGTTCAGCTGGGTGGAACTGCTGTTGGCGCGCACCTTGACTTCCGTCAATGCCAAGCCGATTGCCGCCACGATGACGCGCACCGTGTCGGCGGCCGGCATGGACTGGGGCGTGCTGGCGGCCGCTGGCGTGCTGACCATCGTGCCCGGCGCGCTGGTGATCTGGTTCGTGCGCCATTACATCGCCAAGGGTTTCGCGATGGGGAGGGTGTGACATGGAAAATACCAGCGATAGCACAGCCAGCCTGTTCGGCTGGATGGCCTGGACGCCGGAAGTGGCCATCTTCTTCATTTGCATCGGCTTGATGCTGGCGGGCATGACGGTGTGGCAAATCCGTTCGGCCAGCATCGCGCGCAAGGGCTTCTTGCCCATGCCGACCACGCGTGGCGACCGTTTGTTCATCGGCTTGCTCACGGCCGCGTATGTCAACCTGGCGTGGGCGGGATTCACGGAAATGCAGCAGGCCATCGGGGCTGTCATCAGTTTTGTACTTTTATTAGTGGTAATGCGTTGGGGGTGAGCCGGCTTGCCGGTGTTGATGGAGGCCGGACCGTCAGCAGGCGGCCGGCAATAAAATAAAAGGAGATTCACGATGAAATTGAAGTTCACGGTCTTCGCGGCTGCGGCCATGCTCGTGTCGAATGCGGCCCTGGCCGACGCCAAACAGGCGCAAACCTGGATCGACAAGGAATTCCAGCCATCCAGCCTGAGCAAGCAGCAACAGCTTGCTGAAATGCAGTGGTTCATCGATGCGGCGGCCAAGCTGAAAGCCAAGGGCATCAAGGAAATTTCCGTGGTCTCGGAAACCATCGATACCCACGTCTACGAATCGAAGACACTGGCCAAGGCTTTCGAGGAAATCACGGGCATCAAGGTGCGCCACGACATCATCCAGGAAGGCGACGTGGTGGAAAAGCTGCAGACGTCGATGCAGTCCGGCAAGAGCATCTATGACGGCTGGATTTCCGATTCTGACTTGATCGGCACGCATTACCGCTACGGCGCCGTCGAACCGCTGTCCGACTACATGGCCGCCAAGGGCAAGGAATTTACCAATCCCGGCCTGGACTTGAAAGATTTCATCGGCATCAGCTTTACCACGGCGCCCGATGGCAAGGTGTATCAATTACCCGACCAGCAATTTGCCAACCTGTACTGGTTCCGTGCCGACTGGTTCGCGCGCAAGGATTTGCAAGCCAAGTTCAAGGCCAAGTATGGTTACGAGCTGGGCGTGCCGCAGAACTGGTCCGCGTATGAAGACATCGCCGAGTTCTTCACGAATGACGTGAAGGAACTGGACGGCAAAAAAGTCTATGGCCACATGGATTACGGCAAGAAAGATCCATCCTTGGGCTGGCGTTTCACCGATGCGTGGCTGTCGATGGCTGGCGCAGCCGACAAGGGCATTCCGAACGGCATGCCGGTCGACGAGTGGGGCATCAAGGTGGCGGCCGACAAGTGCACGCCCGTGGGCGCGTCCATGTCGCGCGGCGGCGCCACCAATTCGCCGGCGGCCGTCTTTGCGCTGACGAAATATATCGACTGGATGAAGAAATACGCGCCGCCGCAGGCGAACGGCATGAATTTCTCGGAATCGGGCCCCGTGCCGGCGCAGGGCGAAATCGCCCAGCAAATCTTCTGGTACACGGCATTTACGGCTGGCATGACGAAACCGGGCTTGCCAGTGGTCAACAAGGACGGCACGCCGAAATGGCGCATGGCACCGTCGCCGCACGGCCCATACTGGAAAGAGGGCATGCAGAATGGCTACCAGGACGTCGGTTCCTGGTTCCTGTTCAAGTCCACGCCGGATGACCGCAAGGCCGCCGCCTGGCTGTACGCGCAATTCGTCACCTCGAAAACCGTGTCGCTGAAGAAATCCATCGTCGGCCTGACTTTCATCCGCGATTCCGATATCCGTCACGATTACTTCACGAAACACGCGAACGAGTACGGCGGCTTGATCGAGTTCTACCGCAGCCCCGCCCGCGTGGCGTGGACGCCGACGGGCAACAACGTGCCCGACTATCCGAAGCTGGCGCAGCTGTGGTGGAAAAACGTGGCCACGGCCATCACGGCGGAAAAAACGCCACAGGCCGCCATGGATAACCTGGCCGAGGAAATGGACCAGGTCATGGCACGCCTGCAGCGGGCGGGCATGAAGGCGTGCGCGCCCAAGCTTAATGCCAAGGGTGACCCGAACCAGTATCTGTCGGACCAGCATGCTCCATGGAAAAAGCTGGCGAATGAAAAGCCGAAGGGTGAAACGATTGCCTACGATAAATTATTGCAGGCGTGGAAAGAAGGCAAGGTAAGGTAGTCGTGTAAACTTCTGCCGCCGTTGTCCCGGGGCACGGGTGCTTGCCCGTGCCTCTTCACTGTATAGACGTAGTAGCGACCATGACCAGATACATACTTGCTTTAGACCAGGGCACCACCAGTTCGCGCGCGATCCTGTTTGACCATGCTGGCCGGCCGCACGCCAGCGCGCAGCAGGAATTCCGCCAGATATTTCCCCAGCCAGGCTGGGTCGAACACGACGCGGGTGAAATCTGGGCCTCGCAAGAGGGCGTGCTGCACCAGGTGCTGCGCGACAGCGGCGTAGCCGCATCCGAGGTGGCTGCCATCGGCGTGACCAACCAGCGTGAAACGACGGTGCTGTGGGACCGCGCCACGGGCGAGCCCGTCGCTAACGCCATCGTCTGGCAAGACCGCAGAAATGCGGCTTACTGCGAGCAACTGGTCGAGCAGGGCAAGGCAGACTTGATCCAGCGCAAGACGGGTCTCGTGCTGGACGCCTATTTTTCCGCCACCAAACTCAAATGGCTGCTCGACAACGTGCCAGGTGCCCGCGCGCGCGCCGAGCGGGGCGAATTGGCCTTCGGCACGGTCGACAGCTGGCTGATCTACAAGATGAGCGGCGCCCACTTGACGGACACGAGCAACGCGGCGCGCACCATGCTGTTCAATATCCATACTCTGCAATGGGACACGGATCTGCTGGCGCTGCTCGACATTCCCGCCTCGCTGCTGCCCGACGTCGTGCCATCGAGCGGCGTGGCGGCGCACACGCATGCGGCACTGCTGGGCATATCCGTTCCCATTGCCGGCATCGCGGGCGACCAGCAGGCCGCCACGTTTGGCCAGGCGTGTTTGAAACCGGGCATGGCGAAGAATACTTACGGCACGGGCTGCTTCATGCTGATGAACGTGGGCAAGCGCCCCTTGCCCTCGAAAAACCGGTTGTTGACGACGGTGGGTTGGAGCCTGGGCACGGGCAGCGACAAGACCGATTATTTGCTCGAAGGCAGCGCCTTTATCGCGGGCGCGGCCGTGCAGTGGATGCGCGATGGGCTGGGCATCATCCGCGACGCGTCCGAAGTGGAAGCGCTGGCCACCAGCGTGCCCGATTCGGGCGGCCTGGTTTTCGTGCCCGCGTTCGCGGGCCTGGGTGCGCCGTACTGGGACCCGTACGCGCGCGGCACCCTGATCGGCATCACGCGCGGCACGGGCAAGGCGCACATCGCGCGCGCGGCATTGGAGGGCGTGGCCTACCAGAACGTGGACGTCTTGTCCGCCATGCAGGATGACGCGGGCATCGCCTTGAGCGAGCTGCGCGTGGACGGCGGCGCGGCGCGCAACGACATGCTGATGCAGTTCCAGGCCGATATCTTGAATGTGCCCGTGGTGCGTCCCGTGGTGACGGAAACGACGGCCCTGGGCGCCGCCTACCTGGCGGGCCTGGCCGTGGGTTTCTGGGAATCGCAGGAAGAGATCGCCGCCCAGTGGCAGGTGGGGCGCCGTTTCGAACCGGCCATGGCGGCCGACGAGCGCTTGAGCCGGCTGCACAAGTGGCAGCGCGCCGTGGAACGCTCGCGCGACTGGAGCGAGTAAGTTGGGAAAAAGCCGGGGAATCAGCGGGAATCAGGGCCGCGCGAAATATACGGCGTAGCCCAGCGTTTCGCGCGGCACGGAATACAGGTCGCGCAGTTCAAAATACGGCGCGTGCACCTGGCCGCTGACATCGATGCCGGCCCGCTCCAAAGCCAGCCGGAAGCGAGGCACATGAAAATATTGCGTGGCGACCATGGCTGTCTTCCAGCCGTGCTGGCGCATGAGAAACGCCGCGTTGCGGGCCGTGGCGTCCGTGGTCCAGCCTTGATTATCCTCGATGATGGCGCCGGCCGGCACACCGCGTGACTGCAGGTAGCGGGCCATAGCTGCGGCCTCGTCAAAACCTTCCTTGCCCGTCGCCCCGCTGACGAGGATGTGCGGCGCCCTGTGTTCCTGGAACTGTTTCAGGGCCACATCGAGCCGCGCCTGCAGGCGGGGGCTGGGCGTGCCATCGGGTAGGATTGTATTGCCGGGCACGACGATCACGTCGGCGGGGGCCAGCTGGTCGTTGAGTCCCGCCAGCATCAGCGCGGCGGTGGCCAGCAGGAAAACAGCAACAGCGCTTGAACCGAGCACAGTTATTTTTCGCATCGTTCATCATCGAGTAAGGAATGGACGCATGATACCCGTCCATTCCTGCCAGCGTCAGTTTTCCTGCGCCTTGCGCGCGCGCTGGTTCGACAGATAAATATTATCCTTTTCCAGTGGCTTGCCTTCGCGCACGGCATCGAGCCAGTCCTCGGTGCTGACGACGGCGGCGAAATTCGAATGAAACACGCTACTGAAGACGCGGTGGATTTCCTCGGCGCTGGCCGTGCCGCCCGCATTGGCGTAGGGCAGGGTGCCGGTGGCGTCCTGCAGGAATTCGACTTGCAAGCCGTCGTGCGCGGCGTGGTAGATGGTGGCGGCGTCGCAGTTGTGCGTCATGTAGCCGATCACCGTCAATGTGTCGATGCCGTGGCCTTCCAGCCAGGCGCGCAAGTCCGTGCCCGCAAAGGCGCTGCCCATGGTCTTGTTGATGCGGTGGTCGGCAGCAAAGGAGGCCACTTGCGGATGCAATTGCCAGCCATTGCTGCCCCTGGCGAAGATTGGGGAGGCTTCCGGCGCATCGTGCTGGACGACGATCACGGGCACGCCGGCGGCGCGGGCGGCAGCCATGGCGGTGACGATATTCGGCAGCGAGATGTCGACGGACGGGTATTCGATGGGCATGTCGCCCGTGAAGTATTCATTTTGTACATCGATGACGAGCAGGGCGCGGCGCGGCGCGGTGGAAATTTCGGTGGACATGGGTTCTCCTGGAACGGTTGAAAGAGGAAGGGCTTCCCCGATACAGCCATTCTCGGCCCGCGCGGTGCAAACAAAAAGTGGCCTGAAGGCCGATATGCGATAAAATCGGGCCATGCCTATTTCTCCTGCATCTTCCGCTTCCCTGAGCGTGGCCGTGATCGCCTTCGACGGCATGACGCCATTTCACTTGTCCGTGCCTTGCCTCGTGTTTGGCGCCCAGACGGACGAGGCCGATCTACCGCCTTTCCATGTGCGCGTGTGCGCCGCCGATCCCGCACCCTTGCGCACGGCGGCCGGCTTCGGCATCACGCCCGAGTTCGGACTGGAAGGATTGGAGGGGGCCGATATCGTCATCATGCCGGCCTGGCACGACGATTGCCGCGACGCGCCGGTGCCCCTGGTCGCGGCGCTGCAGGCAGCCAGCCGGCGCGGTGCGCGCATGGTGGGCCTGTGTCTGGGCGCGTTTCCCCTGGCGCAGGCAGGCTTGTTGAATGGCAAGAGCGCGGCCACGCACTGGGGCATGGCGGACCGGCTGGCGGCCCGTTATCCCAAGGTCAGGGTGGACCGGGAAGTGCTGTACGTGGACGATGGCGGCGTGCTGACGTCGGCCGGCGTGGCGGCCGGCCTCGATTGTTGCTTGTATTTACTGCGCCAGCTGGCCGGCGCCGAGGTGGCCAACCGGGTGGCGCGCCGCCTGCTGGTGGCGCCGCACCGCCAGGGCGGGCAGGCGCAATTCATCGAGCGCCCGCTACCCGTATCCGGCAGCGAAGGGCGTTTTGCCGAAGTGCTCGCTTGCGTGACGGCCAACCTGGGCATGGCGCACAGCATCGACGCGCTGGCCGAGCGGGCTGCCATGAGCCGGCGCAATTTTACGCGCCATTTCCGCCAGGCCATGGGCACGTCGTTCAAGCAGTGGCTGCTGAACCAGCGCCTGGCGCATGCGCAAGGTTTGCTGGAAAAGAGTGCGGCGTCGATCGATGTCGTGGCGCAAGAAGCCGGCTTCGGCACGGCCCTGTCGCTGCGCCAGCATTTCCGCGCAAGCCTGCAGACGTCGCCCTCGGCGTATCGCAAGCTGTTCCGGCAGCAATCAGGCCAGGTCGGGCAGCCATAGCGTCGAGGTGTCCCGGCTACCGTTGGCCAGCTTCTCGCTGACGGCGATTTGCCGCGCAATGAAGGCGGCCGGCTCGAAGGCGTAGCGCTCCTGGAAGGACACGGTTTCCGCGCTCATCAGTTCCGCATACGTTTGCATCAGGGTCGAGGCGCAACGGTAGTTGCCGTGCGCCAGATAGGTATCGATGGCGGCCAGCAGCACGGGATAATCCCCGTTTTCCTTGCTGCCGCCAAAGTTGAACGATAACTGCTTGCAGGCGCGCCAGATGGGGTCAGGTTCTTCCTCCGGCACCGCCTGCCTGCGCAGCCATTGCAAGGCCTTGAGTGGCGGGCCGCCAAATGACGGTGGCGAAATGAGCGCCTGGATGGCTACCTTGACGGCTGCATCGATTCGTCCCGCGCGCACATACTGGCCATGCAGCAGCACCAGGGCATCCGTATATTCGGGCACGATGGCCAGCGCCGCTTCCAGCAGGGCGATGGCCGCGTCCGGGTTGCGTTGCGCGATCTGTTCCTTGGCTTCCAGAAAGGCGGCGCGCGGTGAAGCGGGGTCGTCGGCCAGCGATGGCGTGGCGACGTACTCGTCCTCCGCAGCCGCATGGGCGTGCAAAAACGCCGGCAGGCTGGAAAAGTGCGGCTGGATACGCCACTCGTCGTGCCAGGTTTCGACGACGATCGGTTCGGATGCTTCGCGGCCGATGGGCCAGTACAGGCCGAAGGTGTCGCCATTGCCCAGCGCGCCTTCGGAAAACGGGGTGAAGCCGAGCGGTGGGTACGCTGTCGTGTGTCGCCAGTCCTGGTCTGTCGAGATGTGCGCGAGGCTTGCGGGTAATTGCATGGGGGCACCGGAAGAGAAAGCGCCAGTGTAGAACAAGCGGACGCGACGGGCGCGTCCGCGTGGCTTGCTTGTGCGACCTACTTGCGCGGCTCGTGTATCCGGAATTTCCTGACGACGCCCGCCTGGTCGAACATGACTGCCACTTCGCGCGTGCCTTTTTCGCCCAGCAACGGGATCAGCCGCGTCACCTTGGGCGCTTGCAGCTGGTTCTTGTAGACCCAGACTTCATAGCCGGGATCGAAGCTGACGACGGTGGCGTTGCCCAGCGCCGCGTCGAGGTCGAGGCGGGTGGTCTTGCCTACCGTGATGTTTTGATAGATGGCGCCGTTGGCCGGCGCGCGGTTGACCTTGTATTCACTGGCGGTGCACATGGCCACGGCCAGGCCCGCGAGGCAGGAAGCTGCCAGTTTTATCAATGTGTTCATATGGACTCCCAGTGTGCATCACTGCTTCCAATCTCAGAGGGGACGGGCGTGATGTCAGGATGGGAGTGTGCTTGCGTCGCCACGAATGTGCTACAAGATTATACAAAGGCGCAGGCTTCGATGCCGCCGGTACTGATTGGCAGTACTTTTACCGGCTCTGCAAGACGTCGGTCGAGAGCGCCAGGGTTTCCTTGATTTCTTCCATCACCACATAGCTCTTCGATTGCGCGGCCCCCGGCAGCTGCAACAGCATGTCGCCCAGCAGCTTGCGGTATTCGGCCATTTCATGGATGCGCGCCTTGATCAGGTAGTCGAAATCGCCCGACACCAGATGGCATTCCTGCACTTCGGGAATTTGCAGCACTTCGCGGCGGAATTGCTCGAAGGCGGACGCCGATTTTTGATTGAGCGTAATCTCCACAAAGACGAGCAGCTTGGCGCCCAGCGCGGCCGGGTTCACCTTGGCATGGTAGCCCGTGATGACGCCGTCGCGCTCCATGCGCTTGACCCGCTCGATGCAGGGCGTGATGGACAGGCCCACTTGTTCACCCAGGTCTTTCATCGAGATGCGGCCATCCTGTTGCAGGATGCGCAGGATGTGGCGGTCCAGCTTGTCGAGGCCACGTGCCGATTCTTTAAGGATTCTCATGATTTATTGCTGAATATCTCGATTTATACGTGAACAAATACTGGCTCTTTCCCAATATGATAGCGGTTAATCTGGCACTAGCCTAAAAAAATATAATGAGGAAACTATGCGTATCGTGATTCTGGGTAGCGGCGTCATCGGCGTCACCAGTGCTTACTATCTGGCCAAGGCAGGACATGAGGTGACCGTCATCGACCGCCAGCCGGGCCCGGCACTGGAAACCAGCTTCGCGAATGCTGGGCAAATCTCGCCCGGCTACGCTTCGCCATGGGCCGCGCCCGGCATTCCCCTGAAAGCCGTGAAGTGGATGATGCAGCGCCACGCGCCGCTGGCCATCTCGCTCGACGGCAGCGCCGCCCAGCTGAAATGGATGTGGCAGATGTTGCGTAATTGCACACCGGAAGCGTATGCCGTGAACAAGGAACGCATGGTGCGCCTGGCCGAGTACAGCCGCGACTGCTTCAAGGTGCTGCGCGCCGAGGCGGGCATCACGTATGAAGGCCGCCAGCAAGGCACGATGCAATTGTTCCGCACTGAAAAGCAATACAACGACGCCGCCAAGGATATCGAAGTGCTCAAGGATGCAGGCGTGCCGTATGAAGTGCTGCAGCGCAACGAGCTGTCGCGCGCCGAACCGGCCCTGGAAGCGGTCAAGGATAAACTGTTCGGCGGCTTGCGCCTGCCCAACGATGAAACGGGCGATTGCCAGCTGTTTACCACGCGCCTGTCGGAAATGGCCGTGGCGCTGGGCGTGAAGTTCCGCTATGGCGTGTCCATCGACGCGTTGCTGACGCAGGGCGATGAAATCGCTGGCGTGCAGTGCGGCGCGGAAATCGTCAAGGCCGATTCCTATGTGGTGGCGCTGGGTTCCTACTCGACGGGCTTCATGAAGCCGCTGCTGAACATTCCCGTGTATCCGCTGAAGGGCTATTCGATCACCGTGCCTATCGTCAACGCGGCCAAGGCGCCCGTGTCGACCATCCTCGATGAAACCTACAAGATTGCCGTCACGCGTTTCGACGACCGCATCCGCGTGGGTGGCATGGCGGAAATCGCCGGCTACAACCTGGACCTGAATCCGCGCCGCCGTGAAACCCTGGAAATGGTCGTCAACGACCTGTTTCCCGGCGGTGGCAACACGATGGATGCCACCTTCTGGACGGGCTTGCGCCCGATGACGCCGGACGGCACGCCGATAGTCGGCCGCACGCCGCTGCGCAACCTGTTCCTGAACACGGGCCACGGCACCCTGGGCTGGACCATGTCCTGCGGTTCGGCGCAATTGCTGGCCGACCTGATGTCGTCGAAACAGCCGGCCATTTTGGCAGACGACCTGTCCGTCAGCCGCTACAGCGGCGCGCAGGCCAATGGCAAACTGCAACACGCGGTGGCCTGAGATGGCGGCCAGCATGCCTCCAAAGGAACGTAGCGGCGCCATCCTGACGGTGGATCTGGACGCCGTGCGCGCCAACTACCGCTTGCTGCGCGACAAGGCGCACCCGGCCGCCTGTTCGGCCGTGGTGAAGTCCGACGCGTATGGCCTCGGCGCCGCACAAGTGGGCGCGGCCCTGTATGAAGAGGGTTGCCGCCATTTCTTCGTGGCCCACCTGGAAGAGGGCATCAGCCTGCGCCCGCACGTGGCGCCGGATGCGGAGATCTTCGTGCTGCACGGCCCGCCCGTTGATACGGAAGGCGAATTCACGGCCCATGGCTTGATACCTGTGCTCAACAGCGAGCCGCAGGTAGCGGGCTGGCGCAAGCATGCAGCAGCGCTGGGCACCACCCTGAACGCCATCGTGCAGGTTGACAGCGGCATGTCGCGCATGGGCTTGTCGCCGCGCGAAATCGATGGCTGGCTGCTGGACCCGCACTTTCTTGATGGCATCAAAGTACGCTACATCATGAGCCACCTGGCGTGCGCCGACGAGCGCAACAACCCCATGAATGGCGAGCAACTGGCCCGTTTCATCGCCATCCGCGCCCGTTTGCCGCAGTACCGCGCCAGCCTGGCCAATTCCTCGGGCATCTTCCTGTCGCCCGACTATCACTTCGACCTGGTGCGCCCCGGTGCTGCCCTGTACGGCATCGCGCCGCAGGGCGACGCGCCCAATCCCCTGCAATCGGTAGTGCGCCTGCAAGGCAAAGTACTGCAAACGCGCACGATCGCCGCCGGCGACCACGTGGGCTACAGCCGCCGCTACACGGCCAGCGAGCCGCGCCAGGTGGCCACCGTCTCCGTCGGCTATGCCGATGGCTGGCTGCGCAGCATGAGCAACCAGGGCCTGGCCGTCGTCGATGGCGTAAAAGTGCCGCAGATCGGCGCCATCTCGATGGATTCCATCACGCTGGACGTGAGCGCCATCGCCCAGGAGCGCGTGGTGCCGGGCAGCCTGGTCGACCTGATCTGCGCCGAACACCCGGTCGACGCCGTGGCGGCCATGGCCAATACCATCGGCTATGAGGTATTGACGAACCTGGGCGGGCGCTATTACCGCGAATACCGAGGGCTGGCACGTTAGCGCACCTGCCAACACGCCCATGGCGTTGTTGCCTTGCCTTGCCGTACATTCGTACTGTCTTCGGCAAGGCGCCTAGCCCTGAGCATTTTTTCAGGCGCGCTGGTTTCGCACGCCAAGCAGCGCGAAACCGATGATTGTGTGGCAAGATAGCCCTGGCGTGAGCTTCACTCCAGGGCTTTTTTTCAACCATCATCGGGGATTTCTATGAGTCAATATAACGTTGCAATCATCGTCGGCAGCCTGCGCAAGGATTCCTTCAACCGCAAACTGGCCGACGCCATCATCAAGCTGGCGCCTCCCGAGTTTTCCTTCACACACATCGACATCGGCGACTTGCCGTTGTACAACCAGGACGACGATGGCGCGCAAGCCGAGCAGGTGCTGCGCCTGAAAACGGACATCGCCGCGTCGCAAGCCTTGCTGTTCCTTACGCCCGAATACAACCGCTCCATCCCCGGCGTGCTGAAAAACGCGCTCGACCACGGTTCGCGCCCGTACGGCCAGAGCGTGTGGGGCGGCAAGCCGGGCGCCGTGCTCGGTGTTTCCGTCGGTGCCACGGGCACGGCGCTGGCGCAGCAGCATTTGCGCAATGTGCTCGCTTACCTGGACGTGCCCCTGCTGGGCCAGCCCGAAATGTTTATCCAGGCCAAGGAAGGCCTGTTCGACGAGCATGGCGGCATCGGTCCGGCCAGCCTCGGCTTCTTCCAGGGCTGGATGCAGCGCTACGTCGAATGGGTCAGGAAGCACGCCGTACATGCCTGAATGGCGTGACCTTGCCGCACGAGCACGCATAGGGCGATAAATGCTTGCATTGGTCTGATTGTTGCAGTATGGATATGTATAATATGGCTTTTTTAGGCGTACTCATACGCTGCCATCGTCTTCTCCATGCCGTTACCACCCATGAAGCAACCTGTGTTGCGCATCAATCTGCGCCGTCTGATCGTGCTCGTGGCGTTTGCCAGTGCCGTCATCTCCCTGGCCAACGCTTTCTTTGCCACCTATCGCGTGCAGCGCCAGTTGCTCATTGATACGACCCTGGAGAGCAATCACGCCTATGCCTTAAAGCTGGCCAACAGCACGGAAGACTTCCTGCAGGCGGCACGGCAGCAACTGGCGTACAGCGCCAGCCTGTTGCCGCGCCATTTTGCCGACCCGGCCGCCCTGACGGCCGAGGCTGAACGCTTGCGCGGCCAGACCAACAGCTTCAATTCCGTGCTGGTCGTCAACGCGGAGGGCAAGGTGCTGGGCGTGTCGCCCGATACACTGGCCCTGAAGAATAGCCAGCTGGCTTCGGAAGGGGCGCGCCAGGCGCTGCGCGAACGCCGTGCGCTGATCACCAAGCCGTATATGTCGTCGGCGGGTAACCTGGTGGTCTTCATTTCCCATCCGGTGTTCGATCACGGTGGACGTTATCTGGGGTATGTGGGCGGCTCGATTTACCTGAAGCAGAAAAATATCCTGTTCAGCCTGCTTGGCCAGCATTATTACCGTGACGGCTCCTACCTGTATGTGGTGGACCAGAGCCGGCGCCTGTTGTATCACCCCAACCCTGCGCGCCTGGGTGAAGTGGCCGGCAGCAATACCGTCATCGATGCCATCGCGCGCCAGGAAAGCGGCAGCGGGCGCACCATCAACAGCCAGGGCACGGACATGCTGGCCGGCTATGCCGTGCTGCCATCGACGGGCTGGGGCATCGTGGCCCAGCGGCCCACGGACGCCACCCTGGCGCCGCTGAACCAGCTGATGCGCAACACCCTGTGGAATTCGCTGCCGATCGCCTTGCTCAGCCTGCCGCTCATCTGGTGGCTGGCGCGTCTCATTTCACGACCGCTGGTGCAACTGGCTGAAGGCGCCAGCCGCATGGATGCACCCGGCATGGCCGAGCGCATCGGCGGCATTCGCGCCTGGTACCTGGAAGCGTCGCAGATCAAGCGTGCCTTGCTGGTAGGCATGGCCTTGTTGCAGCAAAAGATAGGCAAGCTGAAATTCGATGTGCAGACGGACCCGCTGACGGGCCTGGCCAACCGGCGCGGCATGGCGTCCGCGCTGGAGGCTTGGCAGGCGCAGGCGCGGCCCTTTTCCGTGATTGCCCTGGATATCGACCATTTCAAGCAAGTCAACGACAAGTGGGGCCATGCGGCCGGCGATGAGGTCATCGTGCGCCTGGCGCAATTGATGCGCGCCTGTTCGCGCAATGCCGATGTGTTATGCCGCAATGGCGGCGATGAATTCATCATGCTGTTGCCCGATGCCGACCTCGACGTGGCGCTGCAGGTGGCCGAGCGCCTGCGCGCCCGGGTGGCCGCCACCGAGATTGCCGGCGCGGGCCGCGTGACGATATCGCTGGGTGTGGTGTCGTCGCAACAGCAGGCGGGAGATGTCGCTTCGATCTTGCAGGCGGCCGACGCCGCCCTGTACGCGGCCAAGGAAAATGGACGCAACCGCGTGGGCGTGATGGAGCCGGCGTAGGGGTGGCGCGCCGTCTTGTCATTCGAGAAATGCCAAACTGATCCTATGTTTTCTCTCGATACTGAGTCTGTTATGTTTTCCCGTCAGAGCCTACAGTGGAGGCCTGGGTAACTGAAGACGCAAGACGTCGGGAAAGGCATCATGTTAGGGTTCACTGCGCTGGAACTGGCGCGCGTCCAGTTCGGCTTCACCATCTCATTTCACATCATTTTTCCTGCCATCACGATCGGCCTGGCCAGTTACCTGACGGTACTGGAGGCGGCGTGGCTGCGCACGCAGGATGGCGTGTATCGCGACCTGTACCACTTCTGGTCGAAGATTTTCGCCGTCAATTTCGGCATGGGCGTCGTTTCCGGCCTCGTCATGGCCTACCAGTTCGGCACCAACTGGAGTTTCTTTTCCGACTACGCCGGCAGCATCACGGGACCGCTGCTGGCGTATGAAGTGCTGACCGCCTTCTTCCTGGAAGCGGGTTTTCTCGGCGTCATGCTGTTCGGCTGGCACCGCGTGGGACCTGGCCTGCACATGTTTGCCACGGCCATGGTGGCGCTGGGCACGCTGATCTCGGCCACCTGGATCATCTCCTCGAACAGCTGGATGCAGACACCGCAAGGCCATGAAATCATTGATGGCCGCGTGGTGCCCGTCGATTGGCTCGCCGTCATCTTCAATCCCTCGTTTCCCTACCGCTTGCTGCACATGAGCGTGGCCGCCTTCCTCGCCACGGCCTTGCTGGTGGTGGCGTCGGCCGCCTGGCATTTGCTACGCGGCAATGACAATGCGGCCATCCGCAAGATGATGAGCATGGGCTTGTCCATGCTGCTGATCGTCGCGCCCATCCAGGCCGTGATCGGCGACCTGCATGGCTTGAACACGCTGGAGCACCAGCCGGCGAAGATCGCCGCCATGGAGGGCCACTGGGAAAACACGGGCAATGAGGGTACGCCGCTGATCCTGTTCGGCTGGCCCGACATGCAGCGCGAGGAAACCCTGTACAAGGTGGAGATCCCCCGCCTGGGCGGCCTGATCCTGGCGCACGACTGGAATGGCACGATTCCCGCGCTGAAGGAGTTCGCGCCGCGCGACCGGCCCAATTCCCCCGTCGTGTTCTGGTCCTTCCGCATCATGGCGGGGCTGGGCATGCTGATGATTGCGCTGGGACTCTGGAGCGCCTGGCTGCGCTGGCGCGGTACTTTATGGCGTTCGCGCGCCTTCCTGCGCTGCGCCCTGTGGATGGGGCCGAGCGGCTTGCTGGCCATGCTGGCCGGCTGGTACACGACCGAGATCGGCCGCCAGCCGTGGACCGTGTACGGCTTGCTGCGCACCGAGGACGCCGTCTCGGCGCACGGCGCCACGCAACTGGGCATCACCCTGGTGTTGTTCATCGTTATCTATTTTGCCGTGTTTGGCACCGGCATCGGCTACCTGCTGCGCCTGATCCGCGTGGGGCCGCAGCCGCACGAGGGCGAGCGCGTCGAGCATGGCGGACCGGGCCAGGAACGCACACCCGCGCGGCCACTGTCTGCAGCACAAGGAGGAAATTCGCATGGGCATTGATCTGCCACTACTGTGGGCCATTATTATCTTGTTCAGCATCATGATGTATGTGGTGATGGACGGCTTCGACCTGGGCATCGGCATCCTGTATCCGTTTTTCCAGGAGAAGAGCGAGCGCGACGTGATGATGAATACGGTCGCACCCGTCTGGGATGGCAATGAAACCTGGCTGGTGCTGGGCGGCGCCGGCATGCTGGCCGCCTTTCCGCTCGCCTATTCCGTGGTGCTGAGCGCCTGCTATTTGCCGCTCAGCTTAATGCTGATGGGCCTGATCTTTCGCGGCGTGGCTTTCGAGTTCCGCTTCAAGGCGCGCGAGCATGAACGCCATGTGTGGGACAAGGCGTTTATCGGCGGCTCCGTGGCGGCCGCTTTCTTCCAGGGCGTGACTTTGGGCGCCTACATCCAGGGCATGCCGGTGGCGGGCCGCAGTTATGCGGGCGGCGCGCTGGACTGGCTCACGCCGTTCTCGCTGTTCACGGGCGCCGGGCTGGTGGCAGCGTATGCTTTGCTGGGCAGCACCTGGCTGATCATGAAAACGCAGGGCTGCCTGCAGGCGCGCGCTTGCCGCATCACGCGCGTGCTCGTGTGGCTGCTGCTGGGCGTGATCGCCGTCATCAGCGTCTGGACGCCGCTGGTCGATCCGGCCATCGCTGCGCGCTGGTTTGCGCTGCCGCAACTGCTCTGGTTCCTGCCCGTGCCGCTGCTGGTACTGGGCGCGGGCTGGCTGCTGCTGCGATCCCTGCGGCAGGGGTGGCAGGTGGCGCCGTTCCTGTGCACCTTGGCGCTTGTCTTCCTCGGTTATACTGGTCTGGGCATCAGCGTGTGGCCCAACATTATCCCGCCGTCGGTATCGATATGGGAGGCGTCGTCACCGCCGCAAAGCCAGGGTTTTACCTTGGTGGGCGCGCTGTTCATCATCCCCGTCATCCTGATGTATACAGTGTGGTCATATTATGTGTTTCGTGGCAAAGTCCTGCCGGAAGATGGCTATCACTGATGCAACAACAAGGACAAGCGACATGGTGGAAACGACTGACCTGGATGGCCGGCCTCTGGCTGGTGAGCGTAGCCACTCTGGGCCTTGCCGCCTGGGCGATGCGCCTGCTGATGCGGGCGGCGGGGATGGGTAGCTGATGACGCCAGTGCCCGGCGTGCACTGCGAGGTCGGTGGCCAGCTCCATCCGCTGGCCTTCCTCGGCTGCCGCGAACTCAACTACGGCCAGCGCTGCGCGCTGCCGCTGCACCCGTTCCGCCTGAGCGTGCCGGAAGTGGCGCTGGCGGGACTGCTCGACGCGCCGTTCAACAGTTTCGTGCAGACCTGCCGCGAAGACGACCTGCAGTATGAGGAAAGCGACTTGCCCGAACTCAAGGAAGCCGGCTACCCCGACATCACGGCCATGCTGGCGGGCCACCGGCCGCTGCTGGCCGACATGTTGCTCGACTTTATGATCGGCGACTTGCTGGCCGCCATCGGGCGCGCCAGCGGCTACCGGCCACCGCGTGCGCGCCATAGGGGCGATGTGGAGGCGGCCGATGGCCGCGCCTATTTCACCGTCAATGAAGTGCAGCAAGTGTCGTTTGCCGATGGCCTGGCCGTTTTCGAAGGGCAGGGCTACTACGGCGCGTACATCATCTGGCTGACGCATGGCAACGAAGGTAAATAGGGACTTGACCTTCCTCGCGTGGGAAGGTTTATAGTCATGCCATGAATCGTGCCTTTTTCCGCTTTCTTGCCCGCTCGCTGCTTTGGCTGCTGGCCGTTACGCTGCCCTTGCAGGGCTTTGCGTCGGCCATGCGCAGCTGCTGCGTGGACGAGCTGGCGGTAGCGGTCACCGTTGCGGTCGTGCAGGTGCAGGCACCCCAGTGCCACAATATGGACGAAACGGGCGACTTGGCCGACATGCGGATGGCGGACCAGCCGATGACAATGGCCATGGACGATGGCAACGCCACGCACCATGGCCATGATTGCAGCAACCATGGCGCTTGCACGGTGGGCGCCACGGCGCCACCGGGCATGCCCGCCTTGCACGCCTTGACCCTGCGCGCGCCGCCTCCGGCGCTGGCGCCCGATTCCCTGTTCGCCGGGCATATCGCGCTTGGTCCCGAACGTCCCCCGAGAAGCACGCGCTCCGCCTGACCGCCCGTGAACCCGGCGGTGTGGCTGCTGCACGTCCATCGCGGCCGTGCTTGCCGCACGCCGATGTTCCACCCGCGCGCCCGCCGCGCCATACCCTGCCAACCAAGGAAAACCATGAAACACCTGTTCAGCCTCGCGCTGGCGGCGCTGCCGCTGGCCGCCAATGCCACCAGCCCGGTCGCCGCCGTCACGCCCACCCCGCAAGAGGCGCAAGCACCCGTGCCAGCCACCACCTACCGCTCCGCCTTCGCCGGCTACCGTCCCGCCGCCGAAGACGATGCCACGCCCGACCAGGCCTGGCGCGCCGTCAACGAGAAAGTCGGCAAGGCCGGCGGCCACATGGGCATGATGAAGATGGAAGGCCGCAAGATGGAAGGCCACAAGATGGAAGGGCACAAGATGCCAATGGATAAGCCCAGTCCCCAGCCGGCCGCCCAGCCGGCCCAGCAACATCAGCCACACCAGCATGAAGGACATTGACATGGCCCGCTTCACACAATCAACTTGCCTGACGCCGCTGGCGCTGGCGGCCGTCTTGCTGCTGGGCGGCTGCGCCAGCTTCAGCCCGGATGGCGGCATGCAGACGGTGTCTGCGCTGGCCGACGCCCGCACGGGCGCCCCCGCAGCACTGGCGGACAAGGGCGGCGAGGAAAAATTGGCTACCCTGCTGGCCCAGCCCCTGGACGCCGACAGCGCCGTGCGTATCGCCCTGATGAACAACCATGGCATGAAAGTGGCGCTGGCCGAACTGGGCGCGTCCGAGGCGGACCTGGTGCAAGCGGGGCGCTTGCGCAATCCCGGCCTGTCGTTCGGCCGCTCGCATGGCAGCCACGGCAATGAAATCGACCGCGGCGTCAGTTTCGACCTGGCTGGCCTGCTGACCATGCCCCTGCGCGTGAACATCGAAAAGGGCCGTTTCGAGCAAGCCAAGCTGCAGGCAGCCATCGGCGCCGTGCAACTGGCGTCTGACACGCGCCGCGCGTATTTCAATGCCGTGGCCGCCGTGCAGACGGAAGCTTTCATGCAGCGGGCGTTGCTGTCGGCCGAGGCGGGCGCCGAACTGGCCACGCGCTTGCAGCAGGCGGGCAACTGGAGCCGCCTCGACCAGGCGCGCCAGCAAGTGTTTTATGCGGACGCCGTCGGCGACCTGGCGCGCGCGCGCCACCAGGCCACCGCCACGCGCGAGCACCTGACACGCTTGCTGGGCCTGTGGGGCAAGCAGACGGCGTTTAGTTTACCGTCGCGCCTGCCCGACTTGCCAGCCATGGCCGCTGAGGCGGGCAATATCGAGGCGCAGGCGATGGAGCAGCGCCTCGACGTGCAAAGAGCGAAACTTGACGCGCATGCCACGGCCGACGCGCTGGGCCTGGCTAAGGTGACGGGTTTCATCAATGTGCTCGACGTGGGCTATACCAACAAGAGCAGCAGCGCGGCGCCACGCGAAAACGGTTACGAAGTGTCCTTGGAGTTGCCCCTGTTCGACTGGGGCGCGGCGCGCAATGCCAAGGCGCAAGCCGTGTACGAGCAGGCGCTGCAGCGCACGGCGGGCACGGCCGTACGAGCCCGCTCGGAAGTGCGCGAGGCGTATTCCAGCTACCGCACGGCGTATGACCTGGCGCGCCACTACCGCGATGAAGTCGTGCCGCTGCGCAAGACGATCTCGCATGAAGTATTGCTGCGCTACAACGGCATGCTGGCCAGCGTGTTCGAGCTGCTGGCCGATGCGCGCGAGCAAGTCGCCAGCGTCAATAGCGCCATCGACACCCAGCGCGATTTCTGGATCGCTCAAACTGAATTGCAATCGGCCATCAATGGCAGCGGCCCAGGCGTGGCAACTGCGGCAAAGGAATAATGATGATTACACGTAGAAACTTTTTCATGAATGCGGGCGCCGTCGCCCTGAGTGCGGCAGCGGTCAGCCGCGTGGGGGCGGCCTCGTTGCCGGAAGCTGTCAGCATGGCTGGCGCCGATACCAAGGCGCCGCCACCGCCGCCGAACGGGCGGCCATTCAACCCCGTCGTCACCCTGAATGGCTGGTCCTTGCCTTGGCGCATGAACAACAATGTCAAGGAATTCCATCTGGTGGCCGAACCCGTCGTGCGCGAACTGGCACCGGGCATGCAAGCGAACCTGTGGGGCTACAACGGCCAGTCGCCCGGTCCCACCATCGAAGTGGTGGAAGGCGACCGTGTGCGTATCTTTGTCACCAACAAATTGCCGGAACACACCAGCGTGCACTGGCATGGACAGCGCTTGCCCAACGGCATGGATGGCGTCACGGGCCTGACCCAGCCGGGCATTCCTCCCGGTAAGACTTTCGTCTATGAATTCGTTGCCAAGCGCCCCGGCACCTTCATGTACCACCCGCATGCCGATGAAATGACGCAAATGGCCATGGGCATGATGGGATTCTGGGTGACGCACCCGAAAGACCCGCATTTCATGAAGGTGGACCGCGATTTCGTCTTCTTGCTGAGCAACTACGACATCGATCCCGGCAGCTACACGCCGAAAATCATGACCATGACGGATTTTAATCTGTTTACCTTCAACAGCCGCGTCTTCCCCGGCATCGATCCGATGGTCGTGCGCCAGGGCGACAAGGTGCGCGTGCGCGTGGGCAATCTGACCATGACGAATCACCCGATCCACATGCATGGCCATGAATTCGAGGTGACGGGCACGGATGGCGGCTGGACGCGCCCCGAGTCGCGCTGGCCCGAGGTCACCACGGACGTGGCCGTGGGCCAGATGCGCGCCGTGGAGTTCACGGCCACCGACCTGGGCGACTGGGCTTTCCACTGCCATAAATCGCACCACACGATGAATGCCATGGGGCATGACGTGCCGACCATGATCGGCGTCGACCACCAGGGCGTGGCGGCGAAGATCAACCAGCTCGTGCCCGGCTACATGGTGATGGGCGAGCGGGGCATGGCCGACATGGGCGAAATGCAGATGCCGATCCCCGACAACACCTTGCCGATGATGGCCGGCGACGGCCCCTTCGGCGCCATCGGCATGGGCGGCATGTTTACCACGGTGAAGGTGCGCAAGGACCAGAAGCCGGGCGACTACCGCGATCCGGGCTGGTACAAGCACCCGGCGGGAAGCGTGGCGTATGAATGGACGGGCGCCTTGCCGGAACCGGTGCGCAGCCAGGGTACAGGCAAGGCGGCGGCGAAAGGCGGCGTGGAGATGACGGTGCGCAAGCCGCTCAGGTACGATCATTAATGTTTTAATAATATTATTGTTTTAAATTAATATTAAGGGCTTGCCTAGCACGGCAAGCCCTGATGCTTGTTGTTATAAATCAAGCTATTGTCGTTTAGTGACAATGCGCGTATTTCTACCCCGCTATTTTCTTTATATTCAAGACATTCCGCTGCTTCTTCGAGCACTGGTGGCCGGACTATGGGGGAATCATGTTGAGTCAGATGAAGGTGGGCACGCGCCTGATCGCGGCGTTTTTTTGCGTGGCGCTGATGGGGGCCATCGTGGCCGGCATCGGCATCTTTAACATGGGCAAGATCGACGCCATGGCCGGGCAGATGTACCACAATGAGTTACTGGGTCTGTCCCACATCAAGGAAGCCAATATCGCGCTGATCAAGGTGGGCCGCGCCCGTAGTAATTTCTTGCTGGCCAGCACCGACGAGGAGCGCGCCACGCGCCAGGCCGACATCGCCAAATTCCTCGATATGAATAAAAGCTACCTGGCCAAGGCGCAACCGCTGTTCGTCACGCCAGCGGCCAAGGAGCTGTTTGCCCGCTTCGCCGCTGTCGAAGCCGAGTACGTCGTCACCATGCAGCAGGCGCTGGCCGCGGCCGGGCCGCTGGCCCAGCGCAGCGCGCAACTGGTCGAACTGCTCAACAAGACGCGGCTGCATGCGGACGAACTCGATGGTGTGCTCGATAAACTCTCGCTGCAGAAGGAAGAGCGCGCCAAGGCGGCCGCCGAGCAGGCGTCGGGCGTGTACCAGGCCAGCCGCAGCTTCATGCTCGCGCTGGTGCTGGGCAGCATGGCAGCCGGCCTGGCGCTGGGGGCGCTGATCACGCGCGGCCTGACGCGCCAGCTCGGCGGCGAACCGGCGTATGCCGTCAAGATCGCCGGCGCCATCGCCGAGGGGGACCTGACCGTGGATATCCGCACGGCCAGCCATGATAACGCCAGCCTGTTGTTTGCCATGAAAGCCATGCGCGACAAGCTGGTGGGTATCGTCAGCCAGGTGCGTTCGGGCACGGATACCATCAACACGGCTTCGGGTGAAATCGCCCAGGGCAACCTGGATTTGTCGTCACGCACGGAAGAGCAGGCCAGTTCGCTGGAAGAAACGGCCTCCTCGATGGAGCAGCTGACGTCGGCCGTGCGGCAGAATGCGGACAATGCGCGCCAGGCCAATGCACTGGCCGGGGCCGCCTCCGATGTGGCCGGCAAGGGTGGTGCCGTGGTGGGGCGGGTGGTGCAGACGATGGAATCGATCAATGCCTCTTCGCGCAAGATCGTCGACATCATCAGCGTCATCGACGGTATCGCCTTCCAGACCAACATCCTGGCCTTGAACGCGGCCGTGGAAGCGGCCAGGGCGGGCGAGGAGGGGCGCGGTTTCGCCGTCGTGGCATCCGAAGTGCGCAATCTGGCGCAGCGCTCTGCCAGTGCGGCCAAGGAAATCAAGACCCTGATCGGCGACTCTGTTGAGCAGGTCGAAATCGGTTCCAAGCTTGTGCATGACGCGGGCAAGACCATGGACGAAGTGGTCAGCAGCGTACGCCAGGTGGCCGACATCATGCAGGAGATCACGGCCGCCAGCGCCGAGCAGAGCGCCGGCATCGAGCAAGTCAACCAGGCCGTGCTGCAAATGGACCAGGTGACGCAGCAAAACGCGGCCCTGGTCGAAGAGGCGGCCGCGGCCGCCGAATCGCTGCAAGACCAGGCGCAGACCTTGACCGAACTGGTGGGCGTGTTCCGCCTGCATGCCCAGGCGCAACAGCTGGCCGTCGCGCCGGCCAGCAATGTCACGCCGCTGCGCCGGCCGGCGCCCACGGCCAGGCAGGGCGTGCGGCGCCTGGCCTGAACCCGGCTGGCTCGGGTGCAATCGGCGCGGCGGTGGTAGCAGTCGCTATTGCGCGTTTGCCACTGCCGGGTTTTCCATGGCGTCTGCGTGCTTGCAGCCCGAAGGCGAGGCCTGCGCGCGCCGCCATGGCGCGCCGCAAACGGGCCGGCGACCTCCTTTTCCACGCCCGTCAGCGACCGCTGGGGCGCCACGGCGCAGCTGCTGCTGGCAGTCGAAATCGGCCTGCCGCGTGGCTTGGTCGTGTCTCTGGGCAAGCTGTGGTGAGATTGCCACGGCAGTCCTTATGTGTCCTTGCGAACAAACAGCGTGGCGCACAAGGTCTACAATTGTCGCATAACTGATAAAAGGAGTGTCCCCATGAAAACCCTGATTCTTGCCGCCGTCTTGTTGTCGGCCGCCACCGCTGCCGTCGCCCAGGTCGGCGTATCGGTCAGCATTGGCCAGCCCGGCTTTTACGGCCGCATCGACGTGGGCGACTATCCTGCACCGCAATTGATCTATGCCCAGCCTGTCATTGTGCAGCGCCCGCAATACTATTCTGCCCGTCCGATCTATTTGCGCGTGCCGCCTGGCCATGCGAAAAACTGGTCCAGGCACTGCCGCAAATATAATGCCTGTAACCAAGAGGTCTATTTCGTCCAGGATAGTTGGTATAACAACCAATATGTGCCCCGTTACCGCCAGCAGCATGGCGACCATGGCCGTCCCGATTACGGCGACCGTGGCCGTCAGGATAACAAGCATGACAAGCACTTTGACAAGCATGATGACAAGCGCGACAAGCATGACAACAAGCCGGGCAAAGGCCATGGCAACGGTCACGGCAATGGCAACGGACACAGGGATTAACAAGGAGGAGGATCTTTGCACAGTAAAATCGTTATCGTAGGTGGCGGCGCAGGCGGCCTGGAGCTGGCCTGCAAACTCAGCCGCAAGCTCGGCTCCGGCCAGGTGATCCTGGTCGACAGCCGCCTGTACCATATCTGGAAGCCGTCGCTGCATGAGGTAGCGGCCGGCACCCTGGACATTCATCAAGAGGGCCTGTCGTACCAGATGCTGGCGCATGACAATGGTTTTACCTATGTCTATGGTCCCTTGATCGGGCTCGACGCCGCGTCGAACAGCCTCACCGTGGGCGCCATCGCCACCGACAAGGATGAGCAATTGTTGCCGCAACGGCAAATTCACTACGACCGGCTGGTGCTGGCCGTGGGTAGTACCTCGAATTACTTCGGTGTGCCCGGTGCCAAGGAAAACACGATTTCCCTGAATGCCACGGAAGACGCCGAACGTTTCCGCCTGACGCTGTTGAAACTGCTGGCCATGGCCGAGCAGCGCCAGGGCGATGCGGGCCATCCCGGTGTCGACATCGTCATCATCGGCGGTGGCGCCACGGGGGTCGAGCTGGCGGCCGAATTGCGCGAAGCGAGCGGCGTGTATGCCGCGTATGGTTTCCAGAATCTCAACGCCATCAAGGACGTGCGCATCACCCTGCTCGAAGGGGCGCCGCGCATCCTGGCGCCGCTGCCTGAACGGGTCTCCATCGCCGCCTCGAAACTGCTGAAAAAACACGGCATCACGGTGGTGACTGATACGCGCGTGACGGCCATCGCCGCGGACAAGGTCGACGTGGCCAGCGGCACCAGCTATGCGGCCGATATCTGCGTGTGGGCCGCCGGCATCCGCGCGCCGGAATTCCTGTCGACGTTGGGTTTGCCGACCAACCGCGCCGGCCAGCTGGAAGTGACGGGCATGCTCAATGTGCAGGGCCATGCGAATATTTTCGCGCTGGGCGATTGCGCCGCCTGCATGGGGCCGGACGGCAAGCTGGTGCCACCGCGCGCCCAGGCTGCCCACCAGCAAGCCGATTACCTGCTGAAAACGTTCCTGTTGCAAGCCAAAGGCAAGCCGCCGCAAACGAAACCATATGAATACCTGGACTACGGTTCGCTTGTCTCGTTTGGCCGCACCACCTCGGTCGGCACCCTGATGGGTTCGCTGAAGGGCCTGAGCTGGTTCGTGGAAGGCTTCGTGGCCCGCATGATGTACGTCAGCCTGCATCTGATGCACCACAATGCGGTGCTTGGCAGCGTGCGCACGGCCGTCATGGCCATGGGGCGTTTCCTGATCAAGCGCAGCACGCCGCAGGTCAAGCTGCATTAACTCAGCTTGTATCCGATCAGAAAGGGGCCGCAAGGCCCCTTTTCTATTTGCCGCGCGCGAGGGGCGCTGCTTCGCAGCGGCCCCGCGTCATGGGAAAATCGATGGTGGTGAGCTTGCCTTTCATGGTACCGGTGATACTGGCATGCAAGATGCGTTCGCTGTCGTGACGGTAGATGATGCGGCTGGGGAAGTCATTGTCCAGGTTGGCGAAGATGAATTCATTCGGCTTGTCCTGGCGCAGCAGATTGAAGATCACGGGAGGTTGGCCCGCCGGCTGCACGATGTAGGCCAGCTGGCCCGGCTCGGTGAGGCGGATCTGCACGAATTCAAAGGCCGTCGTCTTGCCGCCCTTGACGGTGCGGCTGGCGCCGAGGAGGGTGCCGCCGGCGGCCGTGCTCCATTGTTCTCCGGAACCGGGTTCGGCGCCGTCGACGTTCCAGCAGCCCGCCAGCCAGGCCAGCTTGTCCACGGTTTCCGGCGGCGGCACGGTCTTTTCGGCGGCCTGGGCGGCGCCCATGGCCAGCAGGACTACAAACCACGTCGTGGCAAGACGTTGCATACGATCTCCTGTCCTTGAAATATGTCAGATATAAGAATGGTATTGACGGTGCGCTTGCGCAGTGTAGCCGAGGCGCGCTGCCCGTTTGAACCGCATGTCGAAAAGACTTATACTTTATGGAATGGTATTACTGGCTTATCCAATACTGGGAGCAATCATGCACGATTCTTTTACACAGCAGCGCAGCGCTGGCCTTCAGGGCTGCGAAGGCCATTGGAGCATGCACGCGAGCGGTAACCAGCTTGTCTGTGTCGCCTGGATGGGCGGGGAAGGGCAGGCCTGGCTGGAATGCCGGGTGTCCGGCGATGCGGCGCCAGCGCCGCCTGCTTTCAGGCTGTCGCTGGACGGTCTGTACCCGCCCGGGGAAACAGTACAACTTGGCAATATTGACGTGTTCTTGACCTTGCGCCGGGACGCGTCTGGCGCGCAAGGCGGCATGGTGGCGCTCGTCTGCGCACTGCCGTTGTCGGCGCAGGAATTTTTCCATGGAGTGATCGCCACTTGGGCTGCGACAGATGGGCAGGCCGGTGGCGCGCCAGAGCCCGTGCCGTTCTGCGGGCCTTGAGGCGGGGCAGGGTACTGCCTATTCTTTCGGATTTATGCGTGGCAAGACGACGGTCAGGGCCGTGCCGCCTGGCGGGTTGGCCGCCAGGCTCAGGCTGCCGCCCAGGTAATGCACGCGCTCGCGCACGGAGCGCAGGCCGTGCTTGCTCATTTCGACGGATTCGCTGGCTGGCAAGCCGCGGCCGTTATCCTTGACGGTCATCATCAGCGCTTCGTCGTTGTCGTCGATGATGATGTCCACCTGCGTGGCATGGGCGTGCGTGGCGATGTTGCTGAGCGCTTCTTCCAGGGTACGCAGCAGGGCCACGCCCACGTTGCGCGGGCAAATCAGTTCATCGTCGGGCAGGCTGCAGCGCACGGTGATCTTGTGCTGTTCGGAAAATTGCGCGGCCAGTTCACCGAGCGCCACATTCACGCCGAGAAACTCCAGCTTGTCGTTCCACAGCTTCATCTGCATTTGCCGGTTGGTTTCAATCACATTCAGCAGCAATTGCTTCATGGTCGCCGCACGGTCGAGCAAGGCCGCTTCCTGCGGCATTTTTTGCGTCAGCAGCGACAAGTGCATGGTCAGCGCCGTCAGCGAGGAGCCCAGGCTGTCGTGCAGCTGGCGCGACAGGGCGCGCCGTTCATTGTCCCAGCTGGTGTTGACATGACCGAGCAACTCGCTGAGATCGGCGGCGCGCTCCGCATCGGCCTGGGCCGCTTCCTTGTTCGGATCTGTTTGTGCGGACATAGCGCCCCGTGAATGGTGAAAGGTGGACCAAATTCAAGTTGTGGATCATACATGAGGATTTCATCGCGGGGCGCATGGATGGAAAATTTCTGTCTTTTCGGCAATTTTGATCTCCTTCCATCATTTTTATGCAACAGACAATATTATCGTTTGCGCCAGCAGGCATGCTTCCTGTCGTTACGTACGGCTGCGCACATACCGGGGCGCTCTACGCTGCCATAGTGGGGCTGTGCATCCCCATGCAGCATAGCCGCCATGCGGCGCAGGGTGCAGCACCGGCCCGCTTACCGAAACGAAAGGACATGCCATGAATATCGATACCATCGTCGACCAGCAATATGCCGACAAAAGCTTCCGCGACATCGTCAATGCCCCCATCAGCGCCCTGCGCGGCGTCAGCGCCAAGGATGCCAAAGCCTTGCAGCAAGCGTTTGGTGTGAACACCGTGCGCGAACTGTCCAATCTCAATTTCGTCAAATGGGCCAGTGCGCTGGCCATCCTGGCCGATGAAGAGGGCATGAGCGGCGAAGAGCGGGCCAAGGAAGAGCTGCTCGACGACGCCGTGGAAATGACGTTCCCCGCCAGCGACCCGATTTCCGTCGATGCCGGCATCACGCGCATCGAAGTGGCGCCGGACACCGTGAATGCACAAACGGATCACCAGCATGCGGGCCAGCACGAAGTGACGGCAGGCAAGAAATAAAGCCTGTTGAACATTAAAAAACCGGCTGGCCGTGATGGCTTGCCGGTTTTTTTACGCGCCGCGCGCAGCAAACATTCAGGCGATCGAGGGGATGCTGTTTTTCTGCATGTTCACCTGCGACGCGATCACTTCGTGGGGACAGCAGCAAAAGCGGTTCTTGCCGGCCCGCTTGGCTTCATACAGGGCCGTGTCGGCCGCGCCCAGCAGGGATTCGACGGTACTGGCGTCGTCCGGGTAGATGGCGATGCCGATGCTGGTCGACAGGCGCAAGGTCAGGTCGTTGATGAAATACGGTTCGGAAATGACTTCGATCAGCTTGGCGGCCGGTTCGCGCGCGTCGCCCTTGCCGGCCAGGTTGCCCAGCACGATGACGAATTCGTCGCCGCCGATGCGCGCCACCGTATCTTCCTTGCGCGACGCGCCCACCAGGCGGGTCGCGACCATTTTCAGGATCTCATCGCCATAGCCGTGGCCGTAACTGTCATTAATGGCCTTGAAGCCGTCCAGGTCCAGGTACAGGATGGCCGACTTGCCGCGGATGCGGGCCGATTGCAACAAGGTGTGCTCGATGCGGTCTTCCAGCAGGCGGCGGTTGGGCAAGCCCGTCAGGGGGTCGTGCAGCGCCAGTTCCTGCTGCTGCTTGCTGTATTGCGCCAGTTCCTTGTACAGCAGGCGCACTTCCAGCATGTTGTGGATGCGCTTGTGCACTTCCATCAGGTCGAAGGGTTTGCTGATGAAGTCGCGCGCACCCGCTTCCAGGGCGGCGATCTTGAAACTTGGTTGTGCCGTCAGGGCCAGCACGGGCAGGTAGCCGCCATGCTCGATTTCCTTCAAGCCTTTCATGACCTGGAAACCATTCAGTTCCGGCATTTGCAGATCCAGCAAGATCAAGTCATAGCAATGCTCCCGGTGCAGGGGGCAGACCTGGGCCGGACGCATGGTTGCCGTGACGTTGGTATAGCCGGCATCGCGCAGGATTTCCAGCATCAGGTCGACATTGTCGGGCGAATCGTCGACGACCAAAATTTTGGCTTTCAAAATTTCATCTTGGCTGGGCATGTAGGGTCTCGGTTAATACGGTCTATGCAACGCTGGCTTGTGCCGCAGCGAATGGGCAAACGGCGCGGCTGACGGCGGTGGAAGAGATAGTAGCGCCTTGCAACAAGATGGGGCGCACAACAGCGCTAGAACTCGCTTCTGGCACTAATGGCAGCCAAGGCTGCCTGTTTCCTGCCTGCCGTGCAGGTGCGCTTCTGCATTTTAGTGTAGCAAACTTCAGCTTAGTTGCTTGTAGGACAGTGCCGCGTCTGAAAGTAGGAAGGCCAACCCACAAAAATAGTCATTTTGTTCTGCACTATGTATTTCTTTACATTATCTTTTTAAGGGCGCGGCCAGTTGCGCCACGGTCGCCACCAATTCGGCCGGGTCCAGCGGTTTAGAGACCCAGGCCTGGAAGCCGCTGGCCAGCGCCCGCTGGCGGTCCTGCGGTTGCGCAAACGCCGTCAGCGCCAGCGCTGGCAGCCGGGCGGCATCCGGGGAGGCGTGCGCGTGGATTTGCGCCAGCAAGTCGAAACCGTCGGCATCGGGCATGCCGATGTCGCTGACCAGCACATGGGGCTGCACCTGCTCCAGCAGTTGCAGCGCTTGCGCCACGCTGGCCGCGCCATGCACTTCGGCGTGGCTGTCGCGCAGGATGCGTTCCGTCAGTTCGCGCGCATCGGCCTCGTCATCGACCAGCAGCACCCTGACGCCGCGCAAGTCAGGACTGGCCGACGGGGTGCTGCCCGCTTGGCGCGCGGCAGCGGCCGGCGAGTCCAGGGGCAGGCGCACGGTGAAACTGGCGCCCTGCATGTCGCCGGCGCTGCTGGCCGTGACCGTGCCGCCATGCTGCTCCACCAGGTGCTTGACGATCGCCAGTCCCAGCCCCAGGCCGCCATGCCGGCGCGTGGTCGAGGCATCGGCCTGACGGAAGCGGTCGAATACGTGGGGCAGGAAATCTTTCTTGATGCCCACGCCGTTGTCGGCCACCGTGATGGCCAGGCGGGTGCTCTCGCGGCGCACGCCGATATCGACCCGTCCCCCTTGTGGCGTGAACTTCAGGGCATTCGACAGCAGGTTCCAGATCACTTGCTGGATACGCCCGGCGTCGGCCGTGATGTTGCCCGCATCGCCGGCAATGTTGCTGTGGATGGCGATGTGCTTGGCGTCGGCCGCCGGGCGCAGGGTTTCGATGGCCGAGGCAATGACGCTGGCGGGCGCGAGGGTTTGCAGGTCCAGCAGCACCTTGTCGGAGGTGATGCGGCTCATGTCGAGCAAGTCTTCGATCAGTTGCGCCTGCGCGCGCGCATTACGTTCGATGCTTTGCAGACCACGGTGCAGGTCGGCCTGGTCCCGCGTGCCGCGCCGCAGCACCTGGGCCCAGCCCAGGATGGCCGACAGCGGCGTGCGCAGTTCGTGCGACAGGGTAGCGAGAAAATCATCTTTCAGCTGATTCGTGCGCTCGGCCTCGGCGCGCGCCTCGCGTTCGCTGTCGAGCAGCACCTTGCGCTCGTCGGCGGCGCGCGTGGCGGCTGCGTACAGGCGTGTATTGTCGAGCGCGACGGCGGCCTGGGCCGCGATGGCCGAGACGATGCGTTCGCTGCGCGCGCTGAACATGCCCGTTTGCGGATGGCCCAGCAGCAAGCGCCCCAGCAACAGGCCCGAGCGCGAGCTGACGGGCAGGCTCAGGCAGCTGCGCAGCGGCGGCGCGCCGTCGGTGCAGGCGTCGGGCGCGGTCTGCAAGTCGTTCTGGCGCATGGCCGGTCCCTGGCGCAGTTCCACCGCAATGGCATCGGCCTGGTGCAGGCTGATGCCGTTCACGGCGCGCGCTGCGGGGTGGATATCACCCGTATCGTCATAATAAAAGGCGCCAAAGCGCGCGCCGCTGATGCGCGTGGCCGCATCGACGGTTTCCTGCAGCAGGGCAGGCAAGTCGAGCGTGCCGGCCAGGGCCGCGCCCGTGTTATTGAGCAATTCCAGCACGCGCGTCTCGTCGCGCAAGGCTTCCTGCGCGCGCTTGACCTGGTCGACGTCGGTGCTCGTGCCAAACCAGCGCAGCAGCTGGCCGCCCTGGTCGCGCACGGGGTTGGCGCGCGTCAGGAACCAGCGATACTGGCCGTCGGCGCCACGGATGGGAAATTCCATTTCGAAGGGCGTGCCATCGTGCAAGGCAGCCTTCCAGCCTTGCAGCATGGGCGGCAGGTACTGCGCGTCATAGGCAATGCTCCAGCCCTCGCCCGCCATCTGTTCCGCGCTGGTGCCCGTGTAGTCGTGCCAGCGCTGGTTGTACCAGGCAATGGTGCCGTCGAAGCTGGCGATCCAGGCCAGTTGCGGGATGGAATTGGCCAGTGCGCGCAAGTCTTCCTCGCGCTGGCGCAAGCTTTCCTCGGCCGCCTTGCGCTGGCTGATGTCCTGGATATACGTGGTCAAGCCTTCGCTGGACGGGAAGATGCGCACTTCCAGCCAGCGCCCCAGTGGCCGATACAGCAGCTCGAAGCTGCTGCTGTGCTGCTGCGCCATGGCGCGCCGGTACGGCTCTTCCAGTTCCGTGCCCTGCAAGTCGGGGCAGGCTTGCCACAGGCTGCTGCCCGCCAGCTGGCTGCCAGGAGGACGCTGCGGCGCGAGCATGTCGGCGCCGCGCGTATTGATGTAGCGGATGGTCCAGTCGTGGTCGAGCAGGCAGAAGCCGTCGGTAATGCTCTCCAGCAAGTTGGCCAGGCGCTCGTCTGACAGGCTCAGCGGCGCTGATGGGGGTAGCAGATCTTGCTTGCGGTCATGCATAGCCATCGGAAATCCTGCAACGGTGAGTCTGCCGCACAGGCTGTTGCCCCGCCGGGCCGCCATCGCTAAGCGCAGTGAGTGGGGCATGATGGAACTGCCTGCCGTCATGCATGAGAGGAAGCACAAGCGCCCCTGTCTGGCCGGTATTGTAGCCCCAAGCGGCGCGCCGCCACCGCACGCTTGCGTGCCGCCTGCAGATAGCACTGGACAGGCGGGAAGGCAGTCCCTATAATCCCGCTTCTTTCGAGACAGCAACTTCTCGAGGCGCTGGATGCCACTGTGAAAGCAAGTGTGTCCATCGATGAAAGGCGTAGACTTTTCGGCAGTGAAAAGAGGCTTGATGGTGCGGGGCGGTATTCTGCAAAATCAGCTAAGCGATTGAAAAATCGAACTTTTCAAAGCGAAATGAATACGCTATAATGTTTGCCTGCGCGGCTGTAGCTCAGCTGGATAGAGTACTTGGCTACGAACCAAGGGGTCGTGGGTTCAATTCCTGCCAGCCGCACCAGAATACTGAAAATCAGACTTTGCCTGGTTTTGTTGTAAAAAGTTTTGCCTCCATGCCGTATCGGAGCTGTTGTAGAAGTTTTGCGGCTGTAGCTCAGCTGGATAGAGTACTTGGCTACGAACCAAGGGGTCGTGGGTTCAATTCCTGCCAGCCGCACCAGTATTGCCAAAATCAGGTTTGCCTGGTTTTGATGAAAGTTTCAAGCTTCGTGCCGTTCGGCGAAGTGTTTCAGAGTTTGCGGCTGTAGCTCAGCTGGATAGAGTACTTGGCTACGAACCAAGGGGTCGTGGGTTCAATTCCTGCCAGCCGCACCAGTATCAGCAGTAAAGAAAAAACCCGGAAAGGTGACTTTCCGGGTTTTTTTTCGTTCGTCCGGTCGGCAGCGGTACTGCCTGCTGTTGAAAAACAGGGGCGGTCGTCAATTGTGAAATAGTGCCGATACGCCCTTTGCCATTCTGCAAAGCCCTGCTATAATCTTGTCTTAGGCGGCTGTAGCTCAGCTGGATAGAGTACTTGGCTACGAACCAAGGGGTCGTGGGTTCAATTCCTGCCAGCCGCACCAGAATATTGGGGGTCAGATTGTAAAATCTGATCCCCTTTTTCGTTGGTGCGCGCAGCATGGGCGCATTCTTGCGATTCCTGCCACTTTATCCAATGCGCTTGCCAGCGAGTCGGTACTGCAGGCGAAACGCGCGCGGCGTGACTTGCCTGGCGGCGCGGAACTGGCGGTTGAAATGCGCCAGGTTGCGGTAGCCCGCCTCTTGCGCGATGACGGCGATGGCGAGATTGCTCTCGATTAGCTGTTGGCAGGCGCGGCCGATACGCAGCCGCGCCAGGTACGCGCCCGGCGTGCAGTGCGCGTGGCGCTTGAAGCAGCGGTGAAAGGCGCCCAGCGACAGGGCCGCCCGCTGCGCCAACGTTTCCAGTGCGATTTCTTCCCGGAAATGCGCGTGCATGAAATCAAACACGCTGGCCATGCGCTTGTGCTGGCCATCGGGCAGCGGCGCCTGCGCCATCGAGGCCAGCGGCTGCGCCACCGTGTCTCCCGCCAGATCCAGCAGCACGTCGAGCAGCAGCGGCAGGCGCTGCGGCACTGGCAAGGCCTGCAATTGCAGCAGTTTGGCCGCGCTGCGTGCGCTCGTTGCCGGCGAAAAGTGCAGGGCCGGCCCGGCGCGGGCAGCCAGTTGCCGCACGCTGTGCAATTCGGGAAAACAGGCCGCCAACTGCTCCAGCCACTCCAGCGAAAACCACACGACGACGGCCAGCATCGGCTGCGCGCTGTCGATGCGCTCGCTGGCCGACCAGGTGTGCGGCAAATTCGGTCCCAGCAGCACCAGGTCGCCCGGTTCGAAATCGCCCAGGTGGTCACCGATGTAGCGTTGTCCCCGGGCATTCACCGTCAGCGTCAGTTCGAACTGCGGGTGGTAGTGCCAGATGAAGGGAATGGTGTCGAGTTCGCGCCACAGCAAGCCCCAGGAGTGTCCGGCAGGTATCGTGACTTGTTCGAATAAAGGCGTCATTGTGACGTTCTGATGGCGTGAATAGTCAGGATGGTATCAGTATTGGCCGCTCGGCGCGCATTTCAGCTGGCAGTGCCATCGCACAATCTGTCCCACACCAACACAGGAGACAGCGATGCAAGACAAATATCAATACGGCGAAGGCCGTCCCGGCAACCCGTCCGTGGCCTACACGGAACAGACCCAGTTGCGCGACATCGAGAAACAGCTGCCGCTGCGCGTGCTGTCCGACAGTGACTTCTTGCACTGGCAAACCTATGGCTACGTGATCGTCAAGGATGCCGTGCCGCCCGAGCAAGTACGGCGCACAACGGATTTCCTGTGGGAATTCCAGGGACTCGACCAGAACGACCCCGCCACCTGGAACCGGGACCAGCTGCGCGACCACGCGATGAAGGAACTCAACGGTTCCGGCATGGTCGAGGCCTATCACAACCAGGCCCTGTGGGATAACCGCCAGACCCAACGGGTATATGACGCCTTCGTCGACATCTGGGACCGTCAAGATTTGTGGGTGACCATCGACCGCGCCAACCTGAACACGCCGAACAACGGCAAGCGCAAGTTTGGCGGCTTCATCCACTGGGATGCGGACACCACGCTCGACCCGCTGCCCGTCAACGTGCAAGGCGTGCTGGCCCTGTCCGACACCTCGCCCGAGAGCGGCGGTTTCCAGTGCTATCCAGAACTGTTCAACAACTTGCTGGCATGGCGCGCACAAGCGCCCAAGGACCGCAACCCGTGGCAGCCGGACCTGGCGACGGTGCCGTACCCGATGGAATTCATCGCCATGAAGAAAGGCGAGTTGTTGATTTTCAACAGCCTGCTGGCGCACGGCATCCGTCCGAATACCTCCACGGACCAGGTGCGCCTGGCGCAATATATTTCCTTCACGCCAGCCCAGGAAGACAAGCTAGCCTTGCGCGACTGGCGCGTGCAAAGCTGGCGCGAGCGCAGCGCGCCGCAGGGCTACGCGTTTCCCGGCGACCCCGAGGAAAAGGAAAAGCTGCGCTATCCGCAAGCGCGCCTGAACGAACTGGGCGAGAAGATTCTCGGCGCGCGCGACTGGTAAGCCACGTTCCATCCGCCAGTCTTGCCTGCTGGATAGACAATTGCGGGTAAATGCACGATCATGGTCCGACTTGCCATCGACCGAGGAAACGCATGAGTATCATCACTTGCATCGAAGACTTGCGCGTGCTGGCCCAGAAACGGGTGCCGCGCATGTTTTACGACTACGCCGATTCCGGTTCCTGGACGGAATCGACGTACCGCGCCAACAACAGCGACTTCGCCAAAATCAAATTTCGCCAGCGCGTGGCCGTCAACTTGGAAAACCGCAGCCTGGCCTCGACCATGGTGGGCCAGCATGTGTCGATGCCGGTGGCCCTGTCGCCCACGGGCTTGACGGGCATGCAGCATGCGGATGGCGAAATTCTCGCGGCCCAGGCCGCTGAAAAATTCGGCGTGCCGTTCACCCTGTCGACCATGAGCATTTGCTCGATCGAAGACGTGGCGGCGAACACGACAAAACCGTTCTGGTTCCAGTTGTACGTGATGAAGGACCGCGAATTCATCAACCGCCTGATCGACCGCGCCAAGGCGGCCAAGTGCGGCGCGCTGGTATTGACGCTCGACTTGCAGGTGCTGGGCCAGCGCCACAAGGACTTGCGCAACGGCCTGTCGGCGCCACCGAAACTGACGATTCCCAACATCATCAACATGGCCACCAAGCCGCGCTGGGTGGCGGGCATGCTGGGCACGAAGCGGCGCGGTTTCGGCAACATCGTCGGCCACGCCACGTCCGTGTCCGACATGTCGTCGCTGTCGGCCTGGACGCAGCAG
This sequence comes from Janthinobacterium kochi, assembly GCF_051380715.1. Classification (NCBI taxonomy): domain Bacteria; kingdom Pseudomonadati; phylum Pseudomonadota; class Betaproteobacteria; order Burkholderiales; family Oxalobacteraceae; genus Janthinobacterium; species Janthinobacterium kochi. The sequence continues at coordinate 506,356 of NZ_JBNYXO010000001.1, forward strand.
CAGTTCGACCTGAGCCTGTCGTGGGCGGACGTGGAGTGGATCAAGCAGCGCTGGGGCGGCAAACTCATCATCAAGGGCATCATGGACCCGGAAGACGCGCGCCTGGCCGTGGCAAGCGGGGCCGATGCGCTGATCGTCTCGAACCACGGCGGGCGCCAGCTCGACGGCGCGCAATCGTCGATCGAAGCCTTGCCCGCCATCGTCGACGCCGTCGGCAGCCAGATCGAAGTGCACATGGATGGCGGCATCCGCTCGGGCCAGGACGTGATCAAGGCTGTGGCGCTGGGCGCCAAAGGCGTGTACATCGGCCGTCCCTTCCTGTATGGCCTGGGCGCCATGGGCGGCCCGGGCGTGACCAAATGCCTGGACATCATCCGCAATGAACTCGACTTGACGATGGCCTTTTGCGGCTTGCGCGACCTGCAGCATGTGGATAAAAAAATCCTGCTACCGGGAACGTTTTAAACGGCAATTCGCACGATATCAAAGCCTTCCGACGCCTGTGGTGGCACGAAGTGGCGCGTGATGTCATCAAATTGCGCATCGCTGGTGGAGAACGGGTGCAATCCGCTGGCATTGCGCTGGCGCAAGCGCGCCTTGCATTCGTCGTCCGGCACGTCGAGGTAGTGCAGCACGTGCGGCGTGCCCGCCTGCTGGAACAGTTCGCGCATCCAGGCGCGGCTGGCGGGCGTATTCGCGGGAAAATCCAGCACGACGGAGACGCCCGCCTGCAGCATCTGCAGGGCCAAAGGGGCGATGGCCGCGCGCAGCCGCGCCGCGCAGGCCACGTAGTCGGCCAGGCTGGCAATCTGGCCCGGATACAGTTGCGCCAGCAAGCTGTCTTCGCTGATGCGCACGGTGTGTGGCGCTTGCGCAAGCTGGCTGGTCAAGGTGGATTTTCCGGAAGCAATCTTGCCGCACACGAGGTGCAGGGTGGGGGGGGCGGTGGTGCTGGAAGTAGGGGGCATGGTCGCTCGCTAAAAAAAGAAACAAAGCCTGGTTCGCGCTGTCAAGCCTGCCCGATGCGCGTCCATGGCTCGCGGAATGTGGCCGCATCGAGCGGCCGCGCATGCGGGTCGTCGGGCTGGAACAGGCCGCCGATCAGCATATCCTGGATGGCCCCCGTGAAACCGCCGTACGCGGCGCGGCCCCACTGGCGCCGCGTATGGGCGAAGACGACGGCGTCTTGCTGCGCGGCCAGTTGCGCCAGGGATTGCCGCAAGGTGGCGGCCGCTTCCGGGCCCATGTCCGTGGCGATGGCGCACACCAGGCGTTGGCCAAATTGCAGGGGCTTGCCGGCCCGCCCCAGCAGCGATTCGTTGGCCAGGGCGAGGAACAGGTCGGGCGCCTGGTCGTCCTTTTCGCAAATGGTCCAGGTGGGCGCCCACGCTTCCAGGCTCATGAAGCGCGCTTGCGTCGTGGCCGCCGTGTGCGTCCATTTCGCGTGCGATTTGGCGTCCCAGCCCAGGCGGCCAAACGCAATCGGTTTGCCCTTGGGATTGTATTGATGGCTGCGCACGCCGGCCTTGCTCCGCGCTCGCGCCATGAGGCCATCGAGGCTGGCGGCAAACGGCGTCCATTGCGCCGCATTCCACAGCGGCGGCGCATCGGTTGCGGCCAGCAGCAGGAATACCTCATAATCACGGGAAAAAAACGCCATGCGGATTCTTTATGGTTGCAGTTGAGATATGGCCGCCCTCTGGCTGGGGCGCAGCAGGTAGATGCCGTACAGGCACAAGGGCAGCACGGCCAGCAGGGCGACATACGGCAGGATGGACACGCCATACTCGGCAGGGTTCGGCAAGGTGGCCGTCACCAGCGCATAGTCCCACAGTCCATGCACGAGCACCATGGGCCATACCGAACGGGTGCGCAGGCGGATGGCCGCATAGCCGATGCCCTGCAAGGTGGCGGCGACGGCTTGCCACAGGGCGCCGCTGACGTCGCCCGTGGCCAGGCCGTTGGCCGTATGGGCCAGGCCGAACAGCGCCGAGGACATCAGGACGGCGGGCCAGACGGCATACCGGTCCAGCATGCCCTGCAACAAGATGGCGCGGAACATCAGTTCTTCAGAGATGGCCACCAGCGCCGCATTGCAGGCCACGATCAGCAGCACGCGCGGCTGCGGCCAGCCGCCCGCCCAGGCCAGCAACAGCATCAGCAAGGCATACAGCAGGGGCGGCCAGACCAGCCACAGCGTTTTCAGCGGCGGTGCGCACAGGCCCGCCGCACGGCGCCGGCTTGAGGCCAGCAGTAGCGCCAGTGCGAACAGCGCGGCCAGCGCCCACGACAGGCCGATACGGCCGGTGACGGCTGCGCCCGGCAAGGCGTAGCCGGCGGATTCCAGCCAGCGGCCGCCCAGGCTCAAGCACAGCCAGACGGACAGTGCGCCGACGGCGAGCGGCATGGTGAGGTGGATTCTAGGGATGGACATGGTGGGCTTCGGTGTTGGCTGCGTCGGTTACTGCGTACATGGGCGGAGCATGAAGTTGCATCAATGATATGGTGAAAAGTATTGCCATAGTACATTAAAAGCATCGTCACAAAATTGCCACATCGTTATAGTTGCATGAAATAATAAGCATTCGTCCGTTTGCCGCCAGACAGGAGCGCCATGACCTACAGCAAGACCATCACCACTGAACGATTGATTCTGCGCAAGCCGCAGCCATCGGATGAGGCGGCGCAATTCGCCATGCATGCGGACCCCGAAGTGATGCGCTATTTCAGCGAACCGCCGTGGACCGATGCCGGCCGCGCCGCGCGCCAGATTGCCGAGGACATTGCCGCTTTCGAGAAAGAGGAATTCTTCCGTTTCGCCGTCGAGCTGAAGGCGACGGGCCAATACCTGGGCAGCTGCAGCCTGTTTTCCGAGCACCGCCAGAACCGCCGCGCCGAAATCGGCTACGCGCTGGGCCGTCCGTACTGGGGCCGTGGCTATATGCACGAAGCCTTGTCGGCGCTGCTTGAATTCGCTTTCGTCGAGCGCGACCTGAACCGCCTGGAAGCCGACATCGACCCGCACAACGCTGGTTCGGCCAGCGCCCTCGAGCGCCAGGGTTTCAACAAGGAAGGCTTCCTGCCCGAACGCTGGATCGTGGGCGGGCAAGTCAGCGATTCGGCCCTGTACGGTTTGCTGCGGCGCACGTGGGAAGCGCGGCGCAAGGGCGCAGCGTGAGCGGGCAAGACATCGACGCCGTCCAGCGCTGGCTGGGCCACACGTTGCCGGCGCACTACCTGCGTTTTCTCGCGGACTGGCAAGAGGGCATGCGCGGCGAACAGGTAATGTTGTACGGCCTGGACAGCTTGCGGGAACGCAACGAAACGTATGAGACGCAGCAATTTTGCCCCGGCTTCGTCACCATCGGCGACGACAGCGGTGGGCGCGCCGTCATGCTGGCGCTCGATGGCGCCTCAACGGCTGTGTATCTGGTGGGGCATGGCTCGATGCAGCGCGACGATTTCGAACTGGTCGCCGAGGATTTCCAAACCTGGCTGGCCGGCGATTGCCCCGTTGACTGAGGAGGGTGTATAGCGATGAAGCCAGAAGACTTGCCAAGTTGCGATCATCCACTGGTAACGTTGCGCGACCTCGTGCGCGACGATGCGCGCGCCTGGTACGCGTATCTGGCCAACCCTGTTGTCGTGGAGCACACGAGCTGGGACTTGCGTTGCGTCGACGATCTGCAGGCCAATGTCGATGACTACGCATCGGCAGAGCCGTCTTCGCCGATACGGCTGGCTGTGGTGCTGCGCGACGGTGGCCAACTGGTGGGTACGATCGGCTTGAATACCATTTCCGCGCCACACCGAACGGCTGAAATCGCCTACGACCTGGCCCCAGCTGTATGGGGCCGGGGCGTGGCGACATCCATCGTGAACGCTGTCGTGGACTGGGGCTTCCAGTACCTGGGCCTCCTGCGCATCCAGGCGACTGTGCTGGAGAGCAATAGCCGTTCGATCCGCGTGCTCGAGCGCTGCGATTTTGAACGGGAAGGCTATTTGCGCTGCTACCGGCAGATCCGTGGAAAATCCGGTAACTTCTGGCTGTATGCGCGCATTGCCGGCGTTCCATGAGCAAGCTTCCCTTGAGCATCCTGCTGGTGGAAGACCACCTGGCCATTGCGCGCCAGGTGCTCGACTTCCTCGACGGCTTGGGCTGGCAGACGGACCATGCGGGCACGGGCGCGCTGGCCGTGCAATTGGCCACGCGCAACAGCTATGACGTGGTGCTGCTGGACCTGAACTTGCCCGACATGGATGGCTTGCACGTGTGCCGCGCCATCAAGGCGGGGGCGCCCAGCAATGTGCCGATTCTGATGCTGACGGCGCGCGATGCGTATGAAGACAAGGCACGCGGTTTTCGCGACGGCGCTGACGATTATTTGACCAAGCCGTTCGACCTGCGCGAAGTGGCCTTGCGCTGCGAAGCGCTGGCACGCCGGCATCAGCTGCACTTGCACCAGGAAATGCGCGTGGGGCCATTCACCTTGCAGACGCGCGCAGGACGCGCCCTGATCGGCGATCTACCCCTGCCGCTGACGCAGACGGGTTTTAAAATCCTGCTGCTGCTGTGCCGCGAACATCCGCACGCCGTGTCGCGCTCGGCCTTGCTGCAACAGCTATGGGGTAGCCGGCCGCCCGACAGCGACGCCCTCAAATCACACATCTACGCGCTGCGCAAGCAGCTGGAGTCGGTCGGCGCGGCGGGCGCGCTGGTGACCATACCGCAGCTGGGCTACCGCCTTGTCTTCGACTCTGCGGCGTCTGCATGAGCAAGTCGATCCGGCAGCGTCTGTTCGCCGCCCTGGCCGGCTTCACCGTATTGCTGTGCCTGTGCTACACGGGTCTGGCGCTGGTGATCGCCTACGTGACGGAAGACATGCTGGTGCAGCGCCTGCTCGAGCGCGAAGCGGCGGCCGTCAGCCTGCGCTGGCAGCAGCACGGCAAGCTTACGCCCTCTGGCAGCGACCTCATCACGGTTTATGGCAGTTACCTTGACTTGCCTCAAGCGGTGCGTGCGCAAGTGCCGCCGTCTGCGCCGCGCGGGGAAGTGTTTACCACGACGGGCCAGCACTATCACGTGCTGGCGCTCGATGTCGTTGCCGGCGACAAGGCGCAGCGCAGCTATCTGCTGGCCGACGTGGCGCCCGTGCTGGTGGTGTCGCGCCTGGCGCGGGAAGTGGGCAGTGTTGTGGCAGGCGTGGCGCTGGCGCTGATCGCCCTGGCCTTGCTGCTGGCGTACTGGCTGGCGCGGCGCCTCGTGCTGCCCTTGCAGCGCCTGGCCCAGGAAGCGCGCCAGCTGGCGCCCGGCAGCACTGTCCATTTCAGCGAGCGCGACCGCCCCGACGAGATCGGTTTCCTGGCGCGCCGCCTGGAAACCACCTTTGCCGAACTGCAGGCGGTCTTGCAGCGCGAACAGGCATTTACCCGCGACGTCAGCCATGAATTGCGCACGCCGCTGACCTTGATGCACAACACTCTTGCGCTGGCGAATGCACAGCCCCTGGGCGGGCAGGCGCAGGCGCAGCTGCGGCAATCCACGGACGAGATGCGCGCCACCATCGACGCGCTGTTCGCGCTGGCACGGGCTGAGCAACTGCCGGGCGAAATGCTGGAATTGCGCGGCTGCATCGAGCAATGCCTGCTGCGCCTGCTCGACGAACATCGCTGGGATGCCAGCCTGCTAACCCTGGACTTGCCCGAGCGGCTGGAGGTGATTGGCAACGGGCAGTTGGTCATGTTGCTCATCAATAATTGCCTGGCGAATGCCCTGTTCCATGGCGGTCCCGATTGCCGCATCAGCATTGTGTTTGCGCAAGGCCGCCTGAACATCGTCAATACCGTGCAGGCAGGACAGCCACGGCGCATCCACGGTTTCGCGCATGGCCAGAACCTGCTGCTGCGCCTGGCACAAGCCATGCACTGGCAGATTGTTTTCCGCCCCGGCGCGACGCAGTACCGTGTCGCGATCCTTCCGGCCAAGACGCAATAAAGGGGCCTGATTTCACCGCGATTTCACCTGCCCCTGTTTATGCTGGCTACTCTTTTACTTGAAGGGAAGCCCATGAAAATCGCCATCAGTCTGTTGATCCTGTGCAGCCTGTCCACGCCAGCGCTGGCCCAGGTGCAATCGTTGCAGCACAAGCAAGACAAGCGCCGCTACATCGTCTACACGCCCGCCGCCTACGACAGCGCACCGCAGAAAATCTTTCCCGTCGTCTTCAATTTCCATGGCGGCGGCATGAGCATGGCGGAACAAATGCTATACACGCAGATGAACAGGACGGCCGAGCGGCACCAGTTCATCGTTGTGTATCCGCAAGGTATCAAGCAAGACTGGAACGTGGGCTTTGGGATGGATTACCTGACAGGCACGGACGATATCGGCTTTACGCAAGCCATGTTAAGTAAACTCAGGCAGGATTACCGCATCGACGACAAGCGCGTGTATGCCACGGGCTTGTCGCGCGGCGGCTTCTTTGCCTTGCGCCTGGCGGCCGAGCTGCCACAGCAGTTCGCCGCTGTCGCCTCGGTGGGCGCGCCCATGCCGGAACCGGTGCGGCAGCATCATAAAAAGACGGACAAGGTCGGCATGCTGTTGATACAGGGCACGGCCGACAAGGTCGTGCTGCATGAAGGCAAGGCCGCCAGCTACCTGTCGGCAGAAGGCACGTTCGATTACTGGCGCCGGCACAACGGCATCGAAGGCTCCGCGCCGCAGTCGCGCCTGCTCCCTGGCCCCGCTGGCGACGCCACGCAAGTGACCTGGCTGGGCCAGGATGGCGGCGCTGGCGGCGCCAGCGTGGCCTTGCTCACGGTCAAGGAGGGCGGCCACACGTGGCCGGGCGCCGATGCCTTCAATGTCGGCCTGCCCATCGGCAAGACCACGCGCGCCATCGATGCGAATGAGGTCATCTGGGAGTTTTTCAGCAAGCACCGGCATTAACGCTATGGGGGGGGCGGATGCTTGTGGCACACTCTTGTCAGATTGAATCTTGCACAAGGAAATGATGAACAGCCATCCCGTCGCCATCTTTTGCCGCTCGCTGGCGCAGCTTTCCGCCATGCTCGACAAGACCGGCACGGCGCCGCCGATGCTGGCGGCGCGGCTGCACCCGGACATGCTGCCATTCGCCCAGCAAGTGCGCGCGGCCGTGAGCTTTTCCCTGCGCGGCTGCTGCCCGCTGGCGGGGCTGGACGTGGCCGATTTCAGCGCTGCCGCCAGCCTGCAGGAACAGATCGCGCAAACCATGCGCTACCTCAAGGACATTCCAGTGGAGCGTTTTGACGGGCCGCCCGGGCGCATCTGCCGCGACCGTGCCGGCTTTGCCGATATCGCGCTGCCAGCCGATGCATATTTGAATTTGTACATTGTGCCGAATTTCTACTTTCACTTCAGCATGGCGTATGCGATTGCGCGCAGTGCAGGCGCGGCCATTGGCAAGGGTGATTTCGACGGTTATCACGCGTATGCGCCGGGGTTTTCATTCGAGCGGCCTGCCGCGCCGTAGTTCTTACAGTCCCGCATCCTTCCAGGCAACGAACCCCAGCCGCTTCAACAGCCGGCCCGACAGCCCGCAACTCCAGCAACTGATCTGGATTTTCCGCTGCCGCCCTTGGTTCGCCTGCCAGGCTTGCTCGGCGTAGTCGAGCAGGGCCTCGCTGAGCGGGGAGGTGTCGGCCACGGGTGGCAGCCGGCTCATCAGTTCAAACACGCCGTGCGTCGTCTCCTTGATCTGCAGCAAACCCGCCAGCAGGGCGCGCAGCACGGCGCCGTCGATGTTGCTGCTTGCTTGCGTAAAGCGCTGTTGCCAGCACAGGCTGCGCTGCGGCCACAAGGCCAGCAGGGCGGGCACGTCGGCGGACTGTAGTTGCCCGATCAGCTCGTCCGCCTCGAGGAACAAGTCGAGGCGCTCGTATTCCTCGTCGTCCCCGCACAGCAGTTCATCCAGTTCGGTTAACAGGCTCATGCCACCACGTTCACGGGCGCCCCGCGTTCAAATGCTTCCACGTTGCCGATCAGGATGTCGGCCAGCTTCTGCATGGCTTCCCCACTGGCCCAGGCCGTATGCGGCGTGAGGATGAAGTTGGGCAGGCGCAAATTGAGCAGCGGGTTGTCGGGCAGCGGCGGCTCCTTGGAGAGCACGTCGAAACCGGCGCCGGCGATCACGCCGTTTTTCAAGGCCTGGGCCAGCGCCGCTTCATCGACCAAGCCACCCCGCGCCGTGTTGATCAGAAGGGCTGTCGGCTGCATGCGCGTCAGTTCCTTGGCGCCAAGGATATTGCGCGTCTTGTCCGTCAGCGGCAGGTGCAGGCTGAGCACGTCGGAAGTGGCCAGCAATTCGTCGAAGCTCACCTGCGTCACGCCATCTTCATCGATGGGCGAACGGTTGTGCACGATGACGTGCATGCCGAAGGCGCGCCCCAGCTGCGCCACGGACTTGCCCAGCGCACCGTAACCGAGCAAGCCCAGACGGCTGCCGGCTAGGTCGCGGATCGGGTGGCCTAACAGGCAGAAGCGGTCCGATGCCTGCCACAGACCTGCTTCCACGTCCGCCCGGTAGGCGACCAACTGGCGGCGCAGGGCCAGCATCAGCGCTAGCGTATGCTCGGGCACGGTAGCGCGCGCATAGTCGCGGATATTTGCCACCACGATGCCCCGTTCGCGGCAGGCGGCCAGGTCGAGGATATCCGTGCCGGTGGCGGCCACGGCGATCATTTTCAAGTCCGGCAGCTGGGCCAGCTCGGCCGCGCGCAGCGGGACTTTATTCGTGATGGCGATGCTGGCGCCTTGCAGGCGGGACACCGTCTGTTCGCTGCCCCTGGTGTGCGGATACTCTTCCCAGCTGTGCGCGAAGGCGGGCGGACGCACGCTGGCGATCAGGCTGTCGCGGTCGAGAAAGACGATGCGGTGGGACGATGTGCTTGCTGCAGTCATGGCTGGGCCTCGGTCTGGGTGGCGCGCGCGCTGGGAAGGTTGCTCTTGCCCTTGAGCTGCGTGGCCGGGTGGTTGGTAAACATGTCGGCGACCCATTCGACAAACACGCGCACCTTGGCGGACAGATGGCGGTTGGGTGGATAGATCACGTGGATGGGCAGCGGGTCGGATTCCCATTCATCGAGCAATTCCACCATTTTGCCCTGTTCTATCAGCGGCGCAAGCATGAAATGCGTCATTTGCACGATGCCCAGGCCCGCCAGGCCGGCCGCCGCGTAGGCGTTCGAGTCGTTCAGGGCGATATGGCTGGGCATGGACATCTGGATGCGTTCGCCCGCGCGCGTGAAATCCCAGTCAAACGTTTTACCCGTCTTGGCGGAGAAAAAATTCACGCCCCGGTGCTGCGCCAGGTCGTTCGGGTGCTGCGGCGTGCCATAGCGCGCCAGATAGCCGGGCGCGGCGCAGGTGATGAAATGCAATACGCCGACGCGGCGCGCGATCAGGTTCAAATCGCCCAATTCTCCGCCGCGCACGGCGCAGTCGACTCCTTCCTCGATCAGGTCGACGGGCCGGTCGCTGCAACCGAGTTCCAGCGAGATGTCCGGGTAGCGGGCAAAAAAGTCGGGCAGGGCGGGGATGATCAGTTCGCTGGCCAGGGCCGTGGGCGCATCCACGCGCAGCCGCCCGCTGGGGCTCAAGCGCGTGCGCGACAGCGATTCCTCGGCTTCGCGCACGTCCGACAGGATGCGCACGCAGCGTTCGTAATACGCGGCGCCGTCGGAGGTGATGCTGACATGGCGCGTGGTGCGGTTGAGCAACTTGACCGACAGGCTCGCTTCCAGCGACTGGATCAGGGTCGACACGGTGGCTTTCGGCAGCTGCATGTTTTCCGCCGCGCGCGTAAAGCCGCCCGCATCGACGACTTGGATGAAAACTTCCATGGCTTGCAGCTTGTTCACTTGATTTCCTATCACTTTATGCGCGATTATTCAGAATCCTGAACAATCAATTCGTCATTGCACTCTTTATCAGATTGTAGATCAAGTCTATAGTTGTTGTACTGCAGCATAAATGTGATGCCGCAGGAAGTACAACAGGAGAAAAATCATGGGTCATCGGAATGGAATCTTTGCAGTGCTTGCTCTCGCTATGAGCTCGCTCGCTCTGGCCGCGATGGTATCGACGGATGCCTACTCGTTGGCGGCGCAAAGCGAAGCCAGTGCTTATAGCGCCCTGACCCATGAAGTGGGCGGCGTCGCCCTGTTGTGCCTGAACGACACGGTGCTCGATGTTGCGGTGCAGCCGGTGGTGGCGCAATGAGCGTTGCCGACACCGCGGCCGAACTGGCATCTGGCCAGGCGCTGAAGATACGCGACATCGAGGTGCAGGGCGCGCAGGATGCGCTCGCCGCGCGCGTCTACACGGCCGGCGTGCCGGGCGCCAGGCAGTCCAGCCTGATCGTCTTCTTCCATGGCGGCGGCTTTGTCGCCGGCGACCTGGACGATGCGGATGACTTCCTGCGCTGCCTCGTGCTGAGCAACCCCGACCATGTGGTGCTGGCCGCGAACTACACGCTGGCGAAGGTGCGGCCATTCCCCGCCGCCGTGGAAGACGCGCATGCCGTGCTGCTGTGGGCGAAAAAGAACAAGTCCAAGCTGGGCTGGACGGGCAAGCAGATGGTGGTGTCGGGCATCGAAGCGGGCGCCAACCTGGCCGCCGTATGCGCCATGATGTCGCGCGACCGGGGCGGACCGCCCCTCGCGGGCCAGGTGCTGATCATGCCCATGCTCGACCCCGGCCTGTCGACTTGCTCGATGCGCAGTTTGCCCAGTTGTCCTGACCTGGCGGAAGTGGCCGATCAATGCGCCGCCGCCTACCGTGGCTACCTGCCGAATGCCGCTGACCGTACCCATCCGTACGCGTCGCCATTGCAGTCGAGCCGCCTGAAGAACCTGCCGCCAGCCTTGATATTGTCCAGCGAAGATGATCCATTACGCGACGAAGCTGAACAATACGGCAGCAAACTGATCGCCTGCGGCATCAAGACCACCGTGCGGCGCATGGCCGCCGCGCCGCTGCAGGATGCAGGCGCACGCAATGAGTGCGCCTGCAAGGTGCAGGTATTGAGTGAAATCGCCAGCTTTGTCGCTGGACTGGGGCAGGAGCCCGAGTCTTAAAGCCGCCATCGGCGGTACCGCAAAAAAACTTACACTAACTAGTTTACTTTTTGAGTTCCGGTTGCTACACTACGCAGTGTAGTTCCCATCTTGTCTGCGTTGTGCGCTCGCACAGCCAGCTTCGTCGTCCCCGTCCGCTTTTACGCAGTTGGCGGCCTGTTTACCTTTGATCGAGCGCCGTCGGGCGCCATGGCACCACCATACGCTGCAGTTTCCACTTTTAGCTGGGTTGCTTCCTGCCGCCCATACCATTAAAAATTTTCATAAAACAGGGAAATAAAATGAAAAACGTTCAACAATTTTCCACTCTGCTGAAGCCCCTGGCTGCCTCGCTCGCGCTGGCAGGCCTGGTGGCCGTGAGCCTGGCCGGCTGCGATTCGGCCAACAGCAAGGTGCCCGACGCGCCAGCGGCCGGCGGCCCGCCCGTCTCGGCCGCTGCCGTCGTTGAAAAACAGATCACGGAAACGCAGGAATTCTCGGGCCGCCTGGAAGCGATCGAGCGCGTGGAAATCCGCTCGCGCGTCGGCGGCTTCATTACCGCCGTCAACTTCAAGCCGGGCAGCGAAGTGAAAAAGGGCGAGGTGCTGTTCGTCATCGATCCGCGCCCGTTCCAGGCTGAAGTGTCGCGCGCCGAAGGCACGGCAGCTTCCGCCCGCGCCAAGGCCGAACTGGCCAAGCTGGAACTGTCGCGCGCAGAAAAACTGCTGGCCGAAAAAGCCATCGCCCAGCGTGAATTCGATGAAAAAGCCTCGGGCTTGAAAGAGCTGGACGCGAACGCCCGCTCGGCGCAAGCCGCGTATGAAGCGGCCAAGCTGAACCTGTCGTACACGCAGGTGCAGGCGCCGATCAGCGGCCGTGTCAGCAAGGCCGAAATCACTGTCGGCAACCTGATCGACGCTTCCGCCATCCTCACTTCGGTGGTGTCGACGGACCGCATCTACGCCAGCTTCGACGGCGATGAAGATACGTATCTGCGTGTGGCCGGTACGGCGCAAAAGGGCACGCCCGTCACCGTCAAGGTGGGCCTGGCCAACGAAACGGGCTTCCCGCACGAAGGCAAGCTGGAATTCGTCGACAACCAGCTCGACCCGGCCACGGGCAGCGTGCGCATGCGCGCCACCTTCGCCAACGCCGAGCGCCAGCTGGTGCCAGGCTTGTTCGCGCGCATCTTGCTCGACGGTGGCAACGGTCCGCAGGCGCAAAGCACGGCGCTCTTGATCTCCGACCGCGCCGTCGGCACGGACCAGAGCCGCAAATACGTCTACGTGGTGGGGCTTGATAACAAGGCTGAATACCGTGCCGTCAAGCTGGGCCCGAACTCGGACGGCTTGCGCGTGGTGCGCGAAGGCTTGAAAGCGGGCGAGAAAATCGTCGTCAACGGCTTGCAGCGCGTGCGCCCCGGCGCGCCCGTGACGCCGCAGATGGTGGCCATGGATTTTGACCCGACCGCGCCAGTCGCCCCCGCAAAACCTGAAGTAAAAGACGCCAAGATCGCCGCGAAAGCAGCATCGACTTCCAAGGAATAAACATGAATTTTTCCCGCTTTTTCATCGACAAGCCGATTTTCGCGGCGGTGCTGTCGATCGTCATATTCGTGGCCGGGCTGCTGTCGATATTCGGCCTGCCCATCTCCGAATATCCCGACGTCGTGCCGCCATCCGTGGTGGTGCGCGCGCAATACCCGGGCGCCAACCCGAAAGTGATCGCTGAAACCGTCGCCGCGCCGCTCGAAGAGCAGATCAACGGCGTCGAGAACATGCTCTACATGTCCTCGCAAAACACGTCCGATGGCGCGATGATGCTGACCGTGACCTTCAAGATCGGCACCAACGTCGAGCAGGCCGAGACGCAGGTGCAGAACCGCGTGCAGCGCGCCTTGCCGCGCCTGCCCGAGGAAGTGCGCCAGATCGGCGTGACGACGGTGAAATCGTCGCCGAATCTGACCATGGTGGTGCATCTGGTCTCGCCGAACAAGCGCTATGACGACATGTACTTGCGTAACTACGCGGTGCTGAACGTCAAGGATCAACTGGCCCGTCTGCCCGGCATGGGCGACATCCAGATCTTCGGCGCGGGCGACTACGCCATGCGCATCTGGCTCGATCCGCAAAAGGTGGCGGCGCGCGGCATGACGGCCAATGACGTCGTCGACGCCATCCGCGAGCAGAACGTGCAGGTGGCCGCCGGCGTAATCGGCGCCTCGCCAGCGAAGAACTCGGACTTCCAGCTGACCGTCAACACCCAGGGTCGTCTGCAGACGCCCGAGGAATTTGGCGCCATCATCGTGCGCACGAATGCCGACGGCGCCATCACGCACCTGAAAGACGTGGCGCGCGTGGAAATGGGCGCCAACAGCTACTCGCTGCGTTCGCTGCTGAACAATAATCCTGCCGTCGGCATGGGTATTTTCGAAGCGCCGAATGCCAACGCGCTGCAATTGTCGTCCGACGTGCGCGCCAAGATGGACGAACTGAAAAAAGACTTCCCGCAAGGCGTGGAATACCGCATCGAGTACGACCCCACGCAGTTCGTGCGCTCGTCCATCGAAGCGGTGATCCATACCCTGCTCGAAGCGATCGCCCTGGTGGTGCTGGTGGTGATCATCTTCCTGCAAACCTGGCGCGCCTCGATCATTCCGCTGCTGGCCGTCCCCGTCTCGATTGTCGGCACCTTTGCCGTGATGCTGGGCTTTGGCTTTTCGATCAACACCCTGTCGCTGTTCGGCCTCGTGCTGGCCATCGGTATCGTCGTCGATGACGCCATCGTGGTGGTGGAAAACGTCGAGCGCAACATCGAGGAAGGCTTGTCGCCGCGCGACGCCACCATCCAGGCCATGAAAGAGGTGAGCGGTCCTATCGTCGCCATCGCCCTGGTGCTGTGCGCCGTGTTCGTGCCGATCGCCTTCGTGCCTGGCCTGTCGGGCGAGTTCTACCGCCAGTTCGCGCTGACGATTGCCATTTCGACCGTGATCTCCGCATTCAGCTCGCTGACCCTGGCGCCGGCCCTGTCGGCTGCGCTGTTGAAACCGCACGATGCGCCGAAAGACGCGCTGACGCGCGGCATGGACATGGTCTTCGGCCGCTTCTTCGCCTGGTTCAACCGCTTCTTCGGCCGCGCTTCGCACCGCTATGAAGCGGGTGTAAAAGGTGTGTTGGGCCGCAAGAGCGCCTCGCTGGGCGTGTATGCGCTGCTGGTCGTTGCCGCCATCTTTACCTTCAAGTCCGTGCCGGCCGGCTTCGTGCCAGCGCAGGACAAGCAATACCTGGTGGGCTTTGCGCAATTGCCAGACGCCGCTTCGCTGGACCGCACGGAAGATGTCGTGCGCCGCATGTCCGACGTCATCAAGTCGGTGCCTGGCGTCGAATCGACCATCGCCTTCCCCGGCCTGTCGATCAACGACTTTACCAATGCGCCGAACGCCGGCATCGTCTTCGCCACGCTGAAGCCGTTCGATGAGCGCACCACCAAGGAATTGTCGGGCGGCGCCATCGCGGCCGAGATCAACAAGCGCCTGGGCGGTATCCAGGATGCCTTCATCATGGTCTTCCCGCCACCACCGGTCAACGGCCTGGGCACCATCGGCGGCTTCAAGATGATGATCGAAGACCGTGGCAACCTCGGTTACGACGCGCTGTATAACGCCACCCAGGCACTGGCCGCGAAAGCGTACCAGACACCGGAACTGGCGGGCGTGTTCTCGGGCTACCAGATCAACGTGCCGCAGCTGTTTGCCGATGTCGACCGCGTGAAAGCCAAGCAGATGGGCGTGCCGCTGGCGACCATTTACCAGACCTTGCAGATCAACCTCGGTTCGCTGTACGTGAATGACTTCAACCAGTTTGGCCGTACCTACCAGGTGCGCGTGCAGGCCGATGCCGCGTTCCGTTCACATGCGCAGGATATCGCGCAGCTGAAGGTGCGTAGTAACAAAGGCGAAATGATCCCGCTGTCGTCGCTGATGCGCGTCAAGGACAGCTATGGTCCTGACCGCGTGCAGCGCTACAACGCCTATGCCGCAGCCGATTTCAACGGCGGCGCCGCCCCTGGCGTATCGAGCGGCCAGGCGCAAGCGGCGCTGGAACGCATCGCCAAGGAAGTGCTGCCGCAGGGGATTTCGTACGAGTGGACGGAGCTGACCTACCAGGACATCTTGTCCGGCAATACGATGATCTATGTCTTCCCGCTGTGCGTGCTGCTGGTGTTCCTGGTGCTGGCCGCCCAGTACGAAAGCTGGACCCTTCCGCTGGCCGTGATCCTGATCGTGCCGATGTCGATCCTCTGCGCGCTGTTGGGCGTCAAACTGACCGGCGGCGACAACAATGTGTTTACCCAGATCGCGCTGTTCGTGCTGGTGGGGCTGGCGTCGAAGAATGCGATCCTGATCGTGGAATTTGCCCGCGAACTGGAAGAGCATGGCCGCAGCGTCGTGCAAGCGGCGCTGGAAGCGTGCCGCCTGCGTCTGCGTCCGATTCTGATGACGTCGATCGCCTTCATCATGGGCGTGGTGCCCCTCGTGTTCTCGCACGGCGCAGGTTCGGAAATGCGCCATGCCATGGGTGTGGCAGTCTTCGCCGGCATGCTGGGCGTGACTTTCTTCGGCCTGTTCCTGACGCCCGTGTTCTATGTACTGCTGCGCACCCTGGCGCAGCGTTTTGAGAAAAAACCAGCCGCCGCTGCCGCCAAGCCTGTCGCCGCGCCAGCGCTGGACCTGGAAGGAGATATATATTGAAAACCAAGGAAATCATCTGGCGCGTCAAGCCTGTGCTGACCGCCATGGCCGCGGCCGTGCTGCTGGCGGCCTGCGCGGCGCCCGAGTTCAAGCAGCCGCAGATCGAGACGCCGACGGCGTTCAAGGAAGCGCAAAGCTTGCCGGCCGTGCAGACGGCGGCCGACGGCACGCGCTGGAAGCAGGGCGTGCCAGCCGAGCGCCAGGCGCGCGGCGAATGGTGGCTGGCGTTCAATGATCCGGCTTTGACCGGCTTGATCAACGAAGCCACGCAGGCGAACGCCAACCTGGCCGTCGCCGCCGCCCGCGTCAAGCAGGCGAGGGCGATTGCCGGCATCGCCGAAGCGGACCGCATCCCGCAAGTCGGTGTGAACGTGGGCGGCCAGCGCAACCGCGCTTCCGCCGTGTCGCTCGGCTTGCCGAATGGCGCGCCGGTGGCGGCGACCAATGTCTACCAGGCCAGCCTGACGGCCAGCTACGAAGTCGATCTGTTCGGCAGAGTGGCCGCTAATGTCAGCGCCTCGCGCAGCGATGCGCTGGCCGTGGAGGCGACGTATCGCTCGGTGCTCCTGTCCTTGCAGGCCGACGTGGCGCAGACCTACTTCCAGCTGCGCGCCACGGACGCCGAACTGGCGACCCTGGAGCAGACGGTGCGCCTGCGCGAGGAAAGCGTGCATGTGAACCAGCGCCGCTATGACCTGGGCGACATCGGCGAATTTGACCTGTCGCGTGCCCGCACGGAGCTGTCGACCGTGCGCGCCGAGGCCATCGGCCTGCAGCGCCAGCGCGCCACCGGCGAGCATGCGCTGGCTGTCCTGCTGGGTAAACCTGCCGCCAGTTTCACGGCGAGCGTCAACCCGCTGCAGGATAGCGGCTTCCTGCCCGTGATCCCGGCCGGCATGCCGTCCTCCTTGCTGGAACGCCGTCCCGACATCGCGTCGGCACAGCGCACCATGGAAGCGTCGAATGCGCGCATCGGCGTGGCGAAATCGGCCATGTTCCCGGCCCTGACCCTGAATGCTTCCGGCGGCGGCGCGTCCGATACCTTCTCGGACATCTTCAAATGGAGCAGCCGCTCCTGGCTGCTGGGCGCCCTGATGTCGATGCCCATCATCGACGGTGGCCGCAATAAAGCTGCCGTGAGCCGCAGCGAAGCGCAGCTGGAAGAGTCGGTGGCGACGTATCGCCAGAGCGTGCTGGTCGCTTTCGCCGAGGTGGAAGACAACCTTGCCGGCCTGCGCATCCTGTCGGGCCAGACGCAGCAGATCGACGCAGCCGTCGTTTCGGCGCGCCGCTCGGCCGACCTGGCGCAAAAGCTGTACGACGCGGGCCGTTCGAGCTACCTCGATCTGCTCGACGCGCAGCGCAACCTAGCGGCCATCGAGCGCAACGCCGTGCAGCTGCGCGGCAACCGCGCCGTCACCACGGTGGCGCTGATCCGCGCCCTGGGCGGCGGCTGGGGAGATGTCGAGCCGCAGGTGGCGGCCAACTAGTTTCCCGGCACCGCGGGCTGGCATTCCCGGCCCGCGGCAAGGAAAGCATCGTGAAAGCGGCGTCGTGCACAACACGGCGCCGTTTTTTTATTGTCACACGGTACTGATGCCGAAATAAATACACGAAAAAGCGGACGAAAAAAAAGACAGGGAAAACCCTGTCTTTTCAGTTGCTGCGGTGCTGATTACTTGGCTGGCGCTGCTGCCGGTGCGGAGGCTGCCGCTGCGGCTGGAGCTGCTGGCGTCGCCGGTGCTGCTTTCTTCGCCTTGTGATGCTTGGCTTTCTTGTGCGCCGCTGGCTTGACGGCTGCTGCCGGTGCTTCAGCCTTGGCGACAGGGGCGACGACAGGAATCGGTGCCACTGGCGCGACTGGCGCGACGGCTGGCGTCTGGGCGAAAGCGGCGGTGGCGAACAGGCTGGCGATCAGGGTGGCGATGACTTTTTTCATTTTATTATCCTTGGTGTGTGTGGTCAGTAAGTGTGTCGGAATTACTTGGCTGGAGCCGCTTCGGCGGTCGCCGATGCCAGTTTTTCGTCAGCCTTGGCCTTGGTTTTCTTGGCCTTGTGGTGTGCCTTGGCTTTCGTTGTGGCCGCTTCCGCTTTGGCGCTGGCCACGTCCGTTTTGGCGGCGACGACGGCTTTCGCTTCTTTCGCATCGGCTTTAACGACGGCTTGCGCTTCCTTGGCATCGGCTTTCACGACAGCCTTGGTGTGGGCCGCTTCCACTTTGGCGGGAACCGAGGCTGCTGCCGGGGTGGCAGGAGCTGCTGGCGTTTGAGCAAAGGCAGCGGTAGCGAACAGGCCGGCGATCAGGGTAGCGATAACTTTTTTCATGGTGCAGTCCTCAGTGGTGGTTTGTCTGGTATGTCTGTTGGTGGCGGGATGATTCCCGTGTCACTGAGCATAAAACGCGCCCCCGGACGCTTGCGTTGACGGTCATTACAAACGCTTACATCTGCGTTGCATCCGCCTTCAGGATGGCTTTGAGGATGTCTTCCGAACGGCGCTGCCCATAACCCTTGCCATACGCGCTCGATGCGATGCTGACCACCATGCGGCGCGCCGGCATCACATAGATCTTGTTGCCGCCATTGCCCGAGGCGAAATACACGGCGATCTTCCTTCCGCCGATGTCCTGCGTCTTCGCGTACCAGAAATAGCCATAGCTGTCGGCGTAGCGGTCCACGGCGCCGATGGCCACGCGCGGCGCCAGCATGGCATTGATCCATGCCGCGTCGATCACGCGCCGGCCATCGAGCGTGCCGTCGTCGAGCACCATCTGGCCAATTTTCGCCGTGTCGCGCGCGCGCAGCGACAGATTGCCCTGGCCTTTCGGGTGCTTGGCCACGTCGCGGCCCCAGCTCCAGCGCGTGATGCCCAGCGGTGCGAACAGCACCTTGGCGGCGTAGTCTTCCAGGTCGGCGCCGCTGGCGTTTTCCACCACTCTGCCTGCGATGTAGGAACCCAGCGAGTTGTAGCGATAGGTGCTGCCCGGCTTTGTTGCGGCCGGCACGCCGCGCACGAAGGCGGCGGGATCGGGCGCCTCATCGAGCTTGTCTTCATTGCCCGGCGACTGTTCGTCTTCATCAAAGGCGGCCAGGCCCGAACGCATGGTCAGCAAGTCGTCGAGGGCGACCTTGCCCGCAGGGCTGCCAGCCACTTCGTGCCAGTACTCGCCCACCGTTTTTGTTGTCGCCAGCTGGCCCCGCGCCACGGCCGCGCCCAACAGCAGCGCGGTGATGCTCTTGCCGGCCGAACGGATGTCGTGCAGGGTGTCGGCCGTCTCGCCGTTGTAATAGCGTTCGGCGACGATGGCGCCATCGCGCAGCACGACGACGGCGCGCAAGTCGCCATGGCTGTCGCCGTCCTGGGCTTGCAAGGCTTGCTCCAGGGTGGCGGGGGTGTCTTGCGCGCGGGCAGCGCAAGACAGGCACAGGGCGGCAATCAGGAGCAAGGGCAGGTGGCGCATGGGCTGGGCTTCGAGGCAATAGTCGGAGTGCCAGTGTCCCTCATGTGCGTCGCTTTGTCGCGCGCAAGCTGGCCTGTTCGATGAAGTTTGCATGAAGGAGCGCCATGCAAAAAGGACAGCCGAAGCTGTCCCTGGTAGTGCAGGCGAAGTGGTCACGCAAGCGCAGACCCGGCGGACGCGCTCCCGTGACGATGTTCGTGCTTACTTGGCCGGTGTGGCAGCAACTGCTGCGTCTGCTTTGACGGCGTCCGCTTTCACTTTGGCTTTGCTGGCCTTGTGATGGGCCTTGGCCTTGGTGGCTTTGGTATCGGCCTTGGCGCTGGCGACATCGGCTTTCGCATCGGCGGCGACGACCGCTTCCTTGGCATCGGCTTTCACGACAGCCTTGGTTTCCTTGGCTTCTGCCTTTGCCACGGCTTTCGTGTGGGCCGCTTCCGCCTTGGCGGGAGCCGAGGCTGCTGGGGCGGCAGGGGTTTGGGCGAAGGCTGCGGTAGCGAACAGGCTGGCGACGAGGGTGGCGATAGCTTTTTTCATTTTATGTTCCTGGCGAGTGGGGAGCGATGGGGTGTCGATGATTACTTGGCTGCTGCTGGCGCGGCTTCAGCGGTGGCCGAAGCCAGTTTTGCATCGGCCTTGGCCTTGGTGTGCTTGGCTTTGTGATGCGCCTTGGCTTTGGTGGCCGTTGCTTCCGTTTTGGCGCTGGCCACTTCAGTCTTGGCGGCGACGACGGCTTTCGCTTCTTTGGCATCGGCTTTCACGACGGCTTGCGCTTCCTTGGCGTCGGCTTTCACGGCAGCCTTGGTATGGGCCGCTTCCACTTTGGCGGGCGCTGCCGGGGTGGCAGGAGCTGCAGGCGTTTGGGCAAAGGCAGCGGTAGCGAACAGGCCGGCGATCAGGGTAGCGCTCAGGTTGAAAATGCGTTTTTTCATGGTGCAGTCCTCAGTGGTGGTTTGTCTGGTATGTCTGTTGGTGTCGGGATGATTCCCCTGTCACTGAGCATAAAACGCGCCCCGCAAGGTTGCCGTTGACCTTGTTTACACTTTCTTACAATCAGGTGTTTTAGGCGACGTTGCTGCATGATGTGGTATTAAAAATGAAAAAAGACAGCCGAAGCTGTCTTTTCGTGTGGCGCAAAAAAACGCGCGAAACTGATTATTTGGCTGCTGCTGCGGTCGCTTCAGCCTTGTCTTCGGCGGCTTTTGCTTTGGCTTTATTGGCTTTTTGATGGGCTTTGGCCTTGGTGGCTTTGGCGTCGGCCTTGGCGCTGGCAACATCGGCTTTCGCATCGGCGGCGACGACCGCCTCTTTCGCATCGGCTTTCACGACGGCCTTGGTTTCTTTCGCTTCTGCTTTTACCACTTCCTTGGTGTGCTTGGTTTCGGCCTTGGCAGGCGCGGCTGGCGTTTGAGCAAAGGCTGCGGTAGCGAACAAGCCGGCGATCAGAGTAGCAATTACTTTTTTCATGGTGCAGTTCCTCGAGAAGTGGGTTGTAGTTCAGGAGATGCATTTCCCCTGTCACTGAGGCAAAAACGCGCCGTGCGGCAATAGCGTTGACACGCCATTACAAATGCTTACACTTGCCGTGTGACTGCCTTGCCGCATGGCCTGCACGCGTCGACGCACTCTGTTAGCTGGCGTACCGCGCCACGGCCTGTAGCAGCCCAGACTCGATGCCATCGTCACCGCATGGGTTCGTCATGAAAACCGCCTTGAAAACCTATCAAGCCAAGCGCAATTTCGCTGTCACGCCCGAGCCTGCGGATGGCGGCGAGGAGGCGGGCGAGGCGCTCACCTTCGTCATCCAGAAGCACTGGGCCAGCCGTTTGCATTATGACTTCCGCCTGGAACTGGATGGTACGCTGAAAAGCTGGGCCGTGCCGAAAGGGCCCAGCTACGATACGCGCGACAAGCGCATGGCCGTGCAGGTGGAAGACCATCCCCTGGCCTATGCCAGTTTTGAAGGCACGATCCCCGAAAAACAGTATGGTGCGGGCAAGGTCATCATCTGGGATCAGGGGACTTGGCAGCCCCAGCCGTCCACGCCCGATGCGCGCAAGGCGCTGGCTGCTGGCGAGCTGAAATTCACCCTGCATGGCCACAAGATGCATGGCAACTGGGTGCTGGTACGCATGAAAGGCAAGGGAGACAAGCGCAGCGAAAAGCAGCCAGCCTGGCTGCTGATCAAGGAAAAAGACGCATTTGCCCGGCCGGCACTGGAATTTTCTGTCGTGGACGAGTTCCCCGACAGCGTCAGGAACAAGGCCATGCCCAAGCGCAAAGTGGCTGCCGCAGCGCCGGATGGCGATTTGCCCGCCACCGTGTCGCCCCAGCTGGCCACCCTGGTCGATGCGCCGCCGCCAGATGCGCACGACTGGATTTTCGAGATGAAATTCGACGGTTACCGCATCCTCGCGCGTTGCGATGGGGAACGGGTCAAGTTGATCACGCGCAATGGCAATGACTGGACGGCGAAACTGCCGAAGTTGCGCCAGGCGCTGGAAAAGCTGGGCTTGCCATCAGGCTGGTATGACGGCGAAATCGTCGTCATGGACGCCAGCGGCCATCCCGATTTCGGCGCCTTGCAGCGCGCGTTCGACGCGGAAAACACCAGCGAGATCGTGTATTACCTGTTCGACGTGGCGTATTTCGATGGCCACGATGTACGAGGCCAGCCGGTCGAGGCGCGCAGGGCACTGCTGCAGGGGCTGCTGGAACAATTGCCCGCCTCGCCCCTGGTGCGCTTCAGCGCCGCGCTCGATGCGAAGCCGCAGCAGATTCTGGCCCACGCCTGCCGGCTGGGGCTGGAAGGGGTGATCGGCAAGCGGCGCGGCTCACCCTACGTCACCCGCCGCTCGGGCGACTGGATCAAGCTCAAATGCGGGCTGCGCCAGGAATTCGTCATCGGCGGCTACACGGCGCCGCAGGGCGCGCGCGAAGGCATCGGTTCGCTGCTGCTGGGCGTGCATGACGACGAGGGCAAACTTCGCTATGCTGGCAATGTGGGCAGCGGCTTTGACGATGCGGCCTTGCGCGACTTGCGGCGCCGGCTCGATTCTCTGGCCGCCGAGGCCAGTCCGTTCGCGGGCAGGGCGGGTGGCGTGCGCCAGCCCATCTGGGTCAAGCCGCAACTGGTGGCCGAAGTGAGTTTTGCGCAATGGACCCGTGGCGGCGCCGTGCGCCATGCCGTGTTTCACGGCTTGCGTGAGGATAAAAAGCCGGCCGCCATCGTGCGCGAGCGGGCACAGCGGATCGACAGGGAGACGACGATGCAGAACCAAGCCACGCCGGACAGCGTCTTGCCGGCCAGTTTCAAGGTCAGCCATGCGGACCGGGTGATCGACAGGGACAGCGGTGCGCGCAAGATCGATCTGGTGCGCTATTACGCGCTGGTGGGCAATCTGATGCTTGTGCATCTGCGGGGCCGGCCCGTGTCGCTGGTGCGCGCGCCGGCCGGCGTGGGCGGCGAGCTGTTTTTCCAGAAACATGCCGATACCTCGACCATGCCCGGTGTCAAACAGCTCGATCCCGGTCTCGATCCCGAGCATGCCGCCATGCTGGAAGTGGCCAGCGTACAGGGCTTGTTGTCTGCGGCGCAGTGGAATGTGGTGGAATTCCACACGCAAAACGCGCTGGCCAGCGCCTACGACACGCCGAACCGCATGGTGTTTGACCTGGACCCGGGCAAGGGCGTGGCCTGGGCCGCGATCCGCGAAGCGGCCGTGCTGCTGCGCGCCTTCCTGACGGAGCTGGGGCTGCCCGCCTGGCTGAAAACCAGCGGTGGCAAGGGCTTGCACGTGGTCGTGCCGATCCGCCCGAAATACGACTGGGATACGGTAAAGGCGTTTTCGCAAGCCATCGTGGCGCACATGGCGCAGCACATACCGGCGCGCTTTGTCGTCAAGAGCGGTCCTGCCAACCGCGTCGGCAAGATCTTCATCGATTATTTGCGCAACGGACGCGGCGCCACCACCGTGTGCGCGTGGTCGGCGCGCACGCGCTCGGGGCTGGGCATTTCCGTGCCGCTGGCCTGGAATGAGCTCGACAAGCTGACGGCGGGCGATCAATGGACCGTGTGCAACGTCCACAGCCGCCTCGACGTGGGCAATGCCGCCTGGGCGGGCTATGCGCGTAGCGCCAGGGGCATCGATGGGGCCATGCAGAAACTGGGATTCACTGCGCCGGCTTGAACGGCAGGCTGGCGCGCGACAGTTGCAGTGCTTCGTCGATGGCAGCGTTGAGTTGGGGAATCTCGACGGGTTTGGTCAGGTAGTGGAAAAACCCCGAGGCCAGGCCATGCCGGATGTCGCCCTTCATGGCGTTGGCCGTCAGGGCGATGACGGGGATGTGCGCCGTGCGGGGATCGTTGCGCAGGATGCGCTGTGCCTGGTTGCCATTCATGCCGGGCAGGTTGATATCCATCAAGATGACATCGGGACGGCGTTCCAGCGCCAGCGCGATGCCCTGGCGGGCGTCGGTAGCCGAGATCATGCGCAGATGGGGCAGGAAGCTGACGATGTCTTGCACCAGCCGCAGGCTGGCCGGATTATCCTCCACGTACAGCAGCAGCGCCTGGCCGCCGGCATCGTCGCCCGCTTCGCCAGCGGGCCCTTGCTGGCCTTGCGTTGCCTGCGGCAGGCTGGCGGGCAGTGCAGCCATGGTGTCGAGTTCGATCCAGAATACGCTGCCCACGCCGACGCAGCTGTGCACGCCCATGGCGCCGCCCATCAGCTCGACCAGGCGCTTGGTGACGACCAGGCCGATGCCCGTGCCTTCCTCGCTGCCGGCCTCCTGTCCCAGGCGGTTAAATGGCTGGAACAGTTCCGCCATCTGCGCGTCGTCCAGGCCCTTGCCCGTGTCGCGGATGGCGATGCGCACGCGCTGCGCAGCGGGCTGCGATAGTTCCAGCACCACCGTGCCGGCCTGGCGATTGTACTTGATGGCGTTCGACAGCAGGTTCAGCAGCACCTGCTTGAGGCGCGTATGGTCGGCCCTGACTGTCAGCTGCGCGCAGTCCGAAAAGACCATCTCGAGCTGGCGCTGCTGCGCCTGTTCTTCCACCATCACGCGCACTTCCTCGAGCAGTGCGGGCAGCGCCACCGGCTCGATCGACAGGCTCAGGCTGCCTGATTCGATCTTCGCCAGGTCGAGGATTTCATTGATCAGGGTGAGCAGATGGCGGCCCGAGGTGACAATGTTTTGTACGAAGGTGCGTTTTTGCAGCGCGGTCGCGGGCAGCGATTCGTTGGCCAGCAGCTGGGCAAAGCCGAGGATGGCATTGAGCGGCGTGCGCAGCTCGTGCGACATGCTGGTGAGAAAGCGGTCCTTCGCCTGGCTGGCCCGCTCAAGTTCGATTTTCTGTTCGTTGAGCGTGCGTTCGATGCGCTTGCGCTCGGTGATGTCGCGGATGGCCGACGAGATCAGCACGCCTTCTTCCGTTTCCAGCGGCGACAGGCTGATTTCGACGGGAAATTCGGTGCCATCGCGGCGCAAGCCGTACAGTTCCAGGCCCGCGCCCATGGAGCGGGCGCGCGGCGCCGAGGAAAAGGCTTGCCGGTGATGCGGATGCTCGGCGGCGTAGCGGGCCGGGATCAGCACTTCCACATTATGCCCAAGCAACTCAGCGCGGGAATAACCGAACAGGCGTTCCGTTTGCGAATTGACGAGCACGATCTCACCATCGCCGTTGACGATGACGATGGCGTCCGGCGCCGATTCGAGCAAGCCGCGGAACTTTTGCTCGGCCCGGCGGCGGTCGCTGACGTCGCGAATGGCGCTGATGACGAAGGTGCCGATCTCCGTCTGGATCGGCGAGAGGCTGATTTCGACGGGGAACTCGACGTTGTCCTTGCGTAAACCCAGCAATTCCAGGTCGGCGCCCATGGTGCGCGTACGGGGCTGGTCGAAATAGCGCGCGCGGTGTCCCACGTGCGCGTGGCGCAGGCGTTGCGGCAGCAGGGTATCGATTTGCCTGCCACTCAATTCGCCTTCCGCATAGCCGAACAGGCGCTGCGCCTGCTGGTTGGCCAGCACGATGGCGCCCGTGGCGTTGACCATGATGACGCTGTCCGGCGTCGATTCGAACAGCACCCGGTAGCGCACGTCGACA
Source organism: Janthinobacterium kochi (assembly GCF_051380715.1). Taxonomy (NCBI): domain Bacteria; kingdom Pseudomonadati; phylum Pseudomonadota; class Betaproteobacteria; order Burkholderiales; family Oxalobacteraceae; genus Janthinobacterium; species Janthinobacterium kochi. The sequence continues at coordinate 531,769 of NZ_JBNYXO010000001.1, forward strand.
AACTGGGCGTCGCGTGCCGCCTTCAGCAAGGTGCTGTCCTTCATGGTGGAAATCAGGTAGCGGGGGCCGTCCGGCGTGGCGTGTGCGGTCTGGCACGCCACGTCAACGTAGATGAGTTCGCCATCCTTGCGCTGCCGCAGCGATTCGCGGTCATAGCTGCCATGCAGTGCCAGCTGTTCGTCGATGTGCGGGGCCACCTCGGCTTGTCCCGGCAGCGAGATCAGTTCCCACAGCATGCGGCCCAGCGCTTCGTCGCTGGCATAGCCGAAAATGCGCTGCGCCCCGGCCGTCCAGCGCACGACGGCATGGTCTTCGTTGGTGATGACGACGCCACCAGGGGCGCCGCTGAGGATAAGCTGATCTAACTCGGCATCCATTGGTTTCCCGCACGCATGACAGGGCTTGCCGGGCGGCAAGCTGTGTGTATAAGCTAGTGAAAAGCTTGATCAAAGTCAATGCCTTTATATCATGAAAAATTCTCCCCGACTGGCAGGCTTGGTTCAGGCCGCCTTGCGCTTGGCTGGCGGCGGCTTGCGGGAGGCGGACGAGGCCGCGCGCTTGCGGGCCGGCGCGGCGGGCATTTTCTTGCCCAGGCTTTGCTGCAGCAGGGCGACCAGGTCGATCACATTGCTGCCGTGCTCTTCTTGTGCCTCGGGAGCGGGCGGCGTAATGGTCTTGGTCTGCCTGGCCTTGATTTTTTTCTTGACCAGCGCCAGCACGTCTTCGCGATAGCTGTCGTGGTATTGCCCGGGTTGCCACGTTTCGCTCATGCCGTCCACCAGCGACAGGGCCATCTTGAGTTCCTTGTCGGTAATGCCCGCCGCCTTCAGGGTGCTGCCAGGCAAGTCCAGCTCATCCGTAGGGCGCAGTTCATCAGCGTAGCGCAGGGTGTTGAGCACGATGGCGTCGCCGACGCAGACGAGCGCGCACAAATGCTGCTTGGTGCGCATGACGACACTGGCGATACCCACCTTATTCGCCTTGCGCAAGGTCTCGCGCAGCAGGGCATAGGCTTTCTCGCCGCCCTTGGCGGGCAGCAAATAATACGGATGCTCGAAAAAGGTCAGTGGCACCTCGACCGCATCGACAAAGGTGAGGATATCGATGGTTTGTGTGGCCCTCACATTCGCCTGTTTCAAGTCTTCTTCGGACAGCACCACGTACTCATCCGTTTTGTATTCATAGCCCTTGATGATGTCCTCCCACCCGACTTCCTTGCCCGTCTTCTTGTTGTAGCGCTTGTAGCCGATGGGCGCGAAGTCGCGCCGGTCCAGCATGGATAAATCCAGTTCATGGTCGAGACTGGCTGAAATCAGCTCGACGGGGATATGCACGAGGCCGAAGCTGATGGCGCCTTTCCACAATGCACGCGCCATGGCCTAGTTCCCCACGCTGCCGGTGACGGGCAGGATGATGCCTGTGATGTAGCTGGAACAGGCGGGCGAGGCCAAAAAGACGTAGGCCGGCGACAATTCCTCGGGCTGGGCCGGGCGGCGCATGTCCGTGTCGGCGCCAAATTTCGCGATTTCCTCGGGCGTCTTGTCGGCCGGGTTGAGGGGCGTCCAGACGGGACCTGGCGCGATGGCGTTGACGCGGATGCCCTTGTCGAGCAGGTTGCCGGCCAGCGCCATGGTGAAGGCATGGATGGCGCCCTTGGTGGTGGAATAGTCGAGCAAGTGCTTGGACCCTTGCAAGCCCGTCACGGAGCCCGTGTTGATGATGGAGGCACCGCGCTGCAAATGGGGCAGCACGGCCTTGGCCATGTGAAAGTAACCGTAGACATTGGTTTTCATGGTGAGGTCGAAGCGCTCCTCGCTCAGGTCCAGCAAGGACTCCGCGTGCTCCTGGAAGGCGGCATTATTTACCAGTATGTCGATATGCGTGAACCGTTCTAGCACCTGGCTGACGGCTTGCTGGCAAAAGCCCTGCTCGCGCACGTCGCCGGCAATCAAAAGGCAGCTCTGGCCTTCCGCTTCCACATAGCGCTTCGTTTCATTGGCGTCTGCATGTTCGTTCAGGTAAATGATGACGACATCGGCCCCTTCGCGCGCGTACAGCACGGCCACGGCGCGGCCGATGCCCGAATCGCCGCCTGTGATGATGGCGACCATGCCGGCCAGCTTGCCGCTGCCGCAGTAGTCGGGCGCCAGGAAGCGGGGTTTCAACTGCATCTCCCCTTCGATGCCCGGCTTGTCCAGGCGCTGGGCGGGCAGGGGCGGGGCAGGCTGGCTGCGGCTGCCCGTCTGCACGGGGGACTTGCTGTCTTGTTTACTTGTTTTGGCGGCATCGCGGCTATCCTGCTCTTGCTGGATGCTGCGCTGCAAGTTACCGGCGGACTGGTCCTTGTTCTCGTTCATGCTGGCCTCCGTGGAAACGAAGATCCAGTATCGGCGCGGCACCAGCATCGAACGGTGCGCTTGCTAACAGAGTGGCGAAAACAGGCACAAAGTTATATGATGATTGACATAATTACGGGAGAGCAGCATGAAAGTGAGCAGGGAACAGGCGGCGCTGAACCGCGAACGCATCGTCGACGTGGCGGCCAGATTGTTCCGCGAAAAAGGCTATGACGGCATCGGCGTGGCCGACCTGATGAAGAGCGCAGGTCTCACGCATGGCGGCTTCTATGGTCACTTCGCGTCCAAGGAAGACTTGATGATCGAGGCGTGCCAGCATGCCCTGGAAAAATCGCTGGAAGGCTGGCGGGCGAAGGTCGCCAGCGACCCGCAGCATGCGTTGCCGGCCATTATCGAGAACTATCTGACCACCCGGCACCGCGACCAGCCGGGCGGCGGCTGCCCGGCGGCGGCCATGGGCGTCGATGCGGCGCGCATGTCGCCCGGCGCGCGTCCCGCCTTTACCAAGGCGACGCAGCAGCAGTTCGCCTTGCTGCAGGGCTTGCTGCCCGAGGGCGCACCGGATTGCACGCCGGAGCAACGACGCCAGCAGGCGATCACCACGTTTGCCGCCATGGTGGGTGCCATGGTGCTGGCCCGTTCCGTCGATGACGAAGCGCTGTCGGCGGAAATCCTCGATGCCGTGAAGGCGCAATTGCTGCAAGAGTGATCACATCCCCCCTGTCAGCCGGCCTCGTCGCATGATAGGCTTCGGTTTTCAGATTTTTGGGATTTCATCATGCTGCTTTGGCTCAGGCAATACCGGCGTCCTCTGTTGGCCGGGGACATCACTGCCGGTATCGTCGTCGCCATGATGATGGTGCCGCAAGGCATGGCCTACGCGCTGGTGGCCGGCTTGCCGCCCGTGGTGGGCATCTACGCCAGCATCTTGCCGCCCGTGCTGTACGCCTTGTTCGGCAGCAGCATGACGCAATCGGTGGGGCCCATGGCCATCGTCTCGCTGATGACGGCGGCCGCCCTGGCGCCGCTGGCCGACCCCGGCTCTTCCCTGTATATCGTCCTGGCCGCCCAGCTGGCCTTCATCAGCGGCCTGGTCCTGCTGCTGTGCGGCGTGCTGCGCCTGGGCTTCATGGCCAGTTTCCTGTCGCGCCCCGTGATTAGCGGCTTCAGCAATGGCGCAGCAATCCTGATCATCTGGGGCCAGATCACGCCCTTGCTGGGCGCCACCTGGCCCCATTGGCACACGCCGAGCCTGCTCCTCGGCCTGTCCGGCCTGCTGTTTCTGTGGCTGGCCAAGCGCTACGCGTCGCGCCTGCTGCAGCGTTGCGGCCTGAGCAAGGTGGCGGCCGACGTGGGCGCGCGCCTGGCGCCGATGGCGCTGGTGCTGGCCGGCATCGCGCTTGTCGCCTATGGCGGCCTGGAAACGATGGGCGTGCAGACGACGGGCCACGTGCCCAGCGGCTTGCCGGGCCTGAACCTGGCCACCTCAAGCGCCCATTGGCGCACCTTGCTGTCGCCGGCGCTGCTGATCGCCTTCATCATCTTTTTGATGAGCATGTCCGCCGCCCAGACCCTGGCGCAAAAACGCGGTGAAAAGCTGCATACGAACCGCGAACTGCTGGGCCTGGGCGCGGCCAACGTGGCCAGTGCGCTGTCGGGCGGCTTTCCCGTCACCGGTTCCATCTCGCGCTCGGCCGTCAATTTCCAGGCGGGCGCCAACACGCCGCTGGCCAGCATCATCACGGCGGGCTTGCTGGCGCTGACGCTGGTGGCGCCCACGGGCTGGCTGGCGCTGCTGCCGCTGCCCGTGCTGGCGGCCACCATCATCTTTGCCGTGAGCAGCCTGCTGGACTGGGACACCTTGAAACTGTCGTGGCGCTACGATCGCAGCGATGCGCTGGCCCTGCTGGCGACCACGGCCGGCGTGCTGGTGCTGGGCGTGGAAGCGGGCGTGGTGATCGGCGTGCTGCTGTCGATGGGCACCCTGATCTGGCGCGCCAGCCGTCCGCACATCGCCGTGCTGGGGCGCATCCCGAACAGTGAGCACTTCCGCAACGTGGAGCGCTACGAGGCGCAAACGCTGCCCGACGTCTTGCTGCTGCGCATCGACGCGGGCCTGTTCTTCGGCAACGTCGAGGCCGTCACGGAGCGCGTGGAAGACGAATTGCGCGGCCATCCGACGGCGCGCCACCTGGTGCTGGTGTTGTCGGCCGTCAACCAGATCGACAGCACGGCCTTGCTGGGCTTGATCGAACTCAATAGCGCACTGAGCAAGCGCGGCATCAGCCTGAACCTGGCCGAAGTGAAGGGACCCGTGATGGACCGCCTGCGCCAGAGCAGCCTGCTGCAAGACCTGAGCGGCAAGCTGTACCTGAGCACGGCGCTGGCGATGAATGATTTGAGCGGGAGCAAAACAGGATGATGGAACTGAATCTGCACGGTGAGCCGCGTGAGATTGATAGCCTCCTTGCGCTGCAACAGGCGCTGCAGGAAGCGCGTGCGCTGGCGCAATGCGAATTGTGGCTGACCAGGGCGACGGAGGCGGAGCAGGGGCCTGCCCTGTGCATGCTGCGCAATGGCGGCGACGCCTGGCTGATGTATCTGTCGGGGCAGGATGACCTGAGTTTTCACTCGCTGGGCGACGAGGAGGCAGAGGGTACCTGCAGCTATCTGCTGTCGAATGGCCAGGTGGATGAGTATCCCGAGGCATGGTGCGTGGAGGTGGAACAATGCCAGCGGGCTTGCATCGCGTTTTTCAGGACAGGCGGCGCCCGGCCGGCGAGCATCGCGTGGGAGGCGGATTGATGCCGCAAACCATCGTTGCCGAGATGGACAAGGATTTGCTGGCCGCGCTGGACGCCAGGGCAGGTTTGACGGGGTAGGAGAAAACTATGCATCCTGAAAAATTCAAGCAGGTGGCGGGGCTGTCGTCCGTCGAACGCCATGCCTACTTTGTGCGCAAGGTGGCTGATACGCAAGAAGTGTGGGGCTTGCACCGCGATGGCTGGGCCACGGCGCAAGTCGACGGCAAGGTCGCCATCCCGTTCTGGCCGGAAGCCGCATTCGCGCAAGCGTGTGCCAGCGGCGACTGGGCGGATTTCCAGCCGCACGCCATCGCGCTCGGCGATTTTCTGAACAAATGGCTGCCCGGCATGGCGAGCAATGGCCAGCCGGCTTCCGTGTTCCCCGTGCCGCAAGGCAGCGCCAGTATCGCGGCGCCTGTCGATCTGCTTGCCGACCTGCGAGAGGACGCCAGACAATATGAATAATCAGGAAGAACGCCTGGACGCCTGGTACGACGGCTCGGCCATCTGCCTGATCGCCGTGGGTGCGCAGGGCGACCCGCTGGACCTGGGGAACGACGAAGTGCGCGCGCTGATCGCGAAGCTGCAGCAATGTCTGGCCGAATCCGAAACTGCTGCCACGGAAGATTGACGGCTCAGGCGGGGGCCAGCGCCTTTTCCATCGCCACGCTGGCCAGGCTGATGCCGCTGGGGTGCGCATACGCTTCTTCGCGCAAGGAGATAAACCCTGCGGCCCGGTAAAACGGCACGGCGTTGAGCGACGCGGACAGATGCAGGCGCGCAATACCGCAGCCGCGCGCCAGTTGCTCCAGCGCCGCCAGCAGGCGCTTGCCGATCCCCAGCCCCGCGCGCGCCGGATCGACAAACACGGCATCGACTTCGTGTTTGTCGACGTTCAGCATGGCGTAGCCGGCAATGACCTCGCCCTGCATCGCCACGATGCCGCCACCTGCGGCCAGCATGGCGGCATATGCAGGCGGCACGGGCGAGGCCGTCCAGACAGTAATTTTCTCCGGTGCATAGTGCGAGGCGCAACTGACGCGCACGGCCACCGTGCGCAGGGCCCACAGGGCGTCGATATCGAGGGGCAGGGCGGGGCGCAGGGTGATGGGCATGGACGCTTCCAGGCAAAAGGAGCATGCTAGCGCAATGGCTGGCATGGCGCCAGCATGAGCTTATCCAGCCATCACTGCGCCGGCTTGTCCGGATCGATGTAGTACGAGCCCGGCGGCGCACCCGGCACTTTCACCCGGAACTTCAAGCCCGACAGCAGCTTGTCCCACAAGGCGATGGCCTCTTCGTCCGTCAGCGACGCGGCTTCGGCGGCGCCGACCATGTTGTGGGCGACTTTGGTGTACATCTTGACTTCCAGCACAGATGGATTTGCGATGTCTTTCGGTTTGCCTACAAATGCCCATTCAAAATCATGGACGCCATCGGTACGACGTATCAGCGATTCTTCGCCTTTCCAGTGCTGGACGTTGCGTTTGCCCTCGCGCAGCAAGGTGCGCTTGGGATAGTGATTGCCTTGCATTTTTTTTGCGTCTTGTATGCGACTGAGTAGTGATAGTTCTCCACGCAACCTTGATTCAAACTCTGTCGGCGGGTAGTCACCGTATGCATCCTTATTTGAACTGATGGAGAAAGTAACATCTGGCAAGCTGGGTAAAAAAATACCTACGTCGTCTATTTCTTGATATTTATACTGATTTTCACTTATGAATCCATGCTCTACGCAAAGGCCAGGCGTGACCGGAATTTCTTCAGTAGCACGCAAACGCAGACTTTTTGCTTGAAGGAATTGTCTTTCCGCTGTTGCTCTTTCGGTGTCACCATTATCTACTGCGTCGCCTATGGCAAATATGAAATTCCCTTTGTTGATTAAGGTTCGATAAATTATGAAATTGTCTTCTTTGGCTGATTTGCTATTGTAATATCGAAGTTGCCAACTGTTTTCTATTGGTCCATTTCCATTATAAATAATTTCAGGGGAAATATTTAAAGATCGTATTTTTTTTAAGTCAACTTCTGCTTGATGTTTTAAAGATTCAGGTCCTCCTTTAAATAGTTCAACTTCAGAATTTCCGATTATTAACTCTGCCTCGTTTGGTAGATTTAATAAATATCTTCCAAAGCAAAGTTTTTTTGTTTTTTGAAATAAATTTTCTATTTTTTTTATTGGTATTGTGTTTGTATGCATTTTATTTTCCTCATGTTTCTTACTTGGAATTGTTTCATTTGCCATTGTCCTTGAAGGTAGTGCAATTATCGCAATAATGAGAATTTTTTTATAATTTAACATGTTCATTCCCATTCTGCTTTTTTGGCAATTTGCACAATTGAATAGAGCATAGATGCCAGGACATGTGGATGAGAGTAGCTATTTTGATGTTCATATCCATTTTCAGATTTGGCGCCATGGGAAAATTTTTCCCCAGGTATGTGTTTTGCTGAGCGATCCGATGGGACAGTTTCATCGCCAGTAGAATTTGGTGATTGTAATTTTAGTTTCAAAACACGTGTTCCTGCTTGTACAGTAAGGTTGCCTTTTGCATCGTCAGTCAATAGCTGCCACTTATTTGGTGATGGTATAATTTTTTCCGAGTCGGATGAATTTTTAATTTCCAAACCCTCGGTAACTTTGAAAGTGATTTCTCCATAGCTTAAGAATTCTTTTGAGGCACAATAGCTTGCATATGTATTTGGATGAAATATTTGTTCTATTTCTTTTAATAATTCTGATGCATCTTTCAATCGTCGCATGACATTGTTGATGCCGCCCCCTTTTTTTGGCGGAATATTTGCAGGGTTCACCCAGGAAGGATTTATCATCCTCCACCAAGCATTCGCAGGTTGTAAGTAGATACTTTCTAGCGCACTATCCTTACCTCGTGGCCAGCTCCAAAGTAATTTATCTGTTGCATCAACAACCTTGATCCATTCTTGACCATATGCCATGCTTGGCAACATTTCTAATGGTGCAGGTGCATTTGCGAGAATTGCGGTGGCGTGTTGACCATCAATGCCAAAAATTTTGGCTTCGAGAGTATTAATTGGGCCACTCTTTTCCTTAAAGCCGAAACGCATGCGTTTGTATGCACTGGCAGCCCCTAAGGTAGGCATCACATTATGATATATTCCAAGTATTTTTACACTTTTATCATTAAGCATATTTCCATATCTAGGATGCATTAAGGCTCGGGCGAGCAGACCTCCCATGCTATGTGTGACGAGAATGACCTCACTGCATTTGAAGCCGCATTTCTGATAGCCTATTACTATGCCGCGTATGCGTTTGGCTATAATAATAGCGGTAATGGCATTGCTCTGTAAAAAGTTGTATCCCAATGCATGGACCGGATACCAGCATGGGGAAATCTTGACCATGTCAGAATTGTTAATTGGTATTCCGGAGGAGCCACCAAATTCTTTTGGATCTTTTATAAGAAGCTTGGCCACAGACGGATAGGCTTGTTGGCCATATGAATATCTGCCAGTGGATTGATCGGACGGGTCAATTTTCCAGTGAGGTAAAACTTGCCCTTTTTTTGTTATATTGTTCATGAAAAATTCTGTTTTTTGAAGCATTTCTCCATACGCGCCGGCGAAAAGAACTTCACTCCATCCACGCCACCGTGCAATATGTGCTGGCGTTTCACGTATTTCACGGGGAATGAATTTTCCCGCTACACCAAGTTTCTGAATTGCATCTACCTGAGAATTTTTTTTAGGACTAACAGAAATCAATGGAGGAACACCAAGAAAATCGTCAGGGACGTTGCTATGACGGGCGTCAGATCCTTTGGTTACGTCTCCACCAGGGAAGAAGCGCTCATTTTCGATAGAATATTGATAGTACTCAACTTCAGTTTCATTTGGATCAAAGACCAATTGTCGATCTCTGGGGGATGCTCCCCTAAACCAACCACCTAAACCACTACCGGTTGCAACCGCCAAATTACCAGATTTGTCGACCATGTCATCTGGTCTCCATGATCTGTTATCCGGTCGCTTCAGATCGTCTTGACGTTGTTTTGTCATTCTTAAATTGCTACCCATAACGCCGGGTAAAAATATAATCGGTATGATTTTTCTGGGTGGAATCGTGACGTCATGACGAATCGTATCTTCTATTTCCGTCATATGAACGGTGTATTCAGCCCACCCACCGACAGTCTGCCGAAAATCACCTTGGTGATTGCCGTGTTCATTCAAGTCGTTATCATCACTCATGGCAGTTCTCCCTTGTAACGTATCGTATAGCTGTCCATGCCATCTCCTTTTTGTAGTGGCGTCAGTCCGTCAGCGCCGCTTTTTTCGCTAATAATGTTGCCGTCGTCACGTATGAGTTCAAAGGCGATATCGGGTGCAGGTTTTCCGTCCACTTCCAGCAAGCGGACGGCCTGATCAAAACGCGCTACTGGCCGTTCATTAAATTCCTGCGACACGCTCTTCGGCGCCAGGGTTTCCAGGTTGCCGTTGAAGAGTACGGGGGATGAGGTGAAGAACTGCACCTTGTCGCTGATTTCCAGCATGTGGTTGGCGCCGTGCAGGCGGATGCCTTTCTTGCCCTTGATGTTGACCCAGTCCGCTTCGCTGATCAGCGACAGCACTTTTTGGGCGAGGATTTCCACCTCGTCGCTGTGCGCTTCGATGGACACCTTGCCGCTGGCGGCGATCAGTTTCATGCCGGCCTTGTGCACGAACAGGCTGAAGGATTTGGCGATGCTGGCAAACATGCTGTCGCCGCTGGCGAGTGAAATATGCTTGCTGCTGCTGAGCGCCACGTGCTCGCTGGCGGCCAGGTGGATGGATTGGGCCGTGCTCAGCTCGATGCCGGCCGGGCTGGCCAGCAGCAGATGCGCTTCGGACAGCTCCGGGAAATCGCCAGCGCTCCCCTTGATGGCGGCGTTTTGCCGCTGGATGGACTCGGCCACGGCGCCCTGTTGTGCGGCGCTGTCTTGCGCACCCGCGTCGACGGCCATGCCGGCCAAGCCTTGCTGCAGTTGGCGTGCCTGCGCCAGGCGGGCCTGTGTTTCGTCGAGTTGCTTGACTGATGCCGTTCCCGTTGATGTTTCTGTGGTGATCAGCATGCCTTTGGCTGCGCGCAGGGCGCCCCAGGCGTTGCTGGCCAATTCAAAGCCCACGCCGCGCGCTTCCTTGCGTCCGGCGTTGTCGTCGATGCGGGTGATGTTGCCCAACGAAAGCCGGCTATCCTGGTGCTCGCTGCGCAGCTGTGCCTGGATCGCGCCCTTGGTGTCGTCGAGCACGAGATGGTTGGCGCTGCGGGCGCCCAGTTCGCGGCTGCGCAAGCCGGACAGGGCACGCTGCTGCGGCAATTGCCATGGCGGCGGATTGGCGCTGTTGTAGACCACGCCGATGACGATGGGGTGGTCGATATTGCCATCCTGGAATTGCACGACGACTTCCTGGCCCACACGGGGCAATGCGATGTGCCCCATTTGCGGCCCCGCCATCGGCATCATGACTCTTATCCATGGCGAGCTGCGTTCATCGAATGTACCCAGGCGGTCCCAGTGAAATTGCAGGCGGATGCGTCCCAGTGCATCGGTATGGATTTCCTCCCCGGCCGGCCCGACCACCAGCGCCGTCTGCACGCCGGCAACGATGCATGGCGTGCTGTTGTAGCCACGGCCAGGCCGCCAGCGGATGTCCCGGCGCACGCATACCATATTGTTGGCATAGTGCGAGGGGGCGCTGGAACCCGCTTGATAATTGTTGCTGGCGGTATGCTCGACTGACAGGATCAGGTAGTCGCGTTCGGCAATACTGTCAGGGCGCTCCTGGCCAGGCTGGTAGCGTTTTTCCTCGGCGCTGAAATGGCCATCGAGCCGGAAACAAAGGCCGGGCTGTGCGCCACGGTGATTGCCGGCCGCCTCGAAATACTGGCGCAGATGGTCGCTTTCTTCCATGCGGCGTTGTGCCAGCGATTCCCCCTCATCGACATTCTTGTAGCCATAGGCGCCCGTGTTTTCGTACAGTTCGTGGGCAAATACATCACCCTGGCGATTCAGGGAGTAGCCGCTGGCAAGGCGTGGCTGCGGATTCTTATAGTCGAAGCTGGCCAAGGTCAGCTGTCCGGAGCCGATCCGGCGCACGGCTTGCCATTGCTGCAGGCCATCGTCTTCCATGGAACCCGACTCGGAGTGGAAACGCATGGCGCCGTCGCCCGATACCGTGGCGATCATGTCCGCCAGGGTGCTGTTGTCCGCGAGCCACAGCGTATGGCCATCGGCGCGGTGCTCGTACCAGTAATGCCAGCCCAGCGCTTCCCAGCGCCGGTGCAGGTGGTTGTAGTCGGTTTCATTGTGCTGATTGGCGCAGGTGAGCTGTGGATCGTCGCCATGGATGCTGGTTTTCCAGTCGCGCTGCCCGTAGTGCGCAAAGGTCGTCTCGGTCAGCTGCATCACGCTCTGGCCATGAAAGGAGACGTTGTCCTGGCGCAGTCGGGCAAATGCCAGCCATGGTTGCAGCCCCATGCGGTACCAGGCAAAGCCGCCATCGGCGCGCAGCAGGCAAAACTCGCCCACATAGCCGTTAAAGTGGCGCAGCGTGCCATCGTCGCGCACCATCGAAATGGTCACCATGCGACCCAGCATGGCCTTGAGCGCAATGTGCGCGTCATCGGACAGCAATTCGGCCTCGAAACGGAAGTCGCGCGATACTTCTTCCCTGGCAGTCAGCGAATTGACCAGCAGGATGGCGCCGGCCGGTCCATCTGCATGGGGGAACTCGATCTTCAGCAGGCGCCGCTCTTGCGCGGCGAGGTCGAAGGCCGATAGTGCCGCCTGGATGCTTGCATGCATGGCCTGCCTCCGTTATAGGGATGTGATCAGGTGGGCGCCACAGGCGGTGGCATCGCCGTCATAGGCGTACGGCTTGCCCATGTGTTTTGCGCCGGCGCCATCCGGCGTGATCGGAAAGCTGCCCTTGCACTTGGGGCAGAAGGTGGTGTCATCGGCCAGCGCCGCCGTCTTTCCCATCACGGTGCTGCCGGATGATGCGCTGGTGACCTTGCCGCCGTGATCGGTTGCGTCTCCGAGCCGGATGACGCCGCGTCCCGCATGTTTCATGCTTGCCTCGCTTTCCAGGGATGACTGCTCAAGCCAGCTGCAGCAGATAACGTACTTCGGCGCCGCCTGCCTTGCCTTGTGCGGTTTGCAAGAACGTCGTCCAGCCAAGGCGCCGTCTTTCTGACGGATTGGCGCTCAGGAGCAGGGGGGTAATGCATGGTGGACTCAATATCAGCCGCACTTCATATTGCAAGTCCGGCACGCCAAACAGCGCCAGCATCTTTGCCAGTGCTGCCGCACCTGCGCTGCGCGGCAGGAAACGTTGCAGGCCGGCGGGGGCCAGCGGCCCGATATGCAGGCAGACGCGCATGTCCTGGCGCCAAAGCCGCAGGCCAAGCGTTGCGCCGCGTGCCAGGGTAAAGTTGACACTGCCTAGCAGGCTGCGCCGATTTTTTTCCAGATAGTCCCAGCCACCGACAAATTGTTGCAAGGTGACGGGGACGCCGCAGTACTCGGCCAGCACGGGGCCAATCGCTTGCGCGGAGACGGGTCGGCAGCGCAGCTGACCCGCATACCAGGCCGCGACGTCCTGCGTCACGGCGTCGGGTTCGGCGCTCGACGGCAGCGCAGTGCGCCGCACGCCGGCCAGTGCCAGCAGCAAAGGCAATTGTGCATCTGTTGCCTGGGTCTGGAGCGGCGATTCCAGGCGATACTTTTCCCACGCCTGGTAATACAGCACGACCATGCGGTGTGAAAAGATATCGAGGAAGGCCGAGACGCCAGCGTCTTTGTTCGACAAACGGTAGGCGGCAATGCGTTCCGAGTGGTGCAAGGGCAGGGTGCCGCCGACGCCCAGAAAACGCATGAACGTCGGTATCAGGGTCAGTTGTTCATTCTCCTCGAGCGAGAGCTGCTCGATTTCACTGGCGGGGAAACTCAACGACAGGCTATTCTTGAAGCGCAATACCTGGCTGAAGGCTTGCACATGGGATACGTTCTGGCTGCGTAGCCAGCACAGCAGAATACGCACCGCCTGGATGAACTGGTAGCGGTATGGCTCGGCCAGCAAGTGGTGCATCACACCAGATTCTGCAGTCCGCTTCTTGGTTTGCATCGGATCAGCTCCTCTCCGCTTTGCAGTGACAGCACCACCAGTTCGATGAAACTGTTGATTTGCACATACAGTCCAAGGAAGTGATCGATCACCTGCACAAACAAGTGCATGCCGCTGCCGACGAACGCTTCCTCGTCAAGCGTGATACGCACCTCCACACCATGCGCCAGCGAGGTGCCGCGCTTGTGTCGCAACCATGTCGTGGTCGGCGAGTGCGTCAGCGCGGCGATGCCGCCGATCTGGCGTTGCGAGGTGGCCGATTGGGACAAGTCGTAGAGCGTCAGCATTTCACGCAGCGCCGGCAGGCCCTCCTGGACCAGCGCGTGATGATTTAGCGCCAGGTGCGAAATCAGGCGCCAGTGCAGGCCCGCGCCAGGCGAAAAGCGGCGCGGCTGGCTGGGGCGTCGCAGCATGTGCAGCGTGGGGCCGCCGCCGCACGGTTGCAAGTCTCCTTGCGGCTGGCCGTATTTGAGCGACAGCGGGAGGTCGCGGTTGCTGCACGTCAGCGACAGCGACAAGCTGGCCTTTTCATGGATCAAAGGATGGAAGTCGCCATCGACCAGCGTGATTTTCTTTTCGTGACCAGGACTTTTGATGGCCAAAGCCGTATCGTGGCGCATGACCCAGTAATGGCCTTGTTGCGCCGTGCCTTCGCCATGGCGCAGGCTGTACAGGGGGCGAAATTCGGTCAGTGTGCTTTCGCCTCCCCGTTGGCGCAACAAACGCACCGCATCGACGGAGACGACTTCATAGCCATGCGCATGGGTAGCATGGGCCAGCACGGAGTAGTCGGTTTTCTGCCGGGTGACGGCGATCGGCACGCCTTCCTGGCGGAAGAGATTGACCGCCGGACTGCAGCCCAGTCTCAAGTTTTCGCTGGAAATGCTGGACAACATGCGCGCCGTAGCGCAATCGGGTCGCAAACCGGCCATGCACAGATGCAGGGTAAAGCGCTGGCACTCGGGCGGCAGGGCAGCACTCAGCGCAGCGATATCGAGGTCAAAGAAATTGAATTTTTCCGGATACGCAAAATACTCGCTCAGGATGCGGTAGGCCGGCTGCGAACGCGCACCGAAAGGTAGCAAGGCATCCGTGTCGGCGAAGCCGACGGGCGTCACAGGCACGGCGGGCAAGGCCATCCATTGCAGCGCGTCGATTGACACGAAAGCGCAGACTGCATGCATGAACAAGGCATCGCGCAATGCGGCGGAAAACGAAGCTTCGCCATCGATGAAAACGCGCAGCGATGCGGGCTCTACGTCGAGATGCCGGATGCCGATGTTCAGCGAGGAAGTCGCTGGTGCAGGCAGGCGCACGCCTGGCGGCGCCTTGATCATGGCATCGAAGACCGCACTTTCCAGCACCGTTGTTCCTGTCGTCAGGTTGTAGACCGTCTTGAAACGGCAGCGCACGCCGCGCACAGGCGTTGCATCCATTTCGCTGCCGGGCGGCAGGTGCAATACGCCCGCTCCAGCCGCCGGGGCGGGCTGGTGCACGATGCTGCACGATGGAAAGGGCCGCAGATAATGGGGGAACAGGGCTTCGAACAAGGCTTCGGTAAATTGCGGATAGTCGTCATCGAGACGTTTCGAGATGCGTGCCGCCAGCATGGCCACCGATTCGATCAGGTGTTCGACGTGCGGATCTTCGCAAGCTTCGCCGGACATGTGGAGTTTTCCGGCGACTCTCGGATAGCGCTCGGCAAACTCACGGCAATGCCTCCGCAGCATCACCAATTCGCGTTCGAAATACGGCAGCAAGTGCTCCATCTCTATTTTCTCTCCCTGGTTTCTTTGCTGCGGAATGGCCAGTATCCGAGCGTTTGCTCAGAGGTAAATTGCGTTTGCGCAAATAATTGAACAGGGTTGCTGCGCAACATCAAAGACTTCCAAGCTGGCAACATCAGACTGACAAGGCAGCATGATTCCAACGGTCAACATGGAGAACGCAATGACATTGCCATCCAAATTACTGTGGTCCGAGGGCCTGGCCATCGGTCCTCAGCAATTCCAGCAGCTGGACCGCTACCATGAAGCGCGTTTGCAGCGTCTGGCCTCGTTGATTAATCCCCATTTATGGGGTGTGCATGGCGTTAGCTGGAATGCGGATGCACTGGCCAACAATAGCTTGCGGGCGGACAGCATGTCGCTCGTCTTTCAGGATGGTGAACTGTTTGAAGCTCCGCTTGGCGATGTGTTGCCCAGTGCGGTTGACCTGTCCAAGCTGCCTTCCAGCGAACATAGTTTTACTTTTTATGCCGCGCTACCCGCGCTGCAGGCACATGGCGGCAATGTGAGTTCTGCAGGCGCGCGCTATGTCCAGGCGGATATCGAAACCCCGGATCTGTACAGCGAGGCAGTCAGCATCGAGGTGGCTTACCTGAAAAAACGCGTGTATCTGCTGTCGCAACTGGACCCCCTGAATGATTACCTTGCCATCCCGGTGATTCGTTTGTACCGGGCTGGCAATGGCAGCTTTGAAATCGATGCCTCCTTCATTCCGCCTGGCCTGACCATCAGTGCCGAGTCCTCGCTGCAGAAAATGCTCGATTCGCTGATCGACCGCATGGGCGCGAAAATTGAGGCGCTGTACAGCCGCCACCGTCAGCCCGGTAATTACACGGTAGAATTTCATGGCGGCGATGTTTCCTCGTTCTGGATGCTCAATACATTGAGCACGGCCAGCGCCACGCTCAGTCATTGCGCCAGTTACCGGCGCCACCATCCCGTGTATTTGTTTGAAAAATTGATGACATTGGCTGGTGGCTTGATGACGTTCTCTAAAAAATACACACTGAGCGACTTGCCGGCTTATTCTCACGATGATGCGGCTCCCGGTTTCGGCAAGCTCGATGCCATCATCCGCGACCTGATCGATACGGTGCTGTTGTCGCGTTACTTCCCGATTGCGCTGTCCAACGACGCGCAACAAAACACCCACTATCACGGTGTGCTCGATGCCACGCGGATTGACCGTCAGACCGAACTCTGTCTTGCGGTAAACGCCGATATGCCGGCGCTGGAACTGGTCGCCACGGTGCCGTTGCAATTCAAAATTTCGTCTCCGGACAATATCGAACTATTACTGAGCCGGGCACTTCCAGGTGCCGAGTTACGCCATATGGCCCAGGTTCCTGCTGAAGTGCCGGTGCGGCCCAATACGTACTATTTTTCGATCACTGGCAAGGGCAGTATTTATGACAGCATGATCAAGGCCCAGGCGATTGCGATTTATGTGCCGTCTGGCATACAAGGGCTGAAGTTGGAATTGTTTGGCATCAGCGGCACCGCCGCGTAGCGATGGTTGGCGTTGCGAGCGGACGTATTGTGAAAAGATTGCCCTGGGGAATGGACTTGCCCCTGCAGTTGACGTTATCATGTTTTTGTAAGTGTCGGTGGCTGGGTAGCCAGCGCAATGGTGAAACATGGTGACAGGCGGGAGTGAGCATGGGCATGGCGAATGATGCGTGATGTGCCGGGCGGCTTGCGGCCTGGCGGCGGGATGGGCAGGGTAGCGGTGCGCCGTTGTGGCCGCGCATTGCTGCTGGCGCTCTGTATCACCGCAGCCCCGGCCGCCGTGCCGGCAGCGGCGCCCGCCGCTGCGCCGCGGCACCAGGGCCAGCGCGTGCTGTTCCTCAACGCCTACGATTATGGCCGCGCCGGCGTGGAATCGTACACGCGCACCTATGTGGCCGCCATGGCCGCCGCGGGCCTGGCCAGCGAAGACATCATGGTCGAGCACCTCAACCTGAATACCCAGGGCGACCCGGCGCTGCGCAACGAGATGCGTGATTTGTTGCTTTTAAGATACACTCAGATGATGGGGCGCAAGGCCGACCTGATCATCGCCATGCAGCAGCCGGCGCTCGATTTTTTGCTGTCGGACCTGGCGCCGCTGGCGCGCGGCGTGCCCGTGCTGGCGATTAACACCTCGGGCAAGGCCTTGCCGGCCGGCAGCCCGGCTGCCATCTGGCAGCAAAAGGCGAATGTCGATTTTCCCGGCACCCTGGCGCAAGCCATGGCGCTGTTCCCGGAGACCAAAATCATCGCCATGGCCGTCGGCACCAGCGAGGCCGACCAGGCATTGAAGCGCAGCATGCAGCAGGCGGCGCTGGCGTGGCAGGGCAAGGTGGCCATGCGCTACCTTGATGACCTGACTCTGGAGCAGATGCGCGCGGCGGTGGCGCGCCTGCCCGCCGATGCCGTGCTGGTGGTGGGCACTGTCAACCGCGACGTGGCCGGCATCATCGCCACGCCCGTGCCGTTTTCCGTGCAACTGGCGCGACTGGCCAATGTGCCCACCTTTGGCATGTACAACGCGACGGTGGGCAAGGGCATCCTGGGCGGCTCCATCCTGCACATCGAACAGGCCGCGCAGCAGGTGGCGCAGATGTCGCTGGCCGTGCTGGCGGGCAAGGCGCCTGGCGCGCCGGGCGCCTTGCTGCCGGCGGTCCGCCCGGTGCCCATGTATGACTGGGAACAGCTGCAGCGCTGGGATGCGGATTTCAGCCAACTGCCGCCGCACACCCTGTTCTTCAACCGGCCGCCGCAATTGTGGCATGAACACCGCGTCGCCGTGCTGTCGGTTGGCGCCGTGTTTCTCGCCATGGCGTGCATGCTGAGCGCCTTGCTGCTGCAGCGGCGGCGCCTGCGCCGTGCCGAGAGCGATGCGCGCGAAAGCGAGCAGCGCTTCCGCATCCTGGTCGAGCATGCGCCCGAAGCCATCGTCGTGTATGACCTGGACCTGGACCGCTTCATCGACGCCAACAGCAGCGCGCAGCGTATGCTGGGCCTGTCGCGCGAAGCGCTGCTGGCGCGTGGGCCGTTCGACCTGTACACGGGCGAGCAGCCCGATGGCCTGCCGCTGGGACTGATGATGGAAGAGCATCTGCGCCGCGCCATGCTGGGTGAACCCATCCTGGTTGAACGCAATGTGCGGCGCGCCGACGGCAGCATCTTTCCCTGCGAAGTGCGGCTGGTCAAATTGCCCATGGAAGGGCGGCGCCTTGTGCGTAGCGGCATCGTCGACATTTCCGAGCGCAAGCACAGCGAGCAGGAATTGCTCGGCTACCGCGACCATCTGGAAGAACTGGTGCAGCAGCGCACGGCCGCCCTGTCGGTGGCCGTCACCGAGGCCGAATCGGCGAATCGTGCGAAAAGCGTCTTCCTGGCCAACATGAGCCACGAATTGCGCACGCCGCTCAATTCCGTGATCGGTTTTTCGCAGATGATGGCCGATTCGAGCAGCATGTTCGAGGAAGAAAAGCATAACCTGGCCATCATCAACCGCGCTGGCCATCATTTGCTGACCTTGATCAACGACATCCTCGAATTGTCAAAAATCGAGGCGGGCCGCATGCAGTTGCAAACGGCACCCGTCGACCTGAATGGCTTGCTCGACGAGGTGCTCGAGATGGTGCGCATGCGTTCGAGCGACCAGGGCATCGCGCTGCAGCTCGAACGTTCCGGCGTGCCGCCGCTGGTGCGCCTCGATGGCGCCAAGCTGCGCCAGGTGCTCCTGAATCTGCTGTCGAACGCGCTTAAGTTCATCGAGCAGGGCAGCGTGACCTTGTCGCTGGCGTGCCAGGCGGACGAAGATGGGCAAATGGCGCTGGCGTTTGCCGTGCGCGATACGGGCAGCGGCATCGCGCAAGCGGACCTGGAACGCATCTTTGAACCGTTCGTGCAGGCCGACAGCGCGGTGGCGCAGGCCGGCACGGGACTGGGGCTGACCATTTCGCGCGAATTCGTGCGCCTGATGGGCGGCGAGCTGCGCGTCGATTCCACGCTGGGAGCCGGCTCCGTGTTTCGTTTCGACCTGCGCGCGCCCGTGCTGCAGCGTCCGGCCATCGCGGCGCTGGCGCCGGGCCGCGTGGCGCGCCTGCCGCCGGGCCAGCGCGGGCGTATGGTGCTGCTGGTCGATGATGACGACAACTGCCGCAAGCTGCTGGCCGGCTTGCTGGCGCCGCTGGGTTTCCAGCTGCAGGAAGCGGCGGGCGGCACGCAGGCGCAAGCTATGCTGGCGGTACAGCGCTATGACATGGTGCTGAGCGACTGGCGCATGCCGGACATGGATGGCCTGGCGCTGACGCGCTGGCTGCGCGCGCAAACGGCGCTGGTGCAGCCGCGACTGGTGATCATGACCGCCTCCGCCTTCGAGGAAGAAAAGCAGGAGGCGCTGGCGGCCGGCGCCGACGGCTTCCTGCGCAAACCGATCGAGCAGGAACACCTGTTCGCCATGCTGGAGCAGCAACTGGGCGTGCGCTTCCAGCGCGCCGCCGCCGCGCCGCCGCGCGTGCCGGCGGCGGCCTTTGACTTGCAGCAGGCGCTGGGCCAGCTGGGCGCAGCCGAACGGCAGGCGCTGCTCGAATCCGTGCAAGCCCTCGATTTGCGGCGCAGCGCCATCGTGCTGGCTGGGGTCTCCACCAGCCTGCCGCAGCTGTCCGCGCACATTGCCGCCATGCTGGAACAGCACCAATACCAGCCGCTGTGCGCCTTGCTGGCGCAGCTGGTCAGCGAACCGCAGGGCGAAGACGCATGACTTTTCACGCGCCCAAAGGGACCCGTATGGGCAGCGTATCCATTGTGCTGGCCGTCAGCGTGGCGCTGACCTGTGTCGTCACTGCGCTGCTGCTGGTGTTTGCCGTGCTGTTTTACCAGTCCGAACGCGAGCAGCGCTGGCAGCAGTTGCACGGCAGCCTGGCCGTCAGCGCGGACCAGCTGGCCGTGGCCATCGAACTGCCATTGTGGAATCTGGATGAAAAGCAGATGCAGGCCATCATGCGCAGCATGCTGGGCAAGCGCGAGCTGGTGGCCAGTTCCCTCACGCCGGGCATCGGTAAGGAGGCGCTGGTCCTGCGCCGCAATGCGGACGGCGCCATCGACAGCCTCTCCGCGCTGTCCGCCGAACCGGGCTGGCTGGTGCAGCGGCGCCCCGTGAAGATGGGTGGACAAGTCATCGGCAGCGTTGCCGTATATGCCACGCCGGCCCTGCTGCACGCGCAGCTGCGGCAGCGCGCGCTGGGCATCGGCGCCATGATCGTGGCGCTCGACGTTATCCTGGTGGCCAGCATCTGGCTGCTCATGTGGTGTCTGATGCTCAAGCCCCTGAAGGTGATCGGCCAGTACGCTGCGGGCGTCAAGGCGGGGCAGGGCGAAGCGTTCGGCGCGCCGCCGAAAGCGTGGTTCCTGGGCGAGCTGCGCACCCTGTACCGTTCCATCCGCGACATGGTGGCGCTGCTCGACAGCCGCTACCGCGCGCTGCAACGCAGCGAGGAGCGTGTGCAGATGGCGACTGGCGCGGCCAGCATCGGCATCTGGGACTGGAACGTCAGCGGCGATGCATTGCAGTGGGATGAGCAGATGTATGCGCAGTTCAAGGTCGATGCGGCCAGCTGCATGGCGCCGGCGGCGATCTGGCGCGCGGCACTGGTGCCGGACGACGTGCCGGCCGCCAAGGCGGCACTGCGCGCCGCGCTGGGCGCCGGCCAGGCGTTCACGCACGAATACCGCATCCTGTGGCCCGATGGCACCATCCGCTACATCAAGGCCGATGCCGTGATCTTCCGCGACGGACGGGGCCAGCCCATGCGCCTGGTGGGCTCCAACTACGACATCACGGCGCACCGCGAGGCCGAACTGGAACTGCTGCGCCACCGCCATCACCTGGAAGAGCTGGTGGCCGAGCGCACGAGCGCCTTGTCGGTGGCCGTCAGCCAGGCGCAGGCGGCGAACCGCGCCAAGAGCACCTTCCTGGCGAACATGAGCCATGAACTGCGCACGCCCTTGAATTCCGTGATCGGTTTTTCGCGCCTGATGGCCGCCTCGCCCAACATGCAGGACGATGAAAAGCGCAACCTGGCCATCATCCACCGCTCCGGCAACCATTTGCTCACCCTGATCAATGAAATCCTCGAACTATCGAAGGGCGAGGCGGGGCGCCTGCACGCGCAGGCGGGCGTGGTGGCGCTGGCGCCCCTGCTGCAGGAAGTGATGGACATGCTGGGCATGCGCGCCGAGCAGCAGGGGCTGGCCCTGCGCCTCGATTGTGCTGACGTGCCGGCGGCCGTGCTGCTCGACGCGACGCGCCTGCGCCAGGTGCTGTTGAACCTGATGTCGAACGCCGTCAAGTTTGCCGGCGGCGGCGAAGTTACCTTGCGCGTGCGCGGCGAACGGCGCGATGGCGAGCAATGGATGCTGTCGTTCGCCGTCAGCGACACGGGCATCGGCATCGCCCCGGAGGATCAGCAGCGCATCTTCGAACCCTTTGTGCAGGCCGACAGCGCGGGACCGAAGGATGGCACGGGCCTGGGGCTGGCCATCTCGCGCGAATTCGTGCAGTTGATGAAAGGCGAACTGACGCTGACATCGGTGCCAGGGCAGGGCGCCACCTTCCGTTTCAGCATACCTGCGCAGGTGGCGCAGGCGCCAGTGCAGGCTCCCGCGCCGCCGGCCATGCCGACGCAGGCGGCAGTGCTGCCGGCACTGCAGGCGCAAGATTTGCTGCCGCTGGCCGGGGAGGAGCGCGCTGCCTTGCTGGCGGCGCTGCGCGAATTGAACCTGGCCAGGGTGGCACAGCAGCTGGCAACCCTGCCGGCGGCGGCGGCACCGTTGCTGGCGCCGCTGCAGGCCATGCTCGACCAGCACCAGTACCGTCAGCTGTGCGCCTTGCTGGAGAGCGAGGGCGCGCTGGCGCATACCTGAAAGTGTGGGCTGACAACATCGAATTCGATGAAAAGAGAACTAAGTGCCGCGCATGGATGGTGCCAAATTGCAATAAAGATTATGATGATAGTACGTAGTTCATCGCAAAGAAACGTCTTGTCCAGCGTGGCAATCGAGCGCCGCGCCTCATCCAAAGCTGAGAGAACTGCTACATGCACCGCGATTTTTCGGAAGTGAATTCGAAGGGCGAAGTACTGATCGTTGAAGATACGCCGGCTTCGCTGAAGTTGTTGAGCGATTTGCTCGGTGGCGCCGGCTATGCGGTGCGTCAGGCGCCGAACGGTGAACTGGCCCTGTGGACGGCCCAGGCGCGCCCGCCGGAGCTGATCCTGCTCGACGTGCGCATGCCGGGCCTCGATGGCTTTGAAGTCTGCCGCCGCCTGAAGGAGATACCGTCCTTGCGCCAGGTGCCGGTGATCTTCCTGTCGGCCCAGTACGATACGGACGACAAGGTGCGCGGCTTTGCGCTGGGCGCCGTCGATTTCATCGCCAAGCCCTTCCAGGCCGAGGAAATCCTGGCCCGCACCGATGCGCATGTGCGCCTGGCGCGGGCGCAGCTGCAGCTGGCGCAGGAGCGCGCCAACCTGGAGCGGCGCGTGGCCGAACGCACGGCCGAACTGGAACAGGTGGCCAGCACCCTGGCGCGCGAAGTGCAGATCCGCCGCGCCAACGAAGAATTGCTGCGCCTGTCGGGCCAGGTCTTCGAAGCGACCCAGGACGCCATTTTGATCACCGATCCGACCGGCATCATCGTCACGGCCAATCCAGCTTTTACACGCATCACCGGCTACGCGGCGCAGGAAGTGGTGGGCACGGACATCATGCGCCTGCACGCCGAGCACACGGGCGAAGCGGTGCTGCTGGCCATGCGCCAGGGCTTGCGCAGCAGCGGCTGCTGGTCAGGCGAGGTGCAGACGCGGCGCAAGAGCGGCGACACCTATCCCTGTTTGCTCAGCGTGTCCACCGTGCATGGCCCGGACGGCGGCGTCGTCAACTACGTGGGCGTCTTCCTCGATATCAGCGAGCGCAAGGCCGAGCAGCATCTGATCGACTTCCTCTCCTACCACGACGCGCTGACCGGTTTGCCGAACCGCGTACTGCTGCGCGAGCGCTTCGAACAGGCGCGCGCGAATGCCCTGCGCGACAGCCAGCAAGTGGTGCTGATGTGCCTGGACCTGGACCGCTTCAAAAACATCAACGATTCGCACGGCCAGGCCGTGGGCGACAAGGCGCTGCAAGTGGTGGCGCGTTTCCTCTCCGGCTGCGTGCGCGAGGGCGACACGGTGGTGCGCCAGGGCGGCGACGAATTCCAGATCCTGCTGCAGGACGATGCCCTGCTGGGGCGCACGCTGGCGCTGGCACAAACCATCCTGGCCGGCTTGCGCGAAGAGCTCAGCGTCGATGGCGAGCGCCTGGCGCTGACCACCAGCATCGGCATCGCCATGTGCCCGGCCGACGGTGATAGCCTCGACGACGTGCTGCGCCACGCCGACACGGCCCTGGTGCGCGCCAAGGAAATGGGGCGCGACCATTACGCCTTCTTCACGGAGCGCATGGGCAGCGATATTCGCGCCCGCCTGGCCATGCAGCAGCAGCTGCGCGGCGCCATCTGCCGCGATGAATTCGCAGTGCATTACCAGCCGCAAATGTGTTTGCGCACGGGCGCCTTGCTGGGTGCGGAAGCCCTGCTGCGCTGGGATAACCCGGTGCTGGGCAAGGTGCCGCCCGGACTGTTCATCGCCCTGGCCGAGGAATACGGCTCGATCACGGCCATCGGCGAATGGGTGCTCGAAAGCGTGTGTGCGCAAATCCGCGCCTGGCACGACGCGGGCCTGGGCAGCATCAAGGTGGCCGTCAACCTGTCGGGTAAACAGTTCGCGCAGGACCGCACGGTGCCTTTCGTCGAGGCGACCTTGCGCAAATACGGCATCGCGCCCGCCTGCCTGGGTATCGAGATCACGGAAAGCACGGTGATGGGCGACCCGGACAAGGCGGTGGCGGCGCTCACGCGCCTGAAGGATATCGGCGTGGGCATTTCCCTCGACGACTTCGGCACCGGCTATTCCAGCCTGGGCTACCTGAAGCGCTTTCCCATCGACGTGCTGAAGATCGACAAATCCTTTGTCGACGACGTCACCACCAGTAGCAGCGATGCGGCCATCGCCCGTTCCGTCATCTCGCTGGCGCACAACCTGGACATGCGCGTCATCGCCGAAGGTGTGGAAACGCGCGAGCAGGTGGCCTTCCTGACGGAACACGGCTGCGACGAAATGCAGGGCTATTATTTCAGCCGGCCCCTGGCCGCCGAGCCATTCACGGCCTTGCTGCGCGAACGACGCACCCTGGCCGTGGTGTAAGCGCTGCGGTGCGGCCGACGCACCATGCCGGTGCATTCGCTGCAGCGTGGTGCACGATTCTCACTTTTCCTTTCCCTGACGCTGGCACATATCCTGCTTAGGTAATCGCTTATTTACGCGATTGCCCCGCATGCCAGACAGTACCCATCCAGCCATGCCGAATCAGGCCGAGGCCAGCGCACACGGCGCCTGGCAGGCGCACCTGCGCCTGGGCTTTGCGCTGCACGATGGTGTCAGCCGCCTGGTCGAGCGCACGCACAGCGGCCCCTTGCGCGTGCAAAAGTCCCTGTATCCGGAAGGCGATGCCGTCTGCCACGCCATCATCATCCATCCGCCCGGCGGTGTAGTGGGCGGCGACCAGCTGGCCGTCGACGCCACGGTGGGCGAGGGTGCGCACGCGTTTCTCACGTCGCCGGGCGCGGCCAAGTGGTACCGCGCCAACGGCCATGTCTCGGGCCAGCACATCGTGCTGCGCGCCGGCAGCGGCGCCGCTATCGAGTGGCTGCCGCAGGAAAGCATTTTCTTCGACCAGGCTTGCGTGCGCCTGCGCCACGAGGTGGAATTGGCGGCGGACGCCAGCTACATCGGTTGCGACATCGTCTGCCTGGGCCGCAGCGCCTCGGGTGAAATTTTTAACACGGGCAGCATCGATCAGCAAGTGCAGATCCGCCGCAGCGGCAAGCTGCTGTGGTGGGAACAGGGCGTGCTGGCCGCCGGCGGCGCGCTGATGGCCAGTCCACTGGGATTGGGGGGCCACACGGTATGCGCCACCCTGATCGCCGTCGGCACACCCGTTTCCTCCGCCGTGCTGGCGGCCGTGCGCGAGATCACCGTGCCGGCCGGTGCCGCATTCGGTGCCACGCACATGAAATCGCTGGTGGTGGTGCGCCTGCTGTGCGGCGACAGCGAGGCGGCGCGCCGCATCATGCTGGCCGCCTGGCAGCTGCTGCGCCCCGCCATGCTGGGGCGCGACGCCGTCGTGCCCCGCATCTGGAACACTTGAACAGGAAAGAAGCGCAAGGAAAACCATGGACCTGACTCCCCGCGAAAAAGACAAGCTGCTCATTTTTACGGCCGCACTGCTGGCCGAACGGCGCCTGGCGCGCGGCTTGAAATTGAA
This sequence comes from Janthinobacterium kochi, assembly GCF_051380715.1. Lineage (NCBI taxonomy): Bacteria > Pseudomonadati > Pseudomonadota > Betaproteobacteria > Burkholderiales > Oxalobacteraceae > Janthinobacterium > Janthinobacterium kochi. The sequence goes on from NZ_JBNYXO010000001.1 coordinate 557,278, forward strand.
TTATCCGGAAGCGGTGGCCCTGATCAGCGCCGCCATCATGGAAGGCGCACGCGATGGCAAGTCGGTGGCGCAGCTGATGTCGGACGGTACCAAAATACTCTCGCGCGCTGACGTGATGGATGGCATCGCCGAGATGATCCCCGATATCCAGGTGGAAGCGACCTTCCCCGATGGCAGCAAGCTGGTGACCGTGCATCACCCGATACCGTAGTTTTTCGACCGGCCAGGGCGCCACCCGCGCCATGGCTGTTTTCGCGCCGGCGACCCGCCGGCAAGCGTAACGCGATCTTTGAAGGAGCCCCTCATGACCCCAGGCGAATACAAACTGGAAGAAGGCGAAATCAGCCTGAATGCGGGCCGCGCCACGGCCACCGTGGTGGTGGCCAACCGGGGCGACCGGCCGATCCAGGTCGGCTCGCATTTTCACTTTTTTGAAGTCAACCCGGCGCTGGCCTTCGAGCGCTGGCGCGCCTACGGCATGCGCCTCAATATCACGGCCGGCACCGCCGTGCGCTTCGAGCCGGGCCAGCAGCGTACGGTGGAACTGGTGGCGCTGGCGGGCGAACGCAAGGTTTACGGCTTTAATGGCGAAGTGATGGGCGCACTGCAAGACACTCCACCGGGAAAGGATTGAGATGGCCAGCATTCCCCGCAGCGCGTACGCCGAGATGTTCGGCCCCACCAAGGGCGACCGCATCCGCCTGGCCGACACGGAACTGTTCATCGAGATCGAGCATGACTATGCGATCTACGGCGAAGAAGTGAAATTCGGCGGCGGCAAGGTGATCCGCGACGGCATGGGCCAGTCGCAGCGCTGCGCGGCCGAGGTGATGGATACCGTCATCACGAATGCCGTCATCCTCGACCACTGGGGCATCGTGAAAGCCGATATCGGCCTGAAAAATGGCCTGATCTTCGGTATCGGCAAGGCGGGCAACCCGGACATCCAGCCTGGCGTGACGCTCCCCATCGGTGGCGCGACGGAAATCATCGCCGGCGAAGGCTTGATCGTCACGGCCGGTGGCGTCGACACGCACATCCACTTCATCTGCCCGCAGCAGATCGAGGAAGCGCTGATGAGCGGCGTGACCACCATGCTGGGCGGGGGCACGGGACCGGCCGTGGGCACGGCCGCCACCACTTGCACACCGGGACCGTGGCACTTGCACGCCATGCTGGCGGCGGCCGACGCCTTTCCCATGAACCTGGGCTTCATGGGCAAGGGCAATGTGAGTTTGCCGCTGCCGCTGGAAGAGCAGGTGCGCGCGGGCGCCATCGGTCTGAAACTGCATGAAGACTGGGGCAGCACCCCGGCCGCCATCGACAATTGTCTGTCGGTGGCCGACCGCATGGACGTGCAGGTGGCGCTGCACAGCGATACCCTGAATGAGGGCGGCTTTCTGGAGCACACCCTGGCCGCCTTCAAGGACCGCACCATCCACACGTTTCACACGGAAGGGGCGGGCGGCGGCCATGCGCCCGACATCATCGCCGCCGTAGGACAAGCCAACGTGCTGCCGTCGTCGACCAATCCGACGCGCCCGTTTACGGTCAACACGCTTGACGAGCACCTGGACATGCTGATGGTGTGCCACCACCTGGACCCGGCCATTGCCGAAGACGTGGCGTTTGCCGAGTCGCGCATTCGCCGCGAAACCATCGCCGCCGAGGATATTTTGCATGATATCGGCGCCATCTCGATGATGTCGTCCGATTCGCAAGCCATGGGCCGCGTGGGCGAAGTGATCATGCGCACCTGGCAGACGGCGCACAAGATGAAGGTGCAGCGGGGGCCGCTGGCGCCCGACACGGCGCGCAGCGACAACTTCCGCGCCAAGCGCTACATCGCCAAGTACACGATCAACCCGGCCATCACGCATGGGATATCGCACGTGGTCGGTTCCATCGAGGCGGGCAAGATCGCCGACATCGTGCTGTGGAAGCCGGCCTTCTTCGGCGTCAAGCCGTCGATGATTTTAAAGGGCGGCATGATCGCCGCCGCGCAGATGGGCGACCCGAACGCATCGATTCCCACGCCGCAGCCCGTGCACTACCGCATGATGTTCGGCGCCTTCGGCGGCGGCCTGAAAAAGTCGTTCACCTTTGTCTCGCAGGCTGCCTACGACCTCGATATCGGCCACCAACTGAAACTGAACAAATCCGTCATCGCCGTGAAAAACATGCGCGGCTTGCGCAAGCACGACATGATCCATAACAGCGCCACGCCGCACATGGAAGTGGACCCGGAAACCTACGCCGTGCGCGCCGACGGCCAGCTTCTCGTGTGCGAGGCGGCCGCCGTGCTGCCGATGGCGCAGCGCTATTTTCTATTCTAGGCAGGAGATATCATGCTCACTTTGCATACCAAACTGGCGGCTGACGACAATCGCGCCACCGTTGCCCAACTTGTGCTGCCCTACGACCAGCGCGAAAAATGCCGGCTGCGCGCTGTGCTGTCGAATGGCGACGAGGTGGCCGTGTTCACCGTGCGCGGCACGGTGCTGCGCGACGGCGAGCGCATGACGGGGCCGGATGGCCAGGTGGTGCAGATCGTCGCCGCGCGCGAACCGACTTACCTGGTGCGCTGCCTTGACGCCCACACCCTGCTGCGCTGCGCTTTTCATTTGGGGAATCGCCACACGCAGGCGCAGGTGGGCGACGGCTTTTTGCGCATCCGCAAGGACGTGGTGCTCAAGGAGATGCTGGAAGGCTTGCAGGCATGGGTGACGGAGGAAAGCGCGCCGTTCGAGCCGGAGGCGGGCGCGTACGGCGGCGGCCATGGCCACCACGACGGCAACGGCCAGCACTTGCTGGCGCCCGTGCCGCTGCGGCAGAAAATCCACCGTCCCGGCGACACTGCGTGATGCAGGCGTCGGCCCTGCTGCATTTGCTGCAGTTCGCCAGCCCGGCCTTGCCGATTGGCGCCTACAGCTATTCGCAGGGGCTGGAAGCGGCGCTCGAATGCGGTCTGGTGCACGACGCGGCCACGGCGCGCGACTGGATCGCGCAGCATCTGACGCTGGTGGTAGCGCGCTGGGAAGCGCCTTTGTGCTGGCGCTTGATACAGGCGTTCGAAACGCAGGATTTGTGCGCCGTGCAGCGCTGGAGCGAGCGTTTCATCGCTTCGCGCGACACGGCGGAGTTTCGCGCCGAGACCATCCAGATGGGCTATTCATTGACCAAGCTGCTGGCCGAGCTGGGCGTGGCTGACGGCGTGCTGATCGACATGCTGCAGGGCCAGCCGGAAGTGGCACTGCCCACGGCCTATGCCTGCGCCGTGGCGGCGCTGGCGATTCCGCGTGAAGAGGCGCTGCTGGCCATGCTGTTTGCGTGGGCGGAAAACCAGGTGCTCGTCTGCGTGAAATCCGTGCCGCTGGGGCAGGTGGCGGGCCAGCGTTTGCTGCTGTCGCTGCGCCCGGAATTGGAAGCGGCGGCGCTGACGGCGCAAACCTTGCAAGACGACGAGATGGGCAACTGGGCACCCGGCCTGTCGCTGCTGTCGATGCGACACGAAGTGCAGTACAGCCGCCTGTACCGATCCTGAACACTACAACGAGAGACTACAACATGACATCGATTACCTCCAATCCCCTGCGCGTAGGCATCGGCGGGCCAGTCGGCTCGGGCAAGACGGCCTTGTGCGAAATGCTGTGCAAGGGCATGCGCGAGCGCTACGACATGGCCGTCATCACGAATGACATCTATACCAAGGAAGACATGGAAATCCTGCTGCGCGCCGATGCCTTGCCGGCCGAGCGTTTGATGGGCGTGGAGACGGGCGGCTGCCCGCATACGGCGATTCGCGAAGACGCGTCCATCAACCTGGAAGCCATCGCGCGCATGCAGGCAGATTTTCCGAATCTCGATTTGATCCTGGTCGAATCGGGCGGCGATAACCTGGCTGCCACCTTCAGTCCGGAACTGTCGGATCTGACCATTTACGTGATCGACGTGGCCGGCGGCGAAAAAATCCCGCGCAAGGGCGGGCCCGGCATCACGCGCTCCGATTTGCTCATTATCAATAAGACAGACCTGGCGCCGTACGTGGGCGCCAACCTCGACGTGATGGCGCAGGATGCCAAGCGCATGCGCGGCGAGCGCCCCTTCGTGTTGACCAACCTGCGCAGCGGCGACGGCGTGCAGGTCGTCATCGATTTTATCCGCGAGCAAGGTTTGCTCGATCAACCAGGCAAGGAGCTGCAATGAGCGCAAGACTGATGACAAAAACGGCCGCCGTGGCGGCGCTGTGCCTGCTGGCCTTGCCAGCGATGGCCCACCCCGGCCATGGCGAGAGCGCCGGTTTCCTGGCCGGTTTCGCCCATCCGTTCACGGGCATCGACCATTTGCTGGCCATGCTGGGCGTGGGCATCTGGGGCGGCCAGCAGCGCCGCGGCCTGGCCCAGCCCGCCACTTTCCTGGGCATGATGCTGCTCGGTGCGCTGGCCGGCATGGCTGGCTTGACGGTGCCCGGCCTGGAAACGGGCATCGCCGCCACGGTGGCCCTGGTGGGGCTGGCCATCGCGCTGGCGCTGGCTCTGCCGAACTGGCTCGGCATGGGGCTCGTGGGCATGTTTGCGCTGGCGCATGGCAATGCGCATGGACAGGAATTGCCGGCGGCCTCGGCCGCGTGGGGCTTCATGCTGGCTTCGGCCATGCTGCTGTGTGCGGGACGTTTCGCCGGCCAGGTGATGGCCGAGCGCGTGCTGCGCGTGGCCGGCCTGGCCTTGACGGCTGCCGGCGTGGTGTTGATGGGGGTTGCCTAAGCGCCGGGGCGCTTGTCGGACAGCACGATGGGCGCCGCCTTTTCCGGGTGCAAGCCCTGGTGGCCCGCATACACGGCGGCGATGGCGGCCATGTCGGCTTCCTTGTCGCCCGTCAAGTAGATATGGTCGACGACGCCCAGCACCTTGTTCGGGTAGTCGATATACACCAGCAACAGCGGCACCTTGGCGGCCAGGGCCAGATGGTAAAAGCCGCTCTTCCAGTTCGGACGGTAGCTGCGCGTCGCTTCCGGCGTGATGGCCAGCCAGTACCAGTCGGCGGCCAGCATGCGCTCGGCCTGACGTTGAATCGTGCCGCTGGTGGTGCTGCGGTCGACGGGTTCGCCGCCCAGATAGCGCAGCACCTTGCCCATCGGGCCGCGGAACAAGGAATCCTTGGCCAGCCAGCGGAACGGCAGCGACAGCGCCCATTTGCCGAACAGGCCCACCATGAAATCCCAGTTCGACGTGTGCGGGTAGACGACGACGATGCCGCGCGGCCCCGGCAGGGGACGGAAGCGCATGCGCCAGCCAAACAGCTGCAGCACGCGCAACGCGCAGCGCTGGTGCCAGGTCGGCAACTCGCCCGCTTGTACAAATAAATCGTCCATTGATACCCTTCAGTGACACTATTCTTGATGGGATGGCGCTGGTGGCCATTTTCCTTGAAGCAAAAATTCTGCGCACGCATTCTATACGGGGCTGGCGGTGGCGACAAGCAGCCGAGGCTGCTATTCATGCGGCACAGGGGCCGTTGTTGCTGTTATTTCAACGATGCTTTGCCACGGTGGCGGGCACTAAATACGCACAATCTGGTCAAAACTTGATGCAGCGTTGATCCACCCGACAGGGAGCCATGGCATGAAAAACAGTATCGATGATGTACCTGGGGAGCATGACCGGACGGACAAAGTAATGGCCGAGCTCGTCGAGCGTGGCGTGGCGTTTCATCACACCTTGGGCCGGACGGTGGCGACAGCCTACTTGCGTGAGCACGCGGTGCCGGCCGAGGTGATACGCCGTGTGTTCAGCAGCGTGCAGGCGCGCCGCCCGGCCCGGCTGGCACGGCGCCGATGGCGCTGAAGGGCAGGCAACAGCGACGAGTGCCGCTGCTGTCGCCCGGAGCGCTGTTTAAGCCAGTGCCGCCAGTGCCGGGTAGTCCGTGTAGCCGGCAGCGTCCGGTGCGTACAGCGTATCCGGGTTCAGGGGATTCAATGGCGCGTCGCTGTGCAGGCGGATAGGCAGATCGGGATTGGCGATGAACCACAGGCCAAAGGCCACGGCATCGGCTTCGCCCTTGGCCAGCAAGGCTTCGGCCGCCGCCTTGTCCATTTTCTCGTTGGCAATGTACACGCCGCCAAATTCCTGTTTCAGGTACGGGCCCAGGCGGTCTTCACCGAGCGCTTCGCGCGCGCAGATGAAGGCGATGCCGCGCTTGCCCAGCTCGCGTGCCACGTAGCCGAAGGTGGCGCGCGGGTCGGAATCGCCCATGTCGTGCGCGTCGCGGCGCGGTGCCAAATGCATGCCCACCTTGTCGGCGCCCCATACCTCGATGCACGCATCCGTCACTTCCAGCATCAGGCGGGCGCGGTTTTCAATCGAGCCGCCGTAGTTGTCGGTGCGCAAGTTGGTGCTGTCTTGCAGGAACTGGTCGAGCAAGTAACCATTCGCGCCGTGGATTTCCACGCCGTCGAAACCGGCTTTTTTCGCATTCTCTGCGCCCAGGCGGTAGGCCGCCACGATGCCGGGAATCTCTTCCGTATCGAGCGCGCGCGGCGTGACGAATTCCTGTTTCGGGCGCAGCAGGCTGACATGGCCGGCCGGCTTGACGGCGCTGGGCGCCACGGGCAGGTCGCCATCGAGGAAGACGGGCGCGGAAATGCGGCCCACATGCCACAGTTGCAGCACGATCAGGCCGCCTGCGTCATGCACGGCCTTGGTGATGTGTTTCCAGCCTTCCACTTGCTCTTCGGACCAGATGCCCGGCGTGTCGGCATAGCCCACGCCCTGCGGCGTGACGGCCGTCGCTTCCGAGATGATCATGCCGGCCGAAGCGCGCTGCGTGTAGTACTCGGCCATCAGGGCGTTGGGCACGCGGCCCGGATTGCCGGCGCGCGAACGCGTCAGCGGCGCCATGATGATGCGGTTTTTCAGTTGCAGACTGCCAATGGTGATGGGGTCGAATAAGGTTGCCATGATTGCTATCTTTCCTGTCGAGAGTGCCGCGGACGGCGATATGGATGGGACTACGGTTACAAACCTTGCTGCATGTGTTCCAGAAAAGCCTGGATGGTGACTTCATTGCGCTTGAAGAAACTCCACTGCCCGACTTTTCTGGCGGAAATCAGGCCGGCCTTTTGCAAGGTGGCCAGGTGCGCCGAGACCGTCGATTGCGACAGGCCCAGGCTGCGGTCGATCAGCCCGGCACAGACGCCGAATTCGAGTGGATGCTCTTGTTGGGCGAAATGCTGCTCCGGCTCCTTCAGCCATTGCAGGATCTGTCGCCGCACGGGGTTGGCCAGCGCCTTGTGGATGGCGTCGATGTCCATGGTGTTTCTCCTGGTCGATGTTCGTCTGTGGACGATATATGGTTCGTCTTTTGTGAATTTCAATATCGGCATATTACGATATAAGTAAACAATGTGCTGCCGGCGTGGATTTTCAGGGAAGGCGGGCGTTGCGGCGGCCGTATGGCCGCCCTGCAGGAATCAGGCGAAGTGGAACAGCAGCAGGGCGATGACGGCGGGCACGGTTTGCAGATAGAGGATGCGCGTCATGACGGTCACCGCGCCCCACACGCCGGCCACGGCGATGCACGCCAGGCCGAAGACGGTGAATGCATGGGCGATGGCCGCGTCCGGGTGAAAAAAGCCCAGCGCCAGCGCGGCGACGAGAAAACCGTTATAGCAACCCTGGTTCGACATGGCGGGACGCACGATCTCCGCTTTTTCCCTGGACAGGCCAAACACCTTGCGTCCGCGCGTATCGAACAGCACGGTTTCCAGCAGCACGATGTAGACGTGCAGTAGCAGGATGAGGGTGGTAAGGATTTGGGCCAGAAGCAGCATCATGATTCCCGAGAGTGAGTGGATGCAGCAATTATGCTGCCATCAGCATCTTTTTTGGCAGCAGCACTGGAAAAAATGTGCTGGTGGCAAGAGCTTGCACCCGATGGTATACTTTTCCTTTTGCTCCTGTGGGGACGACCCCGCTCGATGTGGGGGCTGTATGGCGGGGACGACCCTGCCGCCTCAGGAGAGTGTGTATGGCGTGGATCATCTTGGTACTGGCCGGTTTGCTGGAAATCGGCTGGGCCATCGGCCTCAAGTATAGCGCCGGCTTTACCCGCCTGCTGCCATCCGTACTGACGGCTGTTTCCATGCTGGGCAGCGTGGTGATGCTGGGCCTGGCGCTACGCACCTTGCCGTTGGGCACGGCGTATGCGATCTGGACGGGCATCGGCACCGTCGGTACGGCCATCTTCGGCATCATGGTGCTGGGTGAACCGGCCAGCGCCGCGCGCATCGCCTGCATCGCCTTGATCGTGTCCGGTATCCTGGGCTTGAAACTGCTCAGCCCACAATAAAGGATGCCAGCATGAGCCTCGCCATGACGTATTTCTACCTGGCCATCGCCATCATCGCCGAAGTCATCGCGACCAGCGCCTTGAAGGCGTCCGACGGTTTCAGTCGCTTGTGGCCCAGTGTCATCACCGTGGTCGGCTACAGCATCGCCTTCTGGTGCTTGTCGCTGACCTTGAAGGTTATTCCTACCGGCATCGTCTACGCGATCTGGTCGGGCGTGGGCATCGTGCTCATTTCCGCCGTGGGCTGGTTCTGGTTCAAGCAGAGCCTGGATACGCCGGCCTTGATCGGCCTGGGGCTGATCATTGCCGGCGTGTTAGTGATCAATTTGTTTTCGAAGTCCGTCGGACACTAAGAGCCTATCCCAGTAGATGAATACATCCCCTGCTGGCGCCCATCAGAAGCGGGGACTGCGTTGATCGTCGTCGCGTGGCTCGCCACGCGTCCTTCTCACGCCTTGTCCGCGCTCCTGATGAACTACCAGCAGATGACGCTCCCTACTGGAATAGGCTCTAATCAAAAACTGCTGGCCACCCGCGCCAGGTAATACCACTCGGCATTCGCAGCCGCATTGACGTCCGGGAAGAGGATGTAGGCGTCGAATTCGGCCGTCACGGGTGTGCCGTCCGCGCGCACGCCAATTTGATCACCCTGTTTGACCTTGTCAAAGCTGGACCAGGTCTTGATGAAGCGGTCGTCCGCGTGCAGCTTGTCGTGCACGACGACCATGTTCAGCGCTTCCATGTCGGTATCCGCGATCGGCTCCGGCTGCTGCGCGTCGATGAAACCAAGGAAGGCCAGCGTGTTCATGATGGCGCGGTAGGCGACATCCGGCGCGGCCGGGTCCGCATGCTGGCCGCATTCCAGGGTCAAGGCGTAGCCGCCCGTCGAGCGCATGTATTCGGTGGTGCCCACGCCGTAGCGCAAGACCAGGCCCACCTGGTCGCTATTGCCCAGACGGCGCTGCACGCCCTGGCCATAGGCATGCAGCCAGCCGTCGACGAAGCGGCGCACGCCCAGGCGGCGCGCCAGCGCGCGTTCCTTGTCTTCATGTTGAAACGGTTGCAGCGGGCCATCGTTGTTGCGCGGTCCCACCATGACGAAAGGCTGGCTGTCGGCATTGAACGAATGCAAGTCCAGCAGCACGTCGTGCTGGCCCAGCAGCGGGCACAGCCAGTTGGCGATGCGGTCTTCGAAATCCTGTGGATTGTCGTTCGGGAACAGATTACGGTTCAGGTTGCGGTCGCCGCTGCGCACGCCCTTGGCGTAGGCCAGGGGATTGGTGACGGGTACGAAAGTGACGCTGCCGGCCACGATGGAGAGGGCGCCGCTGTCGAGTTCAGCCATCACGCGGCCGATGCCCTTGGTGCCGCAGGTTTCATTGCCGTGCACGGCGCCCGTGACGATCAGGCGCGGGCCGCTGCCCTGGCCCGTGTAGTTGATGGACTTGAAGTGGAGTGCGCTGCTCATGCTGGACATATCCTATGCTGTTGCGGGAAGGGAAAGCGGGGTCGGCATATTTTAGCGGGATTCGCCTTGGACGCCTGTAAAAAGTTGGCCATGGCAGTGTGCGGCATGGCATGATCGGCGCCACCGTTGTTTTCTCTTGCCGATTTCATGTCCAGCACTTCCCATTCTTCCCGCCTGTATGGCCTCGATACCTTGCGTGCGCTGGCCATCGTGCTCGTCTTCATGAACCATTATTTGCTGTTCGTCAGCGAGGGCGGGGCGTTTGGTTTCTGGGGAGAAATCGGCTGGGTCGGCGTGGACCTGTTCTTTGCCCTCAGTGGCTATCTGATCGGCAACCAGATCTTTGCGGCCTTGCGCAGCGAACACGGGTTTTCCTTGCCGCGCTTTTATGCGCGGCGCTTCCTGCGCACCTTGCCCAGTTTCTATGCCGTGCTGGCCCTGTATTATTTGTGGCCCACGTTTCGTGGCGATAGCGCGTTGCTGCCCCTGTGGAAATTCCTGACCTTTACGCAGAACATCAATTTGACACCGGGCACGGCGTTTTCGCATGCGTGGTCGCTATGTGTGGAAGAGCAGTTCTACGTGCTGCTGCCGGCCGTGGCCTTGGCTATCGCGGCGTGCCGCAAGTCGCTGCTGTGGGCGTGGGTGGCCGTGGCCGCCAGCTTTATCGTGGGCATGCTGTTGCGCGCGACTCTGTGGGATGAATATGTGCACGTGCCGCGCGGCGGCCTCGGCTATTACAAGTACATTTACTATGCTTCCTGGTGCCGCTTCGACGAGTTGGTGGCGGGCGTGGCGCTGGCGCTGCTGAAGAATTACCATCCCGTCGCCTGGACGCGCCTGACCTCGTACGGCAACCGTACCTTGCTGGCAGGAATCGCTGGCACGGCGCTGATGTTGTATGTGTTTTTCACCGATCACTATGGCTATTGGGTGACGGTGTTTGGCTATCCAGCGCTGGCCGCCAGTTTTACCCTGCTGCTGATGGCCGCGCTGAGTCCCGCCAGCATCCTGTACAAGGTGCGCGTGCCAGGCGCGGCCAGCCTGGCCTTGTGGTCGTATGCGATTTATCTGCTGCACAAGCAGCTGTGCATCCTGCTGCGCCCGATCTTGCAGTATAGGGGTTACGGGCCGGACAGCCTGCCGGCCATGCTGGTGATGATACTGCTCAGCATCGTCGCGGGCTGGCTCTTGTATAGATTGGTGGAAACGCCGTTCATGCGCTTGCGGGCGCGCTATGTTCCCGCCAATCATGCGTGACGGCTACATATCGCTCATTGCATATCGATTACATCGAGCCCCCGTGGCGTGCCCACCAGCAATTCCAGGATGGCATGCACGCGCAGATTCGTGTCATCATGTTCCGTGTTGAAGATCAGGGTGCGCAGGCCGGGCACGGCTTCCGTGATGTGGTCGCTGGCGTAGGCATTGATCAACAACAAGACCAGGTCCGTGGCGCCCGCGCCGGGCTGGCGCCGCAGCCGGTCGTGGATCACATTCAGCAGCGCGCGCTGCATGCGCGGCGTAGGATTGGTGATATAGGCGAAGACGCTCGGCGTGTTGGCGATGGCCGCGCAGATGCGCCGCTCGATCTCGTCGGGCTTCACGTCGGAGGCGATATCGAAGTACGCGGCGTCCCAGCGCGTGCGCGCATACGGGTGGCCGGGCGGGAAGGAGTCGGCCGTTTCAAAACCGCAGATGCGGCTCAGGGTTTTCAGCCAGGCTAATATGGTGGAGTTCATGCCGCGATTCTAGCGGCATTCCGCGCGCGCCGGGCCGACTCTGTATAAAGAGGGCTGACGCCCGGGAATCGGATGAAAAACAGATTAAAGTTTCCTGTAAAACAGCCCTTGTCATTCTGGGAAAGCCTCTCTATAATGCTGGTCTTCGGGGCGGTTAGTTCAGCTGGTTAGAATACTTGGTCGACATCCAAGGGGTCGGGGATTCGAATTCCTCACCGCCCACCAGAATTTGCAGTAGATGGTTTTTAAGCTGGCGCAAGCCGCAAGCGGTCATTTGAAATACAATGATCAACAAAAGTTTTACGGGCGGTTAGTTCAGCTGGTTAGAATACTTGGTCGACATCCAAGGGGTCGGGGATTCGAATTCCTCACCGCCCACCAGAATGCAGTTAGAGAGAAAGGTAAACCCGGTTATGACACCGCGAACTACTACCAGGCTTTGGGAGTGACGCTAGTCGAACGGGTTTCCTTTGTCTCAAGAAAGTGAAAAACGCGGCTAGTCCGCGTTTTTTTGCGTCTGCATTTTCCTTTCGGTTATTTTACACATCACACATTGCAGTTTTACCTGGCGCCAGCGCCGATATGGAGATCAATATGCTTACAATCCGACTTCCCGATGGTTCCGCCCGTCAATTTGACGGCCCGGTCACCGTGGCCCAGGTTGCGGCCAATATTGGTACCGGCCTGGCCAAGGCTGCCCTGGCCGGCAAGGTCGATGGCAAGCTGGTCGACACCTCCTATCTGATCGAGCAAGACGCGGAACTGGCGATTGTCACGGACAAGGATGCCGATGGCCTGGAAGTGATCCGCCACTCGACGGCCCACTTGCTGGCGCATGCCGTCAAGGAACTGTTCCCGGACGCACAGGTGACCATCGGTCCCGTGATCGACAACGGCTTTTACTATGACTTCGCCTACAAGCGCCCGTTCACGCCGGAAGATTTGACGGCGATCGAAAAGAAAATGGCGGAACTGGCCAAGAAGGATGAGCCAGTCACGCGCAAAGTGGTTGCGCGCGACGAAGCCATCGAGTACTTCAAGGGTATCGGCGAAGCCTACAAGGCAGAGCTGATCGGTTCGATTCCGGCCGACCAGGAAGTGTCGCTGTATTCCGAAGGCAAGTTCACGGACTTGTGCCGCGGCCCCCACGTGCCATCGACGGGCAAGCTGAAAGTGTTCAAGCTGATGAAGCTGGCTGGTGCCTACTGGCGCGGCGACTCAAAAAACGAAATGCTGCAGCGTATCTATGGCACGGCCTGGGCCAAGAAGGAAGATCAGGAACTGTACCTGCACAACCTGGAAGAGGCAGAAAAGCGCGATCACCGCAAGCTGGGCAAGCAGCTCGACTTCTTCCATTTCCAGGAAGAAGCGCCGGGCCTGATCTTCTGGCACCCGAAAGGCTGGTCGATCTGGCAGCAAGTCGAGCAATACATGCGCAATGTGTACCAAGTCAATGGCTACCAGGAAGTCAAGGCGCCGCAAATTCTCGACCGTGGCCTGTGGGAAAAAACCGGTCACTGGGACAATTACCGTGAAAATATGTTCATCACGGAATCAGAAAACCGCGCCTATGCGCTGAAACCGATGAATTGTCCTGGTCATATCCAGATTTTCAACAACGGCATGCGCAGCTACCGCGACTTGCCTTTACGCTACGGCGAATTCGGCCAATGCCACCGCAACGAGCCATCGGGCGCCTTGCACGGCATGATGCGCGTGCGCGGCTTTACGCAGGATGATGGTCACATTTTCTGCCTGGAAGAACAGATCGCCGGCGAAGTGACGGCTTTCCACCAGCAGGCCATGGATGTGTACACGGCTTTCGGTTTTACGAATATCGATGTGAAACTGGCTTTGCGCCCCGATAACCGCATCGGCACGGAAGAGTCGTGGGATTTCGCCGAGGAATCGTTGCGTTCGGCCCTGCGCGCCTGTGGCGTGGAATGGACAGAATTGCCGGGCGAGGGTGCGTTCTACGGTCCGAAGATCGAATATCACCTGAAAGACAGCCTGGGCCGCGCATGGCAAGTGGGCACCGTGCAAATCGATCCGTCGATGCCGGGTCGCCTGGGCGCCGAATACGTGGCAGTAGACAATACGCGCCAGGTGCCGATCATGCTGCACCGCGCGATCGTGGGTTCGCTGGAACGTTTCATTGGCATCCTGATCGAACACTATGCGGGCGCCATGCCGTTGTGGTTGGCGCCAGTGCAAGTGTCGGTGTTGAATATTTCCGACGCTCAAGCCGACTATGTACAGGAAGTTACAACAAAACTGCGCAAAGCGGGGCTGCGCGTACAGGCTGATTTGCGTAACGAGAAGATTACCTATAAAATACGTGAACATTCCGTACAAAAATTGCCTTACATCTTAGTAATTGGCGACAAAGAGCGGGATGCGAATACAGTGGCCGTGCGGGCGCGGGGCAATGTCGATCTGGGCGTCATGTCCGTCGATGCCCTGATTGAGCGACTCAAACATGAAGTCGACACCAAGGCCTGACGAGGAAACTCGCTGCACGACCGTCTTACAAGATTTTTAAAGGAAATTACAATAGCTACTGACAAGTCACATCGCATCAATGGCGAAATCACTGCCCCTGAAATGCGTTTAAGCGGGGTCGATAACGAGCCACTCGGTATCGTAAGTTTGGCTGAAGCCTTCCGCCTGGCGGAAGAGGCAAACGTCGACCTGGTGGAAATTGCGCCTACCGCGCAGCCACCGGTGTGCCGTTTGATGGACTACGGCAAATTTAAGTATTCGGAGCAAAAGAAAGCTCACGAAGCCAAATTGAAGCAAAAGATCATCCTCGTGAAGGAAGTCAAATTCCGTCCGGGGACTGATGATGGTGACTACAATATCAAGTTGCGTAACCTCATCAAGTTCCTCGATGAAGGTGATAAAACCAAAATCACGCTGCGTTTCCGCGGTCGTGAGATGGCGCATCAGGATATTGGCTTCCGTATGCTGGAACGTCTGAAGGCCGATCTGGAGCCGTACGGCCAGGTCGAGCAGTTCCCGAAGATGGAAGGCCGCCAAATGATCATGGTTCTTTCGCCTAAGAAGAAGAAGTAAGCTACAATAGCGTTTTACTGTGGATCGACGTGATTTGCGCCAGTCTTGGTGCGGCACCAGATTCCAGGCAGAATTTGCGCGGCCCTGACAGCAATGTCCGGGCCGCGCGAACTGTAGCGGACTCGCATCCGCTGCACAGCATGTGAAAGCAGGCATCTAAGCGCAGCGTCGTGTTGCCACCTGCAATCCTGTTATAAATGGAGCTGTCCGTAAGAGGACAGATTGCTATGCCTAAAATGAAGACCAAAAGCTCTGCGAAAAAACGTTTTCGCGTGCGTCCGGGTGGTACTGTTAAATGTGGTCATGCGTTCAAACGCCACATCTTGACCAAGAAAACCACCAAGCTGAAACGCGCTCTGCGCGGTACCACCAATGTCGCTGCGTCTGACGTGAAATCCGTCTACCGCATGATGCCGACTGCTTAATCTCACACTCAATATAAGGAGTTACTATGCCTAGAGTAAAACGTGGGGTTACAGCTCGTGCCCGTCATAAAAAGATTCTTGTTCAAGCTAAAGGCTACCGTGGTCGCCGCAGCCGTGTATACCGTGTTGCCAAGCAAGCAGTTATGCGCGCTGGCCAATACGCTTACCGCGATCGCCGCAACAAGAAACGCGTTTTCCGCCGCCTGTGGATCGCCCGTATCAACGCCGCTTCCCGTGAGCATGGCGTAACGTACAGCGTGTTCATGAACGGCTTGAAAAAAGCAAATATCGAACTGGACCGTAAAGTCCTGGCCGATATGGCTGTGATGGACAAGCCAGCATTCGCTGCGATTGTCAACGCAGTTAAAGCAAAAATCGCTGCGTAAGCATCGGTGATTGCACAACGTCATCCCCAGGGTGACGTTATAAAGAGCGGGGCAGGGGTGTACAACCACCTTGTGCCCCGTTTCCGTTTTTGATTGTTGGGTTCTAGATTACTAAATCCAGGATTGATTTCCAAAACAGGAAAAGCCGCATGAACTCCCTAGAAGAACTCGTCGTCTCGGCCCAGGCTGACTTTATCGCCGCCGCAGACGCTGCCGCACTTGAAAACGCCAAAGCCCGCTACCTGGGCAAGACTGGCCAGATTACCGAAATGATGAAGGGCCTGGGCAAGCTGGACCCGGACGCGCGCAAGGCGCAAGGCGCCCTGATCAATGCCGTCAAAGTGCAGATCGAAGACGCGCTGACGGCGCGCCGTGATGCGCTGGCCGATGCCCAGATGCAAGGTCGTCTGAACGCCGAAGCGATCGACGTGACCCTGCCAGGCCGTGGCCGCATGCCCGGCGGCATCCATCCCGTGATGCGCACGTGGGAGCGGGTCGAGGAGATCTTCCGCTCGATCGGCTTCGACGTGGCCGACGGCCCCGAAATCGAGAATGACTGGACCAACTTCACGGCGCTCAACAGCCCGGAAAACCATCCAGCCCGTTCCATGCAAGACACCTTCTACATCGATGGCAACGATACCGATGGCAAGCCCTTGCTGCTGCGCACGCATACGAGCCCCATGCAGGTGCGCTATGCGCGCACGCATACGCCGCCGATCAAGGTCATCGCGCCGGGCCGCACCTACCGCGTCGACAGTGACGCCACCCATTCGCCCATGTTCCACCAGGTCGAAGGCCTGTGGATCGCCGAAGACATCAGCTTCGCCGACCTGAAGGGCGTGTACCTGAATTTCGTCAAGGCATTCTTCGAAACGGACGACTTGCAAGTGCGCTTCCGCCCGTCGTACTTCCCGTTCACGGAACCGTCGGCCGAGATCGACATCGCCTTTGGCTCGGGCCCGTTGAAAGGCCGCTGGCTGGAAGTGTCGGGCGCGGGCCAGGTGCATCCGACCGTGGTGAAGAACTTCGGCCTCGATCCCGAGAAATTCATCGGTTTTGCTTTCGGCTCCGGCCTGGAACGCTTGACGATGCTGCGCTATGGCATCAACGACCTGCGTCTGTTCTATGAGGGAGATTTGCGCTTCCTCAAGCAGTTTAACTAAGGCGTTTCATTATTCCATGTCACTCGATGCGCTGGAGCGTGCCCTTGCATGCTCGCGCATTGAACATTTGAAGGCTTGATTATGCAATTTTCCGAAAACTGGCTCCGTACCATGGTCGATCCGAAGATGACTTCGGACGAACTGGCCCATCTGCTGACCATGTCCGGTCTCGAAGTCGAGGACGTCGATCCTGTCGCCCCTCCGTTCTCGAACGTGGTGGTCGGCCTGGTTCTGGAGATGGAAAAACATCCGAATGCGGACCGCCTGAATGTGTGCCAGGTCGACGTCGGCACGGGCACCATGCTCAACATCGTCTGCGGCGCACCCAACGTGCGCCCGGGCTTGAAAGTTGTCTGCGCGATGGCGGGCGCCGTGCTGCCTCCCGGCGCCGATGGCAAGCCGTTTGAAATCAAGGTGGGCCAGCTGCGCGGCGTCGAGTCGCAAGGCATGCTGTGCTCCGCGCGCGAATTGAAATTGTCGGAAGAAAACGCCGGCTTGATGGAATTGCCGGACGACGCACCGATCGGCCAGAATTTCCGCGATTACTTTGCTTTGAACGACTTGAAATTCACCATCAAGTTGACGCCGAACAAGGCGGACTGCCTGTCCGTGCTGGGCGTGGCGCGCGAAGTGTCGGCGCTCACGGGTGTGACCCTGAATGTGCCGCAGTTCCGCACCGTGCCGGTGTCCAGCGACGAAATCCTGCCGGTGAAAGTCAGCGCGCCGGACCTGTGCGGCCGTTTCACGGGCCGCGTCATCCGCGGCTTGAACGCCCGTGCCGCCACGCCGGACTGGATGAAGCAGCGCCTCGAGCGCAGCGGCCAGCGTCCGCTGTCGGCCCTGGTCGACATTTCCAACTATGTCATGCTGGAGCTGGGCCGTCCTAGCCACGTGTTTGACCTGGCGAAGATCCACGGCAGCCTCGACGTGCGTTGGGGCAAGGCGGGCGAATCCGTCAAACTGTTGAACGGCAACACCGTTGCCATCGACGAGTGGATCGGCGTCATTGCCGATGAGCAAGAAATTGAATCCTTGGCCGGCATCATGGGCGGCGACGCCAGCTCTGTCTCGGACTATACGGACAGCATCTACCTGGAAGCGGCATTCTGGTGGCCGAACGCCATTCAAGGTCGTGCGCGCCGCTTGAATTTCTCCACCGATGCGGCGCACCGCTTCGAGCGCGGCGTCGATTTTGCCACCAATGTCGAGCACATCGAGCGCATTACGGCCCTGATCGTGGAAATTTGCGGCACGCCAGCGACGACCGTCGGCCCCGTCGACGACCACGTGGTGAACTTGCCGCAACGCCAGCCTGTATCGATGCGCACGGCGCGCGCGCAAAAAGTCATCGGCGTACCGCTCAACGATGAGCTGATTGCCGATATCTTCACGCGTCTGGCCCTGCCATTCACCCTGGCGGACGGCGTGTTTTCCGTGACCTCGCCCAGCTACCGTTTCGACATCGAGATCGAGGAAGACTTGATCGAGGAAGTGGCGCGCGTGTACGGCTTTGAAAACATCCCGACCTTGCCGCCCGTGGCCGCGAACGTGATGCAGATTGCACCAGAAAATACCCGCTCCCTGTTTGCGGTACGTCATGAGCTGGCTGACCTGGGCTTCCAGGAAGTGGTTAACATGAGCTTTGTCGATGCGGCATGGGAGCGCGATTTCTCGGGCAACACCAATCCGATCAAATTGCAGAACCCGATCGCCAGCCAGATGAGCGTGATGCGCTCCTCGCTGATCGGCAGCCTGATCGCCAATGTGCGCTACAACTTGAACCGCAAGACGAACCGCGTGCGCATCTTCGAAGTGGGCGCCATTTACCAGCGCGACGACAGCGTGGAAAACGGCCCCTTGTCGGTGGCTGGCTACGCCCAGCCAAAGCGTGTGGCGGCGATGGCTTACGGCGCGGTGGCCGACGAGCAGTGGGGCCAGGCTACACGCACGGTCGACTTTTTCGACGTGAAGGCGGACCTGGAAGCGCTGTTCGCGCCGTTGGTCTTGCGTTTCAGCAAGGCGGAGCACCCGGCCCTGCATCCGGGCCGCTCGGCGAACGTGGAACTCGACGGCAAGGTCATCGGTTTCATCGGTGAATTGCACCCGCGCTGGATGCAAAAGTATGACTTGCCGCTGGCGCCCGTGCTGTTCGAAGTCGATGCTGCTGCCCTGACGCAAAGAGTCGTGCCCGTGTACCAGGAAATTTCGAAATTCCCTGGCGCCAGCCGCGATCTGGCCGTGGTCGTCAAGCAATCGGTGGCGGTGCAGGATCTGCTCGACAGTTTCCATGCTGCTGCCGAGGCAAGCGCTGCAGCGCGTGTCGTGCAAGCCATTGTTTTATTTGATGAATATCGTGGAAAAGGGCTGGAAATGGATGAAAAAAGCCTTGCTTTCCGGATTAGCTTGCAAGATACTCAAAACACTCTGCAAGACGATGTCGTCGATGGCCTGATGGCTGTCTTGATCGATGCGGCCAAGCAGGGCCACGACGCGAAACTGCGTTCGTAATTACCGGACTGGCCGTCGCCTTGCGTGACGGCCTTTCCGTCGTCAACCGTAGACGAGCTTGCCATGTGGCAGGCTCGGGCGCACAGAAAAGGCAGGGCAGGAAAATTAATAACAGCGACGTTGATTCCGCCGTACTGCAATCCGCACTGGCCGCCGATCTGCATCGGGCCATGCTGGTTGCCAAAGTGCGCCAGGAAGCGGAAAAAGATTTACCTACCTTGACCAAGGCTGAGCTGGCTGAACTGTTGTTCGAGCAAGTGGGCCTGAACAAGCGTGAAGCGAAGGATATGGTCGAGACCTTTTTCGACGAGATCCGCAATGCGCTCGAGCGGGGCGAGGCCGTCAAGTTGTCCGGTTTCGGCAATTTCCAGTTGCGCGACAAGCCGCAACGGCCGGGCCGCAATCCGAAGACGGGCGAAGAGATCCCCATCACGGCGCGGCGTGTCGTGACCTTTCATGCGAGCCAGAAGCTGAAAAGCATGGTCGAAGAGACCAGTCCGCTGGCACGTGCTGCCTGAGTGAGTGGCGATGAACGAGCGCATCAGTAAAACCGAGTTGATCGCCTTGCCGCCCATTCCGGCCAAACGCTATTTCACGATCGGCGAGGTGAGCGAATTGTGCGGCGTCAAACCGCACGTACTGCGCTACTGGGAGCAGGAGTTTTCCCAGCTCAAGCCGGTCAAACGACGTGGCAACCGCCGTTATTATCAGCACCATGAGGTGCTGTTGATACGCCGCATCCGCGAATTGCTGTATGAGCAAGGCTTCACGATCAGTGGCGCGCGCAACAAGCTCGATAGCCGTGGCGCATCGCATGCCATCCTCGATGAGCTGCCTGAGCTGCCGGCCGTGCCTGTCGTGCCGCAGGAAGCACCGCTGGACCGCGTGTGGATACGCAATGAATTAATTGCGATTTTGAACTTGCTAAAATAAGATTTGTACCAATATAGGTGGGGTTGTCCGATACCGCTTGACTATACTGCATGGCACAAGCCTTGGCGCTGCCGGTATCGTACGACACGCCATATTTTGAATATAATGTTAATGTTGCGTTTTTGTTAGTGACGCTAAGCCGGAGCAGCGTTCAGGTTCCGGTAGTCTTTCCCAGGCCAGGAAAATTTAAGGGGAAACAATGATACGCGTTGCCATTTGTGATGATCACCAAATAGTACGAGCTGGATTCAAACAGATTTTTTCGTCGTCAAGCGATTTCAGTGTGGTGGCGGAAGCCGGTACCGGGCGTGAAGCGCTCGATATCGCCCGCCGCGAAATTTGCGATGTGCTGTTGCTCGATATCGCCATGCCCGATCAGAGCGGCATCGATACCTTGCGCACGATCCGCCAGGGACAGCCGGAATTGCCCGTGCTGATCCTCAGCGGCTATCCCGCGCAGCAATACGCATTGAACCTGTTCAAGATGGGCGCGAATGGCTATCTGAACAAGGAATGCGAAGCCGATGAGCTGATGACGGCCGTGCGCACCGTGTTCCAGGGGCGCCGCTACGTCAGTTCCACCGTCGGCGAATTGCTGGCGCAGTCGTTCGATCGCGATACGAATGCTGCCCTGCATACGGAATTGTCGGACCGAGAGTTCCAGGTCTTCCTGCGCCTGGCGCGCGGCGCCACGGTGTCCGATATCGGCGTGGCCTTATCGCTGAGCATCAAGACGGTGAGTACTTACCGTACGCGCATCATGGAAAAAATGGGCTTGCAATCGAACAGCGACTTGACCTATTACGCAATGAAAAACAATTTGCTTGACTAGCGCTGCGGTGCGATCATGGAAACATGATCGCTCAGCCAGCTAACCAGCACGATTTGTGCAGTGCAGCAGTCTGTAGCGAGGACTATAATTGGCCGGCGCCGGCGCTTTCTCCCGCGCCGAACCTTGCTAAGGATGCACATCAGGATGTATTTCACCGTTGAACCGGCTCCGAATCACCGCCTGCCCTTCTACAAGACGATCCTTTGCGTGACTTGCGCATTGTTGCTTGTACTTAATGGTTTCAGTCTCTTTCATAATCTGCAATCGCTGAAGGGCACGAACGCCTTGCTCAGCCAGAGCGCCCGCGTAGCGGACCGTCTGCAATATTTGAACGTGCTCGTGCTGGACGCGGAAAGCAGCTTGCGCGGCTATTTCATTTCCGGCTCGGAAACCTATCTGGGGCCGTCGAAGACCGCTTCCACCGAAATCGACAACGAATTCAACGAGCTGCAAACCTTGCTTGCGGGCAGTCCCACCCAGCTGAAAAATCTGGCCCAGCTGAAAAGCTTGATTCGTCGCAAGATGTCGATGTTGCAAGAGTCGATCGAGGTCTACAAGCAGGGCGGGCTGGCCGAGATCGTCAATATCTCGCGCGTGACCGATGACCGCGCCACCATGGACGAGATCCGCCTGCAGGTGGTGATCATGACGCGCGAGCAGAATGAAGCGCTGTCGTCCGGCAGCGCAGCCTTTTATCATGAGTACCAGAAAGCCGTGCTGCTCGGCATTGGCATCAATGCCCTGGCCATCCTCGTTCTGATCATGTTCTACCAACTGGTGCGGCGCAGTTTCCAGAACCGCGCGGCCGTCGAGTATGCATTGCAAAATGCCAACGACACTCTGGAATCGACTGTCAGCAAGCGAACCGAGCAGTTATCCGTGCTGTCGCGCCATTTGATCAGCGTCAATGAAGTGGAGAAGGCGCGCCTGGCGCGTGAGCTGCACGATGAGCTGGGCGCCAATTTGACGTCGATCAGCATGGACCTGGGCGCCGTCACGCAGCAACTGGCGCACACGCAGCCTGAACTTGCGGCACAATTGCGCCGTGCCAAGGCCACCCTGCTGGAAACGGTGGAACTGAAGCGGCGCATCGTCGAGGATTTACGCCCCAGCCTGCTGGACAACCTGGGCCTGTGCGCCGCCATCGAAAGCTATTGCGAAGATTTTGCTCGCATGAGCTCGGTTCGCTGCGAAACGGACGTGGCCATCAATATCGACAACCGCGAAGCCACCCTGACGATCGCCCTGTTCCGCATCGTGCAGGAATCGCTCACGAATATCCTCAAATATGCGCGCGCGGGCATGGTCAGCGTGACGTTGAAACGCAATGAACACGGCCTGGTGCTGCGTGTGATCGATGACGGCATCGGCATTACCGAAGATGCGCTGCAAAAACCCATGTCACACGGTTTGCTGGGTATGCGCGAGCGCGCCTTGCTGCTGGGCGGCACCCTGACCGTGCGCCAGGGCCCGGAAGGCAAGGGCACATGCGTGGAAGCCGTGATTCCGTTGCCGCTGGCGCCGGAGCCGGAAGAGATCGACGAAGACGCCAGCGCTTGACTGTGCAGGGATGAAAAAATGGCCGGGCATGCAGCCCGGCCATTTTCTTGATCATGCTGCACCGTCGATCAGCAGCGCGATACGTCGCGCAGCAAACGGTCGTATTCCGTCTTCGCCACCTTGTAGCACTCGCCCGCATAGCATTCCAGGCCGGCGCGGTCCAGCACCGTGATATTGCCGCGGCGATAGTGGATCAAGCCTTCATCCTGCAGCTTGCCGGCGGCGGCCGTGATGCTTTCGCGGCGCACGCCCAGCATGATGGAAATGAGCTCTTGCGTCACTTTCAATTCGTTCGATGGCGAACGGTCCAGGCGGTCCAGCAGCCAGCGGCACAGCTTTTGCTCGATCGAGCTATGGCGGCCACCCACGGCGTTCTGCGCCATTTGCGCAAACAGGGCGTTGGTGTAGCGCATCAGCAGCTGGGGCAGGGCGCCGCCTTGATTGAAGGCATCGCGCAGGCTTTGCGTTTTCAGGCGGTAGCCGTAGCCAGCGCTTTGCACGACGGCCGTGCACATGGCGCGTTCGCCCGCCAGCAGCGAGGCGCCGGCCACGCCTTCATGGCCGACGACGGCGATTTCCGTGGTGGCGCCATCTTCCATCACATACAGCAGCGAAATGATGGCGGTGGTGGGGAAGTAGCTGTATTCCAGGCTGTTACCGTAGGCGTACAATTCCTTGCCGAAAGGCAGTTCCACCAGTTCCAGGTCTTCGAACAGCGATTCGAGTGCGGCGCGCGGCAGGGCGGCCAGCAATTCATTCTGTTGGGCACTGCTGAGGCTAACCCGCGACGCAAGCTTGATTTCCCGTCCGACCGCCGGCATGGCGCGCGGCAGCAACTGGTTCTTCTGGACCGGGGTGATAAGTTGAGTATGGTTCATAGTATTCCTCACAGGCTTTTTACATCGGAGTGCGACTGCCGCGTTGCTGGTCAAAAAAGTTGCCGTAGCCAAGTGGTAACAGCATTTTTGTCGACCGCGCGGTGCAGATCGCGATGTAGCTACTTTAAAAGCTTATGTAAGTGGCGAACATAAGATTAGCAGTCGCCACTTTGTAGTCTCTTTTGAGGCGGAATTGTAGTCCTTGTCCTACGTGCACACTTTAGCCTAGCTAGCCTTGCGCCGTTCTGCGCGATTTTGTGATATGACGCGCGGTTTATTGGCGCTCCACAGGCCGGCCGGACGCACGCTGGGCAAGCCATCGCGCACGCTCGCAGCGCTCGCCTGGCGCGCGCCAGGCAGTTCGTGTTCGCCCAGGCGGAAGCGGCTGACGGCCTGCGTCAGCGCCTCGCCTTCCTGGTGCAGGCGCTGGGAACCGGCGCGCGCCTCATCGACCAGGCCCGCATTCTGGCGCGTCATGTCGTCGATTTGCGCCAGCGCCTGGTTGATGCGGGCGATCTCGCCATTCTGCTCGGCGCCGGCGCTGCTGATGCGCCCGATCACCACGGCCACTTGCTGTACCGCATCGACGACTTGCCGCATGGTGTTGCCGGCGGCATTGACGAGGTCGCCACCGGCATCCACGGTGGCCACGGAATCGCCGATCAGCCGCTTGATTTCCAGCGCCGCCTCGTTCGAGCGCTGCGCCAGGCTGCGCACCTCGGACGCGACGACGGCAAAGCCGCGCCCCTGCTCGCCCGCACGGGCCGCTTCCACGGCCGCGTTCAAGGCCAGGATATTCGTCTGGAAGGCGATGCCGTTGATGACGCCGATGATGTCGACGATCTTGTGCGAGCTGGCCTTGATCGAGGCCATGGTCTCGACCACGGCGCCCACCGTCTGGCCGCCGCGCAGGGCCACGTCGGCCGCCGTCGCCACCAGAGTGCGCCCCTGTCCTAC
Source organism: Janthinobacterium kochi (assembly GCF_051380715.1). Classification (NCBI taxonomy): domain Bacteria; kingdom Pseudomonadati; phylum Pseudomonadota; class Betaproteobacteria; order Burkholderiales; family Oxalobacteraceae; genus Janthinobacterium; species Janthinobacterium kochi. Next base: position 581,554 of record NZ_JBNYXO010000001.1, read on the forward strand.
ATGGGCTTCATTGCGGCCCACGGTGGCCGTCAGCTCGCGCATCGAGTCCACGGTGGCACCCAGCGCGTCCGCTTGCGTGGCCGTGTGGCCGGACAGGGCGGCGTTGCCCTGCGCGATATCGGCGCCAGCCGCCGCGATGACGGCCGCGCCGCCGCGGATTTCCTGCACCAGGGTGGCCAGGCCATGTGTCATGGCGCCGAAGTCGCGTACCAGGTCGCCGATTTCGTCGTGCGCCTGCGAGGTGATGCGTTGCGACAGGTCGCCCGCCGCCGCCGCGCCGACGGCCACGCGCAATTGCGTCACGTCGCGCGCGAAGGCGGCATAGAAGCCCGCGCATAGGTAGGCGGCGGCCAGCAGCACCAGCAACATGGCCGCCAGGATCAGGCCACGGCGCGCCTCGTCGCGGGCGATGCGCTGCGCCAACAGGCTGTCCAGGGCGGTGGCCGCGGTGCCGGAGAGCGCGTGCAGTGCGTCGATGGCTTGCATGCCGGCTGCGTGGAATTGCGCGCCCGAGGTCTGGTCGTAGGAATTTGTCACTTCATTTTTCGTGCGTTCGAGGAAGGCCAGCGCGGTTGGCACGGCTTTCAGGGCCGGCTGCAGGCTGGCGCGCAGTTCCGGCTTGGCGGCGATGATTTCGTCGAAGCGGGCCGGCAGGCGTTCCAGTTCGTGGCGCGCGATCAGGGCGTTGGCGTTGACGAGCTGATCTTCATTTGCTTCGAACAGGCCCGTGTCGATGTAGGCGGCGCCGCGCCCGGCGATGTCCGACAGGCTCTCGGCCAGGTCGGGCAGGGTGGCCGTGAAGACGGCGCTCAGGTGGTTGGCGCCCGCGTCCGGGTCCAGGCTCAGGTGCGAACGGTCGGCCACCAGTTGGCCCAGTTTGGCCGCCTGACGCAGCAGCGCCGTGTGCGCCGCGTAGCTGTCGCGCGCAGCGAGGCCCGCCTGGCGGCCCAGCAGAGTTTGCCACTGCTTCGTCAGCTCGGCCGCCTGGGGCAGGCCGGCGCCTGCCGGCAAGCGCGCCAGGGCCGCCAGCGTGGCCGTGATGCGCGCATTCAGGGCGGTGTTGTCCATGCCCGCCTTGCCGCTCAGGCGCAAGTGCTCGAGGCCGCGCCGCTGCTGCAGCAGCCGCGTGCCTTCCTGCAACTGGCGCACATACGCCACGCCCCGCTGCGCATCCTGCGCCTGGGCCAGCGACTTGCCCAGCTCCGAGATCAGCAGGGTCGTCGCCAGCGCCAGCGGCAGCAAGAAGACCAGGCAGACAAGCATGAATTTGGGCAGCAGGCGCAAGCGCTGCATGAGTCGTATGGCAGGGGTGAGGAGCATTTTCATCGGGTTTCCAGGGTAGGGTGACAACATTTCTGCAGTGCAATGTTGCCTGCGGATTGTGACCCCTTGATGAAGTGGGCGATTTGGCTTTCCGCCAGAGTGAAGCAGTTCACACGGAAGTGCGATCCTTCTGTAAAATCGAGGGTTTTTTGCGAGGGCCATATTATGGTCACCAATATGGCCAACGAGAACGACATCACTACCCCCGATTCCAGCGACAATGCGGACAACGCCGCGGCGTCAGCCAGCAGCAAGGCGCCTGCCGTGATCGCGCGCGAAGTGCAGCGCCGCCGCACCTTCGGCATCATTTCCCACCCGGATGCGGGTAAGACCACCCTGACGGAAAAACTGCTGCTGTTCTCGGGCGCGATCCAGATGGCCGGTACCGTCAAGGCGCGTAAATCGGGCCGCCATGCGACGTCGGACTGGATGGAGATCGAGAAGCAGCGCGGCATTTCCGTCGCCTCCTCGGTGATGCAGTTCGAATTTCGCGGCCACGTCGTCAACCTGCTCGACACCCCGGGCCACCAGGACTTCTCGGAAGATACCTACCGTGTGCTGACGGCAGTCGACTCGGCGCTGATGGTGATCGATGCGGCCAAGGGCGTGGAAGCGCAGACGATCAAGCTGCTGGCTGTCTGCCGCATGCGCAATACGCCCATCGTCACCTTCATGAACAAGATGGACCGCGAGACGCGCGATCCGCTGGACCTGCTCGACGAACTCGAATCGGTGCTGAAGATCCAGTGCGCGCCCGTCACCTGGCCTATCGGCATGGGCAAGAACTTCCGCGGCGTGTACCACCTGCTGAACGACGAGATCATGCTGTTCAAGGCCGGTGAAGAGAAGGCCGACGGCGCCTTCGAAATCATCAAGGGCATCGACAACCCGCGCCTGCAAGAGATGTTCCCGCTGGAGATGGATCAGCTGCGCATGGAAGTGGAACTGGTGCATGGCGCATCGAACCCGTTCAACCTGGATGAATTCCTCTCCGGCGTGCAGACGCCCGTGTTCTTCGGTTCGGCCATCAACAACTTCGGCGTGCGCGAGATTCTCTCTGCGCTGGTCGACTGGGCGCCGGCGCCGCGCGAGCGCGACGCCACCGTGCGGTCGGTGGCGCCGTCCGAGCAGCCGTTTACGGGCTTCGTCTTCAAGATCCAGGCGAATATGGACCCGGCCCACCGCGACCGCATCGCCTTCTTGCGCGTGTGCTCGGGACGTTTCGAGCGCGGCATGAAGGTCAAGCACTTGCGCCTGGGGCGCGAGATCAAGGTGTCGAACGTGGTGACCTTCATGGCATCGTCGCGCGAACAGGTGGAAGAGGCGTACGCGGGCGACATCATCGGCTTGCCGAACCACGGCAACATGCAGATCGGCGACAGTTTTTCCGAAGGCGAGATGCTGACCTTTACGGGTATTCCGTACTTTGCGCCAGACTTCTTCCGCTCCGTGCGCATCCGTAATCCCTTGAAAATCAAGCAGTTGCACAAGGGCCTGCAACAGCTGGGCGAAGAGGGCGCGGTACAGGTCTTCAAGCCGGTGCAGGGCGGCGAACTGGTACTGGGCGCCGTCGGCGTGCTGCAGTTTGAAGTGGTGGCCAGCCGTTTGCTCAACGAGTATGGCGTGGACGCCGTGTTCGAGGGCACCAGCATCAGCAGCGCGCGCTGGGTCAGCTGCGACGACAAGCGCGTGCTGCAGGATTTCGAAAACGCGCTGGGTCACAACGTGGCCTACGATGCGGCCGGCAACATGGCTTACCTGGCCACGTCGGGCGTGAACCTGCGTTTGACCGAAGAGCGCTGGCCGAAGCTGACGTTCCATGCGACGCGCGAACACTCGGCCAAGCTGGCTTGATGTGAGTGGTGTCGGGTTACGCGCTGCGCGCTAATCCGACACCATCGTTGGCGCAATTCAAGCTGGCATGACGGTGCGCGTACTCCAGTCGCGCCGCTCCAGCAGCAATGCCGTCAGCTGCGCCGCCGTCATCGGGCGCGCGAAGAAAAAGCCCTGCACGTTGTCGCAGCCGGCCTTTCTTAAAAACTCCACCTGTTGCAGCGTTTCCACGCCTTCGGCCACCACTTTCAGATGCAGGCTGTGCGCCATGGCGATGATGGCTGTGACGATGGCTTCGCCTTCTCCGGGCAGGTCGTGCACGAAGCTGCGGTCGATCTTCAGTTGGTCGATGGGCAGGCGCTTCAGGTAGGACATCGAGGAATAGCCAGTGCCGAAATCGTCGATCGACAGGTGGATGCCCGTTTCCTGCAGGCGCCGCATCAATTCGACGTTGGCGTGGACATTGTCCATCAATACCCCTTCCGTGATTTCCAGCTCCAGCAAGCCATGCGGCAGTTGCGTTTCGTGCAGGATGGCGCGGATATCGTCCATCAATCCCGGATCGCGTGCCTGGCAGGCCGACAGGTTGACGGCCACATGTTCGAGCGAATCGAGCAGGCCGGCCTTGCACCAGGTAGCCGCCTGGCGGCAGGCGCTTTGCAGCACCCAGCGTCCCAGGTCGACGATGATGCCGCTTTCCTCGGCCACGGGAATGAATTCGCTGGGGCTGAGCTGCCCCATCTCGCGGCAATGCCAGCGTATCAGCGCTTCCACGCCGACGATACGCCCGCTGCGCAAGTCGATTTGCGGCTGGTAGTGCAGATACAGTTCCTCGTTTTGCAGGGCGCGGCGCAGGTTCGCTTCCATGCGCAGGCGGCGCTGGGCGCGCAATTCCATTTCGGCCTTGAACACGGCGTAGCGGTTCTTGCCCTGGTGCTTGGCGTGGTACATGGCCGTATCGGCATTGCGCGTCAGGGTGGCCACGTCCTGCGCATCGAACGGATACAGGCTCACCCCGATGCTGGCGCTGACATACAACTGGTGGCCTTCCAGCGCGAACGGCGCGGCCAGCACGGCAAGGATCTTGCGCGCCACGCTGGCCATTTCCGAGGCGTCGTCGGCCGGTTCGACGATGACGACGAATTCGTCGCCGCCGATGCGGCAGATGATGTCGGTGCCGCGCAGGATCGCCACCAGGCGCTCGGCAACAAGTTTCAGCAACTGGTCGCCGCAGTGGTGGCCCAGCGTATCGTTGACCACCTTGAAGTTGTCCAGGTCCAGCAGCAGCAGTCCCACGCTGCTGTCCTGGCGGTCGGCGCGCGCCAGCGCGTAGGCCAGGGCACCGTTGAATTCATGGCGGTTCGGCAGTTGCGTGACAGGGTCGACGTGGGCCAGGTAGTGCAAATGGCTTTCCGCATGCTGGGCGGCCGCGCGCGTGCGGCGCACCATCAGAAATGTCAGGCCGAATGCACACAGGCAGACCAGCAGGGTGAAGGTGGAAAATTGCGCCAGGCTGCCCAACAGCGGCGCCAGGCTGGCACGCAGATACAGTGCGCCGCCGCCGGGCAAGGTCTGGAGGATGGCGGCGCTGCCGTCCAGGTAATCGATTTGCTGACCGTTGCGCGGCGTCGTGGGCGCGGCATCGCTGCCGCTGCGCGCGTAGCGGGCGAATGGCGTGCCATACGGACTGTAGAGCAGCGCTTGGCGGATATGTGGCGCGGCGGCGAGCGGAGCGAGAACCTGTTGCGCCGCCAGGCGATCGTCCTGGCGCATGGCCTGGGCGGCGGCAGGCGCGAGCATGTCGGCCTGGATGTGCAGGTTGCGCTGGAAAGATGCCTGGAGGGAAAACAACTGGAAGAGGATCAGCAGCAGGCTGGCCGTGGCCAGCATGGCCGCTGCGGCCAGCAGGTTCAGCCTGGCTATACGGTCACCGCGCAACTGCACCGAGGGCAGCATCAATGGCACCATCATGACGCCTGCTCCTGCCGGCCCCGTTTGCCGCCGCCCCGTGTGATCCCGCCTCGCCCTGCCATACTTGTCGTTCCAGTCTGATGAAAACCGAAGTGAGCCGGAACTCTCAACGTGTTGTTAAGGCCGACATATTGTCATTTTGCGGCGTGAAAGTACAGGGCGCGCGGCAATTTAGTGGCCATGCCGCAGGCCGATGGCCGCATGCAAGGCGACAAGTTAGGCGGAAAAGGCGGTGCGTGTTTTTCTAATAATAATGCAATCTGAATTTTAATCCTTTTTTTGTCGGCGGGTTTTTCCCCTAAAAACATGCCGCCGGTAAACAAAATGCTATCAGGAATAACTTGATTGCCTCCAGCCGTCCCGGTACGAAATAACTTTTTGTCTGTATGTGCCATTGCAAGTCATTGATTTTAATAAATTTTAATGAAGAATGCGAGAACGCTATGGCCTTGCTCCGCGAGTTCGTCCATAATCCGCAGATGATGGACGTTCTGATGCTGTTTGTTTTGTCTGCCGCGGCCAAGTAAACTGCCGCCAGCAAAACCGGACGTCGCCCTAATGATCAATAGTGAGGATATCTTGGAAAAAAAACCAAAAATTATTTTGTCGTCACAAGACCTGGAACGACTGGAAGCGTTGTTGTATGCCTTGGGAAATAACTTGTCGCCGGACAAGGCCGCCTTGCTCGATGAGCTGGGCCGTGCCGAAGTGCTCGAGCCGCAAGAAATACCGCCCACCGTCGTGACGATGAATTCCACCGTGCGCTTCACGGTGGAAAGCAAGGAGGAATTCTGCCTGACGCTCGTGTATCCGAAGGATGTGGAGGGCCAGAGTGACCGCATATCCGTGCTGGCGCCCGTCGGCAGCGCGCTGCTGGGCCTGTCCGTGGGCGACAGCATCGCCTGGCCCATGCCGGGCGGCGTGGTGAAGGTGAAGATCGAGGAAATCGTTTATCAGCCTGAACGGGCTGGCGAATACCACCGCTAAGCGCGGCAAGCAGTGATGGCGGACGGCGCCTGCCGTTCGCCTGCCAGACCGTGTGTCCAGTAATCAACTATTGCGTTGCACGCGGACCACCAGCCATCCCGCCACGACGGTAAACGTGACGATGATGGCAACGATGATCCAGAAGCCCTGCGGGTGCTGGGCTAGCGGAATTCCCCCCACATTCATGCCCAGCATGCCGGCGATGATATTGATCGGCAAGGCCAGCACGGTGACGATGGTCAGCACGAACAGGCTGCGGCTGTTTTCTTCGTTGACGCGGGCGGCAATCTCTTCTTGCAGCAGCTTGATGCGTTCCTGCAAAGACGACATATCGCTGAGCACCACCGAAAATTCCTCCGTCGATTGACGCAATTCCAGGCTGTCCAGTTCCGACACCCACGCAGGCGGGCGTTGCAGCAGGCGGAACAGGGCGGCAGGTTCCGGTGCCAGCAGGCGCTGCAGCCGCACCAGCACGCGCCGCATGGCGCCCAGGTCTTCGCGTTTCGGCACCAGGCGCCCGGCCAGCAAGTGGTCTTCGATATCGTCGACCCGCGCCACGGCATCGCGCACGATGTTGACCAGCACGTCGGCCTGGTCGCGCAGCAGATGGATCAGCAGCTCCACCGACGAGCGGATCGGCTCGTGGTTCTTGATGACGGCCTGGCGCAAGCGCTCGATCGACTGCAGCGGCGCGCGGCGCGCCGTGATGACGAGGTTTTGCGCCACGCTGGCCCACATGGTGGAAATGTCGGACGCCTCGAACGAGAAATTGTGCACCACATCGTTGACCACGGCGATCAGGGTGTTTTCCGCCTGTTCGATGCGCGTGGAACGGGAACCCTGGTGCAGGGTTTCATAGAATTCATCGGCCAGCTGCGTATGCGTCATCAGCCATTTTTCGCTGGCCGCATGCGACAAATTGAAATGCAGCCAGACGAATTCTTGCGCCGGACGGGCTGCGCCATCGGCCAGCCAGGCCAGGGCCGCCATCGAATCGAGCGCCAGCGGCTGCGCCGCGCGGCCAAACAGGAAGCCCCAGACCAGGCCTGAGGTATCCGAGCCGTAGGTGAAACCGGCAGTTTCCATCGCCATCGTGAATCTTTCTCGCGCAGTATGATTGATCGTCGCGCGATTTTAATACACAGATATGTCCGGAAAATGACAAGGCCACCGCGATGGGTGGCCTTGGTGGGGACTACAGCCGCGTGTTAGCTGCGACGGGGGTTGTCTGGACGGTGATCGTCGCGGTTCGGTATGCCATCGCCGTCGCGGTCGTGGCGGTTGCCATTGTCGCGGTCATAGCGGTTGGGGATGCCGTCGCGGTCGCGGTCGCCGTTCGGGCCACGCGGCGACCAGCGGCCTTGCTCCATCTGCCAGCGGCCATCGCGCTGGTTCCAGGCGGGCGGCGCATACACATAGCCGGGGCGTTCGGCGATCCACACGCCGGGGGTCCAGGCGTAGCGCTGGCTGCGCCATTCCCAGTGGCCGGGCGCCCAAGTGTAGCCATGGCGCGCGCGCGGGATGGCTTCGCGGCGTGGCGGTGGCGGGGCGATGCGGATGTCGTCATAGCGCACGGGCTGCACTTGCGCGGCGACCCAGCCGCCACGGTCCAGGCGCCAGCGCTTGTTCTCTTGTATCCAGGCGGCGCGGCGGTACTGGTTGCCACCGCGTTCGCGCAGCCATTCGCCGCTGGTCCAGACATGGCGCTGGCCATCCCAGTTCCAGTAGCCGGGTGCCCAGACATAGCCGGCGCGCGGCGCGGGCGCGCTTTCAAAGCGTGGCGGAGGCGGGGCGTTGCCGACGACAATGCTCACGCCGAGCTGATTCTGTGCCATGGCCTGCACAGGCAGGAAGGCCGCGGTGCTGATGGCCAGCATGGCTGCTGCGTAGAGTGTGATGGGTTTCATGGTGTGCTCCATTTCGGTGATTGCGTGAAATGGACTATAGGCGCTTGCTGGCGGTTTTTCGCCTTTGATTCAACTTATTACAATTGACACAATGCTGTGTGTCCGTGTATCCGTGGCGGATACAAATGGCGGCCTGGCGCGGCAGCTAGCCGTGGGGCGCCAGGCGGCGTGGCATCAGCATGGGGGGCTCACAAGGTGCTGGCGGTGGCATTGCCCAGCAAGGCTTGCCGCTCCTCCATCAGCGAGATTTTCTTTTCCTGTTCCGTCATGCGCTTGGCGCTGACCACCACGACGGGGATGGCGCTCGCCTGCGCCACATCGGCGGTCCTGGCGGCCGATGGCTGCATGAAGCTGACATAGCTGGCGCCGCAGGCGATGGCGACGGCGACGGTGAAGATGGCTTCCATGTTTTTTAAGGTTTTCATGATGGTTCCTTTCTGGGGGGCGGGTGGGTATGCATGCACTGTAGCCAGGCGCACGCTGTTGCGCCATGCAGATGCGACCAGCCGTGGTTTTGGCGGGATGGCCTGCAAAAAAACGGCGCTGAAATGCCTGCGCACGGAGCTGGCGGGCGACCGCTTGAATTGAGGCCTAATTCGCCCTGTATCCCTGCATATGAATGCAATTGCTCTATGGCATTATTTGACACTGCACAGTGTTGTGCGCCTGTTGTGAGCCGTGTCGTGCACGCGTGGCGCGCGGCAGGTGCTGCGCCAACTGTCCTGCTAGAATCGGCATGGCAGCCGTGTTTCGCACACTTGCGCACACAATTATTCTCATCAGGAGTCACACATGTTCCAATTGTTTGGTTTTGGCGGCGCCCGCTGCCCGCGCTGCGAGCACAAGAACGGCGCGGCCGCCGGTTATTGCGCGCAATGCGGCTTGTCGCTGGGCGCCCCCGACAGCGACGCGGTGCTGCATGCCAATCAATGGCATCTTGCTGACGGGCAACTAGCCCTGTTCTTCGGCGTGCGCGAACTGTCTTCGCTGTTCGGCAGCGCGGCGCGCCGCCTGCAGGTGCCCGCCGAGTCGCGCGCCTGGATCGTGCAATCGGACGCTTTCACCCTGATACCGGCCGGCGACTACGACAGCGCCGCCTTCTTTGCGCGCCTGCCGGCCCTGTTGCCGGCGCGCCCGGCCGAAGTGCTGATCGCGCGCGCCGATGCCGTCAGCCTGGAATTCGACTTGCCCGGCCTGGCCAGCACCGAGCTGCTGGGCATTGCCGCATCCCTGCGCGTGGATATCGCGCTGGGCCAGCCCGATGCATTTGCGCGCCAGTTCATGCGCGCGCCGGGCGCCGTCACGCGCGCCCACCTGCACGCCTTGCTGCTGCCGTCCGTGCGCCAGATTGCGCTGGAATTCATCGGCAGCCGCGCGCTGCGCGAGATGGACGCGAATGCCGACTTGCGGCCCGAATTGAACGAACGCCTGCAATCGTCCTTGACGCAGCGTCTGGCGCCCAGCGGCCTGGCCGTGGCGCGCGTGGAAACCCTCAGCCTGCGGCACGACAAGCGCGATGGCAGCGGCGACGCAGCCATCGGCACGCTGTGGCTGGGCGGCTTGCCGGCGCAGGAATTGGAACAGCACAGCCTGGAACGCATGAAGCAGCTCGACCAGCTGTATGACGAGGAAGAGTGGCAGCGCATCCGCCGCGAAGAACTGGCGGCGCGCCATGCGCACCGGCGCGCCGAGCTGCAGCAGGATGCGACGGTGGAAAAAGCGGAGCTGGGCCACCAGGAAGCGGAGCGCCTGCAAGCGCTGCGCGGGCGCCAGATCGACCTGTATGGGCGCATCCTGGAAGCCAAATCGCGGCGCCAGGCGCTCGACCATGGCGCCGCGCTGGCGCTGGGCGAGCTGGAACAGGAACTGGCGCAAAAGGGCGTGCAGCGCGCCGATGAATCGGCCAACTGGGAACACGTGCGGGCGCTGGCCGCCATCAAGATGCGCAGCGAGCTGGAACTGTCGCAGCTGCATGGGCGCGAACAGATCCAGCTGGCGCAGCAGCGCTTTACCCATCAAGTCCATTTGCAGTCCATCGCGCAGCAGATTGAAAGCGCGCTGCTGATCGATGACGAGACCGGGCGCCGCACCCAGCTGGCGCGCCTGCGCCAGGCGGAAGCGGATGCGGCCCAGCGCGAGGCGCAGCTGGAGGCGGAGCAGCACCAGGCGGCCTGGCAGGGCCTGATGCTGGCGAATGCGGCGCGCAAGCGCGAAGCGGAGCGGGTGCAGGAGTGGGAAGACCAGATGCAGCTGGCGCGCCAGCGCGAACTGCTGCGCGCCGAGGCGCACAAGGATGAAGCGGCCCAGGTGCAGGCGGCGGAGACCGCGGAAAAAGTGGCGGCGCTGCGACGCGGCGGCGCGCGCGAGGACGCCATCGCGCAGCAGGAAAAGCTGCTGCGCACCATCGAGGCCGATGGCGTGCACGCGCGCCAGCTGCAGCAGCAAACGCAACTGGCGCAGCTCGACGCGCTGGCCATCGAGGAACAGCGCCAGCAACTGCGCCAGCTGGAACAGGAAGCGCAATGGCAGCGCGACTTGCTGGCCATGGCGCAGCAGCGCGAAAGCGATTACGCGCGCTGGAAGGGCGAATACGAAGCCCTGCTGGCGCAGCAGGCGCATGCGGCCGAACTGGCGCGCATCGACATCGACCGCATCGAGAAAATCGGCTCCCTGAGCGACACGGGCAAGGTGGCCATGGCGGCCGGGCAGAACGCGGCCGCGCTGGCGCAAGTGCTGAAAGTGCAGCTACAGGCGGGCATGAGCGCCGAACAGATCCACGCGCTGGCGGCGCTGGCTGCCGCCGAGAACAGTGTTTCCCCCGCCGATGCGCTGCGCATGGCGCAGGACAGCGTGGCCCAGGAGCGCAGCTACCTGGAAGGCCAGGCGGAGCGCGAACGGCGCCAGCAGCTGGACCTGATCAACCTGCAGAATGCGGCGCACAGCCATGGCCTGTCGGCGCAGGCGCAGCTGGGCGTAGCCGTGGCGCAGGCGCTGCACCCTGGCGCGGCTTCTGCCGCTGCAGCGCCGGCCCGCTGCAAGAACGGCCATGCGCAGCGCGCAGGCCATCCGGAAGATAAATTCTGCGCCGCCTGTGGCGTCGCCCTGCAGCCTTGATGGAAGCGTTTCACCCCAGATGATGCAAAAAGCACGAGACAAACTGCGAGAACTGCGCGCCCTGCACGACGACGGGCTGCTCAGCGAGCAGGACTTTGAACGCCGCAAGAACGCCATCCTCGACGCCGAATACGCGCCGCCGGGCGTCGCCCCTGTGGCCGCGCCGCTGCCCGTACGCCAGGGCACGGAACTGGGTTTCATGACAGGTCAGGAAATCGGCCCGCAAAACCGCCGTTACCGGCTCGAACGGCTGATCGGCACGGGCGGCATGGGGCAGGTGTGGCAAGCGACGGACCTGGCCACGCATGCGGAGCTGGGCAGCAGCGAAATGGTGGCGCTGAAGATTTTGCCGCCGCAGCTGACGCAGAGCGCCACGCATGCCAAGCTGCTGATCGAGGAAGCCACCCAGGCGCGCAAACTCGCGCATGAAAACATCGTGCGCGTCTACGAATGGGCGCAGGATCCTGCCACTGCCAGCTATTTCATCATCATGGAATGCCTCGATGGCGAAGACCTCGAGCACTATCTGGCGCGCGAGGGCGCGCTGCCGCTCTCCAGGGTGCAGCAATTGCTGCAGCCGGTGGCCGACGCCCTGTCGTATGCGTGGGAAAAGCACAAGCTGGTGCACCGCGATATCAAGCCGGGCAATGTCTTCCTGACGGCGAAAGGCGACGTCAAATTGCTCGACTACGGCATTGCTACACGCGTGCGCAATGCGGACAGCAGCCTGGCGCTGGACATGCCGAACGCCGGCACCCACGGTTATCGGGCGCCCGAGGCAGGCGCCAACCAGCGCCAGCCCAGCCCTCGCCTGGACGTGTATGCGGTGGCGGTGATGATTTACCAGATGCTCGAAGGGCGCATGCCCTTCGACGATGCGCGCAGCGCCAGTCATCTGCCTTCGCCACCGCAGGCGCTCAATGCAGCGCAGTGGCAGGTGTTGCAGAACGGCTTTTCGCTGACGGCGGAACTGCGCCCGCAATCGGTGCAAGCCTTGCTGGAAGGGCTGGAGCGCGCTGCCGGGCCGTCGCCCGAAGAATTGGCGGAACAGGCGCGCCAGCAGCAGGCACGCGCGGCGCAGCAGGCGCAGCAACAACGGCAGGCGGCGCTGGCCGCCGAACAGGCCCGCGAGGAAGAGATCAAGCGGGCCCGGATACGCCAGGAAGAACTGGACCAGCGGCGCAAGGCGGAAATCCAGGCGGCTGCGCTGGAAAAGCAGCGGCAGGACAAACTGCGCCGGGAGCAGGAGGCGCAGCGCCATTTCGAAGCGGAAGAGGCGCGCAAGCTGCGCAAGGAAGCGCTGCGCGGCCAGTTGCGCGCGCGCCGCGAAGCCGATGCCGCCACCGCCTTGCAGGAGCATCAGGAATTGCAGCGCAAGGCCATCGTCGCCAAGGCGGAGGCGGCCTACCGCGCCGAGCAGGAACGCGCGCGTCGCGCAGAGGCCAGCCGCGCCGCCGCGTCGGTTCCTGCGCCGGCATCCGCGCCGGCGCCAGAACCGGAATCGCAACCCGAACATGTGCAACCGGTGGCCAATGCCGAAGGCATCTTGCGCGATGATTTTCTCGATGGCTCGGGGCAGGGGCCGGAACTGGTGCTCATTCCCAGTGGCCGCTTCCAGATGGGTGCGCACGAAACGGAACACAAGGCCGCCATCCAGGCCGGCTCGCAACAGGCCTGGCTGGAGCGCGAGACGCCGCAGCACTGGGTCGGCATCTCGCGCCCGTTCGCGCTGGCGCGCCATCCCGTCAGCGTGGGTGACTGGCGCGCTTTCGTGAACGCGACGCAGTGGGCGGGTGGTTCCGAAACGGACTGGGACAATCCCGGTTTCGTGCAGAACGACCAGCACCCGGTGGTCGGCGTGAGCTGGAATGACGCGCAGCTGTACCTGGCGTGGCTGAGCGAACGCACCGGACGGCAGTACCGCCTGCCCAGCGAAGCCGAGTGGGAATACGCTTGCCGCGCCGGTACGCGCACGGCCTTCAACGTGGGCGACACGATCAGCACCGAGCAAGCCAACTACGACGGCCTGTATGTCTACAACGGCGGCCCGCGGGGTGTGTACCGGGGCGGCACCAGTCCGCTGGGCAGCTTCGCACCGAATCCCTGGGGCCTGTTCGACATGCATGGCAATGTGTGGGAATGGGTGCAGGACGTGGTGCACGACAATTACGAAGGCGCACCCGTCGATGGCAGCGCATGGGAAGAGGGCAGCGACAGCAGCCGGCGCATCCTGCGCGGCGGCTCCTGGCTGTACCACCCGCGCTACCTGCGCTCGGCCCTGCGCAACGGTTTTTCCACCGTGCTGTCGAACGATATCGTCGGTTTCAGGGTGGCGCGCACGCTCGATTAATTCATTGTTATATCGGTCATATTGACGGATACTTCATGCACCTTCACCATGCTGGAGTATTCGTGTTCAAACGCCGCCTGCTGTCCATCGTGTTCGCCTGCCTGCCCATCGCCGCCGTGGCCGGTGATTTGCCTTCTTACCCCTTCATCCATGCGACGGGGACAGCGTACAGTTTTGTCACGCCGGACCTCGGCGAGATCGATTTCGACGTCAGCGTCTTCGATCCCTCGCCGGACGTGGCCACCGCGCAAGTCCAGACGCGCATCACGGAAATCAAGGCGCTGCTGGTAGAGCAGGGCTTGCCCGAGGCGGCGGACGGCATCGAGGTGCGCGACGTGCGCAAGGAAATCCGCAAGGGCGCCGAGCAAGACCCGGCCAATCCGCAGTACCTGATCAAGGCGAGCGTGCATATCAATGTGACGGACCTGTCGAAATGGCCCGCCGTCATGCGTCCGCTGCTGGCCATGCCCAACCTCGACGCGTTTGCCGTCACCTTCGGCGCCACCGAGCGTATCCGCCTGGAAGAAGAACTGATGGGCGAAGCCGTCAAGGATGCGCAGCGCAAGGCCGATTCCATGGCGCGCGGCTTCGGCAAGCGCGCGGGCGCCGTGGCCGGTATCTCCTCGGACCAGCTGAAAAACCTGGGCAATGCGGTGGGCCTGGTGCCGTCCGACCGTTACCAGCGCGCGAATAGCCGCCAACGCCAGAATCCCGACGACATGCTGATGGTCACCAGCCTGAAGATGGCGCAGACGGTGGACGCCGTGTTCCGTATCAAATAGTCTGGCGCCCGGGGAGCGGGCTGCGCAAAGCGGGCAAACGGTGTAAATTGTGGCTTTCCAAACGCAGCAAGGAACGCCATGACCATCAAAGCCATCCGCGACCAGTCGCAACCCATGCGTCACATCGTGCACGTGCGCGATCACATCATTTCCGCCGACGCCTCGGTGGAGGAGGGCGGCGGCGACGCCGGCCCCTCGCCGCACGACCTGTATGACGCGGCCCTGTCGGCCTGCAAGGCGCTCACGGTGGTCTGGTACGCCAAACACAAGGGCATCCCCCTGGAACATGTGGAAGTGTCGACCGAGCGCGATGCCAGCGAAGAGCGCAAGGGCGTGTACCGCCTGGCCACCACCCTGCACCTGACCGGTGACTTGAGCGACGCGCAGCGCCAGGAATTGCTGGCCGCGGCCGGCAAATGCCCGCTGCATAAATTGATGACGGCGGTGACCACCGAAGTGACGACGGTGCTGGCATGAGCGCGGCCATCCTGAAAAGCCATGAAAAGGACCTTGGAGGCGGCTTCGTCGTGCGGCGTTTGCTGCCATCCGCCGTTAAGCAGGCCGTCGGTCCCTTCATTTTCTTTGACCATTTCGGCCCCATCGACGTGGCGCCCGACGCCAACCACGACGTGCGCCCCCATCCGCATATCGGCCTGGCCACTGTCACCTATCTGTTCGAGGGCGCCATCGACCACCGCGACAGCATCGGCTCGTACCAGCGCATCGAACCGGGGGCCATCAACTGGATGACGGCCGGGCGCGGCATCGTGCATTCGGAACGTACGCCACACGACCTGGCCGGCCAGCCGCACCGCACGCACGGCTTGCAGCTGTGGGCCGCACTGCCGAAGGCGCATGAAGAAGACGAGCCGAGTTTTACGCATACGCCGCAGGCCGACATTCCCGTGGTGGCGCTCGATGGCGCCGTGGTGAAAGTGTTGATCGGCACGGCCTTTGGGCAGACCTCACCCGTGCGCACCTACATGCAAACCGTGTACCTGGACGTGGCGCTGCAGGCGGGATGCGCGCTGCGCCTGGAAGGCTTGCCGGCGGAAGCGGCGATCTACCCGATCAGCGGCGAAGTGCTGCTCGATGGCGTGGCGCTGGCGCCGCATACCATGGCCTTGCTCGATGCGGGCGCCGTGCCAGCGGGCGCTGTACCTGTCGTCACCGCAGGCAGCGGTCCCGCGCAATTCGTCGTCATCGGCGGCGAGCCGCTGGACGGCCACCGCTTCCTGTTCTGGAATTTCATCTCGTCGAGCAAGGAGCGCTTGTCGCAGGCGGCCGACGACTGGAGCGCCCAGCGCATGGGGCAAGTGCCGGGTGAGACGGAATTCATCCCGTTGCCGAAGGCGCCCCTGCGCCCGGCGACCTGACAGCGTTTAGAAACGCGCGCGCAAGGTCAGTTGCACCTTGCGCGGCTCGCCATAGAAATTGCCCCACGCCGGCGCACCTCCCGTCTGGTAGTAGCGCTTGTCGAGCAAGTGCGTCACGGACAGCGCCGCCGTCCAGTTGCGGTCGATCTGGTAAGCGGTGCGCGCGCTCCACAGTGCCTACGCGCCTTGCGTCACGGTGATGTTCTGCGTGACGCGCGAGTTCTCCGTCTGGAAGTTCACGCCGCCGCCCACGCTCCACTTCTGCAGGGCGCCGGTAGCTGTGTTCGCGGAACCAGGCGTCGCTCGGTTCGGCCACCCCGTGATTGGGCTGCAGCGGCTTGTTCGCTTGCTGCAGCAGGGCCAGGCTGGCACGATTTCCACGTGATCCAGCATGGGCCGTATTGCTGGTAACGCTGTTCGCCTGCGGGTAGTACCTGGCGCGGTGACGCCATCGAACTGGTACGTTTCGACCATGAAGCCGCGCGAATACACATAGCGCCCGCCCATGGGGCTGTCGTACATGATGATGCCGGTGGTATTGGCCAGCACGGCGTCGATGGTGTTGAGGTTCTGGCCGTCCATTTTCTGGCGCGTGACGACGCTGACGGTGCTGCCATGGCCGTCGCAGCGTATGTCGGAGCGTGTGCCCAGCGCGCGGATCACGCCGTGCGGCGTGTCGACCAGGAAGGGGCGCGGATCGGGCGCCCTCGTGATCATGATTTCGCCATGGTGCAGGCGGCGTCAGCCGCCAAGGCGCCAGCGCTCCTGCCACTGTTGCAGATCCGCCCAGGCCGTCTGGAGTGCGCCGGTGGACCAGTGCAGCAGGCCCTCAAACGCCAGCACGGTGCGGCGCAGGTGGATGCCATCGAAAAACACGTGGTCGGCCACGACGGTGGCGGCCAGCCAGGCGGCGAGGATGACGATGATGTCGTGGCGGCCGCTTTTCCACCAGCGCAGCGAGTGGCGGCGGAAAATCCACGGCACGCCCAGCGGATTGGGCCAGTCGGCCAGCAAATGCATGATGCCGCCCGCCGCA
The DNA here is from genome assembly GCF_051380715.1 of Janthinobacterium kochi. Lineage (NCBI taxonomy): Bacteria > Pseudomonadati > Pseudomonadota > Betaproteobacteria > Burkholderiales > Oxalobacteraceae > Janthinobacterium > Janthinobacterium kochi. Next base: position 598,233 of record NZ_JBNYXO010000001.1, read on the forward strand.
AAGCCGAACAGGGGCGGCGCCCACAGGTGGTGCGGCAATTGCAGATACGTGTAGACGAGCAGGGCGATCCAGGCCAGGCCCCAGTGGGTCCACGTGCGGTGCGTGATCCACAGCCGGTGCGTGCGCGCCCACCAGGCCACTTCCAGCCAGTCCGGCGCCGTGCCGCCCAGCGCCCCCATGACAAAGGCGAGCATGCTCAGCACTTGATAGGGGCCACCGGCGCCAGCGTGTGCGACCAGCGCTGCGGCGATCACGCCGGCAGCCCAACCGGTCGCATGATGCGCTTTGTTGGAAGCCATAGAAAATGTAAAACGCCATGCGGGCGCTTTGTGAAATGCAAGGGATATTAACTGGATGAATATACAGTATCCAGGGGCGTGGAGGGGGGCTATTTGCAGAATATCTGGCGATAATTTGTTAAATTATGTGTCGCGATAGCCTTGCCAGCGAACTCGGCATGTCATGCTGGCTGGTCAAGTGTGTTGTGTGAATGGTAATGTAATTGGCGCAGGGGGCGCTATGCTGAAAGCAGTCGCATGATTTGAGGAGGTATTGCCATGAAAATCCCGCGCGAATTGCAGATTCCCGCCATCGTGTTTACGCTGGAAGCGGTGTTTATTCTGGGCCTGTCGATGATTTTTCTCGTACTGGTGCCACGCTAGCGGTCAGGTGGCAGGAGGTGTTGTCAGGCGGTTAGGGCGTTATCGCACAGCGCCGCGCCTTCGGTGCGGATGATCCAGCATTCCGGATACGCTTCGCTGGCGAAGCGATTGTGCCGCGCGAATCCGCTGAGCTTGTCGAGGGACGTGGCGGGCGCCAGCGGCGTCTCCTTGCCACTGGCGGTGTCCAGGTGCCAGAAGCCGCCATTGCGGTGGAAAAGTACGGGCAGGCAGCTGGCCTGCGGCGTGACAAGGTGGCTTGCCGGCGTGGGCTGGGTCTCGGGCAGCAGCAGGTAAAAGCATTCGGCACGGGCGCCGTGGTCGATGCGATGCAGGATCACGCCGTGCGCGAGCAGGGCCGTGACGCTGAGCACGACGATGCCCTTGATGCTGGCAGACAATTCGATGCGCATGCCCAGGCGCAGGGCGACGGGCTTGTGCTTGCCGGGCCAGACGCCGTCGAGCAGCACGCCATAGCGCGACACATCCTCGATTTCAAGGCCTTGCTGGCTGCGCCGGATGATGGCATGGCGGCCCGACAGGCGGCGCGTCAAGCCATTGTTGTCCTGGCCATCGGGACTGAAATGGCTGAGCAGCACATCGGCTTCCGGGTCCACCAGTTCGAAGCGGCCCAGCATGCATTCTTCCAGCGCGAACAGGCGGATCTGGCGTTGCTCGCCCGCTTCCGGCGCCGCATTGACGAGACAGGCAGCCTGGCTCGGGTGCGGATGGCAGTGGCTGGCGGCGGGCAGGTCGACTTCGATCAATTCCTCGTCCCAGGCGATGGTGGTGAAACCCATGTCGATCTTGCCTTGCGGCGCAGATAAATCCACGTGGGCAATGCCGGCATTGCGCGCCGTCACGTCGAGGTTGCAGCCGTCACCCCCCGTGACGCGGGCGATCGAGGCGTCGTCGGCCATCACGCGCACGTTCTTGTGCGTGCTGAGGAAGATCTGGTGGATTTCCGTCAGGGTAGCGTCGCGGCGCGGCACCAGGATGACGAAGGTGCACACCCATTTCTGCGCCACGGCACCATCGAGGTGGCTGTGGACTTCGACGTCGATCTGGTATTGCCCGTGTTCCTTGTTGCGCGAGGAGAACTCGACAAACACGGGCCGCCAGTCGCCGCGCGTGGTGCGCACGAAATCATGCTGGACGGCGCCGCGCGGTATCAGGTCCGAGCGCAGGCGCAAGGTCAGCTGCGGCGCGCAGGCGGCGCTCATGCCGCGCAATTCCATTTTCAATGTCTGGCGCCCGCCTGCCGCACGGGGATCGAAGCCGCTGATGTGCAGATGGGCTTGCACCGGCTGGTAGACGGGCGGCACCGTTGCCGGCGCAACGGGCGCTGGCGTGAATGCCGGGGCTGCGGCGGCCGGTGAGGAGCGGCTTACCGTTTGAATGGCCGCATCGCGAATCACAGCATCGCGAATATCAGAATCATGCGCAGGGGCGTGCGGAAGCGCCGTTGCCGATGGCTCGGAACGGGCGCTGCGCAGTGCGGTCAACAGGTCGTAGCTGCTGGGAGCAGTCGTCGCTTGCGGGTGGTTGCCCGCACAGACTGTATCCCCAGGCAAGACCCAGAACGTACAGTGCGGGTGCTCCGGGTTGCTGCATTTTTTCATGACATTCTGACTCGAATCGAGCGGGGACATTCTGCCCTCTGGTCTACATGAGAGCTTACGCGCTTTTGCGCCTGCTTGGCAACTTTCGCGGCCCCGGAATGCGCACTTTTTGCGCAAATTAATGTCCCTGGTCACACCTGATCATACATGCCATGGAAACTATTGCTCAAAAACACATTTTATATCTTTCTGGATATGTTATTTTGATATGGTATGGCGTCGCTTCCCGTCAATGCGCGCGCGCCGGCCGGACATTTTTGCGCCCGCGATGCGGGCCTGGGGCGTTTTGCATTATGCTGGCCGTTCCCCCCACGCTTGAATCGAGAGACGATTATGCCTGTCCAACGCCCGCTCCAGCTGGTCATTGCCTATGGCGCCACCCTGTGTGTATTTCTGGCCATCGATGCCCTGTGGCTGGCGGTGCTGATGAAGCCCGTCTACGCCGCGGCGCTGGGGCCGTTGCTGGCGGAGTCGCCCCGCTGGGTGCCGGCTACGCTGTTTTATCTGCTGTACGTGGCAGGGCTGCTGGTCTTTGCCATCCTGCCCGGACTGCGCGTGCGCCGCGGTCGCACGGCGGCAGCACTGGGCGCGCTGCTGGGGCTGATTGCCTATGGCACCTATGATTTGAGTAACTATGCGACCTTGCGTGACTGGCCGCAGGCCCTGACGGCCATCGACATGGCCTGGGGCAGCGTGCTGTCGGCCGTGTCGGCAACGGCCGGCTATCTGGCGGCTAGTCGCCTGGGGCGCTGAACGCCGCATCGAAGCGTAGCGCCAGCAAGGTAATGTTGTCGCTGTGCAAGCCCTTTGGCGGGTGAGAGAGGAAGTCGTCGAACAGGGCGCTGACAGCCTGTGCCGCAGTCTTGCCGGCACACAAGGCGGGCCAGCGGCCCGTGAGGGCCAGCGGATCCTCGCAGGCCCAGAAGCCGTCGCTGGCCAGCAAATAATGGGCGCCGGGCCGCACGCGCAGCACGCGGCGGTCTCCCAGGTGCGCCAGGAAAGGCGGCAAGGTGGATGCATCGAGGCCGCGCAGGGGTTTGTCGAGTTGCAAGCTGTCGCTGATGGCGTTGCCTAAAATGAATGCCTGCGAGATTTGCGGATGGTGCTCGCCATGCACGGCGGCGCGCCAGCGCGTCTCGTCGAGCGCGCCGCGCATGGCGTACACGGTGGCCGGCACGTGGTCGACGGTCAGGATGCTGGCCGCGCCGTCGACCAGTTCATACAGGCGCGAATCGCCCACGTGATACAGCAGCGGCGCTTCGCCGGGGGGCACTTCCAGCAGGGTCAGGGTGGTGCCGGGCGGACGCGCCTGGGCTGGCGCGTCCCTGGCGAAACCGTCCTGCAAGCGCGTGTGCAAGGCGTCGAGCCGGGCTGCCAGGCTGGCCGTGTCGAGGCAGGCGGGCATGGCCAGCAAGCCTTGCACGGCCGCCTCCGCCGCCTCGCGACCTTGGCCATGGCCGCCCATGCCGTCGAGTACGGCGGCGCGCACATGGCCAGGCGGCCAGCCCGGTACCTGGCAGTGGAACGGCGCCTGCCGCGACAGGCAGACGGCGTGGCCGCTGGCATCGATCAGCAGGAAGTTATCCTGGTTTTCGCGCCGCGGCACGGGGCCTGCGCCGACGCTGCTGCGGGCGGCGGCATCGAGCCAGGGGCCGAAGTCTAGCGCGTCTTTGATTAAATGCATCGGTTGGAGAGGTCCAGGCGGCCAGCAATGTTGATCATAGGACTTAGCTTAGCCGAAATCGTGCGTCGTTGATACCTTGCTTGTCGCGCAAAAAAACCTGCGGCAGCAGGCTGGCGCAGGTTTTTCATGGCGCACTGCGGTGCTTAACGGCGATGGCCCCAGCCATGACCGTGGCCGCGGCCGCGGTCATAGTAGTCACGGCGGCCATGGTCGCGGTAGTAGCCGCGGCCCGGTTGCACGTAGACGACAGCCGGCGGGCCGTAGTAGCGCGGTGGTGGCGCGTAATACACGGGCTGCGGCGCAGGCTGGTAGTAGACGGGCTGTGGTGCGGGCTGGTAATACGTTTCACGGTAGCCGCCGCGATAGCCGCCACGGTCGTAATAGCGGTCATTCGTGCTGATACTGTTACCAACGGCGGCGCCAAGCACGCCACCGACGATCGCGCCGTTACGGCCGCCGGTGCTGTTGCCAATGGCCGCTCCGACGACGGCGCCTGCAACGGTATTGAAGTCGCGGTCACCGGCAACTGCGGCCGAAGACACAGCCACTGCCGCTACCATTACCGCACCCAGGAGTTTCTTGTTCAACATGGCATTTCCTTCCATTCCGGCGAGATCACGATGATCTGCATGAAGTGGACTATATCTGCTGCTCCCCGCTTGCTCCACGTCTAATACAACTTATTACAATCAGGGCGGCGTGGTAACAGTTTCAGCCGAACATGATAGGCGCATGCGCTTGCCATTCCGGACGCAGCAGGCTATACATTTTGACGTCGCGCATGACGCCATTGATGAAAAAGGCCTGGCGCTTCACGCCTTCCTCTGTAAAGCCGCACCTTTGCGCGATGCGCTCGGAAGCCGTATTTTGCGGGTCCATCAGCAATTCCAGGCGGTGGTAGGGATAGGCATTGAACAGGTAGTCGACCACCAGGCGCGTCGCCTCGCCACCGTAGCCGCGCCCGCCCCACTTGGGGTCGAACAGGCGGTAGCCGATTTCACGGCAAGCCGGGGTGCGGCTCTTGAAGTGCGTGATCGACCCGATGAGGTGCTGGTGATGGTCTTCAATCAGGAACAGTTCACTATCCTCCGTGACCAGGCCCGTCTGCATGAATTCGCGCCGAATCGCTTCGGGCGATTTGAATTGCATGGAAAAGAACTCACTGCGTGCGGGCAGATCATTGATCAACGCGATATAGGTATTGAGGTCGGCGGCGGTCAAATGCCGGACGGTACAGAGTGTTCCCTTGAGCATGGCGGTTTCCGGTAGCGATCACGATCTTGATGGTAATCGACTATGGGAGAAAGACGCAATCGATCCCGTAAAAGTTGCTGCAATGACAGAATAAATACGCTATCGTAGAAAAAGTCGCGCCTTGCCCATGGCCACGGCGTACCCGCTTCGACCTTGTTGACTGGAACTGGAATCACATGCATATCATCCTGACTGGCGCGCCACTGCGCCGTTCTTCTTTGCCCATCGCCATTGCCATCGCCCTCGGCTGCGCCGCCAGCTCTGGCTCCTTTGCCGCCGCGCCAGGCAATGCGCCGCAGGCGCTGGCGCAGGTGCGCGACACGGCGCTGCAAAGCGATTGGGCGTATGCGCGCCTGGCCGACATGACGGATTTGATCGGCCCGCGCCTGTCCGGTTCCGCTGGCGCCGCGGCGGCCGTACAGCAGGTGGCCGAGACCATGCGCCAGCTGGGCGCCAAGGTCACCTTGCAGCCCGTGAAAGTGCCGCACTGGGTGCGCGGCGTGGAAACGGCGGAAATCGTCGATTACGCCGGCCGTCCGCAGGGCGTGTCGCAGCGCGTGGTGCTCACCGCCCTGGGCGGCTCCGGCGCCACGCCGGCCGCGGGCCTGACGGCGCCCCTCATCATCGTCAGGAGCATGGAAGAACTCAAGGCGCGCGCGTCGGAAGTGAAGGGTGCCATCGTGCTGATCGACACGCCGTTCGACCAGGAGATGGCCGAGCGGGGCCTGGCCGGCGTCACCTATGGCCAGGGTTCGCGCTCGCGTTTCCTCGGCCCCAAGGCGGCGGCCGACCTGGGCGCGGCCGCCGCGCTGGTGCGCTCGATCGGCGGTGCGAACTTTCGCATCCCGCACGCGGGCGCCACGGGACTCGATGACAACAAGCGCATTCCCGCCGCCGCCGTCACGGTGGAAGACGCCTTGCTGATCGGCCGCCTGGCCGCGCGCGGTCCGGTGAAAATGCACCTGACGTTGACGCCGCAAAACCTGCCGGAAGCGGACAGCTACAACGTGATCGCCGACTGGCCGGGCACGGACAAGGCTGATGAAGTGGTGGTGGTCTCGGGCCACCTCGACTCCTGGGACCTGGCCACCGGCGCGCACGATGACGGCGCCGGCGTGGTGGCGGCCATGGGCGTGCTGGAAACCCTGAAAAAGCTCGACTACCGCCCGCGCCGCACCATCCGCGTGATCGCCTGGATGAACGAGGAAAACGGCGGGCGCGGCGGCCAGGCGTATTTCGACGCCCATAAGCAGGCGCTGGGCAAGCAATATGCGGCCATCGAGATGGACAGCGGCGCCGGGCGCCCGTTCGGCATCCTGGCCAGCGTGGGGCCGAAGTCGGAAAAACTCTTCGCCCCGCTGCGCGCAGCCCTGCAACCGATGGGCGCGCACGCGTTCACGCGCCGCGACGCGCTGGGCACGGGTGACTTGCACCGCCTGGAAACGGGTGGCGTGCCCAGCTTCGAGCCGCTGGTCGACAGCCACAGCTACTTCCACTACCACCACACGCCGGCCGACACGCTGGACAAGGTCGACCCGGATAACCTGAAACGCAACGTGGCGCTGATGTCGTCGCTGGCCTGGTTCCTGGCCAATATCGACGGCGAGATCGGACGCGCGCCGGAGCAAGAGGGCTGAAGGCGCTTTACTGCGAATAACCCTGCATGTCATCCGCCGCGTCGTGGCGGATGCCCCACCACGGCAGATACGCATGGTTTTCGCCGCGCGCGCGGAACCATGGCTTGTCGTGGGCTATGGGCCGCACTTTGTCCGGCGGCGCGACCAGCACGCCCGTGACGCTGTCAGTATCGCTGGTGCCGGCCACCAGCACGCTCTTGCCGACGTGGTTCGCATGGGCGATACCCAGGGCCACATTGGTCAGCGCCGTGCCGGCACCCATTTCGCCCAGCAGGGCCGGCGTATTAAAGGTCTGCGGCAGAAAGTCGAATTCCGGCACTTCCAGGGTCAGCGCCTGCGCCAGCTGGCCAAACCGGTCGGATGACGAGGGCAGGGTCTTGCTGGCGTCGTGGATGACATAGCCAATATCGGTTTCCGTCTTGCCGCCCTGGCGCGCCGCCTCGGCGAACGCGGCCTGCCACGCCTGCACGGCGCGTGGCGGCTTGTCCTTGCTAAGTTCAAAATCGGCCACGCTTTTCGTGGCCGGATAGCCTATCCACGCCAGCGCCGCCCGCTCCGTCTTGTAATCGGGGCCGGCCAGCACAAGCAGCACGAGGTTTTCATTGATCTGCATGGTTTTCGGCCGGCTCGGCGCATCCCAGTTCATGACCCATACGGTTTGCTGTGGATGCGCTTCCAGGTAGGCCAGCGCGGCTTGCAGGGAAGCGAAGCCCGCATTGTTGCCACCCATGGTGATGCGCACGTCGGGTGGTGTGGCGCGGGTCCATAGGGTGGGGAAGTGGGGGTTGCCGATGCTGAAGGTGTCGGTGATGGTTTGCTGCGTGAATTGGTGTACTTCTGCCAGATCAAATTTTCCTTCAGACAGGGCATATTCAACGCGTATGCCCGCCAGTTCGCGCCAGTTCTGTTTTTTATCCTTGGGGTAGACGTGGTAGACGTAGGTAGGGCTGGAATAATAAATATCATGGAAATTGGTCATCAGTTCGCGCAGATATTTATGGTGATAGCCCTTGAACGTTTCCGTGCCATCGAGATCGTGGGCAATGGGGGCGACGGCCTGCAGGGTGCTGAAGCCCCTGGGATCCGTCCTGACCATATCGTCATTTTCGTTGGGCTTGGCCAATCCCAACGTCCATAGCAGTTGCCACTCGGTCGGATAGTCGAGCCGTTGCAGCGGATTGAGCCACTGCAGGCCCACCACTTGTGCCCGGAAGGGAACGTGGGCCGTGAGTGTTGGGAGATCGTCTTCTTTCTGCGCAGGTTGCACGGCGCAGGCCGTCAATAGCGCAAATAGGGAGAAAGCGGCGAGCATGGGTAGCGCAAGGAACTGTTTCATGAGTTCTCCAGGTGAATGGATAGTCTGGTGACCAGCATAGCTTGGCCAGTTGAGCCAGAGCGCAAGGCAAATGACTATGAAAGATGCGGCGAGCGCCCAGGCCAATCGCTGGCGCGGCGTGGCAATGAATTTACGCACCGTCAGTCCTCAGCGCAAAGTTGGTGGAAATGTCAGCAAGCCTGGCATTCTGGCGCTCGTCAACGATGCTTTTTGGTTTTCTGGCAGGGCTGTCTTTGTCATTTGCCCACGTAAATAAAGGGACATTTTTAAATGTGCCATTGTCGTAGTACTCAAAAAACTCTCCACACTCGAAAGCTGCGCCTTTCAATAACCTCCAATCCGCCGCAACCCGTAACTTGCGCAACGCCTCCTGCCTGATCGTGCACACGCCCACCGCCACGTCATACGCCAACGCCTTCTGCGCATGCTCGGGATTGGTCATGATGGTCGAGTGATCGGTGGCGTGGGTGTCGATGTTGGCGGCCAGGTAGTTCTGAATTTCGTTCTTGCGCCAGGCATTGAATTCCTTGCTAGCCTCCTCCGGCTTGTCCACCGCCGTCACAGGCTTGCCTTTTTCGACCCAGCCGTCGCGCCTGGCCTGCATGCGCAGCATGGCGTCCTGTTCATAGCGCAGCGCCGCCTCGGTTTGCGCATCGCCCTTGCCCTGGGAACGGTAGGGCGCATACGCGCCATCGGTTTCGGCGGCGCGGTCCTTGTACAGGGAGTCGGGCGGGGCATCGCAGCCTTCGTCAAATTGTTCGCTGATGTCGGCGAAGCGCTTGGAGTGCGGCAGGAATGCCTCGTGCAGCTTGGGCGCCTTCATCGGCAGCCGCCAGGGCTTGGGTGGCAGGGCGTTGATGCGCGTGCCGGCAGTCTTGGCGAGAATGATGACGATGGGCGCGAACAAAAAGGTCAGTATCTTGCGCCCGATGCCTTTGCTGGCCCGCATGCCCTTTTCGATCGAGTACTCGGCGACCAGCGAATGCGGGTGCCAGAAATCAAGGCTGTCCGGCGTCAAGGGCTGGCCATTGCGCTGCCAGATATCGTAGTCCTTTTCATTTTCCTGGCCGACAAGGTGGTTTTGCGCAAACACGCGCTGCGTGAAGACGCCTTCGCCACCCGTATCGGCAATTTCCTGCGCCGACATGCCGCGCCAGCCTATGCCCTGCACGGGGGTGGCCGAAATCACCTGGTCGTGCGGATTGAAATACAGGGTGACCCTGCCATAGGTGGAGCCATGCAAGCCGTAGTCTGCGCGGTCGAACGCGGCCGTGTAGCTGTCCTTGCGTTCAGGCTTGCGATTGGCGCTGCACTCGTCGACAAAGGCGGCATCCTGCTGCATGGCCGAGCGTGTGCGCAGGATGTTGAAAAACGCTTTCAAGGTTTGCGTGCGGGCTTCGTACTTTTGCCGGCCCGTATTGCCATGCTCATCCTTCAAGTGGCCGCTGACCCAGTTTTCCGTGAAATTGCTGTCAAGCAGGCTGTAGGGTGGATTGCACAGCACATAACAGTCGGCCACGGCGGAAGCGCCCAGCGTTTCACCGAGAAAGGCGGCCGCCATGGCCACCATATTGCCCTGGCTATGGCAGACGATGGTGACGGGCGCGTCGTGCTGGCACTCCCTGATCGATTGCACGAGACGCGCCAGGCGCCACGCGGCGAACACGAAATACGGGCGCGGCGGACAGGCATACACTTGCCGGTCATTCGTCGGGTTCATGTGCTGGATATGCATCCACAGGAACAGTTCCTCCGACAAGCCCTGGCCCACAGATCGGGCAGGGCGCTGCAGCCGTTGGCGAACGGTCCGCCGCCCCAGTAATTCTTTTCGTTGAGATAGATGCCGTCGCCAAATGCCTGCAATTCCTCGCCGTTGGCCTTGTAGCCCCAGCGGAAGCGGATCACGGGCGAATTGGCGTCGTCCGCCTGCAGGAAGGTGGTGGCATTGCGCTTGGGATTGAGGAAACCGTCATCCGTCAATTCGCGCGTGTATGTGGCAGCCCGCATCTGCCCGGCGGCCGGGCCGGGGATTACCAGGTCATCATCGCGGCGCTTCAGACGGGCATTCAGGCCTTCGCACAGGCCTTGTTCCGCCTGCTCATACCATTCACCGTCGGAATTGACGCCGTGCACAAAGATGATGATGCCGGGACGCGGCAGGCGCGTCACCGCTTTCAGAAGCGCATGGCTGAACAAGGTCGTGCCTTCGGCTTCGGCGAGCAGGATGCAATTGGTGTCGAGCGTAGGGTCGGGCGACATGCGGGCGCTCCATCCAGGATGGGAAAGCAGAAACGGCTGCGCCCAAGCAAGCCCAGGCAATCTGCACTGTATGCGGATTGCCTGAGGTGGAACTTGCGTGGTGTCAAGAAAGGAGGAGCGGCGGGCTGGCAGTGCCCGCAGAAATCAAATCGCGTTCAGCGGTATTTTGAGATAGCGCACGCCGTTGTCTTCCGGCTCGGGCAGCTTGCCCGCGTTGATGTTGACCTGGATGGCGGGCAGGATCAAGGTCGGCATGTCCAGCGTGGCGTCGCGGCCCGTGCGCATGGCCACGAATTGTTCTTCCGTAATGCCGTCGCGCAAGTGGATGTTGCTGGCGCGCTGTTCGGCCACCGTCACTTCCCAGCGCGGCGCGCGGCCGTTGGGCGGGTAGTCGTGGCACATGAATAGCCGGGTTTGCGGCGGCAGCGACAGCAGGCGCTGCACGGAGCGGTACAGCAGGGACGCGGAACCGCCTGGAAAGTCGCAGCGGGCAGAACCCACGTCCGGCATGAACAGGGTGTCGCCCACGAAGACGGCATCGCCGATCTGGTAAGCCAGGTCGGCCGGCGTGTGGCCGGGCACGTGCAGGGCGCGCACTTCCAATTTACCGATATGAAACACCTGGTCGGGCGCGAACAGCTGGTCGAACTGCGAGCCGTCTGCCTTGGCGTCATCCTGGTGGTAGACGGCGGCGAAGGCTTGCTGCACCGTCTGGATGGCGGCGCCGATGGCCACGTCGCCGCCCAGCTGCTGCTGCAGGTAGGGCGCGGCGGACAGGTGGTCGGCATGCGCATGGGTTTCCAGCAGCCAGCGGCATTGCAAGCCATGTTCGCGCACGAAGGCGATCACCTTGTCGGCCGACATGGTCGAGGTGCGGCCCGCCTTCGGATCGTAGTCGAGCACGGAATCGATGATGGCGCAGTCCTGGCCATCGGCCTCGTACACGACATAGGTGACGGTGGCGGTGGCGGGGTCGAAGAAAGCTTGGATTTGTGGGGTCATCGCGGCGGCAAAGTACGGACAGGGAAGGGCATTATATCGCCAGAGTACGCTAAAAAAATGTTGGGAATTGACATTGAACATGCGAAAAACAGATAAGCGGGCATGCATGCGCGTGTTGCAGTCGTGCGCACCCTGACGCTTGCTGCGTGGTAACCTCATCCAGACAAGGAGGAATTCATGAACGATATCACTGCACGCAGCGAACAATACCGCGGTTTTACCATTTCCGTGACCCCGCAAAAAGATAACGACGATTTATGGGATTTTACCTACCGCCTGCAGCGCGAGGGCGAGAGTGCGGCGCAAGCGATCACGCGCAGCCGCACCCTGGGCGGCTATGCGGCGCCCGAGACGGCTTGCACGGCTGGCCTGGAAGTGGCCAGGACGGAAGTGGATAATCTGTTGCGTCCTTGAGTCAGCGTAAATCGTTTAGCCCGAAAGTCAGCCTGACCGTGCGCTGGCGCGTGAAACACGTCGCTAGCGGCCGCGCTTCATGCTACGATTTCCACTATTGAGTCAGTCACAAGGAGGCACCCCATGGAAAGCAGTTCTAAAATTCACTATAAAGGTTGGGAAATCGTTCCTCTGGCCGTGCCCACCACCGATGGCAAATGGTCGGCCAGTTGCGACATCGAACGCGCCACCGTGGAAGGCCTGGAAGTGTTCGAAGGCTCGACCATGCAGTTCGTGCGCGACGACGAGGATGGCGCGATTGCCGCCGCCTGCGAAGAAGCGGTGCGCCAGATCGACAACATCATCGCCAACCCGCTGGTGCGCCTGGCCTAGTTTTTTGTTTTTGAGTCTCATTGTGTTCCTGCAGCCGGCGCCCGCCGGCTGTTTTGCATTTGGCGTGCCGGAATGTCTGCGCCCAGCGAGCTAAATCCACGGCCTGTTGCATGTTTCAATGTTTCATGTGAAATGTTTGAAACATAATTGAAACATCGCTGACCTTAATCGTGACATCGCTGTTCCCTTGCGTGACAGTGCGCGCCACGCCGTTACCTGGCCGTTTCCCCCTTATTTCACTGTGCATGGGCGTACTCTCCGGGTAGCCGCGCGGCCCTGGCACGGCATTTGCAATACTGATCCTCATAGCAAGTCCATGAAACATTCGGGACGACCCGAATCCCATAAGGTGAACACATGACTCAATACTCCGCAGGTGCCGCATTCCGCAAGGCCGTCCAGGAAGAATCCCCGTTGCAAGTCGTCGGCGCCATCAACGCCAACCACGCCTTGCTGGCCAAGCGCGCCGGCTATAAAGCCATTTATTTGTCCGGCGGCGGTGTCGCGGCCGGCTCGCTGGGCTTGCCCGACTTGGGTATTTCCAGCCTGGACGACGTGCTGACCGATATCCGCCGCATCACCGACGTGTGCGACTTGCCGCTGCTGGTCGATGCCGACACGGGCTTCGGTTCGTCCGCCTTCAACGTGGCGCGCACGGTGAAATCGATGATCAAGTTCGGCGCTGCCGGCCTGCACATTGAAGACCAGGTGGGCGCCAAGCGCTGCGGCCACCGTCCGGGCAAGGAAATCGTCAGCAAGGAAGAAATGGTCGACCGCATCAAGGCGGCCGTCGATGCGCGCACGGACCCGAACTTCGTCATCATGGCGCGCACCGATGCGCTGGCCGTCGATGGCCTGGAAGCAGCACTGGAACGCGCCGTCGCCTGCGTCGAGGCGGGCGCCGACATGATCTTCCCTGAAGCCATCACGGACCTGGAGATGTACGCCACGTTCGCCAAGGCCGTCAACGTGCCTATCCTGGCCAACATCACGGAATTCGGTTCCACGCCGCTGTTCACGCTGGACGAATTGCGCAGCGCCCACGTGGGCCTGGCCCTGTATCCGCTGTCGGCCTTCCGTGCCATGAACAAGGCGGCCGACAACGTCTACCGCGCCTTGCGCCGCGATGGCACGCAAAAGAATGTCGTCGACACCATGCAGACGCGCATGGAACTGTATGAATCGATCAACTATCATGATTTTGAACAAAAACTGGACGCGCTGTTCGCCGCGCAAAAGAAGTAAGCACCTATACAAGAGCGGGCCTTGGGAGGCCCAAGCCCGCCGCACTGGACTGACAATCATCTTCTGGAGAACACAATGACCGCACCGCAAGTCGCTACTTTCAAGCCTAAAAAATCCGTCGCCCTGTCCGGCGTCACCGCCGGCAACACGGCGCTGTGCTCTGTCGGCAAGACCGGCAACGATTTGCACTACCGCGGCTATGACATCCTGGACGTGGCCGACAGCTGCGAATTCGAGGAAATCGCCTACCTGCTGGTGCACGGCAAGCTGCCGACCAGCGCGGAACTGAGAGGCTACAAGGCCAAGCTGAAATCCCTGCGCGGCTTGCCGTCGGCTGTCAAGTCGGCCCTGGAAGCGCTGCCGGCCGCCGCCCACCCGATGGACGTGATGCGCACGGGCGTGTCCGTGCTGGGCTGCACCCTGCCTGAAAAAGACGACCATAACGCACCTGGCGCGCGCGACATCGCCGACCGCCTGATGGCGTCGTTCGGCTCCATGCTGCTGTACTGGTACCACTACAGCCATAACGGCAAGCGCATCGAAGTGGAAACGGACGACGATTCGATCGGCGGCCACTTCCTGCACCTGCTGCACGGCGAAAAGCCGTCGGCATCGTGGGAAAAAGCCATGCACACCTCGCTGATCCTGTACGCGGAACACGAATTCAACGCCTCCACCTTTACCAGCCGCGTCATCGCCGGCACGGGTTCGGACATTCATTCGGCCATCACGGGCGCCATCGGCGCGCTGCGCGGTCCGAAACACGGCGGCGCGAACGAAGTGGCGCTGGACATCCAGAAGCGCTACGACAATGCCGACGAAGCGGAAGCCGATATCCGCGAGCGCGTCGCCAACAAGGAAGTGGTGATCGGCTTCGGCCACCCTGTCTACACGATTTCCGACCCGCGCAATAAAGTCATCAAGGAAGTGGCCCGTTCGCTGTCGCAGGAAGCCGGTTCCACCAAGATGTTCGACATCGCCGAGCGCCTGGAATCGGTCATGTGGGAAATCAAGAACATGTTCCCGAACCTGGACTGGTTCTCGGCCGTGTCGTACCACATGATGGGCGTGCCGACGGCGATGTTTACGCCGCTGTTCGTCATTTCGCGCACCTCGGGCTGGGCCGCCCACATTATCGAGCAGCGCATCGACAACAAGATCATCCGTCCGAGCGCCAACTACGTCGGCCCGGAAGACCTGGAATTTGTGCCGATCAAGGACCGCAAATAATGAGCACCAACATGAACACCTTGCACCGCAAGCCCTTGCCGGGCACCCAGCTAGACTACTTCGACACGCGCGCCGCCGTCGATGCGATCGCCCCAGGCGCCTACGCCACCTTGCCCTACACCTCGCGCGTGCTGGCCGAAAACCTCGTGCGCCGCTGCGACCCGGCCACCTTGAACGCGTCGCTGAGCCAGTTCATCGAACGCCGCCGTGACCTCGATTTCCCATGGTTCCCGGCCCGCGTCGTCTGCCATGACATCCTGGGCCAGACGGCCCTGGTCGACCTGGCAGGCTTGCGTGACGCCATCGCGGCCCAGGGCGGCGACCCGGCCCTGGTCAACCCTGTCGTGCCGACGCAGCTGGTGGTCGACCATTCGCTGGCCGTCGAATGCGGCGGCTTCGACCCCGATGCCTTCGCCAAGAACCGCGCCATCGAAGACCGCCGTAACGAAGACCGTTTCGACTTCATCGACTGGACGAAAAAGGCGTTCAAGAACGTCGACGTGATTCCGCCAGGCAACGGCATCCTGCACCAGATCAATCTGGAGCGCATGTCGCCCGTGATCCAGGTGCAAAATGGCGTAGCCTATCCCGATACCCTGGTGGGCACGGATTCGCACACGCCGATGGTCGATGCGCTCGGCGTGATCGCCATCGGCGTGGGCGGCCTGGAAGCGGAAAGCGTGATGCTGGGCCGCGCTTCGTGGATGCGCCTGCCCGACATCATCGGCGTCAAGCTGACGGGCAAACCACAGCCGGGCATCACGGCCACCGATACCGTGCTGGCGCTGACGGAATTTTTGCGCAAGCAGAAGGTCGTCTCGTCCTACCTGGAATTCTTTGGCGAAGGTGCATCGCACCTGACCCTGGGCGACCGCGCCACGATTTCCAACATGGCGCCGGAATTCGGCGCCACGGCCGCCATGTTCTACATCGACGCGCAAACCATCAAGTATCTGAAACTGACGGGCCGCGACGACGAACTGGTGAAGCTGGTGGAGCTGTATGCGAAGGAAACGGGCCTGTGGGCCGACAGCCTGGTCGACGCGCAGTACGAGCGCGTCTTGAGCTTCGACCTGTCGTCCGTCGTGCGCAATATCGCCGGGCCATCGAATCCGCACAACCGCGTGCCGACGTCGGAACTGGCCGCGCGGGGGATTTCCGGCGTGGTGGAAAACGAGCCGGGCAAGATGCCGGACGGGGCCGTCATCATCGCCGCCATTACCAGCTGCACGAATACGAACAACCCGCGCAACATGATCGCCGCCGGCCTGATCGCGCGCAATGCGAACCGCCTGGGCCTGACGCGCAAGCCGTGGGTGAAATCCTCGCTGGCACCCGGCTCGAAAACCGTGGAACTGTATCTGCAGGAAGCGGGCTTGCTGCCGGAGCTCGAAACATTGGGCTTCGGCGTGGTGGCATTTGCTTGTACTTCTTGCAACGGCATGTCGGGCGCGCTCGATCCTGTCATCCAGGAAGAAGTGGTGTCGCGCGACCTGTACGCCACGGCCGTTTTGTCGGGCAACCGCAACTTCGACGGCCGCATCCACCCGTACGCGAAACAGGCTTTCCTCGCTTCGCCGCCGCTGGTGGTGGCCTACGCGATTGCCGGCACCATCCGCTTCGACATCGAAAAGGACGTGCTGGGCATCGCCCCGGATGGCAAGCCTGTCCTGCTGAAGGATATCTGGCCATCGGACGAGGAAATCGACGCCATCGTCGCTTCCAGCGTCAAGCCGGAGCAGTTCCGCAAGGTGTATATCCCCATGTTCGCCAAGCAGGCGGACGACGGCATCAAGGTCAGCCCGCTGTATGAGTGGCGTCCGAATACCACCTACATCCGCCGTCCGCCGTACTGGGAAGGCGCGCTGGCTGGCGCTCGCCCGTTGAAGGGCATGCGTCCGCTGGCCGTCCTGGGCGACAACATCACGACTGACCATTTGTCGCCATCGAACGCCATCATGCTCGATAGCGCGGCTGGCGAATACCTGGCGAAGATGGGTTTACCCGAGGAAGACTTCAATTCCTACGCCACGCACCGGGGCGACCATTTGACGGCGCAGCGCGCCACGTTTGCCAATCCGACCCTGAAGAACGAGATGGTCATCGAGGACGGCAAGGTGAAGGCCGGTTCGCTCACGCGCATCGAGCCGGAAGGCACGATTTCGCGCATGTGGGAAGCCATCGAGGTGTACATGGAGCGCAAGCAGCCCTTGATCATCATCGCCGGCGCCGACTATGGCCAGGGTTCTTCGCGCGACTGGGCTGCCAAGGGCGTGCGCCTGGCCGGCGTGGAAGCCATCGTGGCCGAAGGCTTCGAGCGCATCCACCGCACCAACCTGGTGGGCATGGGCGTGCTGCCGCTGGAATTTTTGCCAGGCGTGAACCGCAAGACCCTGGGTCTCGGTGGCAGCGAAACCTACGACGTCGTGGGCGAGCGCACGCCGCGCTCCACTTTGACCTTGTTGATCCATCGCAAGAACGGCGAAACGCTCGAAGTGCCCGTCACCTGCCGCCTCGATACGGCGGAAGAGGTGTCGATCTACGAGGCGGGCGGCGTTCTTCAACGCTTCGCGCAGGATTTCCTCGAGTCGTCGAAGGCAGCGTAAACCAGGGGTCAGACCCGCCGGGTCTGACCCCAGCTTTGTGCTGCGGGGAGGCTGTCGTCCTCGCAGCGCGGGCAAAGAACTTCTGCGGAAATATACAATGACCCATCAACCCCAAATCAAAATCCCCGCCACCTATATGCGTGGCGGCACCAGCAAGGGTGTGTTCTTCCGCCTGCAGGACTTGCCCGCCAGCGCGCAAGTGCCGGGCGCGGCGCGCGATGCCTTGTTGCTGCGCGTGATCGGCAGTCCCGACCCGTACGGCAAGCAGATCGACGGCATGGGCGGCGCCACGTCCAGCACCAGCAAGACGGTGATCCTGGCAAAAAGCGCCAAGCCGGAGCATGACGTCGACTACCTGTTCGGCCAGGTTTCCATCGACAAGCCGTTTGTCGACTGGAGCGGCAATTGCGGCAACCTGTCGGCCGCCGTCGGCTCGTTCGCCATTGCCAGTGGCCTGGTGGACGCTGCACGCGTGCCGCGCGAGGGCGTGGCCACGGTGCGCATCTGGCAAGCCAATATCGGCAAGACCATCATCGCCCACGTCCCCGTGACGCATGGCGAAGTGCAGGAAACGGGCGACTTCGAACTCGATGGCGTGACTTTCCCGGCCGCCGAAGTAAAGTTGGAATTCCTCGATCCGGCGGCGGAGGAAGAGGGGGGCGGAGGTGCCATGTTCCCTACTGGGAACCTGGTCGATGACATCGACGTGCCCGGCATCGGTATGTTGAAAGTCACGATGATCAACGCCGGCATCCCGACGATTTTTGTCGATGCGCATGCCATCGGCTACACGGGCACGGAACTGCAGGACGCCATCAATGGCGACCCGGCCGCGCTGGCCCGCTTCGAAACCATCCGCGCGCACGGCGCCCTGCGCATGGGCCTCATCGCCCACCTGGACGAAGCGGCGAAGCGCCAGCACACGCCGAAAGTGGCTTTTGTCGCCAAGCCGGCCAGCTATGTCTCCTCCAGCGGAAAACAGGTGGAAGCGGGCGAGATCGACCTGCTGGTGCGCGCCATGTCCATGGGCAAGCTGCACCACGCCATGATGGGCACGGCGGCTGTCGCCATCGGCACGGCGGCAGCGATCCCCGGCACCCTGGTGAATCTAGCGGCGGGCGGCGGGCCACGCCATAGCGTGCGCTTCGGCCACCCGTCCGGCACCCTGATGGTGGGCGCGGAAGCGGCGCTGCTCGATGGCCAATGGAGCGTCACCAAGGCCATCATGAGCCGCAGCGCGCGCGTACTGATGGAAGGGTCGGTACGCGTTCCCGGCGACGCGTTTTAGCCTGAACACGACGCTGTCGGGCCAAATGGGCAGATGCATTGCAGATAAGTTGATATTTCTGCTAGCGATGAAATTGAGCGACAAGGAAAATGGCGGGGCGCCAGCCGCGATGCGCGCCAGCTTGCAGCGTGCGTTGGCGGCCTGCCATCCTTCTGACTGGTGAACTGATGCTATTCAACTCCTACGTCTTCCTGTTTGCCTATTTGCCCATCACGGTGGCCGGATTTTTCATCCTGGGACGGCGTAGCCAGTCAGGAGCGGCCGCCTGGCTGGCGGTGGCATCGCTTTTTTTCTATGGCTGGTGGGATTATCGCTACCTGCCGCTGCTGCTAGGCTCCGTCATCTTCAATTACGGCTGCGCAGCCCTGCTTGGGCCAGGACGCAGCATCCATCGCAAGGGCCTGTTGATGGCGGCGATTACCGCCAATCTGGGACTGCTCGCCTATTACAAATATGCGGGGTTCTTTGTGGCCAGCCTGGCGGAGCTGCTGGCGCAGCCACTGCCCGTCCTGCACGTGGTGCTGCCCATCGGGATCTCGTTTTTTACGTTCACCCAGATCGCTTTTCTGGTCGATACCTACCAGGGCAAGGCGCAGGAAAGCCGTTTTGTCCACTATCTGCTGTTTGTCACGTACTTCCCCCATTTGATTGCCGGCCCCGTACTGCACCACAAGGAAATGATGCCGCAGTTCGCGGACCGGCGCATCTTTCGCCTGTCGGCCAGGAATGTCGCCATCGGCAGCACCATCTTTTTCATCGGCCTGGCAAAAAAAGTGTTGATTGCCGACAATATCGGCCCGTATGCGGCGCCGCTGTTCAACGACCCTGCCACACCCTCGCTGCTGGTCGCCTGGGGCGGGGTTTTGGCGTATACCTTCCAGCTGTATTTCGATTTCTCCGGTTATTCCGACATGGCCATCGGCTTGTCGCGCCTGTTCGGTGTACGCCTGCCTTTGAACTTCGATTCGCCGTATAAATCTCGCAATATCGCGCAGTTCTGGCGCCGCTGGCACATGACCCTGTCGCGCTTCCTGCGCGACTACCTGTATATCCCGCTGGGCGGCAACCGCTGTGGCCCCATGCGGCGCTACCTGAACCTGATGATCACCATGGTGCTGGGCGGCTTGTGGCATGGCGCCGGGTGGAATTTTCTCGTCTGGGGGGCACTGCACGGCGCTTACCTGGGCGTCCATAAGGGCTGGAACGCGGTGGCGCGCAAGCTTCGCCTGCCGTCCGATACGCGCGCCGGGAATGTCGTGGCGACTTTCCTCACTTTTACAGCCGTTTGCATTGCCTGGGTTTTCTTCCGCGCGCCCGATGTGGCCAGCGCCCTGACGATATTGAAAGGCATGGCCGGCGGCTTCGGCATGGCCTTGCCCGATGCACTGATTCCCTATCTGCTGCCAGTGCAGCCCATGCTGGCTTCGATGGGCGTATCCTTTTATCTGGGAGGCGGCACGGCCTTCATGGAAGGCTGGACGTGGATCGCGCTGGCGGCCGTGCTGGTTTTCGCCATGCCCAATACGCAGCAAATCATGCGGCGCTTCGGGCCGGCGCTGGATTTCCAGGAAAGCCAGGCCGCGGCAGGACAGGGCGGGTTGGGCGTCTTTCGCCGGCTGACCTGGCGTGCGTCGCCCGCGTGGGCGGCTGCCGTTGCCGCGCTGGCGCTGGCGAGCATGCTGGCCTTGAACCGGCCCGCCGAATTCCTGTACTTTCAGTTTTAGGGGACAAGCATGACACGTTCCCCGTTCAGGTTTTATCTGCTTACGCTGCTGCTCTTGCTGGTGTCGGGCGCCATCATCGTCTGCGTCTTTGTGCTCATCGTCGATCCTTATGGTGTGTATGGGATCGTGCGCCGCGACCATTTCAATGCCGTCAAGCCTGGACTGACCCGCTATCAAAGCCAGATCAAGCAGGAACTTGCGCTGCGCCTGCGGCCGCAATTCATCATCCTGGGGAACTCCCGCGCCGAGATCGGCTTCGATCCGCGCGCCAGCGCTTTTGCCCCGCTGGGCGGCGCCGGCTACAACCTGGCGATTCCCGGCACGGGCCTGGCCACGTCCGCCAGCCAGTTCGCGCAATTGCTGCAGGCTGGCGTCAAGCCGCGCACCGTCATCGTGGGTATGGAGTTCATCGATTTTCTCAATCCGGTAGCGGCATTACCTGCACGTGCGGCGACTGCGGCGGCGCCTGCGCCTGCGCGAGGGCGCGCATTCTGGCGCTTCGATACGCTTTTTTCGCTGGCGTCCATCCGCGATGCTGCGCATACCCTGCGCATTCAGCACGACGGCGAGGCGGCGACGCTGTCGTCCGATGGTTTCAATCCCTTGCTGGAGTATGGCGCGTATGTGCGCCACGATGGCTACCACAAGCTGTTTCGCCAGCGGGCGCAGGAAAATGCTGTCAGTTTCAAGAGGAAATCGAAGAGTGGTCTCGCCACAGAAGACTTGCTAGCCTTGCGTACCTTCCTGCTGGCGATGGCGGCCACGCAGGCCGATATCAAGCTGGTCATCTATCCCTATCACGCGCAGATTCTGGCCATGTTTGAATCGGCTGGCCTGTGGCCCCTGTTCGAGGCGTGGAAACATCAAGTCGTGCTGGAAGTCGACGCCGTCAAAAAACAAAATCCTTCGGCCAGCATCAGCGTGACCGATTTCAGTGGCTTCGGCCCTTACAACTGCGAGCCGATTCCCACGCAACAACAGCGCCACGCCAGCACGCGCTGGTACTGGGAAGCAGGGCACTTCAAGAAGGCCCTGGGCGACATTGTGATGCAGCGGGTGATGACGCAAAAGGACAGCGCGCCGGATGACGGCCAGTTCGGCATGCCGCTGACCAGCGCCACGCTGACCGCGAATCGCGACAGGATTGCCGCCGAGCGCAGTGCCTGCATGGGGGCGCAGCCGGAGATGTTCGAGTTCTCGAAAAAACTGTTTGAAAAATCATTGGAGGATGCACCAATACGCAGATAAAGGAAGAAAGTCGCAGGCAGATGGTACACAGATGGCACACATAATGCGGCGCCCAGGCCAGTTGGCCCAGGCCCGATACAGATTGCACGCATACCGGAGGAGACATGAATTTCGCAGCATTTTATCAACGCTCGATCGACACGCCTGACGCTTTTTGGCGCGAGGAAGCGGAAAAGATCGATTGGCATACCCCATTTTCGCAAGTGCTTGATTATTCCCGCCCGCCGTTCGCCAAATGGTTCGTCGGCGGCACCACCAATTTGTGCCACAACGCCGTTGACCGTTGGGTGGACAGCCAGGGCGATGCGGCCGCGCTGATCGCCATTTCCACCGAAACCAATACCGAGCGCACCTACAGTTTTCGCGAGCTGCAGCGCGAAGTGGAGCGCTGCGCCGCCATTTTGCAGTCGCTGGGCGTGGTCAAGGGCGACCGCGTCCTGATCTACATGCCGATGATTGCAGAGGCGGCCTTCGCCATGCTCGCGTGCGCCCGCATCGGCGCCGTGCATTCCGTGGTGTTCGGCGGTTTTGCCGCCAACAGCCTGGCCAGCCGCATCGACGATGCGCGGCCCAAACTGGTGTTCTCCGCCGATGCCGGTTCGCGCAATGGCAAGGCGATCGCCTACAAGCCGCTGCTCGACGAAGCCATCCGCATCGCCGCGCACAAGCCGCAGCAGGTGCTGCTGGTCGACCGCCATCTCGTGCCGATGGAACTGACGGCGGGCCGCGACGTTGACTACGCGACACTGCGTGAGCAGCACCTGGACGCGCAGGTGCCCGTCACCTGGCTCGAATCGAACGAGCCGTCGTATGTGCTCTACACCTCGGGCACGACGGGTAAACCGAAGGGCGTGCAGCGCGACGTGGGCGGCTATGCGGTGGCGCTGGCGTCGTCGATGCAATACAACTTCTGTGGCAAGGCCGGTGAAACCTTCTTTGCCACCTCGGATATCGGCTGGGTGGTGGGTCATTCCTACATCGTGTATGGCCCACTGATTGCCGGCATGGCCACCATTCTGTACGAGGGTTTGCCAATCTGTCCCGATGCGGGCATCTGGTGGAGCATCGTCGAAAAATACAAGGTCACGCGCATGTTTTCAGCGCCGACGGCGATCCGCGTGCTGCGCAAGCACCCGGTGGAACTGATGCGCAAATACGACCTGTCCTCGCTGAAGGCGCTGTACCTGGCGGGCGAGCCGCTCGACGAAACCACCTCGCAGTGGATCGCCGATGAACTCAAAGTGGACATCATCGACAACTACTGGCAGACGGAGACGGGCTGGCCGATCCTCTCGGTGGCCAAGGGCGTGGCCGACACGCCGACGCGCCTGGGCAGCCCGGGCATGGCCATGTACGGCTACCAGGTCAAGCTGCTCAACGAAGCGACGGGCGAAGAGTGCGGCGCGAATGAGAAGGGCGTGCTGGTGCTGGAAGGCCCGCTGCCGCCGGGCTGCATGCAGACGGTGTACGGCGACGACGCGCGTTTCGTCGACACCTACTGGTCCACCTTCAGCGGCCGGCAAGTGTATTCCACCTTCGACTGGGGCATGTGCGACGCGGACGGCTATTACTTCATCCTGGGCCGTACCGATGACGTGATCAATGTGGCCGGCCACCGCCTGGGCACGCGCGAAATCGAGGAAAGTATCACCAGCCATCCGAACGTGTCGGAAGTGGCCGTGGTGGGCGTGGAAGACAAGCTCAAAGGCCAGGTGGCGATGGCCTTCGTGATCCTGAAAAACCCGCAGGGCTTCGACAGTGTCGAAGCGAAAGCTGTCCTGGAACGCGAAGTGATGGCCGTGGTTGACCGCCAGCTGGGCGCCGTGGCGCGGCCCGCGCGCGTGCTGTTCGTGCCACAGCTGCCGAAGACGCGTTCGGGCAAGTTGCTGCGCCGTTCGATCCAGGCTATCTGCGAAGGCCGCAGCCCGGGCGACCTGACGTCGATGGACGATCCGGCATCGCTGCAGCAGATCCAGGCAGCATTGGCGTAAGCGCCAGGATGGGAACGAAGTTTATCAATCGATAAATTTCGTTCTCAAATGCGGTCGCTTTCCTTGCGCACGACCCTGCCCACGATCAGACATTCGTTGCCTCGGCAGAGTTTACGGTGGTATTTGCGCTGGTCCGGGTTGTCCGAGGTCAGCCACCATTCTCCGATGTCGCGCGCCATGCGCTTGACCACCGGCTCGCCTTCGTAATTGATGGCAAACACGATGCCGTCGGCCGGCCGGTTGTCGGCCGTATTGATGATCACCACGTCGTCCTCGTACAGGGCCGGCTCCATGCTCTCGCCCTTGACCTTGATACCCACCAGTTTTTCAGGGTGGTAGCCATGGCGCTCGACCCAGCTGCGCGGCACGCTGATGGTGCTGCCGTCGTGCGTTTCCGGTTCGATCGCAAAGCCCGTGATGCCTGCCGACAGGCGCAGTTTCACCTTGCGGATCGGGTAGAAGCGCGCATCTTCGCCATCGACCACCACCACCGGCCGCACGTGACCCAGCGCACGTGCCACCAGCGCCGCCTGGTCGGGCGCCGCACCCTGGTCGAAGTACATGCTGTCCAGTTGCAGGTCCGCTTCCAGCTTGCGCGCGATCTTTTCGCTGAAGGCGCGTCCCTCGCGGTAGGTGGGCGAGAGGATTTGCGAGATGCGCGCCTCGCTCCAGCCGCTGACGTCGGAAATTTTCTTGCGCGTGTTGTCGTAATGCTCGCGGATCAGGGCCAGCAGGCGGTCGCGTCTGTATTGGTACATATTCATCTCCACATTAAACCTGAAATTTACCGTTTGATAAATTACCAAATGCTTGACTTTAACATTAGCGATTGATAAAGTCCACTCGTTGCCTGTGGCAAACGCACTACAGCGTTTGCCGGCGGGCAGCACCATGGGAGATCAGGCAGATGTTGAACAGCAGTCAGTTGGTGGAAAGCAGGGCGGTGCCACGGCAGGGGCGCCAGTTACAGGGACGCAGCAAGAAGTCGCAGCTGCATTTCGCCCGCATCGCGCAGTACATACGCGAGCAGGGCCAGGCCAGCGCGGCGCAATTGTCCGCCTTGCTGGGACTCGATGCGGGCACCATGAGCCGCTATTTGCGCCACATGTGCGGCATGGGACAGATCCACCTGGCGCAGCGCCATTGCACGGAGCCGGGACGCCAGCGGCCCGCACTGTATGCGCTCGGAGAACAGGACGACGAGGTCGACGGCTGGGCGGAACTGCCGCCGCAGGTGCGCCGCACGGCCAGCTGGCCACGCGGTGCGGCGCGCCGCGATCCGCTGGTGGCGGCGTTGTTCGGACCAGCGCAAGGGTAGGGCAGCAAGCCGCCTTCTCAAATGAATGACAGCAAGCAAGCTGCCAAGTGCAGCTCTTTTTTGCCGCAACTGAAAGTACATCATGCATATCGATATCACCGCTGCAGGGGCTGCCTGGATCAAGCTGCTGGGCGTCCCCTTGCTGGCCGCCTTCTTTGCCACCTTGCTCAGCTTCATGGTCATGTGGCCACGCAGCTGCAAGGAGGCGCTCATCCGTATTTGCTCCAGCATCATCATTGCCACGTTTGCCGGTCCCGTCCTGGTGTCGGCGGTGCTGGCGTGGTGGCCCGGCTTGTTTGACAGCGCGCAAACGGTGGCGGCGCTGTATGGCTGTGATCCTGCCACGGGCTTCCTGTTCATTGCCGCACCGCTGATGGCGCTCGTCGGTTTGCCGGCGTGGTGGCTGGTGAGTGCCAGCGTGTGCTGGTTCGACCGGCGCCGCGACAAGGATATCGGTGAACTGGCTGCCGATGCGGCCGCTGCCGTCAAGGAGGTGCGGACGCGACGCTGACGGCGCTGGCGTCCCCTTTTAGTGCATGCTCATGGCGGCGCGCCTGAAATCGGTGCGAAGGGCGAGGGCAGCATGCGCCTCATGCTGGTTTGTCGCCACAAACTGTATACAATTTCACCTGGCACGAAGCGTGCATGGCATACCTTGGTCATCCCATTCAAGGAGCTTCGCATGCCTCATCCACCGCCAGTGTGTTCCTGTCGTCCCGTTTCTCTCTTGCTTTTCCCTTTCACCTGCGCCCATCCGGGCCGCGGTAACCCAGGAAATGGAGCGTAAATGGCCTCTCACCGCTTGAAATCCATCCACCGCAGCGCTCCGGGCAGCACGCCTGCTGCGCCATCGCCCGTCGATGAAATCCTGCCAGCCGGCAAGCTGTTCACCCTGGGCTTGCAGCATGTGCTCGTGATGTATGCGGGTGCCATCGCCGTGCCGCTGATCGTCGGGCGCGCCCTCAAGCTGCCGCCCGAGCAGGTGGCGGCACTGATCAGTGCCGACCTGTTCTGCTGCGGCCTGGTGACCCTGATCCAGTCCCTGGGGATAGGCAAGTACTTCGGCATTCGCCTGCCCGTGATGATGGGCGTGACCTTTGCCGCCGTCAGTCCCATGCTGGCCATGGCGAACAACCCGGCCCTGGGCATCACCGGCATCTTTGGCGCCGTGATCGGCGCCGGCGTCGTCTCCATGCTGATCGCTCCCTTCATCAGCCGCCTGCTGGCCCTGTTTCCTCCCGTCGTCACCGGCAGCATCATCGCCGTGATCGGCGTGTCGCTGATGCGCGTGGGCGTGAATTGGGCCATGGGCGGACCGCCTGCGATGGCGCAAATTGCCGATCCCGCCTTCCTCAAGATGGCCGCTGCCGCCACGGCGGCCGGCTTGCCTGCGCCGCTTGGCCCCGTACCGCTGATCGCCAACCCCGGCTACGGCGCGCTGGATAACATGGGCATCGCCTTCTTCGTGCTGGCCGTCATCTTGCTGGTGGCTAAGTATGGCCGCGGCTTCCTGTCGAATATCGCGGTATTGATCGGCATCATCGCCGGCACGGCCCTGTCGTTTGCCTTGGGCAAGGCCGATTTTGCCAAGGTGGCCAGCGCCAAGGCCTTTGCCATCGTCACGCCGTTCCAGTTCGGCATGCCGACCTTCGACGTGGTTGCCATCGTGACCATGAGCCTGGTGATGATCGTCGTCATGATTGAGTCCTTGGGCATGTTTCTGGCGCTGGGCGAAATGACGGACAAGCGCATCACGCAGGCCGACATCAGCCGCGGCTTGCGCGTCGATGGCCTGGGCACCCTGATCGGTGGCATCTTCAATACCTTCCCGTACACCTCGTTCTCGCAAAACGTGGGCCTGGTCGGGGTGACGGGCGTGCGCAGCCGCTGGGTCTGCGTAGCGGCCGGCATCATCCTGCTGGTCATGGGCGTGATTCCGAAGATCGCGCAAACGGCCGAGTCCGTGCCGGCGTTCGTGCTGGGCGGGGCGGGGCTGGTGATGTTCGGCATGGTGGCCGCCACCGGCATCCGCATCCTCGCCAGCGTCGACTACAAGAGCAACCGCAACAACCTGTTCATCGTGGCCCTGTCGATCGGCTTCGGCATGCTGCCGCTGGTGGCCGAGCAGTACGCGCAGCACATGCCCAAGGCCCTGTCGCCGTTGCTGCACAGCGGCATCCTGCTGGCCGCCATCGTTGCCGTGCTGCTCAATCTGTTCTTCAACGGCTTGGCGTCGCAGGAAAAGGCGCGGGAGCAGGCGCGTGAAAACAGTCATGGCAGCGATTGAGGAGTCGCCCTGCATCGTGAATGCCGGTCAGCCAGGCGGCAGAATCCTTAGCACCACGCAATTGCGCCCCCCATCCTTGGCCTGGTATAGCGCGGCATCGGCCAGGCGCAGCAGGGCGTCCGGATCGGCGGCGCCCGGTGGCGACTGGACCGCGATGCCGACGCTGATCGTCACCTGCTGCGCCTGCGTGCTCGCGTGGACGATGCCCAGGTCTTCGATAGCGCGCCGCAGCGCTTCGCCGATCTGCTGCGCTTCGTCCGCACCGGTGTTCGGCAGCACGATCGAAAACTCTTCGCCGCCGTAGCGCGCCGTCAGGTCGCCTGCGCGCCGCATGCCGGCCGCTAGCGCCTGCGCGACCCGGGTCAGGCATGCGTCGCCGGCCTGGTGGCCGTGACGGTCGTTAAATAGCTTGAAGTAGTCGACATCGAGCATGACGACGGCAAGCGGCTGGCCGACCCGCGTGGCACGCGCACATTCGGCGCGCAGCACGTCGTCGAAATGGCGCCGGTTCGACAGGCCCGTCAGACCGTCGGTGATGGACAGGGTCGCCAGTTTGCGGTTGGCGTCTTCCAGCTGTTCCGTGCGCTCGGCAACGCGTCGCTCCAGGCTGTCATGCAGTCTGGCGCTGGAGATCGAGATCATCGCCTGTACACCGAGCATGCGCAGGAAGGCGACGCGCTCCTGCGTGAACGAGGCTTCTGCCAGCCGGTTCTCGAAGTACAGGATACCGTCGATCTGGCCGCCGTGCCGGATCGGCAGGCACATGACGGCACGCGGCCGCCGCAACTGCACGTACGGGTCGGCGGCAAAGCGCGCGGCGTCCGTGATGCAGTCTTCGATCACCTCGGCGCCGGTGCGGATGACGTAGCGTAGCAGCGACAGCGGGAACTGCGGGTCGCTGGCGGCGTTCAGGTCGAGCCGGCGCGCTTGCAGGACGCTGACGCCATCGCCATCGAGATTGGCCTCCAGCTGGTAGCTGCCTTCGGACAGCAGCAGCAGGCGCGCTACCTGCCCGCCAGCGTTCTCGCACACGATGCCAATGAGGCGTGTCAGGACATTGCGCAAGCCGACTTCGTTCGACAGGATTTGTGCCGCTTTCAGCAGCGACACCAGGTCGAGCGCGGAACTGCCGTGCGTGCTGGGACCTACATGCGAGAGCGTGGCGCGGCCATCCATCCTTGGCAGCAGCGCAGCGTGGCGCGCCCGCAGTTGCGTCACCTTGCCCTCTGCGCCCCACTGGCCGTAGTGCGCGATGGCGTCCTGGATGAAGACGGCGGCCACGCGCGCGTGGCCCTGCTCGGACCAGTATTCGCCGCACAGCTCATTGCCCAGCGCTTGCACGTTGACGTAGCCTGCCAGGCCGGCTACGTCGATCGCCTGCCGGTAATGGCGCGTGGCCAGCTGCAGGTCGTCCCGGTAGCGTGCCATCTCGGCCATCACCAGCAGATGTTTGGCGGCGCTATTGTCCGAGCCTTGCCTGGCCCACTCGGTGAGATTCGCCTGCAGCGTGCCGATCATGGTCAGCACAACGCCTGTATCGGGTCGCGCCGGGTCGCGCCGCAAGGCGCGGATCCATATCAGCGCGGCGTAGAAGCTCGACTCGGCAACCTTGGCCTGGCCGCGCATGATCTGGCTGACGATGCCGAGCTGGCCTGCCAGCAGCTCGGCGTCGGTGCTGTCGAACAGGTAGGCGTTGCGTATCTTCCCTTGCAAATAGTAGGCGCGGTACAGCTGCGAATCGCCATATTGATCGAGGAAGCGCGCCTCGCCGAAGGCGGCATCGTCGTAGCTGTCATGACGGGGCAGAAGGCCCATCAGGCACTTGATCGGCTGGACTGCGGCGGCGACGCAGCAATCGGCCATCGCCTGCTGGCCGTTGGCGCGCATCAGCGCCAGGTCGTGCTCGATGTCGTGCATCAGGTGCGGCAGGTAGTCGCCGAGGATGATCCGGTCGGTGGCGCGCACGGCTGCCACCACGCCGACGTGCACGAAATCGGCGATTTCCAGTGCCCAGCCAAAGGCTTCTTCGTACAGGGCATCGGAGCTGCGCAGCGGCTGCGTCCAGTGGCTGATGAGCGCACCGAACATCAGGCCCGTGAGTGTGCGCGTCTGCAGATTGGCACGCCGCCTTGCCAGCCCCATCGCCATCGCGCCGAAGTCGTAGCCGCGCGCCACGTCGCCACCGTACAGCGCCAGCATCATCGCGTAGCCGACATAGGCGACGGCGCTGAAATCGCTGTTCCCCCGTTGCATGGACAGCCGCGTCATCGATACCACCATCAGCGCGCTGAGATCTTGCTGGCCGGCGTAATAACTGGCCATCCACAGGCCCTGCATCATCTGCATCGCGGCCACCGCGTCCGGCTCGCACATGTCGCTGGCCGCCAGCAAGGTGTCGGGCGCCTGCGCGCCAGGCTGCCTCCCGGTGTCGGCGAGAATGTCGGCGAAGTGCGCCTTCATCTGCGCCACATCGTGCGCAATGTCGATGTGCAGCAGCGCCAGGCCTTCGCGCTGCACGGCGATGGCATCAAGCAGGCGGCCCTGCAATTGATACTGGTGCGCCTGGATGGCAATGCAGCGTACTTGCAGCAGCGGGCGCAAGGTGTGGGCGCGCACCAGCGGATAGATCGCCTCGGCGGCATCGAACTGCCCGCACAGGTAAGCCGCTTCGGCCGCGCCCAGCTGCAGGTCGAGCCAGAGGTCGGCGTGGACGCTCCACGCCTCTGCCGGCAGCAGGCCGAGACCAATTCGCATGTGTTCCAGCGTGGCCTGGAACGCGGCCGAGCGTCGTGCCTTGACGCCGGCCTGCAGATTGAGCGTCGCCAACTGCACGCGCTCGTTCGCATCGTCGAGCAGCGCACGGCCGGCGTTGAGCTGTTCGACGATCTCGAACAGTGTCTCGTCCTGCTGCCCCGGCGGCGTATGCCGCAGCAGCAGGCGGCCGATGTGAAGATGGTTGGCCGCGCGGGTAGCGGCATCGGCGACCAGGTAGGCTGCCTGCTGCACGCGGTCGTGCAGGAAGCGGTAACTGACGCCGCTGTTGCCCGCATCGGTGTCGCCGTTGACGTATTTGTAGCGTTCGTCGAGCGGCTGGATCAATCCTGCATGGAGCGCCGGCCACAAGGCTTGCTGCGTGTGCCGGGGCGCGCGGTCCACTGCCAGCGCAAGCGTGTCGAGCGTGAAGCGGTTACCGCTGGAGGCGGCCAGTTGCAGCAGGTGCTGCGTTGCCGTGGGCAGGCGGCGGATTTTCTCCAGCAGCACCTCGACCACGTTGTCCGTGTACCTGGCCTGTTGTATCGCGGGCAGGTCCCAGTCCCAGCAATCGTCGGCGGGCCGGTAGCGCAGATGGCCCGCCTCATTGAGCGCAGCGAGGAACTGGTTGAGGAAAAAGGGATTGCCGGCCGTCTTGCGGTAGCAAATGCGGGTCAGGGGTGCGCAGTCAGGTGCCGCCACGCGCACGGTGGCCGAGACCATTTGCGCAAGCTGCGGCTCGCTCAGAGGGCTCAGCAACAGCGTGGACAGGCGCACCTCGCGCGCGCGCAGCTTGTCGCGCAGCGCGATGAGTGGATGCGTGGCGCCCACTTCGTTGTCGCGGTACGCGCCGATGACCAGCAGGCAGCACTTGTCGCAGGAGAGCATCAGCAGTTCGATCATCCGCAGCGTGGCCGCATCGGCCCATTGCAGATCGTCCAGGAACAGCACCAGCGGATGCCCGGCGCAGGCGAAGACTTCGACGAAGCGGGGGAAAAGCCGGTCCAGGCGGAGCTGGGCCTGTGCCGGCGCCGACGCGGGCATCGCCTCGGTGGGGCCGACGATCAACGCCAGTTGGGGAATCAGTTCGACCAGCACGCCGATGCCGCTGCCCAGGGCGTCGTGCAGTTTTTCTGACCATTGCCGCAGCGATTCTTCGGGCTGGCCAAGCAGCTGGTGCACCAGCCCCTGGAAGGCCTGGATCAGCGAGGCATACGGCACGTCGCGCTGGAGCTGGTCAAATTTCCCGGACAGGAAGCAGCCGCGCCGGGCGATGATGGGCTTTTGCACTTCGTTGACGACCGCCGACTTGCCGATGCCTGAATGGCCCGCCACCAGCAGCATCTCGCAGGTGCCCGCGGCACTGCGTTCAAAGGCCGCCAGCAGCACGGCAATGGCATCCTCGCGCCCGTGCAACGTCTGTGGCACCAGGAAGCGGGCGTTGTGGTCGGACAGCTTGAGCGATTGCGCCGGCTTTTTCGCGCGGCATGCTTCGAGGTCGCTGCGCAAGCCTTGCAGGCTCTGGTAGCGCTGATCGGCATTTTTTTCCAGCAGCCGCTGGATGATCGGTAGCAGCTGGCCAGGTAAGTTTGCGAACGCCGGGTGCGACCAGTCCGGACTGCGGGCAATGTGGCAATGCACGAGTTCCATTTCGTCGCCCGCCTCAAATGGCGCCTGGCCGGCCAGCAATTCGTACAAGGTGGCGCCGAGCGCATAGAAATCGGCGCGCCAATCGACCCGCCGGTTCATGCGCCCGGTCTGTTCCGGCGCCATGTAGCGCAGCGTACCTTCCAGTGACTGGAGATTGGCGATGCCATGGCTTTCGTAGGGCAGTTCACAGGCGATGCCGAAATCGATCAGCTGCAGCAGGCGCCGCTCGTCATTCCACACCAGGTTGGAGGGATTGATGTCCTTGTGGATCACACCCTGGCGATGGACTTCCTCCAGCGCCGCGCACAGTTGCAGCGCGATGTCGAAAAAGTCGTCCAGCGCCAAGGCGGGCTGCGACGGCGTCCTGCGCGCCGCCACCTGCGCGCGCAATACCTGGTCGAGCGCCAGGCCGCCGGTATCTTCCTGAAGCATCGTCCAGTGCCCGCCGTGCAGCTGCAGTGCCAGCGGATGCGCCACGCCAGGATGGCGGCAGCGGCGCGTGATCGCATATTCGCGCTTGAATTGCGCCAGTTGCTGAAAAGAGGGGAACTGCTGATTCGGCATCTTGACGACCAGCGCCGTGCCATCGGCGGCCCGGGCGCGGTACACCCGGGAACGGGCACCGCTGTGCAGCTGTTGGATGATCTCGTGGTCGAAAAGGGAGCGCATGGGCTGGGCTTGGCGGTACACAGACGGTTGCGGGAGCCTTGAGGCGCACATCTCGGAGTATTACTTGATTGTTAGTATTGTATCAGTAGGCGGCCGTGGAGTGAGCGCGGGGCACGTGGTGCGATGGACGGTGTTGTATAAAAGCTGGCAGGGCTGTGACGGCCGCGTGCCGGGCTTCACGCAGCAGGCTGATTAGATGTTCCTTGCGTGCTGCGGCGATGTTTTCGACGTCCGGCACTTCCACCATGCAGGGTGCCGGCAACTGGCCGAGTCGATGGGGGCGCGTGCGACGCTTGCATGTTTTACGGGCACGGCCAGGGTGATGGCTTGGCCGGACAGGTCGGCGTTCATGCAATGCATGATGCCCAAATGCGCGTGCGGACGCACGCGGTGGCGGCGTGCTTTAGCAGCTTTGGGCTTGAAATCCGGGTAAATCTTACGACGCCAGTTCTATAAAAGCTGAGGCCGTGTCCAAATGTCAGACCTGACCCCGGCCCACGGCGGACATAGTACCGACACGTAAATCTGGAAAATGGGAAGTATAATTTTATTGGAATACTAGCAAACGACGTTTGCCGTTTATTCAGAATTGTGCGAAGTACCGACAGTAATGTTGTCAAAGGAGCAGCAATCATGGAAACTAATCGACTTCATCGCGGCCGCCTGATTGACCACATACAGCTTGTGGTACGCGATCTTAAGGCAAGCGAAAACTTTTACAAGGCGGTCATGTCCGTGTTGGATATACCGGTTCTCAGCACCGGAAATGAGTACTTCGTGGCCGATGAGCTTGTCGTATCCTCCTCAAATAGTGAGACAGCTTTGGGCAAGTTGACTGGGAGGCATCATCTAGCTTTTCAAGCGAAAGATCGCGCGACAGTTGATGCCTTTTACAACGCTGCGTTGGCGCACGGAGGGCACGACAATGGCGCACCCGGCGTGCGGGCCTACCATCCAGGATATTACGCTGCCTTCGTACTCGACCCCGATGGGAACAATATTGAGGCCGTGTACCAAGGCGTAGCAAAGCGCAGCGCGCCGTCAGTTACCATTGATTTCTAAATCCGGTATGCGTGCGAGCGAGGGTCATGCGAGCGAGGGTCAGGTCCGGTCCGACAATCGGACAAAAGCTTAACCGTTCGTGCTTCAAAGTAGGGTGAATTTCATGACACCATTCCTATAAAAACTGAGGTCGTGTCCAAATGTCAGACCTCGGCTTTCTGTGCCCCCGGCTTTCTGACCCTGGCTTTCGGTCCAGCCGAACTGGTGGACTTTGAGCCCAGCGGTCAGGAGCACCGCGTTGCCATATATTATCTCCTTGAGGCGTAATCATGGCGTAAATCTGGCGTAATCGCTACTGGTTTTTGTCGGGTTTAATCTGGATTAAGGGAAATGCTGGCACGTAAAAAAAGCCACTAACCCGTTGATTTTATTGGATTTAGTGGCTTTTTCGATGCTTCTGAATTCTGTGCGCTGGTGCCCGGAGCCGGAATCGAACCGGCACGCCCTTACAGGCGGGAGATTTTAAGTCTCCAGTGTCTACCAGTTTCACCATCCGGGCAGCGCGGCGAGATTCTAGCACAGGTGATGCCCGTCATGCCATCTTGTGCCTGAGCGATGGTCTCGCATGCAGCGCCAGGTATCCGCCGTGGCGGGAGAAAAATGCTGTCCGGTTTGCACCGGACAGCCTGATTTTATCTATCCGCCATCAAAACGTCGCCTTGAACTGCACCCCATACGTGCGCGGTTCGTTGATGATGCCCGTCAGGTTGTCGAAGTCGATGGCGCCCAGTGACTGGATCTGGTTGGTGATGTTGCGGCCATACGCGGAGAGTTCGTATTTGTCCCATTTGTAGCCGACGCGCAAGCCGCCTTCGAGCAGTTCCTTGGCCTTGTATTCCTTTGCTTCATACAGGAAGAAGTTGTAGCTGGTGCGATAGGCCCAGTCCGTGTAGGCGTAGAACTCGCCATTGGCGACGGGAATGCTGTATTTCAGGGTGAAGTTGGTTTGCCATTCCGGCGCGCGCGGCAGAGGGTTGCCGTCGATGTAGGCCGTGCCCTTGAATGGGCCCAGCGGGTCGGTGACGGTGCAGCCGCTGGCCGGGTTGTTTTGCGCGTTGCCGCAGCTTTGCACGAACAGTTTCTTGTCCTGGATCTCCGTATGGTTGTAGCTGCCACCGAGGGTCATGCTGAGCGAATCGCTGAGGTTAGCCTGGAAGTCGAGTTCCACGCCACGGCCCGTGGCCTTGTCGGCGTTGATCAGCTGATTCATGTTGACGGCACCGCTGCCGGCCGTCAGTTGCTTGTCTTTGACACGGTACTGGAACACGGCCAGGCTGAGGCGTGCGCGCTTGTCGAACAGGTCTTGTTTGATGCCCGCCTCGACGGACAGCGCTTTCTCGGCGCCCGCAAACGAGGGGCGGTCGGCCAGGCCGTTCAGGCGTCCCTGCATCGACGGCGCGCGGTAGCCGGTGGCGATGCGCGCGTAGGCATTGGTTGCCGGCGTCAGCACATAGGTGCCGCTCAGGTCCCAGCTGACGTTGTGCGAGGTGTCGTGCAGGTTGAACGGGCCGGCCGTGGTCGCTTCCACGCGCTTGGCCGAGAAATCCTTCTTGTCGCTCGTGTAGCGCAGGCCGGCGCGCAGTTTCAGCGCGTCCGAGACCGTGTAGTTGAGCGAGCCGAAGGCCGCATATGACTTCGAGCTCTGGTTTTGCGTGGCGTAGGCGCTGTTCTGTGGATTGCCGGGCGCCAGGCTGTCAAAGCTGATGCTGTCGATCTGGATATCTTCCTTGAAGTAAAACAGGCCGCCTATCCATTGCAGCGGGCCGCGGGCAGACGATTCGGCGCGAAATTCCTGCGAAATCTGCTTGTGCTTGGGGATCACGTCGGCCGTTTCCACGACGAAGGGGATGAAGCCGGGTCCCATCGGCGGCGCGTACACGGCGCCATAGCCGCCGTCGACGTCGGCGCGGCTGAAGAAATCGAGCTTTTCGTAGCCGGTGATGGAATGCAGGGTGACGCCAGGCAAGTCCCATTTCAGGCGCATGCTGCCGCCCTTGGTTTTCAGGTGCTGGCGGTTGATGCCATCGGTAGGGTAGGAGCCATAATCGAAATTGTCGACCAGGTCATTCGTGCCCTGTTTCAGGATGTTGGCGCGGAACAGCGTCGCCGTGCCATCGAGGTTGCGCGCATGCACATTGAACAGGGCGGTGAAGTCGCGCGTGGGCTTGACCAGCACTTGCAGGCGGGCGGCGCTGTCTTCATAGCCTTCGAAGTCGCGCGTGCCGGTGGGGCGCGGGTTGTGCACGCGGTCGTCGCGGCGCTGCGTCTGGCCGGAAAAGCGCAGGGCCACGGTGTCGCTGACGGGTACGTTGAAGGCGCCTTCCAGGTTCTTCATGCCATCCTTGCCGAAGCCGCCGCTCAGGTAGCCTTCCGTCTTGAAGACGGGCTTGGCGGAATCGAACTTGATCACGCCGGCCGGCGAGTTGCGCCCGAACAGCGTGCCTTGCGGGCCGCGCAGCACCTCGACCTGGTCCACGTCAAACACGGGAAAGCCCTTGAGCATGGCGTTTTCCTGCACCACGTCATCCATCACCAGGCCCACGGGCTGCGAGGCATTCAGGTCGAAGTCGGTGTTGCCCAGGCCGCGAATGTAGAAGCGGGGAAAGGTGCGGCCGTAATCCGACTCGACCGAGACGCTGGGCGAGCGGCTGTTGAGAAAGCGGATATCGGCGCCGCCGGCCGTCAGAGTGTCGAGCTTGTCGCCTTTCAGGGTGGCGATGGACATGGGCACGTCCTTGATGTTTTCCGCGCGCCGCTGCGCCGTCACGATCACCGTTTCCAGTTGGCCAGGGCCGGCCTGTGCTGCCGGAGCGGCTGGCGCCGGGATGCTGTCCTGCGCCTGCGCCATCGCTTGCAGGGGAAAGGCGGCAGCGATTGCCAGGGCAATCAGGGTGTGGCGTATTGTGCTGGCATGCGGTGTCATCATGTAACGGCTCCTGTCGGTCTAGGTTATTGGGGCATGCAAGCTGGCGCTGGCCAGCTGAACGAAAAATCATGCTAGCACGGAAAGTTTTGGTATTCCTGCCATTTTCCAGCGAGAACTATTCATATCCGTTTCGACTGAATACGCGAATAAAATCGTATTTGTCGTCAATATCGGGCGGGTGCATAGTGGGGTGCCGGCAGGCCTGCGCGAACGCAGAGAGGCCGGGCATGGCGATGGCGTTTCCTGCGGTAGCGTAAAAAAAGCGGGTGCATTTTGTCGTAGTGCCGGGATCAGGGCGCAGGAAATACAACAGTTACCGTGGATTTTTTTCGTGAGGGGATTGTTGTTGCAACGCGACAGGGAAAGCGCCGTTTGCGGCTTTCCCCTGTGCGTGTGACGCGGGGCATGCGTGGACGCATGCCCGTACCTGCTTAAAACTCTTCCCAATCGCCAGCCGTCACCGCTTCTGCTTGCACCGCGCGGTGCTTTGCCGGCGCGGCCTGGCGCTTGACGGTGCCGCTGGCCGGTGCCAGGCGCAGCGGCTTGTGGCTGACGCGCGCTGGCGCTGGTGCGGCCGCAGGGGCTGCCGCATGGCCGTCGTGTATCTTGAAGATGCTCACAGTTTGCACCAGGTTGCTGGCCTGGTCGCGCAGGGATTCCGCGGCTGCCGCCGCTTCTTCCACCAGTGCCGCGTTTTGTTGCGTGACGCTATCCATCTGGGCCACGGCCTGATTGATCTGCTCGATGCCGGCGGACTGCTCCTGGCTGGCCATCGTGATTTCGGCGATGATGTTGCTGACGCGGGCGACGCTGGCGACCACCTCGGACATCGTCGTTCCCGCTTGCGCCGCCAGCCTGGCGCCGGCATCGACGCGGCTGACGGAATCGTCGATCAGCGTCTTGATTTCCTTGGCCGCGCTGGCGCTGCGCTGGGCCAGGCCGCGCACCTCGGTGGCGACGACGGCGAAGCCGCGGCCCTGTTCGCCGGCACGCGCCGCTTCCACGGCGGCATTCAGGGCCAGGATATTGGTCTGGAAGGCGATGCCGTCAATGACGCTGATGATGTCGACAATCTTGCGCGACGATTCGCTGATCAGGTCCATGGTGCCCATCACTTGGCCCACCACGGCGCCGCCCTTGCTGGCGACGTCCGATGCGGTTGTCGCCAGCACATTGGCTTCGCGGGCATTTTCCGCATTCTTGCGCACGGTGCTGGTGAGTTCTTCCATCGAGGAAGCCGTTTCTTCCAGTGAACTGGCTTGCTGTTCCGTGCGCTGCGACAGATCGTTGTTGCCGGTGGAAATCTCCTCGGCGGCCACGGACACCGTGTCGGAATCCTGGCGCACGGATGAGACTACCGAGGTCAGCGACACCTGCATGCGTTGCAGCGCCGACAGCACGCTGACGCTATCGTGCACTGCAACGTTGAGTTTTCCGGTCAGGTCGCCGCTGGCAAGCAGGCTGACGGCGTCGCACAGCTGGCGAGGTTCGGCACCAAGTGCCTTGAGCAAGTGGCGCGTGATGAGCCAGCCAGCCAGGGCCGCCAGCACGATGGACAGCACGCTGGTGCCGATGAGGATGTTCCGGTTGAGAATGTACTGCGCGTCGTCTTCCTGCAGGATGAGGGCGGAGCGCTGTTCCGTCAGGGCGAAATATTCATCGCTGGCGGTGACGAGAGCGGCCAGCAGCGGACGGCATTCCTCGTTCATCTTGACGATGGCTAATTCGGTTTTCTTTTGCAGCGCCAGGTCCACGATGGCCAACGCCACTGGGGCGTAGCGTTTTTCGATGCTGTCGATCTTGTTGATGCTGCTGCGCTCCTTGTCCGATACCTCCGGCTGCTGTGCCAGTTGCAGCAACTGCTGCATGTTCTTGGCGACATTGGCGTGCGCCTGCAAGATGTGTTTGCGTTCGATTTCCAGCTCTTCCGGCTTGGTGAGCAGCACCAGGTTCCGGGCCGCGACGGCACGCATGTCGATCGCGTCACGCACGCGGTGCGCCGTATTGGCGCGGGCCGTGATGCCGTTGACATACTGCTCAAAGCCGGCGTTGAAAGTGGAAAAACTCCGCACCGACAGGACCGAGATGCCGATGAGGAAAAAGACCAGCAGGCCGAATGCCAGGGTCAGTTGCTTGCGAACAGTTAAGTTATCCATGATGCCGCTCCCAGAATACGTTGTGAAATTAGAAAGGGCGCTCGCGTGGTGCCGGCAGCCATATATTGCCGCGCAATGAGCCGCGCTTTGCGCAGTGCTTCTCTATCCAGAACACGGATTCGTGGTGTGAGGATCGGCTTACTTAAAAAACTGATTTTGATAAATAATTTGGTTTATTTAATAAATTCATTTTTACATATAAGTTTCAGTAAAGCAATGATTCTTTCGTGCCAAAAAACAACTTTGTGACACGCAAGGCTTGTTCCGGCGCCGCCGGAGCGGGCACGGGAAAGCATCTGGGGGAGGAGGATCAGGCGGATTGGGCGTGCCCTGGTGAAAAACCATGTGCCAGCGTGCAACGCGCTACTTCCACAGCAAACTGCGAAAGCTGCCGCTGCCGCTGCCGCTGCGGGCGGCAGGCAAGCAAGGCAAGCGCATCGGCCAGCTAGCGGGCCTGAGTAAGGTTCGTTGCCAAGGTCTTCAGATGGGAAACGCGCCCGCGCCCGAGACATTCAGGCAGGCGACCTTGTCGCTGGAAAAGTACTTGATTTGCCCCAGGCCGATGGCGTAGCAGCCGTCGCTGAGCGGGGAAATGGGGCCGGTGAGTTTTTCACCGCTGATCAAGGTTACCACCCAGGGCGTGGTGGCCGGTTTGCCCGCGTGGGCCAGTGCGTGTTGTACCAGGTCTGACATATTGCCTCCATTGGAAGTCAAAACCCGATGATAGCAGTGCAAGGTGTCGGATAGCCGCTGGATTGACGACACCAAGGGCGGGCGCTTTACGCGTCGGCCAGCAAGTTCTTCGGCAGGGCGACCGACACCAGTTTCCAGCGCCACAGGCCGTCGCGCGTCAGGGTCAGCTCGCCAATGTGGCTCTTGCTGTGGGCGCGCTGTACGACGACGCTGTCCCAGGAAGTGTAGCGCAGCTTGTAGTCGGGTTTGGCATTGCGCTTGCGACCGCTGATGTCGCTGACCTTGGCGATCGGTTTTTCATAGCGGTCATTGAGCTTCATCAGGGCGACGATGCCTTCAGGCATCAGCATGGTATCGAGCAAGGGGGCGATGACGTCAGGGCTGATGTCGTCGGCTACTTCCGGTGCCGAGAACAGGGCATGCAGTTGCTGCCCCAGGTTGCCGCGCAGCTGCGCCAGGTCGATTTGCGCAGCCAGGGCCTGGGTATCCTCATCCATGGTTGCCGCGCGAATCTTGTTCATGGTGAAATATGGGCTGCCATAGAAGGCGCCGGCCAGCGCGACCAGTGCCACTAGAGCGAGAAGCAACATTCTTTTCATCGTGCAATCTCTCGGATGCCTGGCGACCCGGTGCGCCTGAAGTGTTAGCATTCTACATAATATTTCTCAAAATCAATATGATGGTTAAGGTAAGTGTTGTTTTAGATCAAGTTTCGTCAGAGTAATTCTGGCGGCAAGGTAATGTCTGTCAGTTTCCAATCCCAGATGCCATGCCGGCGCAGCAAAAACTGGCTGGCGGCGGGGCCGGCGCCGCTGCGCCGCAGCACCACTTCGTTCCACGAGCGGTACGCCATGCCGAAGTCGTGGCGCTTGCCATCGGCCCCTTGCTTGCCGTGCAGGATCAACAGCGTAATGCCGGGCGGCGAGACGATGGTGTCGAGCATTTCCTTGAAGTCCTCTTCATTGGCCGTTTCGCCGGCCGCCCGCAACTGGTGCGCCACGCTGGCGCGCACGGCGGGCAGGTCGGCCTGCTGCGCCAGGTTTTCCAGGCGCACGGATTTCGCCGCGATGCTGATGCGGTACATGGCGATGTAGGGGCTGACCCAGGTGAAGCCGATGGCGGCAACGCTAAAAATGATCGCGGTGGCGTACTTTCTTTTCATGGTCCGTGTTTTTGTATGAGCTGTGCCGCCGTGATTTTACCCGGCCAGGGGCGGTGGATGGTGTAGCATTCGTGCCGGCGCGGACCATCGCGCCGCAATATTGAGGACAACCATGAATATCACTATCAATCAGGTGCTGCAGTCGTATATCGACCCGCTCACCGCCAGCGAATACGCGGCGCTCGAGCGCAGCCTGCTGGCCGAAGGCTGCCGCGACGCGCTGGTGCTGTGGAACGACGTGCTGATCGACGGGCATAACCGCTACGCCATCTGCCGCCAGCACGGCATCGAATTCAAGACCATCCAGAACACCAGTTTTACGTCGCTCGACGACGTCATGCTGTGGATGATCGACAATCACCTGGCGCGCCGCAGCGTGTCGGACTTCCAGCGCGGCGTGCTGGCCCTGCGCAAGAAGGAAATCGTCGCCGCGCGCAGCCCGGCCCCGGTCAGTGCCCAGGATGCGCCGGACGGCGAAAACGCGCCAAAACCTGCCATGAGCACGCGCGAAGAGGTGGCCAAGGCGGCGCGCTTGAGCAGCAACCAGATCAGCCAGATCGAGAAGATCCAGAAAGCGGCTGCGCCGGAACTGGTGGAAGCGGTCCGTTCGGGCACGATATCGATCAACGCGGCGGCCACCGTGGCGTCCCTGCCGCCGGAAGAGCAGGTGGCGGCCGTCGCCGGCGGTAAAAAACTGCTGCGCCAGGCGGCCAAGGAAATCCGCGAACAGCGCGCCGCCACGCGTACGCCGCGCGAGCCGAAGGTGCATGTATCGCAGGATACGCCGGAGACGGGCAATGAGCCGTGGGCCGAGAACGCGGCCAGTGCGCCGTCCGAAGCGGAGCGCTTGCGCGGCGAGATCGCCAGCCTGAAACAGCGGGTGGCGCAGTTGCAGGCGGAAAATGTGGAACTCAACCAACGCATCGCGACGCTGATCGACGCATCCTGATTACTTGAGTAGTTAATGCTGGCTCGCCGCGCCTTACGCGTCGGGCAACTGGGGTGCGCTGGCCGCTTATGGCCAGAGCGGCGATTCGCGCTCGCCCCACTTCCGGGACCAGGCGGCCATGTATGCGCGCGGCGAAGTCAAGGACGTGCTGTTTTATCCCGGAGCAGGTGGAGCTACGCCTGGAGCGCCGCTACCACCGTGGAAAATAGCGGCTGGGCCGATCAAATCGCGTCCAGCGCCGTGCGCAAGTCATGGCGCAGGTCTTCGATGTCCTCGATGCCTACCGACAGGCGGATCAAGCCATCGCCGATGCCCAGTCTGGCCCGCTGCTCGGCGGGAATGCTGGCGTGCGTCATCAGGGCAGGGTGCTCAATCAGGCTTTCCACGCCGCCCAGGCTTTCAGCCAGGGCGAACACTTCGCAGCGCTCGAGGAAGCGGCGTGCGCCTGCCAAATCCGTATCGAGGTTGATCGAGATGATGCCGCCAAAACCATCCATCTGGCGCTGCGCCAGCGCGTGCTGCGGATGCGAGGCCAGACCCGGATAAAACACGGTTTTCACTTCCTTTTGCTGCTCCAGCCACTGCGCCAGCGCCAGGGCGCTTTCGCAATGGCGCTGCATGCGGATGGCCAGCGTTTTCACGCCGCGCAAGGCGAGGAAGCTGTCGAACGGCCCGGCAATCGCCCCCACCGAGTTTTGCAAAAAGCCCAGCTGCTCGCGCCATTCGGCCTGGCGCGCTTCCGCGCCGACGATGGCGATGCCGCCGATGATGTCCGAGTGGCCGTTCAAGTACTTGGTGGTCGAATGCACGACGATGTCGAAGCCATGTTCCAAAGGGCGCTGCACCAGCGGGCTGGCGAAGGTGTTATCGGCCACGGCGATGATGCCCCGTGCGCGGCAGATGTCGGCAATCGCGCGCAAATCCGCCAGTTTGAGCATGGGGTTGGTGGGCGTTTCCACCCACACCATCTTCGTTTCCGGGCGCAGCGCGGCCAGCAGG
The DNA here is from genome assembly GCF_051380715.1 of Janthinobacterium kochi. NCBI lineage: Bacteria > Pseudomonadati > Pseudomonadota > Betaproteobacteria > Burkholderiales > Oxalobacteraceae > Janthinobacterium > Janthinobacterium kochi. Next base: position 640,426 of record NZ_JBNYXO010000001.1, read on the forward strand.
TTTTCCGGCTTCGTCAGGTCGACATAGGTAAATTCGTGGCCGGCCGAGCGGCGGCGCACGCGCTCGAACAGCCGGTAGGTGCCGCCGTACATATCGTCGCCGGCGACGATATGGCTGCCCGCATCGAGCAATTCTAGCACGGACGAAATGGCGGCCAGGCCCGAGGCAAACGCGAAGGCCGCGCTGCCGCCTTCCAGGTCGGCCACGCAGCGTTCCAGCGCCCAGCGCGTGGGGTTGTGCGAGCGGCCGTAATCGAGTCCCTTGTGCACGCCGGGGCTGTCCTGCACGAAGGTGGAGGTGGCGTAAATGGGCGGCATGATGGCGCCCGTCGACGGGTCGGGCGACTGGCCGGCGTGGATGACGCGGGTGGCGAGATGGCTTTTGCGGGGAATTTGCTGGCTCAAGATAGTGTCCTGCGTAAGTGGTTGAGAAGGTCGAAGCGGGTGATCAGGCCATAGAAGGCAGTATCGTCGGCGACGACGGCCGTCAAGCCCCGGTCCAGCGTGGCGCGCAGGGCAGGTAATCCCGCAGAGGGCGCCAGCGTTTCAATTTGCGTCGTCATCGTGGCGCCCACCAGCGACGCGAAATGGGCGTCGTCGCTCGATACGTGCAGCAGCAAGTCCGATTCGTCGAGGATGCCGACCAATTGGCCGCCGTCGATGACGGGCAACTGCGCCAGGTCGCCCGAGCGCATGCGGTTGAAGGCCGTGAGCAGGGTGTCGCCTGGCGCCACGCTGACGACGTCGCCCTCGTCGTAGCGGCGCCCGATCAGGTCGCGCAAGTCGCCCGACACGGCCCGCTGCAACAGGCCCTGGTCGCGCATCCAGCCGTCGTTATAGACTTTGGATAGATAGCGCGTTCCCGTGTCGCAGACAAAGGTGACGACGCGCTTCGGCGTCGTCTGTTCGCGGCAGTATTTGAGGGCGGCGGCCAGCAGCGTGCCGGTGGACGAACCGCCTAAAATGCCTTCGGCGCGCAAGAGGGCGCGCGCGGAATCAAAACTTTCCTGGTCCGTGATGGTGTACGCCTTTCGTACGCTGTCCATGTCGGCGATCGAGGGAATGAAATCTTCGCCGATGCCTTCGACGGCCCACGAGCCGCTCGTGTCCGACACCTTGCCCGTGTCGATGTATTCCGTGAGGATGGAGCCTTGCGGGTCGGCCAGCACGAATTCCAGTTTCGGCTGCACCTTGCGGAAGTAGCGCGTCAGGCCCGTCAGGGTGCCGGACGAACCGACGCCGACGACGATGGCGTCAACGTCATGGCCAGTTTGCTCCCAGATTTCGGGCGCCGTCGTCGTTTCGTGGGCCAGCGGATTGGCGGGATTGTTGAACTGGTCGGCAAAGAAGGCGCCCGGCAGTTCGCGCGCCAGGCGCGCCGCGTAATCCTGGTAGTACTCTGGATGGCCCTTGCCCACGTCCGAGCGCGTGGTGTGCACTTCCGCGCCCAGGGCTTTCAGGTGCAGCACTTTTTCTGTCGACATCTTGTCGGGCACGACGAGAATCACGCGGTAGCCCTTGATGCGGCCCACCAGGGCCAGGCCGATGCCCGTGTTGCCGGCGGTGGCCTCGACGATGGTGCCGCCCGGCTGCAAGCGGCCGTTCGCTTCGGCCGCTTCGATGATGGACAGGCCGATGCGGTCCTTGATGGAACCGCCGGGATTTTGCGATTCCAGTTTCAGGAACAGATGGCACGGTCCCGTGGCTAGCCTGGTCACTTCGACCAGCGGGGTATTGCCGATCAGCGTGTATAGCGCTGGCGGCTGGGATGGGGATGGCATTCGATCATTCATGGTGGCTCCTGTCAGAGAAACAGCCGCTCCGGATTGTGTCCCGAGCAGCCTTCCGTGCCGCGCAGTGTAGGCGGGTGGACGAGTGCGGCGAACGAATGTTTATATGCTTGCATATGCGCCCTGCGCATATCGGCGGCAAGGTGCGCGATGCGAGTATGCGCCGTTTTTTGTCCGCTTGCCGCGCCAAAGGCAGGACTATTAAGGTGCCGCAAGTCCTCCATTGCGATTTATAATCACGCCTCGAAAAGGGACTAAACAGTATCCTGAAAACCAGATAAACAGGGCAGGCGGCAGTGGCAAAACTATATTTCCGGTATTCCGCGATGAACGCGGGCAAGTCGACGGCCTTGTTGCAAGTCGCGCACAACTATGAAGAGCAGGGCCAGCAGGTGCGCCTGTACACGGCCGCCATCGACAGCCGCTACGGTGTGGGCAGAGTCACCTCGCGCCTTGGTCCGCAGCGCCAGGTCGATATCTTCCATGCCGACACGAACTTCCTCGACGATATTCCCCAGGTCGCCTGTTTGCTGGTGGATGAGGCGCAATTTCTCAGCACGGCCCAGGTGCAGCAACTGCACCAGTTGGCGCAAGTGAAGGGCGTGCCCGTCATCTGCTACGGCTTGCGCACGGATTTCAAGGGCGAGCCGTTCCCCGGCTCGGCCTATCTGCTGGCGCTGGCCGACGATATCGAGGAATTGAAGAATATTTGTACTTGCGGCAAGAAGGCCACGATGAACATCCGCGTGGATGAGCAGGGCCGCCGCATCAAGGAAGGCGAGCAGATCAGTATTGGCGGCAACGAAAGTTACCGCCAGGCGTGCGGGCGCTGTTTCTACTCGTAGGCTTATTCAGCGACGGGCGCGCCCACGTCGGCATCGTCCGCCAAGGCCAGGTCGCCCCGCTCGAAGGCGGCGAGAATCTCATTGGCGCGCGCCACATCGTGTTCACGCACCATGACGCGGGCGCCGCCAATGGCGGCTGCCAGCAGCATGTCGGCCTGCATGTGCTGGTCGTCCGTCAGCAGCACGTCGATGCCGGCCGCTGCGAGGCACCCGCGGATGACGTGCGCATCCGTGGGGATCATCAGCCGGGCAATTAAAACGTAGTCGTCGTGCATGGTGCCTCCTGGCAAGGTGGATTCGTCCCCATCTTAGCACCCGGATTGCACTTACAGCTTGAACACGCCCACCACTTGGTTCAGCTCCTGCGCCTGCTCCTGCAAGGCGTCGGCGGCCGCGGCCGCTTCTTCCACCAGGGCCGCATTCTGCTGGGTCACCTGGTCCATCTGGGCGATGGCCTGGTTGACTTGCTCGATGCCGCTGCGCTGCTCGTCGCTCGCCTGCGCGATCTCGGCCATAATGGTGCTCACTTGCTGCACGCTGGACACCACGGTATCCATGGTGGCGCTGGCCTGGCTCACTTGCGCGTGGCCCAGGTCCACCGTGCTGGCGGATACCTGGATCAAATCCTTGATGTCTTTCGCTGCGGCCGTCGAGCGCTGCGCCAGGGTGCGCACCTCGGTGGCGACGACGGCAAAGCCGCGTCCCTGCTCGCCGGCCCGCGCCGCTTCCACGGCCGCGTTCAAGGCCAGGATATTCGTCTGGAAGGCGATGCCGTCGATGACGCCGATGATGTCGGCGATCTTGCCCGACGAGCTGCGGATGGCGTCCATGGTGCTGGCCACCTGCGCCACGGCCGCACCGCCTTCGGCCGCCAGGGTCGACGAATCGCGCGCCAGCTTGCTTGCCTGTTGCGCGTGATCAACGTTCTGCCGTACGGTCGAGCTCAGTTCTTCCATCGAGGCGGCCGTTTCTTCCAGCGAGCTGGCTTGCTGTTCCGTGCGGCTCGACAGATCCAGGTTGCCGTTGGCGATTTCACCGGACGCCGTGGCGATCTGCGCGGCGCTGCCGCGCACATTGCTGACCACTTGCGACAGGTTGTCGCTGATGCGGTTCATGGCGCGCAGCAGGCGGCCGATTTCATCATGGCTGCTGGTGTCTAGGTGCACCGTCAGGTCGCCGGCGGCGATTTGCGCGGCGGCCGTTTCGGCGGCGGCCAGCGGGCGCGACACGAGGGTGCGCACCAGCCAGTACAGCAGCAGGGCAAAGACGAGCAGGGCGATGAAGCCGGAAATGGCCAGCTGGTTGCGCATCTGGCGCGCTTCCAAGGTGATCTCGTCCGTGAACGTGCCGCCCGCGATGATCCAGTGCCAATCCTTGAATTGACGGTAATACAGCTGCTTTTCGCGCGCGCCGGCAGCCGTTTCACCGGGCGCCGTCCACGTATAGCGCATGGCGCCGTTTTTCTGCGCCAGCATTTCCTGGATGAACAGGCGGCCATCGCTGGCCTTGAACTCGAGCGCGCTCTTGCCTTCGCTGTTCGGATGCAGCACCAGGTGGCCGTAATTGGCGCCGGGGGCCGTGTCGACGATATAGATGTAGCCCGTCTGGCCGATCTTGACCTGGCGAATCTTCTCTTTCAGCATAGCCAGATTCTTGCTGATATCGAGGCCGATGAACAGCACGCCCACCACCTTGCCGCCCGCATCGCGCACGGGATCATACTGGGTGATGTATTGCTTTCCAAACAAGGTTGCCATGCCAATGAAGCGTTGGCCCGCGCGCAGCGGTGCATAGCTGGGGTGGTTGTGGTCGAGCAGGGTGCCGATGGCCCGTTCGCCATCCTGCTTTTTCAGCGAGGTGCTGATGCGCACGAATTCATCGCCGTTGGCGGCAAAGATGGTGGCGATCACGCCCGTTTGCGCCGTGTAGCGGTCGACCAGCGCCGTGTCGAGGTTGAGCACCTTGCCGCCATTGGCCAGGGCAGGCGTGGCCTTGCCGGCCACGGCCACCATGGCGCCCGTGTCGACCGTGAACGGGCCGGGAAATTCAGCCGCGAACAGGCGGGCGAAGCTGGCCGCCTCGTTGACCATGGCGGTATGAAACACTTCCGTGGTCGTCATGACGCTATTGAGTTCGCTGGTGACGGCCGCTTCGGCGCGCTGTTCCAGGGTAGACGAGGTGCGGATACTGATCAAGGTCGTCAGGCTGGCGAGGATCAGGCTGACGAGCGCAAACGTGAAGACGGTAATCTTGCCGCCGACACTCCAATGGCGGGGGGAGAACGAAATTGTAGGCATAGTGTGAGTCTGGCAAAGGGTAATCAGCTCGGCCATTCCTGGTCATGACATGACACGCGGGGAGGGGATCTGGTGGGGAATGCGCTTGAAACGGGGGCGTGCCGGCTCGGGAGCCGCGCACAGGCAAGCAAAATTTCAGGGCGCGATGATAACATGTAGATTGCGTTTCATTACTAAGTGTTTCCCGCAGGAATCATATCTTTCGCATAAAAACATCATCTGCATCAAGGATTGCCGCAACGTCCCATTGACTTTTTAAATTTTAATGGCGGAGCTTGATATTCATCGCTGACGGGCGATGCGATTTCTCACGAATGTTTCACTTTGTAATGAATGAGACGGCGCCTTTAATTCGCGTTTAAGCTTCCAGGAAGAAACTGATATTCCATGGGAGCCTGCCAGGCCGTATCCTGTAGAATAATATGCAGACCAGTCGTGTATTCCCCTTACTGTCTTGCTGGCTGGCGCATGTTTATCTGCGCCGCCTGGAATTGATTCAACTAATTTTCGGAGAAGCCGATGAAGAAGCAAATGATGCTGGTCACCCTGGTGCTCGCCCTGTCAGCCCACGCTGGCGCAGCCCAGACGGACAAGAGCGCCGCTCCTCCGCTACCCATGAAGCCGCTGGCCCAGCAAACGCAGGCCGCCTTGTGGGCATCGCGCGTATTGACGCGCGTCCATTACAAGGCCACGCCGCTCGACGACGCCATGTCGGAGAAAATCTTCGACCGTTACTTCAAGTCCCTGGACGCGGAAAAACTGTTTTTCGTGCAGGCCGACGTCGACCGTTTCGCGCCGCTGCGCACCAGGCTCGATGACGCCATCATCAATGAAGACCTGACGGCGCCGTTCGCCATCTACAACCTGTATCAGCAGCGTTTCGACGAGCGCATGGCGTATGCGCGTGAATTGCTGAAAACGAAGTTCGACTTTGCCGCCGACGAGAGCTATCAGCTCGACCGCGAAAAGGCTGCCTGGCCGAAGAACGACGAGGAAGTACGCGACCTGTGGCGCAAGCGCGTCAAGAATGACTGGCTGCGTCTTAAACTGGCAGGCAAGGAAGACAAGGCCATTCGCGAGACGCTGGACAAGCGCTATGAAAGCTACACGACCCGTTCGCGTAAGCTCAACAGCGAAGACGTGTTCCAGATCTTCATGAACGCTTACGCCATGTCGATCGAACCGCACACCAATTACCTGGGCCCGCGTGCCTCGGATAACTTCGACATCGCCATGCGTTTGTCGCTCGAAGGCATCGGTGCCGTGCTGCAGACGCGCGATGAATACACGGTGGTGCGCGAAGTCGTGCCGGGCAGCCCGGCAGGCTTGTCGGGCAAGCTGAAAGTAGGTGACCGCATCGTCGGCGTGGGGCAGGGCGAAAGCGGCCCCATCACCGAGGTGCTGGGCATGCGCATCGACGACGTGGTGCAGCTGATTCGCGGCGCCAAGGATTCCGTGGTGCGCCTCGACATCTTGCCGGCCGACGCCGGCCCGGATGCCAAGCACGTGGTCTTGCCGCTGGTGCGCAAGAAAATCAGCATGGAAGAGCAGGCGGCGAAGAAATCGATCATCGAGGTGCGCGACAATGGCGTCAAGCGTCGCATCGGCGTGATTGCCTTGCCGACGTTCTACCAGGACTTCGAAGCGCGGCGCCGTGGCGACAAAGACTTTAAAAGCGCCACGCGCGATGTCACCCGCTTGCTGGGCGAGTTGAAGAAGGATAAGGTCGACAACGTGCTGATCGACTTGCGTAACAACGGCGGCGGTTCGTTGAACGAAGCCGTCGAACTGACGGGCCTGTTCATCGACAAGGGACCTGTCGTGATGCAGCGCAATGCCGAAGGCAAAGTCGAGGTGGAAAGCGATACCAGTGCCGGCCTGGCCTGGGATGGCCCGATGGGCGTGCTGATCAATCGTGGCTCCGCCTCGGCCTCCGAAATTTTCGCCGCCGCCGTGCAAGACTATGGCCGTGGCGTCATCATCGGCGAAGGCAGCTTCGGCAAGGGCACGGTGCAGACCCTGTTCAACCTCGACCGCTTCGGCGGCAGCGAGAAAGCCCGTTTCGGCGAGCTGAAAATGACCATCGCGCAATTCTTCCGCATCAATGGCGGCACCACGCAGTTGCGCGGCGTGACCCCCGACATTAAGCTGCCGGCCATGTCGGACGCGGAAAACTTCGGCGAATCGAGCTATGACAATGCCCTGCCATGGGTGGCCATCAAGCCGGCGCAATACATGCCGACGGGCGACCTGAAGGATATCGTGCCGCTGCTGGACAAGAAACATGATGCGCGCGTGGCCAAGGACAAGGATTTCCAGTATTTGCTCGATGACATCGCCCTGGTCGTCAAGCAGCGCAAGGAAAACCAGATTTCGCTCAATGAAACCGTGCGCCGCAAGGAGCGCGATGCCCAGGAAGCGCGCGCCAAGGCGCGTGAAAAACGCCTGATCGCGCAGATTTCGAATCCTGCCGAGGACTTGGTGGTGATTCCTGATCCGAAAGACGTGCTGAAGGGTGCGAAAGCGGCCAGCAAGACGGCCAGGCAGATCGCCGCCGTGAAGGGCGCCTTGCGCACCGACGACGGCTTGCAGGGTGACGAGCGCGCGCTGAGTGCCGAACTGGACGCCGAAACGGCCGCCAAGAGCGCCAAGGACGTGCTGCTCAATGAGGCGGCGCGCATCCTGGCCGACGAAGTGGCGCTGATCAAGGCCGATACTCGCATGGCATCGAAGGTCTTGCCATATGGCGCGGACACCAAGGCAACGCCGGTGACAGCAGCGAAGTAAGGCTTGTTGTGGCGTGAAGAACCGGCTCCTTGCGGAGCCGGTTTTTTTTCGTCCCGATCAGTTATCTGTTTGACGTATTTCTATCATTCCAACAATCAATTGGATTGATATGCCGCGATGCAGCATAATGCACTTGTCTCCTCTATTCTCCTCCAAGAAAATAGATTCAGCCCGCTCTCGTAGCGGGCTTTTTTTTACCTCAGATTTTGTGCGTGGGCAGTTGTACGTCGGGCTGGGCACCCAGCAAGGCCGTGATCCAGCTGGCAAACGCCTGCAGCTTGGGCGTGGCCAGCCGCCCTTGCGGCGTCAACAGCGACATGGGCATCGGCGTCGGCGGGTGATCGGTCAGCACGGCCATCAGGGCGCCGCTGTCGAGGTGCTCGCGCACCTGATACAAGGCCGATTGCGCCAGTCCCAGCCCTTGCAGCGCGCAATCGACGCTGGCGTCGGCATCGTTGACGGCGATGGGGCCGGCCATCTGCACGCGCACGACCTCCTTGCCTTGTTGAAAATCCCAGTCGAAGGCGCGTCCCGTGCGGCCCGAGTAATGCATGACGCCGCTGTGCGTGGCCAGGTCCGCCAGGGTGTGCGGCGTGCCGTGCCGCGCCAGATAGGCGGGCGTGGCGCATGTGACAAAGCGCATCAGGCCGACCTGCTTGCCGATGAAGGCGGAATCTTGCAAGGTGCCCACGCGCAAGGCGCAGTCGATGCCTTCCTGCGTCAGGTCGACCAGGCGGTCCGTCAGGCTCAGCTGCAATTGCACGTCCGGATAAGCGGCATGGAATTGTGCGATATGGGGGATGATCAGGCGCCGGCCCACCGTATTGGGCAGGTTGATGCGCAGCAAGCCGCGCGGCTTTGTCGCGTCGGGGCCACGGAACGCCAGTTCCGCCGTGTCGACGGCCTTCAGGATGTCGATGCAGTGGCGAAAGTACTCGGCCCCTTCCGGCGTCAGGGACAAACGGCGCGTGGTTCGCTGCAGCAATTGCGTGCCCAGGTAGGCTTCCAGCTTTTGCAGGGTGGCCGTCAGCGCGGCGCGCGGCAAATTCAAGGTCTCGGCCGCCTTGGAAAAGCTGTTGGCTTCAACGATGCGCACGAAGGTCTGCATGGCCTTGATCTTGTCCATGGGATGGTTTCCGTTTTAATTGTTCATCTTATGTGAAAAGTGTAAGTGGATTATGCCCTAATTATCTTTGGCTCAGGTTTGCCTAGAATGGCAACATCCCTATCGAACCGAGGAAACAACATGAACAAGGCCTCATCTTCTGCTGCCCACGATATTTCACCCGCCATGGTGCTGCTGCTGGCCGTCGCTTCCGGCCTGATCGTGGCCAATCTGTACTACGCGCAAACCCTGGTCGGGCCCATCAGCGCCTCGACGGGTTTGTCGGCCAAGGCCGCCGGGCTGATCGTCACGCTGACGCAAGTGGGCTACACCCTGGGCCTGCTGTTTGTCGTGCCCCTCGGTGATTTGCTGGAAAACCGCCGCCTGATCATCACGGCCCTGCTGGTGACGGCCACCGCCCTGGTGGCGGCGGCCCTCTCCACGGGCGCCGTGGTGTTCCTGGCCGCCGCGCTGGCCATCGGCCTCGGCTCCGTGGCGGCGCAAGTGATCGTGCCGTTTGCCGCCCACCTGTCGCAGGAAGCGACGCGGGGCCAGACGGTGGGCAAGGTGGTCAGTGGCTTGTTGCTGGGCATCATGCTGGCCCGTCCCGTCGCCTCGCTGGTGGCGGCCCACGCCAGCTGGCACGTGGTGTTTGGCGGCGCCGCCGTGCTGATGCTGCTGCTGGCGCTGGTGTTGCGCCGCGCCTTGCCCGTGCGCCAGCCTGTCTCGAACATGAAATATCCGGTCCTGATGGCTTCGCTGTGGCACTTGCTGCTGGGCACGCCCGTGCTGCGCCGCCGCGCCGCCTACCATGCGGGTCTGTTTGGCGCCTTCAGCCTGTTCTGGACCGTCACGCCGCTGGTGCTGGCCAGTTCCGCGTTCGGCCTGTCGCAAACGGGCATCGCCGTCTTTGCCCTGGTGGGCATGGCAGGCGCCGTCGCCTCTCCCATCGCCGGCCGCCTGGCCGATGCGGGCCACACCTCGCCGGCCACGGCTGCCGCGCTGGCGCTGGGTATCGTCGCCTTTGCCTTGCCCATGTTCGCACCAACATCGAAGCACCTGGCGCTGGGTTTGCTGGTGGTCGCTTCCATTGTGCTTGACATGGGCGTGGCGGCGAATCTCGTGCTGGGCCAGCGCGCCATCTTCAGCCTGGGCGCGGAAGTGCGGGGCCGTCTGAACGGCCTGTATTTCGCGCTGTTCTTTGCCGGCGGCGCGGCCGGTTCGGCCATCGGCGCCTGGGTGTATGCCAGCTACGGCTGGCAGGCAACTTTGCTGACCGGCATGGCGTTTCCGGGCCTGGCCCTGCTGGTGTGGTTGGCAGAATTCTTGCCGCTGGCCATGCGCCGCCCGGCTTGAAACCCTGATGCCCGCTCATTATCACTGACAGGAATTTCTATCATCATGAATATAAAGTGGCGTGATATGCCGCGATGCCGCAAGATGCACTTGTCTCCTCTATCTCCTCCAAGGAAATAGATTCAGCCCGCTCCCGCAGCGGGCTTTTTTTTGCCTGTTGAAATTAAATCACCAGCAGATCGAGCGCGCGCATGAAGTTGGCCGCTTGCGCGTGCGTGATGACGGCGCCTTTCAGCAAGGCCGCTTCGCTCAATTTAAAACCGTCGATATCGGCGCCGCGCAAGTCGGCACCCTGGAACTTCGCCAGCTTGATCGTGGCATTGCGCAAGCTGCCCCCTTCGAAGACGGCGTCGCGGAAGTCGCAGCCGGCCAGATAGGCATCGGAAAAATCGAGCTGTTTCAAGATTGCCTTGCGGAACGAGAAACCGCGCAAATCGGCGCCCACCAGCAGCGTGTCCTCGAAGGTGAGGCCCAGGTGGGCCGCTTCCTCGAACGAGGCTCCCGTCAGCTTGCAGCCGCGGTAGTTGACCGAGGCCAGCTTGGCGCGCCGCCATTTCGTGTTGTTCAGGTCGCAGCCTTCAAACGTGGCGTCGACGGCGTCGACGGATTCGAAATCGGCGCTGCCGGCCCGGCAGCGGCGCCAGGTGCTGCGCGCCAGCTTGCTGGCGAACAAGCTGGTTTCGGCAAAGGTGCAGCGCTCGAAGGTGCAAGCTTGTAAATCGAGGCGCGACAAGTCTTCGCCGTCGAAGGCGCAATCGATGAAGTGGTGCACTGGCAGGGCCAGCTGCTGCTCGATGCCGGCGCGGTCGAGGGTCATGCCGGTTACGGCGGTGTCGTGTGTTGCCATCCGTCTCATTCCTAAAGTAAAAAAGCAGGGGAGGGATGGCGCGGCGGAAAGATGCACGAACCAGAACACCTCCCCGGCCGGTGTAACAGCCAAAGGTCAGCGCCGTGGGTCCGCGTGGGCGGGAGCATGCTGGACGGTGCCAGGCACTTACCGGGTTACCCACCGGTGCGCTCATTTTCGATCAGCCTGCATTGTAACGGCTCTACTACACCCTTGCCAGTGCTGGATAAACCGGGTTAGTATCGTTGCAGGCGCACTCATTGCGCCAACGTCGCTCGGACGGATCCGGGCGCTTACGTACAGAGATAACCATGACCGATAGCCAAGCTCCGCGCAGCTTTTCGCGCATCAATCGCCTTCCCCCCTACGTTTTCAATATCACCGCCGAGCTCAAGATGGCCGCGCGCCGCCGTGGCGAGGACATCATCGACATGTCGATGGGCAATCCCGATGGCGCCACGCCGGCCCACATCGTGGACAAGCTGATCGAAACGGTGAAACGCCCCGATACGCACGGTTATTCCGCGTCAAAAGGTATTCCGCGGCTGCGCCGCGCGATTGCGCACTGGTACAAGAAGCGCTACGAGGTCGACATCGACCCGGACAGCGAAGCCATCGTCACCATCGGCTCGAAAGAGGGCCTGGCCCACTTGATGCTGGCGACACTCGACCGTGGCGACACGGTGCTGGTGCCCAACCCCAGCTACCCGATCCATATCTGGGGAGCCGTGATCGCCGGCGCCGACATCCGTTCCGTGCGCATGGGGCCGGGCGTGGATTTCTTTGCCGAATTGGAACGGGCCATCCGCGAAAGCTACCCGAAACCGAAGATGATGGTGCTGGGCTTTCCGTCCAACCCCACGGCGCAATGCGTGGAACTGGAGTTTTTCGAGCGTGTCGTGGCGCTGGCAAAGCAGCACAATATTTTGGTAGTGCATGACCTGGCGTATGCCGATATCACCTTCGACGGCTGGAAGGCGCCGTCCATCATGCAGGTGCCCGGTGCGCGCGATGTGGCCGTCGAGTTTTTCACCATGTCGAAAAGCTACAACATGGCTGGCTGGCGCATCGGTTTCATGGTGGGCAATGCGGAACTGGTGTCGGCCCTGGCGCGCATTAAGAGTTACCACGACTATGGCAGTTTTACGCCCGTGCAAGTGGCTGCCATTGCGGCGCTGGAAGGCGACCAAAGCTGCGTGACGGAAATCTGCGCCCAGTACCAGCGGCGCCGTGACGTGCTGGTCAAAGGCTTGCATGAAGCGGGCTGGATGGTGGAGAAACCGAAGGCCTCGATGTACATCTGGGCGCATATCCCGGAAGCGTATCGCCACCTGGGTTCGCTGGAGTTTGCCAAGCTGCTGCTGCAAAAAGCCAAGGTGAGCGTCTCGCCCGGCATCGGTTTCGGCGAATACGGCGATGAATACGTGCGCTTCGCCCTGATCGAAAACGAGGCGAGGGTGCGGCAGGCCTTGCGGGGTATCAAGAATATGTTGCGTTCTGGCGACGGGAAAGCGGAGGCAGCAGCGTAAAAGTTGCCGCATGGAATGATCTGTTGCCCCTAATATCACTGCCGCGTATTTCTGACATCACGAATATAAAGTGGTTTTATATGCTGCAACGCGGCATGATTCAGCTGTCTCCTCTATCTCCTCCAAGGAAATAGATTCAGCCCGCTCCCGTAGCGGGCTTTTTTTTGCCCGTCGCCATCACACCGTGCAGGTAGGCGATGCCGTCGTCCGTTTCAGCGGGGCGGGCGTGACCCGCGCAAGACGGCCAGATGCGTTTGAGCATGATTTCACATGAGTATTATTCATTGATATATAAAATATTATCATTATTTTTAATGGATGGAACCTTCTATGATGTGTGCATACTTCATAAGGAGCACCGTCATGACCGTCACGACACACAATCTGGGTTACCCGCGCATCGGCGCCAAACGCGAACTGAAATTCGCCCTGGAAGATTACTGGAAGGGCCAAAGCAGTCTGGACGCGCTGGAAGGCCAAGGTGCCGAATTGCGCCAACGCCACTGGCAAGACCAGAACGCGCTGGACCTGGTGCCCGTCGGCGACTTTTCTTTTTATGACCAGGTGCTGGACCTGAGCTTTATGCTTGGCAACCTGCCACAGCGCGTGCGTGGCCTCAGCGGCGCGGCGCTCGACAACTATTTTCGTGTGGCGCGTGGCCGCTCGGCCAGCGACAGCGATTGCAGCTGCGTCCACGCCGGTGAAATGACGAAATGGTTCGACACCAATTACCACTACATCGTGCCGGAATTCGCCGCCGACACGCAATTCAAGCTCGACAGCATCCGCCTGTTACAGCAGCTGGCGCAAGCGCGCCAGCTCGGTGTGAAAGCCAAGCCGGTACTGATCGGCCCCGTCACCTATTTGTGGCTGGGCAAGACCAAGGATGATTCCGACAAGCTGGCGCTGCTGCAAGGCTTGCTGCCCGTCTACGTGCAATTGCTGCAGGAACTGGCCGCGCAAGGCGTGGAATGGGTGCAGATCGATGAGCCGATCCTCGTCACGGAGCTCGACAGCGCCTGGCAGCAGGCGCTGGTCACGGCTTACGATGCCTTGAGCAAGGTCAATAGCGTCAAATTGCTGCTGGCCACGTATTTCGGCAAGCTGCAAGATAACCTGGCGCTGGCGTGCAAATTGCCGGTGCAAGGCTTGCATCTGGACGCCATCAACGCCCGCGATGAAGTAGGGCAAGTGATCGCCCAATTACCCGCCACCAGCGTGCTGTCCCTGGGCGTGGTGAACGGCCGCAATATCTGGAAGACGGACTTGAACGAAGTGCTGGCATGGCTGGAACCCGTGCACCGCAGCCTGCAGGCGCGCCTGTGGATCGCCCCGTCGTGCTCGCTGCTGCACGTACCCGTCGACCTGAACAATGAGCAAAAGCTGGACGCCGATATCCAGTCCTGGCTGGCCTTTGCCCGTCAAAAACTCGATGAAGTGCACGCCATCGCTGGCGCCCTGAACCAGGGCCGCGCCTCCGTGCAGGCGGCGCTGGACGCCAATCTCGCCGCCGTGCAAGCGCGCCGCCAGTCGCCGCGCGTGCACAATCCGCAAGTGAAAGCAGCCGTGGCGCGCATCGATGCCAGTCTGGGCCAGCGCGCCAGCGGCTATGCCGTGCGTGCCGCCAAGCAAGCTGCACTGCTGCAACTGCCACTGTATCCGACGACAACCATCGGCTCCTTCCCGCAGACGGCGGAAATCCGCCAGGCGCGCAGCCAGTTCCGCAGCGGCCAGCTGGACGAAGCCAGCTACAAAAAGCTGATGCAGGCGGAAATCGCCCATTGCGTCAAGGAACAGGAAACCCTGGGCCTGGACGTGTTCGTGCACGGCGAAGCGGAACGCAATGACATGGTGGAATACTTTGGCGAACAGCTAGATGGCTACACTTTCAGCCAGTTCGGCTGGGTGCAATCGTACGGTTCGCGTTGCGTGAAACCACCGATCCTGTTCGGCGACATCAGCCGCCCCCGTGCCATGACGGTCGAGTGGAGCACCTACGCCCAGTCGCTGACGGACAAGCCGATGAAAGGCATGCTGACGGGTCCCGTCACCATCCTGAACTGGTCCTTCGTGCGCGACGACCAGCCCCGCTCCGTGTCGTGCTACCAACTGGCGCTGGCCATCCGCGCCGAAGTGCAGGACCTGGAACAGGCCGGCATCCGCGTGATCCAGATCGACGAGGCGGCGCTGCGCGAAGGCTTGCCACTACGCAAGTCGCAATGGGCCGAATACCTGCGCTGGGCCGTCGAATCGTTCCGCATCACGGCCAATGGCGTGGCCGACGAAACGCAAATCCACACGCACATGTGCTATTCGGAATTCAACGACATCATCGCGCAAATCGCCGACATGGACGCGGACGTCATCACGATCGAAACCTCGCGTTCCGACATGGAATTGCTGGACGCCTTCGATGACTTCAACTATCCGAACGAAATCGGCCCTGGCGTCTATGACATCCACTCGCCCAACATTCCAAGCCAGGAACAGATGGTGAAACTGATGCGCAAGGCGGCCGAGCGCATTCCCGCGCAGCGCCTGTGGGTCAACCCCGATTGCGGCTTGAAGACGCGCGGCTGGAAAGAAGTCATTCCTGCGCTGGCGAACATGGTGGCGGCGGCAAAAACTTTGCGCGGCGATAACGTCGCATGAGGCAGGCGGGGGAAGAGGGCAGATATAGGGAATAGCTATTTCTATCATCACAACATGCAATTGGATTGTTATGCTGCAACGCGGCATCATTGCACCTGTCTCCTCTACTTCCTCACAGGAATTAGATTCAGCCCGCTCCCGCAGCGGGCTTTTTTTTGCCTGTCTCATCGGTTACAACACATTTGCCGCTACGGCGGAGCTGTAGTTGCGCGCCAGCGTCGCGATGATGGCGGCCAGCGCCTGAGGGTTGTCCGTGGTGCCGAAATGCGCGGCATACAGGCGCTTGGCCGCCTCGACTTGCGCATTCGTCAGTTTCACGGCATAGGCCATGCGCACGGTTTCAGGATTGTTCAGCGTCATTTTTTCACCTTGAAGGCAGGAATTTCGGTTGGCTCGTGTGTCCCTTGCTCGCACAAAGGATTGCAACTACAATCATTGCATTTGCAATCGTATAGGCAATATCTGCCGTGCGCAAGCGATACCGAGACAGGAGCCGCCATGCATTTTCCCACTTCATTTCCCCAGCCGCCACTGCCAGGCGGCGAGACGGGCCACGCCTTTCAAGCCTGCCTGGCCGCGCTGGCGCCAGCGTCAGGTCTGCTGCTGCCACCTGCTTCGCCGCGCCGCGCGCTGGGCGCCATGGCGGGCAGCCTGAAGCAGGGCGGTGCCATGGTGGCGCGGGTGCGCAGCGTGGGCACGCAGGCACCGCCATGCCCGGAAGGCGACTCCTGGGACGTGGGGGCGTCTGCGGGCGCCTGGGCTGTGCGCTATCGCCATGGTGCGACGCAGGCGGAAAAGCCGCTGCTTTACCTGTGCAGCCCCGCCTCGCTGCGGGCATTGCGCGGGTTGCTGGTCGAGTCGGGCGAGCGCGGCATCGTCTGCAACGATGCGGAAACGCACGCCTCGCGCTGGCCGAAAGGCGTGCCCCCCGAGCTGCCCGCTTGGCTGGCCGCACAGCACAATTGCACGCCGTTCGACCCGGCGACGGGCGAGGAAGTGCGCGCCATCCTGCGCTCGGCACTGGAAACGCTGTACGTGGAACAGCAGTCAGGCTATTACTATCTGGCCATACATGACGAAGGTGCGGATGAAGATGCGGACGAGGATGCGGTGGCGGCACCCTTGTCGGCTGCCGATGCGGCGGCGGCCAGTCTGGGCATGTACCGCTTGCCGTTGTCGGACTCGGCAGCATGCCGGGTGCGCCTGTGCGGGGCAGGAAAGATGCTGGCCGTCGTAGCCGATGCCGCCCGCTTGCTGAAGGAAGACTGGGATATCGCCACGCAAGTGTGGAGTTGCCCCAGCTACACGCGCCTGGCGCGCGATGCGCAGGTGGCGGAGCAGTGGAACCTGCGTCACCCGCGTGCCATGCCGAGACTGGCGCATGTGCGGCGCTGCCTCGATGACAGTGCCGCACCCGTCATCGCCGTCACCGGCTATGGGCAGCACATCGCGGGCCAGATCGGCGGCTGCGTGCGCGGGCGTTTCATCGCCGTCGGCGCCGATACCCGGATGGAAACGAGTGCGCCATGGCTGGCCGTCACTGCGTTGAAAGCCTTGGCCGACGATGGCGCGCTGCCCCTGCAGTTCGTCGATGACGCGCTGCGGCGCTATGCCTTGCTCTGAGCGGCGCCGCGTGCCGCCTCGGCGGCGCGGGCCAGGGCGGCGCTGAAGTCCTGCTGCTCGCCGCTGTCAAATTGTGCCAGGAACAGGTCGGCTACCGTGGCCTGGTAGACGGCCCACATTTGCTTGCGCAGAATTTTCCCGTCTTCCGTGATGGAAACAAAGGCGGCGCGCCCGTCTTCCATCGAACGCGTGCGCGTCACCAGCCGGTCCGTTTCCAACTTGTCCACCAGGCGCGTCAGGTTATAGCGTTCGATGGCCAGCGCGTCGGCCAGTTCGTGCATGCGGCGCGAACCGTCCGTGCCGCTTTCGAGTCCCCACAGCACGTCATACCACGCATATACGGGCAGGTTTGCCGCCGCCAGCCGACGTTCGATCTCGCGGATCATCAAGCGGTGCGTGCGCACGAACGAAAACCACAGGTCGGGCGCAGGTGCCGATCCAATTTCGGGCGCAGTTTCAGACATCGGTATTCCTCCAAATCGATCACAGTTGCAAATGCAATTATAGCGCTATAGAATGGCCAGCATAACGATTGCAAATGCAATGATTGCAATGGCAATCGAGAATGACGATGAATGCCCACCCCAAGGAGACTGCCATGACCTCATCCCTCGCCGTACCCGATATCGATCCGCAGGAAACCAAAGAATGGCTGGAGGCGATGCAGGCCGTCGTCGCCGTAGAAGGGCGCCCGCGCGCCCACTACCTGCTCGACCAGCTCGTCGATCTGGATAGCGCGCAGCACGGCGGCATGCACGGCCGCGTCACCACCGCCTACACCAACAGCATCGCCACGGCGCGCCAGCCCGCATACCCTGGCGACCTGGCCATCGAGCGCCGTCTGAATGCCTACATCCGCTGGAACGCCATGGTGATGGTGTTGCGCGCGGCCAGGCATTCGAACGTGGGCGGCCACATCGCCACCTACCAGTCGGCGGCCGTGCTGTACGACGTGGGCTTCAACCATTTCTTCCGTGGCCACACGGACCAGTTTGCCGGTGACCTGGTCTACATCCAGGGCCATTCCGCGCCCGGCATCTATGGCCGCGCCTACTTGGAAGGCCGCATCACGCAAGCGCAGCTGGACAATTACCGCCGCGAAGCGGGCCGCGAGGGCCTGTCATCGTATCCGCATCCCCGTTTGATGCCTGATTTCTGGCAATTCCCGACGGTATCGATGGGCTTGGGGCCGCTGACGGCCGCCTACCAGGCCCGTTTCATGCGGTACCTCGAGTACCGCGGCTTGAAGGAGCACCAGGGGCGCAAGGTGTGGGCTTTCCTCGGCGACGGCGAGATGGATCAGCCGGAATCGCTGGCCGCCATTTCCCTGGGCGGCCGCGAGCGCCTCGATAACCTGATCTTTGTCGTCAACTGCAACTTGCAACGCCTCGACGGTCCCGTGCGCGGCAACAGCAAGGTCATCCAGGAACTGGAAGGCACCTTCCGCGCGGCGGGCTGGCATGTCATCAAGGTTATCTGGGGCAGCGGTTGGGATGACTTGTTGGCGCGCGACACGAGCGGCTTGTTGCGCCAGCGCATGATGGAATGCGTGGACGGCGATTACCAGACCTTCAAATCGCAGAATGGCGCGTATGTGCGCGAGCATTTCTTTGGCAAGTATCCGGAACTGCTGGCGCTGGTGGCGCACATGACGGATGACGACATCTGGCAACTGACGCGCGGCGGTCACGATCCCGAAAAAGTCCACGCGGCCTACGCGGAAGCCATGCGCACGCCGGGACGGCCCACCGTGATCCTGGCCAAGACTGTCAAGGGCTTCGGCATGGGCGAGGCGGGCGAAGGGCAGAACATCAACCATCAGTTGAAGAAAATGAGCGCCGACGCCGTGCGCGCCTTCCGCGACCGCTTCGCGCTGCCGGTCAGCGATGCGCAGCTGGAAGACATGCCGTATCTGAAACCTGCGCCGGACAGCGAGGAAGCGCGCTACTTCGCCGCGCGCCGGGCACAGCTGGGCGGCTACATTCCGGCCCGCATCAGCAAGGTGGCGCCGCTGTCCATACCGCCACTGTCCGCCTTCGCCACCCAGCTCAAGGATAGTGGCGAGCGGGGCGCGTCCACCACCATGGCCTTCGTGCGCATCCTGGGCACCCTGCTGAAAGACCCCGCCTTGGGCAAGATCATCGTGCCCATCGTGCCCGATGAATCGCGCACCTTCGGCATGGAGGGCCTGTTCCGCCAGATCGGCATCCATTCCTACCTGGGCCAGTTGTACACGCCGCAGGATGCGGGCCAGCTCAGCTATTACAAGGAAGCCAAGGATGGGCAGATATTGCAGGAGGGCATCAACGAATCGGGCGCGATTTCCTCGTGGATCGCCGCCGGCACGTCCTACAGCAACCATGGCCTGGCGACCATTCCGTTCTACATCTTCTATTCGATGTTCGGCTTGCAGCGCGTGGGCGACCTGGCCTGGGCGGCGGCCGATGCCCGCACGCGCGGCTTCCTGCTGGGCGCCACCTCGGGACGCACGACGCTGATGGGCGAAGGCCTCCAGCACGACGATGGTCACAGCCACGTGCTGTCGTCGGTGATTCCCAACTGCATTTCCTATGATCCCACCTATGCCTACGAGCTGGCGGTGATCATCCAGGATGGCATGCGCCGCATGTTTGCCGAGCAAGAGGATATTTTCTATTACATCACCTTGCTCAACGAAAACTATCCGCACCCGGCCATGCCGGCAGGGGCCGAGGCGGGCATCTTGCAGGGCTTGTATCTGCTGCAGGAAAGCCCGGCAGCGGCCCCGGCACCGCGCGTGCAGCTGATGGGCAGCGGCTCCATCCTGCGCGAAGTGCAGGCTGCCAGCGCGCTGCTGCAGCAGGATTTCGGCGTGGCCGCCGACGTGTGGAGCGCCACCAGCCTGACGCAAGTGCGCCGCGACGGCCTGGCCGTGGAGCGCTGGAACATGCTGCACCCTGGCAGCGAAGCGCGCGTGCCATATATCGAGCAATGCCTGGCTGGCCGGCAAGGCCCCGTAGTGATCGCCACCGACTACATGAAGATCGTGGCTGACCAGGTGCGCCCTTTCGTGACGGACCGGCGCTTTGTTGCCCTGGGTACTGATGGCTTCGGCCGTTCCGACACGCGCGAATCCCTGCGCACCTTCTTCGAGGTGGACCGCCATTTCATCGTGCTGGCGGCCCTGACGGCGCTGGCCGACGCGGGGCAACTGTCGCGCAGCAAGATTGGCGATGCCATCGCCAGGTACGGCATCGACGTGGAAAAAATCGATCCCGCATCCGTCTAACTTTTTTGAGGAGCGCAGCATGAAACTGTATTACGCAACGGGAACATGTTCCCTGTCGCCGCACATCGTGGCCGGCGAGGCTGGCATCGCCCTGGAACTGGAAAGGGTCGACATTCGCACGATTCCTCGCGTCACGGAAACGGGCGCCGATTACGCGCAGGTGAATCCGAACTTGTATGTGCCCGCGCTGGCGCTGGACGATGGCACCGTCTTGCTGGAAGGCACCGCCATCGTGCAATACCTGGCCGACCTGGCGCCGGACAGCGGGCTGGCGCCGCCGCCGGGTTCCCTGGCGCGCGTGCGGCTGCAGTCGTGGCTGGGGTTTATCGCCACCGAGCTGCACAAGGCCTTCAGTCCCTGGCTGTTCCACCCGGAATACGGCACGCAGGCGCAGGACGTGGCCCGCTCGCGCATCGCCGCCCGGCTCGACCACGTCGAACGGCACTTGGCCAGCGGCGGGCCATACCTGCTGGGCGACACCTTTACCGTGGCCGATGCCTATCTGTACACCATCCTCAGTTGGTCGGATGTTGCCAGAGTCGACCTGGAAGCCTTCCCGCAGGTGAGGGCGTTGCTGGCAAGCATAGGCGCCAGACCGGCCGTGCGCGAGGCCATACACAGGGAAGCATCGCGGCAACGGGCGTGAGATATTGATAAAACGTATTTCTATCATCACAACATGCAATTGGATTGTTATGCTGCAACGCGGCATCATTGCACCTGTCTCCTCTACTTCCTCACAGGAATTAGATTCAGCCCGCTCCCGCAGCGGGCTTTTTTTTGCCCTTTTTACCGTGCATGTTGCCGCACACGCTAGCTTGTCATCCAGGCATGGTGTTGCTTTTGTGCATGCTAAACTGGGCTTTCTCCAGATCAAGGTTGTTTGATGCTTCAATTATTTCGCCACACGCTGGAGTCCACGCCGATCCTCGCCCTGTTTCTCGTCATCGGCGCCGGTTATGCGCTGGGGCGCATCAGCGTGTTCGGCTTTTCGCTGGGCGTGGGCGGCGTGCTGTTCGCGGGGCTGGCGCTGGGCGCATTCGCCCCCGGAGCCGTGCCGCCGCCGATGGTCGGCTCCATCGGCTTGCTGCTGTTTCTATATGGCATAGGCGTGCAGTATGGCGTGCAATTTTTCGCCGGCTTGTGCGGCGCGGGACAGAAGCACAACCTGATCGCCTTTGCCGCCGTCATGGGCGGCCTGGCCGTTTCCGTCTGGGGCGGGCAGTGGATCGATATCTCGCTGCGCATGGCCAGCGGCGTGTTTGCCGGCGCCATGACCAGCACGGCGGCCCTGCAGGCGGCGCTGGAAGCGTCGCACGGCAATGGCGACGCGGCCGTCGGCTATGCCGTCGCGTATCCGTTCGGCGTGGTCGGCCCCATGCTGGGCCTGTACCTGGCCGGGCGCATATTAAAACCCGTGCTGACGCCGCCGCCGGCGCCCATCGTCGTGTCGGAAATTACCATCGATGAAGCGAAATTGGCGGGTGCGGCCCTGTCCGAACTGGCCGATGGCCCGCTGGCGGGCGTGCAGGTGATCGGCGTGCGCCAGGGGCACCAGAACCGCTTGCCCGATCCGGGCCTCGTGCTCGGCGTGGGCGACGCCTTGATGGTGTCGGGCACGGTGGCAGGCGTGGAAGCGGCGCGCACGGCGCTGGGTCACCTGGATCCGGGCCGCTTGATGAAGGATCGCAGTGCGTTCGACGGCACGGAAGTGTTCGTGTCGGACGCGGAAATCGTCGGCGTGCCCCTGGGTGAGCTGAACCTGGCGAAAGACTTCCCCCTGCAAATTGCGTTCATACGTCGTGGCGACGCCATGATTTTGCCCCATCCATTCCTGACCCTGGAATTTGGCGACCGCGTGATGGCCATTGCACCGGCGAAACATGCGGTCGACGTGCGCAAGCTGTTCGGCAATTCCATCACGGCCACGGCCGAGTTCAGCTATGTCTCGCTGGGCATGGGCATGGTGCTGGGCGTGCTACTGGGACTGGTGCCGATACCGTTGCCATGGATAGGCTCGTTCAGCCTAGGTTTGGCGGGCGGTCCACTGGTGATGGCGCTGATTTTGGGCCGCCTGGGCCGTGTCGGCAAGATCAGCTGGCGCTTGCCCCTGTCGGCTAACCTGGTCATGCGCAACTATGGCTTGACGATTTTCCTCGCTTCCGTCGGCATGGCGTCCGGCTTGCCCTTCGTGCAACAGGTGGGCGCCGATGGCTTGCCCATGCTGGCGCTGGGCGCCGTGACGGTGCTGGTGGTGGTGGCATTGGTGGTGATTTTGGGCAAGATCTTCCTGCGCCTGCCATTTCCCGAGTTGCTTGGCATCGCGGCCGGCGCCACGGGCAACCCGGCCGTGCTGGTATTCGCCAACCGCCTGGCCAAGTCGGACCGCCCGAACCTCGGCTACGCCATGATTTTCCCCAGCATGACCATCGTCAAGATCGTCGCCGTGCAGGTGCTGCTGCATTTGTATGGCTGATTGTGGTCAGGATAGGTTCAAGACAGGCGCCGGGTGAGGTCGTCCAGCAACCATCGCCCGGCAGGCCCGAGCGTGCGGCCACGCTGATGCGCCGCATAAATGGTCAGTCCCTCGCGGGGCGTCGGATCGTGCTCGATTTGCAGCGTAACCAGGCTCCCGGCGGCAATGAAGGGCAACACGAGATGGTCGGGCATTCGGCACCAGCCGAAACCGCCGAGCAGGAAGTCCAGGCGCCGGCCGAGATCGACGAAGCGCCAAAGTTTTCCACTTGCAAGCCCGAAGTTTTCACTACCGGGATTGACGGGGTCTGACAGCACCAGCTGGACATGCGGCTCCAGATCGGTCTGCGTCGCCGGACGTCCTAACGCAGCAAGTGGATGCCCTGGCGCCACCACGGCCTGCATGCCGACGCGCAGCAGCGGATAGGCGGCAATGTCGTCTGGAATGGAAGGCAGCAGCAAGCAAATCCCGATGGCGGCCCGGTCATTTCTCAGGCGCCGCAGCGAACCGCCCAGGCCTTCTGTTGAAAAGCTGACGGGCAGACTGGGAAACGTCCGGCTCAGTGCGGACAGGCTGTCGATCAAGGGTGCCGTCGGCACCAGAGGATCGATTGCAATGACGAGTTCGGGTTCCAGGCCTGCGCGCGTCCCCATTGCCACGCCCTCGAAGCGGGCAGCGCTTGCCAAGACCAAGCGCGCCTGCTCAACGAGTACCCTGCCAGTCTCGGTCAGGCTCGGGCGATGGCCACTGCGGTCAAACAGCAGTACGCCTTGCACATCCTCCAGCGTCGCGATGGCCTGGCTGATGGCCGATTGCACGCGGCCGAGTTGTCGACCGGCGGCAGAAAAGCTGCCCGTATCGGCGATCGTCACCAGCACCCGCAACTGATCCAGCGTCAGACTTCCAATCACAATAGCTACTCCATGGTGAACTCCATCACAATTGTCGATGGATATCATCACATTTTAATCTCTATTAGAAATATATTCGCGGCGATATAGTGGCGGCACATAAGCAGCCTGATCGACAAGCTTGCTTCAGGCGTTTTCCCGCAATGCAATTTTTAAGGATGATGGTATGACTAAGCTATTGGTAATCGAGACCAGCCCGCGTGGCAAACACTCCGTGTCGCGCAACATGACGCGTCGTTTCGTGCAGGAATGGCGTGCCGCGCACCCGGATGGCGAAGTGATCGAACGCGACCTCATGGATGCCGGACTTCAGTTTGTCAACGCTGCCTGGCTGCAAGCCTACTTCACCCCGGCGGAACAGCATACTCCCGCGATGGCGGACGAGTTACGGCTCTCTGACGAACTCGTTGCGGAATTGCTCGCCGCCGATCACCTTGTCATTGCAACGCCCGTCTATAACTACAATGTTCCGGCCGTGCTCAAGGCATGGATCGACCATGTCGTGCGCAAGGGATTGACGCTGGGCTTTGATGGACGCGGCCTGGTGACTGGCAAGAAGGCAAGCGTATTGATCGCATCGGGTGGCGTGTATACCGAGGGATCGCCCATCGAGCATCGCGACATCGCCACCCAATATCTGCGTTTGGTGCTTGGCGTGATCGGTATCAGCGACGTGACCTTCGTTGCCGGTGGCGGGGCCAAGGCGGTCGATCTAGGCGAGGAAACCATGGAACGCTTTGTGGACAAGCTCGGCGCGGATCTCGGACGCGCTGCGAGCGTTTGATGATGATCGGCGCGGCAAGCAGCCAAGGCTAGGGCACCTGTCCTTGTCAGCAGACGCGCCTGCCAGGTGTTCCGCTCCTGAGCGCCAGCCTGTGTAAAAGGCCTGGCGCGTCTCCCATTCTGTTGTACAATCCTTGAGAACGGTCGTGCTTTTTTGTGCGCTGAGCTTCCTTGCGTGCAGTCATCACGGCAACCGATAAGAACAAGGAGACAGACATGGACCTGCATTACACGGCCGAGGAGACGGCGTTCCGCGACACGGTGCGCGCCTTCCTCGACACCCATTTGCCGGCGGACTTGCAGCGCAAGGTGCGCCAGCATCTGCGCCTGAAGCGTGATGATTATGTGCGCTGGCACAAGATTGTCGCGCAGCAAGGTTGGGCCGCGCCGGCCTGGCCCGTCGAACATGGCGGCGCGGGCTGGACGTCCGTGCAGCGCCATATCTGGGAAGACGAGTGCGCGCGCGCCGCCACGCCGCCGATTTTGCCGTTCGGCATCAACATGGTGGCGCCCGTCATCATGGCTTTCGCCAACGCCGAACAAAAAGCATACTATTTGCCGCGCATCTTGAACTGCGACGACTGGTGGTGCCAGGGCTATTCGGAGCCGGGCGCCGGGTCCGACCTCGCTTCCCTGAAAACCACGGCCGAGCGCGACGGCGACCATTACATCGTGAATGGCCAGAAAACCTGGACCACCCTGGGCCAGCACGCGGACATGATCTTTTGCCTGGTGCGCACGGATAGCACGGTGCGCAAGCAGGAAGGCATCAGTTTCTTGCTGATCGACATGAAAACGCCGGGCATCACCGTGCGCCCCATCATCATGCTCGATGAAGAACATGAAGTGAATGAAGTCTTCTTCGACAATGTGCGCGTGCCCGTCAGCAACCTGGTTGGCCAGGAAAACAAGGGCTGGACCTATGCCAAATATTTGCTGGGCCACGAGCGCACGGGCATTGCCGCCGTGGGACGCTCCAAGCGCGAGCTGACTTTCCTCAAGCAGCTGGCCATGCAGCAAGCCAAGCGCGGCGCGCCGCTGCTGCACGATCCCGCGTTCGCCGCCAAGGTCGCCACCCTGGAAATCGAATTGATGGCGCTGGAAATGACCGTCTTGCGCGTCATCAGCGACGAAGGCAAGGGACCGGGACCGCAGGCCTCGATGCTGAAGGTGCGCGGCTCGGAGCTGCAGCAGCAGCTGACGGAACTGATGGTGGAAGCCATCGGCCCGCAAGCCTTGCCCTTCGACCCGGCATTTCTCGACGGCAGCGCGCCGCACAGCGGTGGCGGCGACGACCTGGCCGCGCCGCTGGCCGCGTATTACTTCAATTACCGCAAGACATCGATCTATGGCGGCTCGAATGAAATCCAGAAAAACATCATCACACAGATGATCCTGGGCCTGTAAGCCAGAAGGAGACGACATGGACTTCCATTTTAATCAGGAACAGCAGCAATTTGCCGACGCGCTCAGGCGCTGGGTCGACAAGGATTACCCATTTGAAACGCGCAAGCAGATCGTCCATTCGGCCACGGGCGTGTCAAGCGCGGCCTGGGCCACCCTGGCCGAGCTGGGCATGACTGCCTTGCCGCTGCCGGCCGGCGCGGGCGGCTTCGACGGCACGGCCGTCGACATGCTGCTGGTGATGCAGGAACTGGGCCGCGGCCTGGTGGTCGAACCGTATTTTGCCACAGTGCTGGGCGCGCGTTTCCTCACGTTGGCGGGCGGTCACGACGCCGTGCTGGAGCAGGTGGCCAGCGGCAGCCTGAAGCTGGCTTGCGCGCTCGGCGAGCGCCAGTCGCGCCACGACATGCACGATATCGCCACCACGGCCATCGCCAGCGGCGACGGTTTCGTGCTCGATGGCGAGAAAACCGTCGTCATCCATGGCGCGCAGGCGGGTGCGCTCGTCGTCTCGGCGCGCAGCGGCGGCGGCCAGGCTGACACGGATGGCATTTCACTCTTCCTCGTGCCCGTTAACGCGCCCGGTGTTTCCGTGCGCGACTACCGCACCATCGACGGCCAGCGCGCCGCCACCGTGACCCTGGTGCAAGTGGTGCTGGGGCAGGACGCCCTGATCGGACAAAAGGGGCAGGGCTGGTCCGTGCTCGATGCCGCGCTCGACTATGGCGCCGCCTTGCTGTGCGCGGAAGCCGTGGGCGCCATGGATGCCATCTTCGCCGCCACCCTGGAGTACCTGAAGACGCGCCAGCAGTTCGGCGCGCCCATCGGCAAGTTCCAGGCCTTGCAGCACCGCATGGCCGACATGTTCATCCACCTGGAGCAGGCGCGTTCGATGGCCATGCTGGCCGCCGCCAAGGTCGACAGCGAAGATGCCATTGAGCGCCGCCGCACGGTGTCCGCCGCCAAGGCGAGAGTCGGGCTGGCCGCCACCTTTGTTGGCCAGCAAGCCGTGCAATTGCATGGTGGCATGGGCGTGACGGACGAATTGCCCGCCGCCCACCATTTCAAGCGCCTCTCCATGATCGCCCTGACCCTGGGCGACGTGGAGCATCATATCGAGCGCTTTATCGCCCAACCGGGCTTTTTGCCGACGGAGACCGCATGACCGCATTGACGGAAATCAAACCCAAGCACTGGTATTTCGAAGACTTTACGCAAGGCCTGGAAATCGACCTGGGCCAGCGCCACGTGACGGAAAAGGAAATCATCGCGTTCGCCACGGATTTCGACCCGCAACCATTTCACGTCGACCATGCGGCCGCAGAAAAAACCATCTTCAAGGGCGTCATCGCCAGCGGCTGGCACACCTGCGGCATGATGATGCGCCTGGTGGTGGACAACCTGCTCAAGCATTCGTCCAGCATGGGCTCGCCCGGCCTGGACAGCATCCGCTGGCTCAAACCCGTGCGCGCGGGCGACACCTTGCAGCTGACCTACCAGGTCAAGGAAGTGCGTCCATCCACGTCGAAGCCGGACCGCGGCATCGTCATTTCCGTGTGGAGCGTGCGCAACCAGCACGGCGAAGTGGTGACCACCGTCGAAGGCATGGGCATGTTCGGCCGCCGCCCCGTGGCGCCAGCGGAGCAGTCCCATGCGTGATATCGCTGGCATCGCCGGTTTCCAGGCCTTGTCGGGGCAGCACGTGGCCGTTTCCGACTGGCTGAGCATCACCCAGCAGCGCATCGACACCTTTGCCGATGCCACGGACGACCATCAGTGGATTCATGTGGACGCCGAGCGTTGCGCGCGCGAGTCGCCGTACGGCTGCACCGTGGCGCACGGTTTCCTCACCTTGTCGCTGTTGCCGGCCATGCTGCAGGGTGCGCTGCACATGGCCGGCATCCGCATGGCCATCAACTATGGCTTGAACAAGGTGCGCTTTCCCGCGCCCGTTCCCGTCGGCAGCCGATTGCGCGCGCGGCTCGACATCCTCTCCGTCGATGACTTGCCGGAAGGGGCGCAAGTGAACTGGGCCGTGACCATGGAGCGCGAGGGCGACACGAAACCCGTGTGTGTGGCGGAGTTTTTGATGCGCTGCTATCCTTAAATAATCAATCTCACGGCCCCTCCGACGCGCAATACCTGTCACGCCCCGTGTGCTTGGCGCGGTACAGCAGGGCGTCGGCGGCGCGGATCAGGGCGCTGGGGTCCATGCCTTCGGTGGGCATGACGCTGGCGATGCCCAGGCTGACGGTGACGTGCGGGCCGACGCTGGACTTGGCGTGCGCGATGTGCAGGGCGCGTACTTCCTCGAGCATGCGCTGGGCCACCACTTCGGCGCCGTCGCGCGTTTCCTGCGGTAGCAAGATGATGAATTCCTCGCCGCCATAGCGCGCCAGCAGGTCGGGCGGTCGCACGGCGCAGCGGCGCAGGGCGGCACTCACCTGCTGCAGGCACAGGTCGCCGGCCTGGTGGCCATACGTATCGTTGTAATCCTTGAAGTGGTCGATGTCGGCCATGATGAGGGACATCGGCACGTCGTCGCGCGCGCAGCGCCGCCATTCGCTGTCCATGGTGTCGTTGAAGCTGCGCCGGTTGGCCACGCCCGTCAGCGAGTCCGTCAGCGACAGTTCGCGCATGGCGTCGGCCTGCCGCTTGATGGTCAGCTGGCTGCGCACGCGGGCCCGCACGACGGCCGCGTTGAACGGCTTCGTGATGAAATCGACGGCGCCCGCTTCCAGCGC
Organism: Janthinobacterium kochi; assembly: GCF_051380715.1. Taxonomy (NCBI): domain Bacteria; kingdom Pseudomonadati; phylum Pseudomonadota; class Betaproteobacteria; order Burkholderiales; family Oxalobacteraceae; genus Janthinobacterium; species Janthinobacterium kochi. The sequence goes on from NZ_JBNYXO010000001.1 coordinate 668,842, forward strand.
CCGCGTCTCGTCTTCGGGCTGGTTCAGGGCCGTGACGAAGATGACGGGAATGGCACTGAGGATGGCCGCTTCGCGCAGCGCATTGCACACGGCATAGCCATCCATGCCGGGCATGACGGCGTCGAGCAGGATCAGGTCCGGCAGTTGATTATGTGCAATTTCCAGCGCTTTCTCGCCGCTCAAGGCGAACAGCACCTCGTGTTCCTCGCGCAGCAGCTGGTGCAGGATCTGGATGTTTTCCATGGCGTCATCGACGATGAGGATGCGCCCGTTCATGGCAAGGTTGGTCCAGCTCACTTGTTTTCCTCTCGTTTCAGCTGATCGAGCACGAGTTCTTCCGCCTCGGAAAAATTCAATGTCTCGATCGCGTTTGCCATCACCAGGGCCGTTTCCCGGTCTGACTGTTGCAGGGCGGGGTGCAGGGTGTGGAATTGCGCCAGCGCCTTCAGGTTATTGTTGCGGATCAAGACGAGCAGCTCGGCCAGGCCGGCGCGCAGGTCGAGCGGTGCGCTGCCGCGCGCGGCCTGCGCCGGCTGTCCGCGCCGCAAGGGCGAGGGCAGGGCACGCGTCGCTTTGATGACTTCGGCCATCGCCAGTTCCAGCTGTGCCAGCAAGGCGGCCGTGGCGTGCGATTGCCCCGTTTTCAGCGCCTTTTCCGCTTCGCCGGCCAGGCTGGCGACATGCGCGGCGCCCAGGTTGGCCGCCACGCCGCACACGCGGTGCAGCAGTTGCGCCGCCTGCCGCGTCTGGCCAGCGGCCAGCAGGCGCCGGGTTTCCTCGACGGCGTCGCCTTGCGAATTTTCAAAGCGCTTGAGCAGGGCCAGGAAGGCGCCGTAATCGCCGTCGAAGCGCTGCAGCGCCGCAGCCAGGTCGATGCCGGGCACTGCGGCCGGTACCCCCTGCATGGGCGCGACGGCATGGCCGGCCGGGACGGCGCTGGCGCCGCCGCTGCCGCTGCCGCCCAAAGGCGCCGGCACCAGCCGGGTCAGGGTCTGGATCATCTCGTCGACATCGATAGGCTTGGCCACGTGCGCATTCATGCCGCTGGCGATGGCGCGCAGGCGGTCCTCGTGCATGGCATTGGCCGTCATGGCGATGATGGGCAGGTCCGGCAAGCCCAGCGCGCGGATGGCCAGGGTGGCGTCATAGCCATTCATGACGGGCATCTGCAAATCCATCAGCACCACGTCCCAGGCCTCCGGCGTGCCGGTGAGCAAGTCGACGGCCAGCCGGCCGTTGGCGGCCACGGCCACGCGCGCGCCCGAGTGCAGCAAAATGTATTGTGCCACTTCCTGGTTGATTTCATTGTCTTCCACCAGCAGCACGCGCATGCCTTCCAGTAAGCCCGACAGGGGCGTGGAAACGGGCAGCGCCGAAGGGGGGCTGCGGCCCTCGCATACGGCCGTCACGGCCGCCAGCAGGCGCGCTGGCGTGGCCGGTTTTGAAACGATGCCGGCCAGCATCAGGCTGTCGGCCAGGCGTTCGAGGTTTTCGCTGTCCTGGTCGGCCACCAGCATGATCACGGGCGGCAGCGCCAGGGATTCATCGGCGCGTGCCTCGGTGAGCATGGAAATGCCATCCATGCCGGGCATCGCCGCGTCGAGCAGCACAAGATTGGCCGGCGGCAAACCGTCGAGGCCGTTGGCGTGGCGGCGCAGCAGCGCCAGGCCGGCCGCGCCGCTGTCGGCGCTACGGCTGTGCCAGCCCTGCGCTGCGCACCAGTCTTCCAGCATGGCGCGCACGCTGGCATTGTCGTCGATGATCAGCAGCGACAGGGCCTTGGGCGCACTTTTGCCGCTCGGCTCGGGCGGCGGCGCCACCTTGTCGAAGCGGCAGCTGAAGCGGAAGTCGGAGCCTTTGCCCAGCGCGCTTGTCACGCTGAGTTTGCCCCCCATCAATTCCACCATGCGCCGGCAGATGGCCAGCCCCAGTCCCGTGCCGCCGTATTTGCGGCTGGTGCCGCTGTCGCCCTGGGCAAATGCGTCGAAGATGCGTTCCTGCTCGGCCGCGCCGATGCCGATGCCCGTGTCGCGCACGGAAAACTCGAGCGTTGCGCTGGCCGCATCCTCGGCCACCTTGGCGATGGCTAGCACCACTTCGCCATGCGCGGTGAACTTGACGGCGTTGCCCACCAGGTTGATCAGGATCTGTTCCACGCGCAGGGCATCGCCGATCAGTTCGTCCGGCACGCCGGGGTCGAGCACGAATACGGGCTCAACGCCGTGCGCCCAGGCGCTGCTGGCCAGCAGCAGGCCGACGCTGTCCAGCATGCGTTCGAGCTGGAAGCGGCGCTGTTCCAGCACCATCTGTCCCGCCTCGATCTTGGAGAAATCGAGCACGTCATTGACGATATTGAGCAGCGACTGCGTGGCCATCTGGATCTTGCCGACATAGCTGCGTTCGCGCCGTTCCAGCGGCGACTCTTCCAACAGGCGCGCCAGGCCGATGATGGCGTTCATCGGCGTGCGGATTTCATGGCTCATGTTGGCGACGAATTCGCTCTTCGCGGTGCTGGCCGCCTCGGCCTTGTCGCGTGCGCGCACCATTTGCTCGTTGAGTTCATGCAGGCGCAATTGCGTGCCCTTGAGTTCAGACACGTCCGAGGCCAGCACGAAGAAGCCGCGCACGCCGCCGCTGTCGTCGACATCGGGGATGTAGTTGGTCCACGTATGGCACACCTGGCCGGCCGGATCGAGCAGGTCGCGCTCGAAGCTTTGCGGCCGGCCCGCCAGAACGCCCTCGACATGGGGCGCGGACACATCGAACAGTTCCTGCCCCAGCAATTCGCGCATGTGGATGCCGGCCAGCTCGGCGCTGCTGCGACCAAACCACTCATTATAGAAATTATTGGCAAAGCGGCAACGCAAGTCGGCGCCCCAGTACGACACCATGCCGGGCAGGTTGTCGGTGACGGTGCGGATGAAGCGCTCGCTCTGTTCCAGGCGCAAGGTGGTGGCGTGCAGCACCTCGGTGGCGCGCTTGCGATCCGTGATATCGATCGAGATCCCCAGCACGTGGCTGGCGCGCCCCGCATCGTCGCGCAAGACCACCTTGCGCGTGGTGAAGTGGCGCGTGGTGCCGTCGGCCGTGTTGATCGCTTCCTGTTCGATTTCCACCATCTGCCCCGTGGCCAGCAGCTTGCGGTCGGCGCTGACGAAGGCGGACGCCTGCTGCGGCGGGAAGAAGTCGTGGTCGGTCTTGCCCAGCAATTGCTCGCGCGAGCGTCCCAGGGTCAGTTCCAGGTGGCGGTTGACCATTTCAAAGCTCAGCTTGTCGGCGCGCTTGACGAAGACCATGGCCGGGATGTTTTCGATGATGGTGCCGAACAGATGTTTCGAGCGGCGAAATTCCGCTTCGCTGCGCTTGCGCTCGCTGACGTCCAGCCACAGGCCCGATACGCCCAGCAACTGCTGTTCCGGGCCGAAAATCGGGTGATACGAGACGATCCAGTGGCTCAGCTGTTCGCGCTGCTGGCCGCTGTGGCCTTTCAATTCGATATCGACGATGGGCATGCCCGTCTCGATCACCTGACGCACGCAGCGCTCCACGTCCGCGCGCACGGCGTCGTCGAACAGCATGGCGCCCACGGGACGGCCAAGATGCTGCGTTACGCTAGTCCCGTTGATGGCGGCCAGGTACTGGTTGATCATGACGATGCGCAAGTCCAGGCCCACGAACAGCATGCCGATGGGTGCCGTCGCGTACACGGTTTCCAGCAGGCGCGTGGACTTTTCCAGGGCCAGCGTGCGTTCGGCTACCAGGCTTTCAAGCTGCGTGCGGTGGCGCCGCAGGTCGCGTTCCAGCGCCCCCAGGGCGCTGGCCATGTCGTCCGACTCGCGGTCCGTGTGCTTGTTCGAGAGCAATGGTTTGCCCTGCGCCAGCGCGTGGATCTGCAAGGTCAGTTCCTGCAAGGTGCGGGCCAGGCGGCCGCCCACGCGCCAGGCCAGGGCAAAGCCGGCACCCAGCAGCAGGGCCAGGATGACGGAACCCGTGACTACCGAGCCCAGCAGCGCTTCGGCCACCGTGCTGGTGCGCATGGTGATGGCCACTGTCCAGCTGTCGTCTGGGGCGCGGCGAAAGCCCGTATACACATCCAGACCTTCCAGAGTGGCATGGCGCAGCACGCCTTCGCGCGCCTGGCCTATCTGTTCCAGCAGGGGCGCCGCGCTGCGCTGGCCCACGTAGCGCTGCGGCGCCAGAGTGCGCGCCACGTTGATGCCGTCGGCATTGATGATGGCCGCCCCCAGGTAGGCCGGCAGGTGCAGCTCGCGCAGCAGCACGGGCAGGTAGTCGGGCGGGTACAGCGCCGTCAGCACATGAGCAGCCCCTTGGGCGCGCGGCAAAGGCAGGTTCAGCGCCAGCCGCGGCACCTCGTCCGGCGCCATGAGCAAGCTGGTCAGCCGCGGCTTGCCGTACTCGCGCGTGCGCTCCATGCTGGCGGCCCATTTTTGCGGCAAGGGCGGCGGCACCAGGTTGGCTGGCAGGGCCGTATTGATCAACTGGCGTCCCTTGGTATCGGAGACGATGAAGGCACTGACGGCCAGGCCCGGCTGCAACAGGCTGTCGGCCAGGATGCGCAGGGCACCGATGTCGTCCGCTTGCAGGGCTGGCGAGGCGGCGAGGATGCGCGCGGCCATCTGGGCGCCGCTCAGGTCGCGTTCGACGGTGGCAGCGACTGCGCGTGCCGCTTGCGCTGTTTCGCCGACGACATGGTTGCGTTCGCGTGTGTAGCTTTGCGCCACGAGCAGGAGAAACACCAGCGCCGTCGGAATGACCCAGGCGAGCACCAGCCATGAAATTCGTGAGCGTATCGAAGGCAAATCTTGCACCCGGAAAGCTCCCAGAATGGATGAGTCGACAGGCAGGCTCACGCTGGCGCTGGCTGACCTTGAATGAAAAGATGCTAGACGAAATTGATTGCTCTGACAAGTCTAGTTTCTGGAGTGGAAAAAAAGCTTGTGCAAGGCATGCAAATATAGCGCCGCGCTGCGCGGATGGCAGGCTGGCGAGGTGCGCGTCCCGCCGTGGCGGCGGGATGGCAAGGAAACTTACGGGACGACGGTCAGCACATCGACATCGATTTCCGGGCTTTCCATGAAGTCTTTTTCCACTTCGCCACGGATTTCCACCTGGGTCCTGGCGTCGATCTTGCGGTTCATGAAGACCTTGTCATCAATGTCCACGCGGATTTCCGCCGTGCCGTCGGAGAAAGTGTATTTCTCCTTGCCCACTTTGCGCAGCAGGTGGCCGCGCAGCACGACGGCCTGGTCGTCGACGGGATTTTTCAGGATGGCAGCCACGCTGCCGGGCGCGGTCGGGCCGGCCGTCGGCCCCACGTATTGGGCTTGCGCGCTGCCGGCCAGCAAGGCGCTGGCGGCAGCCAGGGAGACGATCAGTTTACGGTGCAATGACATGGTACTCCTTTGATAGTGACTGCCTTGTCAGAAAAACACGGCGGTGCGGGGAATGATAGCACCGGTATTACCATACGGCGCGTTCGCCCGCACGCTGCCTGTGCTGGCCACACCATCGTCGAGCTTGCTGTCGATTTGCTCGGCGTAGCTCTCGGGCAAGTTGTCGAAACGGATGCCATTGCCGGCGCGGCCGCCCACTTCATCGTTGTACAGGTAGACGGCGCCGCCCTGGGCACTGGTCATGAATTGCGAGGTGCCGTTGTAGGAGCCGGTAATGAAGCCGCCCAGCGCCAGGTGCTGCGGCGCCAAGGTGAATTCACGCGGCTGGCCGTCGCCGATCTGGCCATCGCCATTACCGTTGCCGGCCGAGTTGGGCACGTGGGTGGTGCCCTGGATATCGTCGCCGGGCAGGGCACGGAACTTGTCCTGGTAGGCGTTGACGGCGGCCGTCAGCGAATTCGACTGCTGGATGATGTTTTTCACCTTGGCGCTGTCGATCAAGCCTTGCCCCTTGAGCACGCCACCGAGCAGCAAGCCGATGATGACCAGGACGATGGCGATTTCTACGAGCGTAAAGCCGTGCTGGCGACGTGGGGGCATGGGGATTTCCTTGAAAAAAAGTGCTGGGGCTTGGTATGGCAGTTTACTGCAAATGTTGTCGGCGCGTGGCATTTCGGGCGGCGGGTCATGGCGCCGCCTTTGCTTTCTTTTCGGCAAGTTCGTCGAGCCGGCGCGCGAGGAAAGCCAGCTCGTGCGGGTCGGTGATCTGGCCGCTGGCGATCAGGCCGCCGATCACCAGGCGGGCGCTGTCGAGCTGGTCCATGTCTTCCAGGATGAACGCTTCCATCTCGCGCACCCACGGTGGCACCTGCGGCCCTGTCGCCAGCTGGCGCAACTCGCGCGCGTACGACAGGGCCAGCGGCAGATCGTGCAGCTGATGTTTTGCCACCAGCGCCGCCTGCGCCATGGCGGGCCAGCGACGGTTCGGGTCGGCGGCAAAGCTGGCGGCGACAAAGGCCAGCATGCGCCGTGCGCGCTGCGGATCGGTCACGCCCGCGTAGACCTCGCTGGCGGCCACCAGCGCATACTGGCTGCGCGGATCGAGTGTTTGCGCCGTGTCCAGCCAGCCGGCCAGGCGGTCATAGTCGAGCTGACGCCAGGGCAGGCTGACGCCGGGCTGGTCTTCGAACGCTTGCAGGTACAGCAGCATGGCCTTCGACATGGCCAGCGGCTCGCCCAGGCTGGCCAGGCGGGCCACGGCCGCCGGCGGCGGCGCAGGCAGGGGCTGCGCCCGGGCGGGAGCGTGCTGCTGCGCCAGGCGCCAGCCCAGCTGCAGTAGCAGGCATGCGGCCAGCAGCCAGCACAGGGGGCGCGGCACGCTCGACCAGGGGCGCTGGGAACTGGCCATCAGATGTTGCGGCGGTAAAAGTCGCACAGCGCGCAACTGGCCAGCAAGCCGACATAGATGGCTGTCTGCGCCGCCACGCGGCCCAGGGCTTGCCAGTCGCCGGTCGCGTACAGCAGCCAGTCCGTGCGCGTAAAGGCGTCGAGGCGGGGTAAGAGCAGGGCCAGCACGTCGATGGCGCCGGCCATGGCCTGTTGCTGCCAGGAATCGCCCGCCTGGGGGCCGTGCGCCAGCAGTTGCAGGCTGCCCAGCATGCGCGCCAGCACATAGAAGCCGCCGGTGGCGGCCAGTGCCGGCAGGGCTTGTTGCAGGCTGGCTGTGCACAGCAGGCTGAAGGCGGCGACGATCCACAATTCACCCAGCAGCGACAGTGCCCACAGCGCGCTGTGCGCGGGCGCGGCAAACAGCGCCATCAACAGGCCGAACAGCAAGGCGGGCACGGCCGCCAGCGCTGCGTAGCCCAGCAGTTTTCCCAGCAGGTAGGCCGCGCGCGGCATGGGCAGTGCCAGCAGCAATTCGAGGCCCCGGTCGGCCGCTTCGCGCGCCATGCTGGTGATGATGAACGTGGCCAGCAGGAAGACGCTGGCCAGACGCAAGGTGGCCGCCAGCAGCGCCGCCTGCACGGCGCCGCTCTCCGTCAGCGCCAGTTGCTGCAGGAAGCCGGCCAGGGCGGCGGCGGCGCAGGCGGCCAGCACGAATAGCCACAGCAGGCGGCTGCGCAGCGCTTCGAGCAGCGTGTAGCGGGCAATGGTGAAGGCGGGCCGGAGCGTAGACATGGGCATCGGCATCAGCGGGGCAGCCTTTGTGCCGCCACCATGCGGTTGAACAGGATATTCGGCGACAGCCAGACGACGAGGTCGTCGAACTCGCCGCCGGGCTGCTGGGGGCCGCTGGCGGCGCGGCTGATGAAGGTGATGGCGTTTGATGCATTGTTGCGCTCGTCGACATTGTTGCCGAAAGGCACAGCCTGGCGTTGGCCCTGCACGCTCGTGGCGCCAAAGCCGTTCTTGCCGTGCGACATGATCATGGCGGGGATGTCTTTCAGCGCCGTCGCCTGCAACAACGCGCCGCCATTGCGCGTGACGATGCTGATGTCGCGCGGCGTGCCCAGGCTGAACTGCTGGCCGCTGTCGCTGAAGGCCGGCGTCACGCTGTAGCGGAACAGATTGTTCCAGCTGTCGCCCTGGCGCAGCCCCAGCGTGGCCCACGGCAGGAAACCGGCGCGCTTTTCACCATTGCAGCGCGTGCCGCGCCGGTCTTCCAGGCCACTCACGGCGGAGATGGCGGGACACGGCAGGTAGCCGTAGCGCAGCGCGTAGCCTGTCAGCGCTTCCTTCGCTTCATTCAGTGCCTGTTGCGTTTCGGCCACCTTGCGCTGCTCCAGCTGCACCGTCAATGGCGTGACCAGGCCGCCTATCATCAGGCCAACGATGACGAGCACGATGGCGATCTCGATCAGGGAAAAGCCGCCTCGGCGGCGCGGATGGAGGGCGCTCATGGCAGGTTGCGCGCGGCGCGCATGCGTTGGTACAGGGTCGGCAAGGTAATCCAGGTCAGCATGTCGTCAAAGGCGCCACCGGGCAGCGCCGCATTCTCGGTGGCGGGGCGGGCAATGAAACTGCGGCTGGCGCTGTCGTTGGCCGCTTCGTCGAGATTGCCGCGCGCCGTATTGGTCTGCGCCACGCCGCTGGCGGCCGTGCCATGATGATCTTTGCCTTGCGAGAACAGCACGACAGGCAGGCATTGGGCGCTGACGTCGCATTGTTCCTGTCCCCCCACGTAGACGAAGTCGCCGCGGCCGTCGCGCGTGAGGACGACGCGGTTGGCGATGGCGGCAGACGAGACAATGGGCGCGCGCGCCATTTCCGGCGTGACGCTGTAGCGCAGCAGCTTGCCCCAGGCATCAACGCCCGCCACGCCCAGCGCCACCCACGGCAGGAAGCCGCTGCACCCGGCGTCGTCGGCACAGTCGGCGGCCCGCTCGCGCCCGTCGAGGGCGGACGCGGCCGGACGGGGCAGGCGGCCTTGCGTGGCGGCAAAGCCCAGCAAGGCTTCGCGCGCCTGCGCCAGGGTGGCCAGGGTGCGCTGCTGGCGTTCGGCCTCGCCCGACTTGCGGCCGAAGGCGCCGATCAGGAGGCTGGCAGCCCCCAGCCCCAGCACGGCCACCAGCAGCAACAGGGCGGCGCCGCGCTGGCGATGCGCTTGCTTTGGCATCATGGCTGCGCCTCCTGTGCCTCGGTGACCGTGCCGCTGGCCGGGTCATAGCGCTGGCCAGGTTTCAGCAGCACCACCTGGCCGTTCGACAGGCGAAGGGTCAGCGTGCCGGGCATGCCACGGGCAAGACGGTTGTGCGGCTCGTTCTGCACTTCCTGGTTCAGCCAGACGGTGGAGCGGCCGCTGCTGCGCAGCACCACGCCATTCAATTCCACGGGCGGGGCGGGTGGCGGCGGTGGCGGTGGCGGCGCCAGGGCGGGATCGGCCGGCGGCGGCCCGTAGCGCTGCGCATCGATCTGGGCACGCTGTTCGGGCGACAGGAACAATCGCCCCAGCTGTGGGGGCTGTGCGCGGGCCGTGAGCGCGCTGCCGGCCAGCAGTGCGCCCAGGACGAGGGCGCGCAGGACGAGGGCGCACTTCATGGCCGCTCCAGTTCGGGCACGGCCATGCTGCCCAGGGTCAGCCACAGCAGTTCGCATTCGGCGCCCAGGGTGGGCGGCGCCTCACTGCCGCCCCCGGCCGCTGCCTGGCGCTTGAGCGTGCAATCCTGCACGGCGAAATAGCCGGCCTGGCGCAAATCGTCCAACAGGTTCAGCAAATCCATCTCGTGCAGCAAATCCATCTGCAAGCGCATGCGGCTGCCGCGCAGATGATATTGCCCCATCACCATGGGCAACGGCACTTGCAGCCCTTGCTGCGGGCTGATGTCATAGCTGATCGGCAATAATTTGCGCTGTTCCTGGCTGCGGCGGATGGCGTCGATCCAGCCCAGGCGGTTTTCCTCGCCGATCAGGCCGCGCTGGCGCAGGACCAGGAATTGCGGTTCGTAGGCGCGGATTTCCTGCTTTTCCGCTTCCGCGTGGTTGAACAGGGTGGTGGCCGCCGAGCGCGTGCGGCGCGCCATGTCCAGCTGCTGCGCTTCGCGCATGCGATAGGCGGCGCTCAGGCTGAGCAGCAACACGCTGGCCAGCAGGGTCAGCGCAAAGCACAGCAGGGCGCCGCGCACCAGGTGCAGTTCGCCCAGCCAGACGGGAAGGGTGCGCGTGGGCGCGCTTGCCCGCTGCATGCCGGGCAATGGCGGCTGCTTGACGGGGCCGCTCATGGCTGCCACGCGAGCAAGAGGGTAAAGCGGGCCTGGCTGTCCGGCGCCGGCGCGGCGCTCTTGCCGGACAGGGACACGTTGGGGCGTAAATCCAGCGGCGTTTCCTCGATCGTTACTTGCATGCCCGGCTGGCGCGCCAGGGTTTGCGCGAAGGCCGTGATGGCGGCCAGGGCGGCGCGGTAGTCATTGTTCGGCATGGCCACGTCCGCTTCCAGGCGCAGCGCCTGCGGCGGCGCGACAGGGATGCCGGCCAGGGCGCTGCCGGTCGGGGCGCCCGGATTTTGCTGCTGCCGCTGCGCTGGCTGGCCACCGGCCGCGCGCGCGGGCGCCTGTCCCGCATGCCAATGCAGCTGGCTGAGCGCAACTTGCGGCGCCTGGTCCAGCGCGGCGCTCAGCATGCCCAGCAGCCGGCCCGGCTCCGGCGCCTGGCTGGCGATCATCTGACCCAGGGTTACGGCCACTTTCATGTTCTGCGTCTTGGCTGGCGCCGGCGCCTGCGCCGACATGACGATGCGGTAACGTTCCTGGTAAGACGCCGTTTCCTGCGCCAGACGCTGCGTGCTGGCACCGTCAGCAATGCCGCCGAGCAAGTTAATCGCGCACCACAGCGCGGCCGACCCACCGATCAGCGCGCTGGTGCCGTACAGCGTGTTGCGCGCGCGCTGGAAGTGGTAATAGCGGGCCAGCGCACCGGGCGGATAGTGGCTGGGTGGCGGATGCTTGCCCAGCAAGGTCAGCAGCAATTCGTCGGCCAGTGCGGGCATCCGGCGCAAACCTACCCGTTCGCCTGCCAGCTGCAGGTTGATGAAGTGGTAAGCCACTTCCACGCCGTTGTCGCACAACAATTCGAGCTTGGCGATCTGCGCGGCCGGCGCCAGGATGACGGTATTTAATACGTCGCCGCGCGCCAGCATGCGCGTGCTGGTGAGAAATTGTCGCGTCTTTTCAGTTTCCAGCGCGATATTCACGGCCACGCCGTCGAGCGCGATGGTGGCTGTCTGGCGCGAAAAGCGCAGCTGGCCCTTTTCATAATAGCTTTGCCGCAAGCCGCCTGATTGCTGCGTCACCAATAGCAGGTGTTCGTGCGCGATCGCCAGCTTTTTCACCAGGGCAATACTCAGCAGGCTGGTCGAATAAATGCCGGCCACGGGCACGCGCAAGTGCTCGAGCGCCTCCGTCCACGGCTGCAGCAAGGACGGGTTGGTCAGCGCGAAAAACAGCACCTGGTCATCGTGGCGGCCTGTGCTTTCGCGGCCCAGCAGGGTGCTGCCCCGGTAGGGCGTGTCGCGGTGCAATTGCTGCTTGCGCCGCTCGAGCAAGGCGCGGCCTGCCTTGCCGCGCACATGGGGCAGCAGCTGGCGCTGGAAATCTTCCTCGATCAGGTCCGTCAGCAGGTAGGCGGGCACGCCTGACCGCTGCTCCTGCGGGTCTTCCAGCCAGGCGGCGAAGCCATCCAGCCCGGCCGCGCTGGCGGGGAAGGTGTGGCCCTGGCCAAGCACGCCGTGGTCCCAGTCGTAGGCGCACAGGGCGTCGCTGGTAATGTAGAGTAATTGTTTGCGGAACACGGCGGCCTCAGGTCTTGATGGTGCTGATGGTGTCGTAAATCGGTCCCAGCACCGACAGCATGATCCAGCCCAGCAGCAGGCCCAGGATGACCGTCATGGTTGGCTCGATCATGGCCTGCACTTTTTCGATCAATTCCTTCACTTCGCGGTTGTAAAAGTAACTGACATTGCGCAAGGCCGTGTCCAGCGAACCCGTTGCCTCGCCCACCTTCAGCATGCGGATCACCAGCGGCGGGAAGATACCCGTGTGCTGGAAGGCGGCGGTGACGCCGTAACCCTCGCTGATCAGCTGGGCGGCGCGGCGCAGGCCGGCCGCCACCACCTGGTTGCCGGCAATGCCTTCGGACAGGCGGATGCAGTCGAGTATCGTGATGCCGGAGGCATACATCAGGGCAAAAAACGTGGCAAAGCGGGCCAGGATGATCTTGTGCAGCACGGGACCGACCAGCCATAGCCGCAGTTTCAAGCCATCCCACGCATAACGGGCCGCCTCGTTGCGGCGGATGAGGGCGCGCAGGCCGAAGAACAGCAGCACGGGCATGGCCAGCAGCAGATACCAGTAAGCGATGAAGACATTCGAGACGGCTATGAGCACGCGCGTATGCAGCGGCAGCTCGCCGCCCATGTTGCGGATGAAGGCCGTCAGTTGGGGCACGAGGTAAATCATCAGGAAAAACGTCACGGCGGCCACCACCACGGCCACGATGACGGGGTACATGATGATCTTGCGCGTCTGCGAGGCGAGCTCGTCCTGCCATTTCAGGCTTTCTGACAGGTTCTTGAACACGTCGGCGATCCTGCCGCTTTGTTCCCCTGCCAGGATCAAGCTGGTAAACGTGGCGTCGAAGATGTCGCCATGCTGGGCCAGCGCACCGGACAGGGGCAGGCCGCCCTCGATGCTTTCAATGAGATCGGTGACGACTTCGCGCAGGCGCGGGTGGTCCGTGCTTTCGCGCAAGTCGTTCAAGCCTTCCAGGATGGGCACGCCTGCACCCGTCAATTGTTCCATGTGGAAGCAGAAATTGATGAGGTCGCGGCGGTGGATGATGCGCTTGCCCAGCAGCACCAGATACTGGCCCGTGATCTTGCAGTCGATCAAGTCGAGCTGCATGCGGTGCAGGCGCGCTTCCAGGTCCGGCACGTTGGCCGCCTCCATGCTGCCGGGAATCAGGGCGCCGGCGGCATCCATGGCACGGTAGACATATTGCGCCATCAGGCCAGCCTTTCCGTCAGGTCGACCACGCGGCCCACTTCTTCCAGCGTGGTCACGCCTTCCATCACGCGGCGCATGCCATCGTCGACGATGCCCTTGAAGCCGGCCGCGCGCGCCGCGTTCTTCAATTCGCGGCTACTGGCGCGGCGCGCCGTCAATTCATCGAGTTCGGCCGTCATCTTGAGGATTTCCATGATGGCCAGGCGGCCCTTGTAGCCCTGGTGCGCGCAGCGCTCGCAACCGACGGCGCGGCAGATGGACACGGGCGTATCGTCCGGCGCCAGTCCCAGCAGGCGGCGCTCGACGTCGTCGGCGATCACGGTTTCCTTGCAATGCGGGCACAAACGGCGCACCAGGCGCTGCGCCACGATGCCGATGATATTGCCGGCCATGATGTCGGGCAGGATGCCGATGTCGAGCAGGCGCGCGACGGAACCGATGGCCGAGCTCGTATGCAGGGTGGAATACACCTGGTGGCCCGTCATGGCGGCGGCAAAGGCCATTTCCGCCGTTTCGCGGTCGCGGATCTCGCCCACCAGGATGATGTCCGGGTCTTGCCGCATCATCGAGCGGATGCCGTCGGCAAAGCCCAGCTTGACCGATTCGTTGACGGAAGTCTGGCGTATCATGTTCATCGGATACTCGACCGGGTCCTCCAGGGTCATGATGTTGACGCTTTCCGTATTGATATGGTTGAGTATCGAATACAGGGTGGTGGTCTTGCCGCTGCCCGTCGGGCCCGTCACGAGGATCACGCCGTCGGGGCGCGCGATCATCAATTTGAGCAAGTTCAATTCCGCCTCGGCCAGGCCCAGGGCGTCCAGCGGCACGATGCCTTTTTGCCGGTCCAGCACGCGCAGCACGACGTTTTCGCCATGCGTGGTGGGCTGGGCTGAGGCGCGGAAGTCAATTTGCCGCCCGGAAAACTTGATGCTGATGCGCCCATCCTGCGGCGCGCGCGCCTCGGCGATATTCATGTTCGACATCACCTTCAGGCGCACCGCCATGGCCGGCCAGTACGATTTGTGCAGGCTGCGGATTTGCCGCAGGATGCCGTCGATGCGGTAGCGGATGCGCAGGAACGACTGTTCCGGCTCGAAATGGATGTCCGAGGCGCCGTTCTGCACGGCATCGGCCAGCAGCGCATCGATCAGGCGCACCATGGGCTGGCTGTATTCGTCCGACGGCGAAGCCATGCTCTGGTAGCTGACTTCGCCCGTTTCGATTTCGTGCAGGATGCCGTCGATCGACAGTTCAAAGCCATAGTACTGGTCGATGGCGCGCGAAATGTCCGATTCGTTGACCAGCACGGTGGAAATCGTGATGCCCTTGACCAGCATGGCGCTGATCTGGTCGAGCGCGACGATGTTGCTGGTGTCGGCCATGGCCAGTATCAGATTGTCCGCCTGCCGCTCGTAGACGATGGGGAAGACGCGGTAGCGCTTGGCCACATCCTTCGGGATCAGTTTCAAGGCGATGGCGTCGACCACCAGGCTCGCCAGGTCTGCGCTGACCTGTTTCAGGTTTTCGCTGAGCGCCTCGCGCACGGTGGCTTCCGTGACGAAGCCCAAGGTGATGAGCAGCTTGCCCAGCGGTTCGCTGCTGCGCCGCTGCTCGATCAGGGCGATGCGCAACTGGTCTTCGCTGATCACGCCTTTCTGGATCAGCAATTTGCCCAGCGGAAGTTTTGCCTGTTCTGCCATGTAGTGCTTATTCCTGACGGGAGGGAGGAGTGGCCGGGTCGGTCAGTTCGCGCAAGCGCGTTTGTACCACGGCCTGGTCGAAGGCGGCGGGCGTGGCTTGCGCCAGGGTCAATGCGCGCTGGTAATACGTGGCGGCCAGCCTGGGCTGGTTCAGCCGGTCCAGGCCCACGGCCAGGTTGAAGGCATAGTCGGGATTGCCGGGCGCGGCGCCGTAGGCGCGGAAAAATTGCTGCTGCGCTTCGTTCCAGCGGCGCTGCTTGGCGTACACATTGCCCAGCGCAAACAACACGGGGGCGCTGTCGGGGGTACGCGCCAGGATGGCTTTCAGCTTTGCCTCGCTCAGCGCCACGTCGCCCTGGCGCAGGCCGATCAGGCCGGCCAGCGCCTCGCCATCGTCGGGGTTGATTTCCAGCAAACGTATGTACAGCGCTGCCGCTTGCGCACCCTGGTGTTCGCGCAGGGCCACGGCTGCCAGGCCCAGCAGCGCGTCGCGGTTGTTGGCATCTTGCCGCAGCACCGTTTCATATTGCTGACGAGCAAGTCCCAGCTGGCCCCCGTTGAAGGCCTGGTAGGCTTGTTGCACGCCGGGATTGATTTGCGGCGCGGCAACGCTGCGCTGCACCTGGATCTGGCTATTGTCGGGCGCGGCCACGGGCGGCAGGCTGGGCGGGGCGGGCGGCGCCATGTGCGCCAGTTGCGCCGCGACAGCGGCCTGGGCCGCCGCTTGTATCATCGCCTGCTGGTCTGCCGCACCCGCTTGCTGGCGCGCGTCGCGCTCGATGTCCGGCGGCGGCGTCGCGGGGGACGGCGGGGCGTCTGGCTGCGCCGTGCCCGTTGCCGGCACCACCACGACGGGACCGGCGCCACCGACCGTGCCCGGGGCGTCCGTCAGCGGCATGGGCACGCCGGGCAGGTTGGCGCTCGCGCCGGGGCTGGTGCTGGCGCGCCAGTACCAATACCCCATGGAGCCGGCCACAAGCAGCAGGATCGCCAGCAGGATGGCCAGTCGCACGGTGGTCGGGTCGACGCTGATGGGCCCCCTGGGGCCTTTTGGCGGCGTATTGCTGCGGCTGGCGCGTGGCCGGGCAGGTGGCGGTTCCGGGCGCGCGCGCGGCGGCTCGGGAGGCGGGCCTGGCTGCGGGTCTGACTGCAGACCTGGCTGTGAATCCGGCTGGGCGCCAGTGGGCGCCGGCTGCGGCGCCGGTGTATCCGGCAGCGGTTCCAGGCTCAAGGTGCTGGCCGGCTGCACGGGCGGCGCTGCAGCCGGCGTGACAGGCACGGGACGGGGCGGCAGGGCGTCGGCCGGTGCCAGTTCCAGTACCTGGTCGTAGGCTTCCGACGGCTTTTCCAGCTCCTCGTCGGAAAGGCTGTTCTGTTTGGCGCGCTCGGCCTTCTTGAGCGCCTGCATCAGCAAGCTCATGGGAAGTCTCCCTGCAGGCGTGCCTGCGGCTGGACGGCGGTCGCCGACGGGCCATCCGTGTACGGCTGGGTGTTGAGCGGCGACTGGCCGGGCAGCAGATAGCGGTAATCGCGGTAATCGCCATCGACGCTGGCATCCTTGACTACCACGGGGCGCATGAAGATCACCAGCTCCGTCTTGCTGCTCGCTTCATTTCGATAGGTAAACAAATTGCCCACCAATGGCAGGCTGGACAGGCCCGGCACGCCATCCTTGGCATTGTCGATGGAATCTTGCATCAGGCCGCCCATCACGGCGATCTGGCCATTGCTCACTTTCATGATCGATTCCAGCTCGCGCGCCTGGATCACGGGTACGCGGCTTTGCACATTCGCCGTGGCCAGGGCCGGATTCGGGTCTTGCACGTAGCCAACGATGCGCGTGATGGTGGGGCGCACGTTCAAGGTCACTTCATCGCTGTCGGAAATCTGCGGCGTGACGCTCATGACGAAGCCCACGGGCACCGTTTCCAGTTTCGATTCATACGTGGCCGGCGTGGTGATGGTGCCCGTCGAGCTGATCACGGCGGGTGTCACCTTGATGGTAAAGAAGACATTGTTGTCCACCACCTTCAGCATGGCCGTCTGATTGTTGAGCACGCTGATCTTCGGGCTGGACAGTACTTTCACCTTGCCGAACGATTCGAGCAGCTGGATGGTGGTGGCAAAACTGTCTTTCGCATAATTGAGCAGGAAGATGCCCGGCGTGATATTGGGCGTGACGCCGCTGGACAGGACCGTCGTGCCCACTTGGCCCTGCCGCAGCTGCAGGCTGCCCGTCAGGCGCGACCAGTTGATGCCTTGCTGGTATTCATTGCTCAGGCGCACTTCGATGATGGTCGCCTCGATCAGCACTTGCCGCTTGGCGCTGTGCACTACCGCATCGAGGAATTCGGCGATCTTTTCGTGCTGGCGTCCCGTGGCCCGCACGGCGATCAGGCCACCCTCCACGTTGACGACCACGGACGACGGGCTGCCCTTGTTGGCCAGTTTTAACAGCGGCATGCCGTTCGCGTCCAGGGGCTGGCCAGGGTTCGCGTTCTGGCCGGCCACCTGCTGGCCCGGCGCATACTGGCCGCTATTCTGTCCGCCATTTTGCATCGGCGGCTGGGCGCCGAACTGGCCCGCCGCACCCGTCGCGGGAACATTGCCGGGCTGGTTCTGCTGCTGTCCCTGCTGTCCCTGCTGACCGGGCACGTTCGTCAATTGCTGGTTCAGCTGCGCCAGCGGGTCCACCTGCACATCGTTGAGCGTGGTCTCGCGCAGCAGGTCGCGGATATTCTTTTCCAGGCTGTACCAGAAATTATTTTCCGAACGATTCACCACCAGGGTGGTCGAATTGTTGTTGCCATTGCTGCCTTGCGTACTGCCGACCGGATTGCTGGCGTTGTTCGAGCCGCCGCCCGCCGTGGAGATTTGCGTGGCGATATTCACGCTGCTGTTGGTGCTGCGCGCCATGTTGACGTAATCGACCTTGTAATTGCGCCAGACGGGCGCGTCGGGCAGCACAGTCAGGTTCTTGCCGTCGATTTCGTAGCGCATGTCGACTTGCTTGCCGATACGCGCCAGCAACTGCGGCAGGGTCTGGTTCAACGCATTCAGGGTGACGCTGCCCTCGATCTGCGGGTGGATGTCGATATTCATGCCGGCGTCGCGCGCCAGCGCAAACAGCAGCGATTGCACGGGCACCTTGTGCACGGTGACGCTGTAGGTTTCCACTTTGGGTGCGGGCAGGGGCGCGGCCAGCGCGCTGCTTTGCTGCACCGGTTCGGGAATGACGCCGGCGGGCAGGGGCGCGGCATTGAGGTGGGCAGGCGACAGCGGCGTTTGATGCGTGGCGCAGCCGGCCAGCATGGTGCTGCAGGCGAGGGCGACCCAAGAGGCCAGCACAGGAATAGGGTGTTGATTCATGAAAAGTTCGCCCTTTGAGTCGTGTTGTGCTTTTGTAATTTTAACCAGCATGATCGCCTAAAAGCAATCGGCTGTGCAGGCTCGTGACGCAATATGTAGAAATAAAGTTAGGGTGCGCCACGCACCGGTTGTGCCGGGATCGCCGCTTTCATTTCCGTGCGGATACTGCCTATGCTGCTAAGCAATATTTTCTGTGGCGATGCGGGGGCCATCCTGGCCCAAACGGCTTCGGCGCTGGCCCGGTCGGCAAAGCTGCCGTAGACGATGGCCAGGCGCGCGGCAGCGCCGGCGGGCGCCTGCGGTGGCGACGCAGCTGCTGGCCTGCTTGCGGGGGCTGTGCCAGGCAGGCGAAAGACGTGGACGTCGTGCAGGCCGATGGCTTGCTGCGCCTGCTGCAAAAAGGTTTCTGCTGCGGCCGTCTCGCTGGCAGGCAGGCTGGCAATCTGCAGTACCAGTTGCTGCGGCCCTTGCTGTGCCAGCCAGCCGCGCGATTCGGCCAGCTTGCTGTTGAGCAGCGTTGATGGTGCTGCCGCACGGGCATTGGCGTGCGCGATAGTGCTGGACGGGTGGCTGGACGGCGGCGCCATCCTCGCCGCTGTCCGGCCCTGGCTGCTTGCCAGCCATTGCCACAGCAGCGCAGCGGCCAGTACCAGCATCAGCGCGCTCAAGGCGCCCGCCAGCAGCTTGCCTGCGTGCCATGGCGCGCGGAAAAAGGGGCTGTCGGTAATGGCCAGGCGCACATGGCGCGCGCTTACTTGCTGCGCATCGTCCGCATACGCGGCCAGCAAGGCTTTGTCGGCCAGGATATTGACCCTGCGCACGATGCCCTGCGCGGAGCGCGCCAGCTGGTGCAGTGCGGCCGGCGTGAAAACGAGCGGCGCCGTGCGCCCGGCGGCCACCAGGCGGCACGTCAGATAGTCGTTCAGCAATGCCTGCGGCAGGCACGGCACGGTGAAACTGTGGGTGATGCGCTCCTTTAACTGGCGGAACTGGGGCAAGTCCAGGGTATGCTGCAATTCCGGCTGGCCAAACAGCACGATTTGCAGCAGCTTGTGGCTGGCCGTTTCCAAATTCGTCAGCAGGCGCAGTGCTTCCAGGGTGGCACCCGGCATGGCTTGCGCTTCTTCGGCCAGCAGCACCACCTGGCGCCCGGCCGCATGCCGGGCGATCAGCTCGCCGTGTAGGGCGCGCAGCACGGCATCGGCGCGGCAACCGTCCAGTTCCAGGCCCAGTTCGGCGGCGATGGCGTGCAAGACATCGTCCGGCTCCAGGCGGGGATTGAGCAGGTACACTACGTCGACGTGGGGCGGCAGGCATTCGGCCAGCATGCGGCACAGCATGGTCTTGCCGCTGCCCACTTCGCCCGTCAGCTTGATGATGCCTTCGCCTTGCGTGACGGCATACAGCAGTGCGGCGAGCAGTTCACCGCGCGTATTGCCAGGGTAAAAGAACACCGGGTCCGGCGTAATGCCGAAGGGCGCCGTGCGCAAGCCGAAATGGCGCAGATACATGCCGTGCGGGGACGGTGCGTAAGGCCGCTCTGACGGCGCCTGGAGCGTGGTGTGCGTGTCGGCGTTCATGCCGCGATGCAATTGAGGAAAGCCTGTTCCAGGCTGGCGCCCGCCACACCGCCATGGCGCGCGCGGCATTCGGCGGGCGTGCCCGTAAATACGATGCGGCCCCCATGCAGGATGGCCATGCGGTCGCACAATTCTTCCACGTCGGCCAGCACATGTGAGGTGAACAGGGCGCCGCGGCCCTGCGCGCGCGCCTGCCGCAGCACTTGCTTGAACTGCGCGCGCGCCTTCGGGTCGAGTCCGCTCATCGGCTCGTCCAGCAGCAGTTGCTGCTTGCCCGACAGCAAGCAGGCGGCCAGCCCCAGTTTCTGCATCATGCCTTTCGAATAGTCGCGCGCGGGGCGCAGCAAGGCCTCCGGCGCCAAGTCCAGCGCGCCCAGGGCTTGCCGCAGTGCTTGCGCATCGGGACGCACATTGTGCAGACGCGACAGATAGCGCAGGAAGTCGTCGCCAGTCAGGTAGTAGGGCGCCTGGAAACGTTCCGGCAGAAAGGACAAGGGCTGGCGCGCCGCGCCGTGCCGGTGCGGCTGGCCGAAAATGGCGATCTCGCCCTGCTCGGGCGTGCAAAAGTCGAGCAGGCATTTCAGCAGGGAAGTCTTGCCCGCGCCATTCACGCCGACCAAGCCGAACAGTTCCCCCGCGCGTACCTGCAGGTCGACGCCGCGCAGCACGGCGCTGTCCGCCAGCTGCAGATGCACGTTGTGGAACTCGATGGCGTAAGCGTTCATAGGGGCAATGGTCGGCAGGCAAGAAGGCCTACGACCGCCATTATTGCCACGGGCGCAGGTGGGCGGCAAGTGTTTCCTTGCAGAGTGTTGAAATGCGCAAAAATCAAGTCAGGGAATATATTTTCTTTAAGAAACAACAGGTTCTGGAATAAAATACCTGCGCGCGCCGCTGGCGTGCAGCGTTTGAAGAATTTGTCGAGGAGCAAGCATGGCAAGGCCAGAGAAAGTCCGGCTCGGTGAAATTTTGGTGCAGCAGAAATTGCTGACGGAAGAACAGTTGGGTCAGGCCTTGACGGAACAGAAGCGCTCGGGGCGCAAGCTGGGCCGCGTTTTTGTCGAGCACGGCTTTGTCACGGAAGAGCAGATTTCGGGCGCGCTGGCGCGCCAGCTCGACATTCCCTACATCAATCTGAAGTTTTTCAACATCAATCCCGAACTGGTGCGGCTGCTGCCGGAAACCCAGGCGCGGCGCTTCCGCGCGCTGGTGCTGGAAGACCGCCGCGAGGGCTTGCTGGTCGGCATGTCCGACCCCACCGACCTGTTCGCGTACGATGAAATCGCGCGCCTGGTCAAGCGCCAGATCGAGCTGGCCGTGGTCAATGAAACGGAAGTGCTGGCCGCCATCGACCGCATTTACCGCCGCACGGAAGATATCTCCACCCTGACGCGCGAGCTGGAGCAGGACCTGGGCGACGTGTCCGTCGACTTTGGCGCACTGGCCGCCAATCCGGGCCTGGAAGAGGCGCCCATCGTCAAGTTGCTGCAATCGGTGTTCGAGGATGCCACGCAGGTGCGCGCCTCGGATATCCACATCGAGCCGCAGGAAGGCCGGCTGCAGATCCGTTTCCGCATCGACGGCGTGCTGCACCTGCAGACGGAAGCGGACAGCAAGATCGCCAGTTCGCTGGCGCTGCGCCTGAAACTGATGTCGGACCTGGATATTTCCGAGAAGCGCTTGCCGCAGGATGGCCGCTTCGCCATCCGCGTGAAAAACCAGCGCATCGACGTGCGTATCTCCACCATGCCGACGCAGTACGGTGAATCGGTGGTGATGCGGCTCTTGAACCAGGGTGGCACGACCTTGCGCCTGGACGCCATCGGCATGCCGCCCAAGCTGGTGGAACGCTTCCGCGCCATCGTCAACCGCCCGAACGGCCTGGTGCTGGTGACGGGGCCGACCGGCAGCGGCAAGACGACGACCCTGTATTGCGCCTTGTCCGAACTCAATTCCGTGGAAAAAAAGCTCATCACGGTGGAAGATCCGGTCGAATACCGCTTGCCTGGTATTAACCAGGTGCAAGTGAACGACAAGATCGAGCTGAATTTTGCCCGCGTGCTGCGCTCGGCCCTGCGGCAAGATCCCGATATCGTGCTCGTCGGCGAGATGCGCGACCAGGAAACGGCGCAAATCGGCTTGCGCGCCGCCATGACGGGTCACTTGGTGCTGTCGACCCTGCACACGAACGACGCCATCAGCACGCCGCTGCGCCTGATGGACATGGGCGTGCCCCGCTATATGGTGGGCAGCTCGCTGCAAGCCGTGCTGGCGCAACGCCTGGTGCGCGTGATTTGCGAAAGCTGCAGCACGCCCTACGTGCCCACACCCAACGAATACGAATGGCTGCGCCTGGAATTGGGCGAGCTGGTCGAGCGCAACCAGTATTTCCATGGCAAGGGCTGCTCGCATTGCAACGGCATGGGTTACCGGGGCCGCACGGGCGTGTACGAATTGCTGGAAATTACGCACGCCGTGGCCGATGCCGCCAACCATGCCGATCCTTCCCACTTCATGAAGGTGGCGATAGCGCAGATGGCGGGTGAGACCCTGCGCCGCCACGCCGTGCAGTTGGTGGTACAGGGCCGCACGACCGTGATGGAAGCGATGCGCATCAGCAACCAGAGCGAGGATTGAGGTGCCGTTTTTCTCTTACAAGGCGCGCAGCGCCAGTGGCGAACTGCTGACCGGCGTGATGGAAGGCGCCGACAGCGGCGCCGTGGCCGATCAATTGATGGCGGGCGGCAATACGCCCGTCGATATCAGCGCCACCAGGCAGACGGTGACGAAGGCCGGCGCCAGCAAGTTGAGCTGGTGGGACAAGCTGACCGAGAAAAAAGTCACGCCCATGGATGTGCAGCTGTTCAGCCGCCAACTGTACACCCTGCTCAAAGCGGGCGTGCCCATCATGCGCGGCCTGGCCGGCTTGCAGGAGTCCGCCATCAGCCCCGCGTTCGGGCGCATCATCAAGGATGTGCGCGAGTCGCTCGATGCGGGCCGCGAACTGTCGGCCGCCATGGCGCGCCACCCCACCATCTTCACGCCGTTTTATTTGTCGATGGTGCGCGTGGGGGAAATGACGGGGCGCCTCGATGAAGTGTTTTTGCGCCTGTTCAACCACCTGGAATTCGACCGCGACATGCGCGCGCGCGTGAAGACGGCGACGCGCTACCCGACTTTTGTTGTTTTTGCCATGCTGGCCGCCATGGTGGTGGTGAATATCTTCGTCATTCCCCAGTTCGAGAAAGTGTTCGCCAGTTTCCATGCAGAGCTGCCCCTGATGACGCGCATCCTGATCGGCACTTCGCGTTTTACGGTCGCTTACTGGCCTATTTTGCTGCTGCTGGGCGCGGGTGGCTTTTTCGGCTGGCGCGCCTGGCTGCGCACGAAAGAGGGACTATACAAGTGGGACCGGGCCAAGCTGCGCCTGCCGATTGCCGGCAAGATCATCCTGAAGGGCACGATGGCCCGCTTCGCGCGCAGTTTTGCCCTGTCGAGCACCAGCGGCGTGCCCATCGTGCAGGCGCTGACGGTGGTGTCGCAAACGGTCGATAACACTTACCTGAGCGCGCGCGTGGAGCAGATGCGCGACGGCGTCGAGCGGGGCGAGAGCATTTTGCGCACGTCGGTCGCGGCCGGCGTATTCACGCCCGTGGTGCTGCAGATGATCGCCGTGGGCGAGGAATCCGGTTCGCTCGACGACCTGATGGACGAGATCGCCGACATGTACGAGCGCGAAGTCGATTATGAACTGAAGACCCTGTCGGCGCAGATCGAGCCGATTTTGATCGTCTTCCTCGGCGCCATGGTGCTGGTGCTGGCGCTGGGCATCTTCCTGCCGATCTGGGACCTGGGCCGGGCGGCCCTGCATTGATGGCAAAGCCGTTTCGCCAGCACGGTTTCACCCTGTTCGAGCTGGCGGTGGTGGCGAGCGTGTTTGCCATCGTGATGGCGGTATTCCTGAACCGCGTCAGGGATTACCAGCTGCAGGCGCAGCAGGTGGCCGTGGCGCAGATGCTCGGCGTCTTGCGCACCAGTTTGCGCGTGCAGGTGCTGCACTTGTACCTGGCCGACCGGCGCGACAAGTTGCCGGCGCTGGCAGGGCAAAACCCGTTCGACTGGCTGGAGGACAAGCCGGCCAACTACCTGGGCGAGTTTGCGCAGCCGGATCTTGCGAAATTACCAACGGGGAATTGGTTGTACGACAAAAAAGAACAAAAAATTATCTATTTGTTTAGTAATGGCAATATTTTTCCCAGTGCAGGGGTTGATGCAGTGAAATTTAAGGTAACCTTACCAGGTGCGGATGCCGATATTGACAAGCTCGCCCAGGAACCCGATATCGTGGTGTGGAAATCGCCGGACTCGGCAGCAAAGTGACGCGCTTCCTGGTCCGGTGCAGCGACAGTTTCATGGTGTTGGTTTTGAAGTTTTTTATTTGATTTTGGAGAAAGCAAGAATGAACAAGTCTTTACGTAGTATGAAAAGCGGCGCCCAGGCAGGTTTTACCCTGATCGAACTGATCGTTGTCATCGTAATCCTGGGTATCCTGGCCGCGACGGCGATTCCTAAATTCATCGACATGTCGACCGATGCGCGCGTGGCCAAGATGAATGCGGCCGCTGGCGCCATCAAGGCGGGTGCGGCGCTGTACCATGCGCAGTGGCTGGTCGGCGGCGCGGTTGCCGATGATAAAGGTGTTACTACCGCGAAGATGGAAGGCAAAGAGGTCGCAGGTATTTATGGCTATCCGACTACCGATACCATCATTGTGGCGGCTGGTTTGACTGATCCTGATTACAAGTTTGCAGGTGGTATAGTAACGCCCGATGCAACGCGTACGAAGTGCACCGTCACCTATGTCGCTCCTGCTGCTGCAGGTGAGGCTCCGAAGATTACGGTCGAAGCAAGCACCACGACCTGCAATTAATATCTGAGCACTCTGCAAGGAAAGCCCGGCCACGTCCGACCTTCCTTGCGCACCACCAGCCCAACCCCAGGCTTTGCCCGTTGGGCTTTTTTACGGGCCATCCATTGCAGCAGCCACCGACAGACTTTCCGCATCACCACGCAGGGCCGCCACGCTGCCTGCGGCGTACGGCTGCGCGCGGCTTCACCTTGATCGAGCTGGTGGCGATGCTGGTGATCGCGGGCCTGCTGGCGACCTTTGCCGTCAACCGATTTTTCCAGCGCGACACTTTTGATGCGCGCAGTGCCAGCGATCAGGTGGCGAGTATCGTGCGCTATGGACAAAAGCTGGCGGTGGCGCAAAACCGTCCCGTGTATGTGCGCATCGCTACCAACAGCGTGGCCCTGTGTTTCACCCCTGCCTGCGACAGCCCTGCCAGCCGCACCGTGCCGCCTGCCGGCAGCAACAGCGGCAGCAAGGACACCCTGGCCGCCTGTGGCGGATGGGGCAACTGGCTGTGCGAAGGATGGCCGTCGTCCGTCACACTGCCGGGCGGCGCCAGCGGTTTTTACTTTGACCCGCTGGGGCGTCCGTATTACGCGGTGTCTGGCGATTTTTCCAAGGTGCTGACCCTGGCCGTGGCGGGTGGCGGGCAGCAATACCCGATCAATGTATCACCGGAGACCGGCTATGTGTACCGCTAGGCGCCTTGCCTCCGCGCGCGCCCAGGCCGGCGTGACCCTGATCGAGCTGGTGCTCTTCATCGTCATCGTGGGCGTGGCGGTGGTGGGCATCCTTGGCGTGATGAGCTTGACGACGCGCAACAGCGTCGATCCACAGCTGCGCAAGCAGGCGCTGGCCATTGCCGAAGGCATGCTCGACGAGATCGAGGGCGCGCGCTTCACTTTTTGCACAGTGAATGACCCGGCGGCCGAGACGGCGACTGGCGAGGCCGCTTGCGCCACCAAGGAAGCGTTTGGCATACAGGGGGGCGCCACGCAGCGGCCTTACGATAACGTCAATGATTATGTGGGAACGGACGGTAGCGCCATCACGTACACCACGGATGTGGCCGGCAATCCGTTTTCATCGCTTGCCAACCAATATGCGGCGACAGTAAGCATGAATGCCGTCGCGCTGAACGGCATCACGGCGCCCAATGTGCTGCATATCCGGGTCAGCGTCGCGTATGGCGACAAGCAGCAGGTCGTGCTCGACGGCTACCGCACGCGCTACGCGCCGAACAGCATCCCATGAAGACTTCCTTTTCCCGGCGCCGCGCGCGCGGCTTTACCCTGGTGGAGATGATCATCGTGATCGTCATCACCGGCATCATCGGCGGCATGGTGGCCATGTTCATCCGCCTGCCCGTGCAAGGTTATGTCGATGCGAATGCGCGCGCCGACCTGGCCGACCTGGCCGATACGGCCGTGCGGCGCATCGCGCGCGATGTGCGCCTTGCCTTGCCGAATAGCGTGCGCGTCAGCACGGATGGGAAATACCTGGAACTGCTGCTGACGAAATCCGGCGGCCGCTACCTGTCCGAGGACGACGCACCAGGTCTGGGACCCGTGCTGGCTTTCAATCCCGTTGCTCCTGGTGCCGATGCAAACCAATTCACCGTCGTGGGGAACGCGCCAGCGATCGTACCCGGCGACTTTATCGCCGTCTACAATATGGGCGATAACTTGCCGGATGCCTACGGCTGTGCCGTCAACGCCGGCGTCTGCAATCTGGCGCAGGTCGCCGCTGTCAGTGGCGTCGTGGTGACCCTGAAGAGCAATCCCTTCCTCGCGCAGTCGCCGCAAAAATTTCCTTCTCCATCGCACCGTTTCCAGGTCGTGACGACGCCTGTCAGCTATGTTTGCGACCCGAAGAGCGGTACCCTGACGCGTTATTCCGGCTATGCCATCCAGGCGGCGCAGCCGCTCAATGCGGAGGCGGCGCCATTGTCGACTGCTCCCGTGCAGGCCTTGCTGGCGCAAAAAATCCTGAAGAACACGCTCGGCAGGTCTGGCGTTCCAGCTGCGGAAGCAGCTCCGCCCGAAGGCTGCTTTACTTATGAGGTGCTGAAAAACGTGCCGCGCGGCTTGCTCAGCATCGTGCTGAGCCTCGGCGCGGAAAACAGCAATACGGGAGCGCTGCGCCTGGTGCAGCAGGTACAGGTCACTAACACACCATGAGCGCCATCAGAATATTCCCCTCGCGCCACATGCGCGGCTTCAGCCTGGTCACGGCGATTTTCCTGCTGGTGGTGCTGGCGGGGCTGGGCGCCGCGATGGTGAATGTGTTTACCCTGCAGCAGGTTGAGTCTGCACTCGACGTGCAAGGCGTGCGCGCCGAGCAAGCGGCGCGCGCCGGTATCGAGTGGGGCGTGTACCGTCAGTTGATCGGTGGACAGTGCGATCCCTCCACCTCGTTTGCCTTGCCGGCCGGCACATCGCTGTCTGCTTTTTCCGTCAGCGTGCAGTGCAGCACGACCACGGGACCAGGCACACTGACCAGCCAGACCATCACGGCCACGGCTTGCAACCAGCCGGCCGCGGCCGAACCGCTCTGTCCGAACCCGGGGAACAACCCCGACTATGTCCAGCGCCGCCTGCAAGCCGTGCTGTCGCAGTAAGGTCAACTGCGTGCAAAAAAGATCGCTAATTTATTGTTTTTACACAATAAAGTTGGCTTCATGAATTAAAATTGGCAGGATGCATACACTGCGCGACTTGATCGGGCAGGCACTTACACTGGATAGTTCGCATGGGTTTATTCGCAAGAGCAAAGAAGTACGATGGCTGGCTGGCCACGGCGTTTGGCCGCGAAGGCGTCAGCGCTGTCGTTGTCGAACGTCCCGCCGACGGCATGCCGCGCGTGCTGGGCGCCAGCTACCAGGCGGCAGCGCGGCCGGCACCGGCCGAGGTGCTGGAAAAATTGGGCAAGGAGTTGCAAGCGGCAGCACGCCACTGCACCACCGTGCTGGCCGGCGGCGAATACCAGCTGCTGTCGCTGGAAGCGCCAGCCGTGCCGCGCGAGGAACTCAAGACGGCCGTGGGCTGGCGTTTGAAGGACATGCTGGACTTCCCCCTGGCCGAGGCCACCATCGACGTGTTCGATATTCCCGGCGACCCGAACGGCACCCAGCGGGGCAGCAGCGTGTTTGCCGTCGCCGCGCGCAACAGCGCCGTGTCGCGCCGCCAGGCGCAGTACGCCGAATGCAAGATCGGCCTGTCCGTGATCGATATCCCTGAAATGGCGCAGCGCAATATCGCCACCTTGCTGGAAACGCCGGGACGCGGCATCGCCGTGCTGTTTTTCGATGGCGACGGCGGCTTGCTGACCATGAGTTTCAATGGCGAACTGTATCAGGCGCGGCGCATCGACGTGACCCTGACGCAATTGCAGTCGCCCGACGCCAGCCAGTACTACGACCGCGTCACCCTGGAACTGCAGCGCTCGTTCGATCACTTCGACCGCCAGTTCCATTTCATTTCGCTGGCCCGCTTGATGCTGATGACGGGCGCGGCCGATGGCTTGCACGGCTACCTGGCCGACAACCTGTACATGCCGGTCGAGCAGCTGGACCTGGCCACGGTGCTGGACTTGTCGCAGGCCGCCGAACTGCGTGATCCCGCCATGCAGGCGCGCTACTTCCTGGCCATCGGCGCCGCCTTGCGCGAGGTTGGCCTGCACACGGGCAAGCACGAAGGGAAGGGCGCATGAGCCAGCAGATCAATCTGTTCAATCCCCAGTTTGAACTGAAAAAACACCATATGTCGGCGCGCACGGCCAGCCTGGCCCTGGGCGGCCTGGCGCTGCTCTTGCTGGCCCTGGGCATGCTGGCCCATCAGGCAATGGCCGGCCTGGAACAGCGTGAAGCGGGCGTCAAGGCGGCGCTGGCGCAAGGCGAGGCGAAGCGCGACCAGACCTTGCGCGAATTTCCTCCACGCAAGAAAGATCCGGCGCTGGCACAGGAACTGGCGGCCGTCGAGGCGCAGCGCCAATTGCTGCAGGATGCGTCAAACGTGCTGGCCAGCGGCAAGCTGGGCAATACACTCGGCTACGCCGGCTATTTCCGCGCACTGGCACAGGCCAGGGTCGAGGGCGTATGGCTGACGGGCGTGGACATCGCCGGTGCCGGCAATGACTTCGGCTTGCAGGGCCGCGCCTTGCACGCGTCGCTGCTGCCCGCGTACATCACGCGCCTGGGTCAGCAAGAGGTACTCAAAGGCAAGACATTCGCCAGCCTCGACATCGTCCAGCCCGAGCAGCCGGCCGCGGCCGAGGGCAAGGCGCCTGGCCTGCCGTATATCGCGTTCAGCCTGCAGTCTGCCGACCGCGCCGTCACGCCGCCTAAACCTGTTGCGGGAGGAACACGCTGATGCTGCCCTTGCTGAAAAAATGGGCCACCGCCTTCGACGCCCTCAGCCTGCGCGAGCGGCTGATGGTGTTTGGCGCCGGTGCCGCCGCCATCGTGTTCGTGTTTTATTTCATGAGCTTTAGTCCCCTGTTGGCGAAACGCGCTACGCTGGAGGCGAGCATTGCGCAGAAGCAAAGCCTGTTGACTGCCACGAACAAGGAAATCGAGCTGACCATGCTTGCCCATGCCGCCGATCCTGACCAGGAAGCGCGCAGGCGCCTGCTGGCCTTGCAGGCGGATACGGCTGCCCTGGCACGGGCGCTGCGCGAGAAGCAGCACGGCCTGGTGGCGCCCGAACGCATGGTCACCTTGCTCGATCACCTGCTGCGCCGGCACGCGGGACTGCGCGTGGTCTCGCTGAAAACCTTGCCCGCCAGCGCCGTGGGCGCACGCCAGGCGGAGGCCGCGAACAGCGATGCGGCGGCCAAGGCCGACGTTGCCAAGGCGACCGTCCCGGCACCCTTGCTGCACCAGCATGGCGTGGAAGTGGTGCTGCAAGGCAGTTATGCCGACATGGTGCAATACATGCAGGCGCTGCAAGCGATGCCGACCCGCGTCTTCTGGGGCGGCGCCCACCTCGACGCCGCCAGCTATCCGGGCGCCACGTTGACCCTGACCTTACATACCCTCAGCATGGACGACACATGGATCGCACTCTGACCGCCTGGGGCGCGCTGTTGGCGCCTTTCCTGATGCTGGGCCTGGCATGGCCGGGCGCGCAGGCGCAGGCGCTCGATGATCCGACGCGCCCGCCTGCTGCACTGTGGGCGCCTGCCAGCGCTGCCCCCGTCGTTGCGGCCCGGCCGCAGCTGCAATCGGTGCTCATTTCCACTCAGCCGGGCGGACGCCGCCTGGCCGTCATCGATGGCCAGGTGGTGAGAGTCGGCAGCAAGGTGGGAGATGCCGTGGTGACGGAGATCCACGACACGGCAGTGCTGTTGCGGCGTGGCAAATCACTGGAAACCTTCAAGCTGTACCCGAGCAGCAAGACCGACAATAAGTCTGACAACAAGGCCGATCGCATGACCGATCGCAAGCAGGAGTAGAAGAAGTGGCCAAGCAACTCAATCAATACAAGGCGAGCATGTTCAAGATCAGTACGATGGCGGCTGTCATCAGCGTCAGCCTGGGCCTGGGCGGCTGCAATGTCGCGCCCGTCAAGCGCGACACCTACAATGCGATCACCGATGCCGTCAAGGGCGCGGCGGCCACTACGGCGCCAGCGGCCCAGCCGGACGCCGTGGAAGCGGCGCTGCTGCCGCCCGTGGCGACCCTGGCCCAGCAATTGCCGAAGGCCCGCGCCGCGCTCGACGAGCGCTTCAACGTGGCCTTCAATAATGTGCCGGCGCGCCAGTTTTTCACCTCCATCGTGGTCGGCACGCGCTACAACATGCTGGTCCACCCCGACATCGGCGGCACGATTTCCGCCAATCTGAAGGATGTGACCCTGTTCCAGGCGCTCGATGCCGTGCGCGAACTGTATGGCTACGATTACAAGGTCGAGGGCACGCAGATCTATATCAAGCCCCTGACCATGCAGACGCGCTTGTTCCATGTCAATTACCTGACCGGCGCGCGCAGGGGCAGTTCCAACCTGCGCGTCTCGTCCACCTCGGTGGGCTCGGTGGGCTCGACCAGTTCGGGCGGCTCGGGCAATAGCGGAAATAACAATCAGGGCAACAATAACGAGCAGAACCAGCAAACCAATGGCGGCCAGGGCGGCCGCACCCTGGACAGCAGCAACCTGACCACCTCGTCCACGGCAGATTTCTGGCCGGAATTGAGGGCGGCGCTGGAAGCCATCGTCGGCAGCAGCGAAGGTGGCCGGCAAGTGGTGCTCAGCCCGCAGTCGGGCGTGATCGTCATCCGCGCCATGCCGGAAGAGTTGCGCAATGTCGACATGTATTTGAAGGCCACGCAGCTGTCCGTCGACCGCCAGGTGATCCTGGAAGCGAAAATCCTCGAAGTCGAGCTCAACGACAATACGCAGACGGGCATCAACTGGGCCTCGTTCGCCTCGATCAAGAGCGGCCACACAAACCGCATCTCGACCGGCTTCATCCAGCCAGGCGGCAGCCTGGCGCCACTGCCGTTCAATGGCGGCCAGCCGCCCAACATGACGAATGGCAGCGGCTTGACGGCCAGCAGCGGCTTTGGCCTCAGTTCGGCGGCGACCTCGGCCGGTTCCATGTTTGGCCTGGCTTTCCAGACGGCCAATTTTGCCGCCATGATTTCCTTCCTGGAATCGCAGGGCTCCGTGCACGTGCTGTCGAGCCCGCGCATCGCCACCATGAATAACCAGAAGGCCGTGCTGAAGATCGGCACGGACGAGTTTTACGTGACGGGCGTATCGACCACCACGAATACGACGGCCAGCGGCGCGACGACCAGCCCCAACGTGACCTTGCAACCGTTCTTTTCCGGCGTGGTGCTGGACGTCACGCCGCAGATCGATGCCGATGGCAACATCATCCTGCACGTGCACCCATCCGTTAGCCAGGTGTCGACCATTAGCAAGGAAATCGACCTGGGCAGCGCCGGTTCGCTGAAATTGCCGCTGGCCGCGTCCAGCACCTCCGAGATGGACAGCATGGTGCGCAGCCAGGATGGCCGCATCGTCGCCATCGGCGGCCTGATGCGCCAGGCCACCACGGCGGACCGCTCGCAAGTGCCGGGCGCGGGCGACATTCCCGTGCTGGGCGCGCTGTTCCGCAATACGGGGCAGGTGATCCAGAAGCGCGAGCTGGTGGTGCTGATCAAGCCCACCATCGTCGATGGCGCCAATAGCTGGAACGAGGACTTGCTCGATTCGGGCAAGCGCATCGAGGCGCTCGACCCGCGCCGTCCGTCGGAGCGGCGCTAAATGTACCAGGCCCATTTCGGCTTGCGCGAGGCGCCGTTCGGCCTCACGCCCGATACCAGTTTCTTCTTCAACGGCCCGCAATCGCAAAAGGCGCTCAACACCTTGCTGGTGGCGGCGCGCAATGGCGAGGGCTTCATCAAGATCACTGGCGAAGTGGGCACCGGCAAGACTTTTCTTTGCCGCAAGTTCATGCAGTCGCTGGGGCCGGACTTCGTCACGGCCTACATCCCGAATCCGAACTTGCCGCCCCGTTCGCTGATCCTGGCCCTGGCCGATGACCTCGATGTGTTGCTGGAGAAAGATGCTGACCAGCATCAGCTGCTCAAGTCCCTCAACTTGCGTTTGCTCAACCTGGCGGCGCAAGGCAAGCGCGTGCTGCTGTGCCTGGATGAAGCGCAGGCGATTCCCGTCGACAGCCTGGAAGCGCTGCGCCTGCTGACGAACTTGGAAACGGAAAAGCGCAAGCTGCTGCAAATCGTGCTGTTCGGCCAGCCCGAGCTGGACGTCAAGCTGGCCCTGCCGGAAATCCGCCAGCTGGCGCAGCGCATTACCTTTCACTACCACCTGGGACCGTTGTCGCGCGACGACGTGGATTTTTATGTGGCGCACCGCCTGCGCGTGGCCGGTTTCGATGGCGCGCGCCTGTTCAGCCGTGGCGGCGTGAGCAAGCTGTACAAGGCTTCCGGCGGCATTCCCCGCCTGATCAACATTATGGCGCACAAGGCGCTGATGGTGGCGTATGGCGAAGGCCGCCAGCAGGTCAGCGGGCGCCACGTGGCGCTGGCCGCCAGCGATACCCTGGCCGGCAAGCCGCGCCGCTGTTGGCAGCGGCCATGGCCGTGGCTGGCCGGCGCCGGCGTGCTGGCCGCCGCCTGCACCGTGAGCTGGACTTTATTGAACCGATGACGAAGATGAGCCTGTAGATGAGCCTGATTAACAAGATGTTGCAAGACCTCGATGCGCGCGGCACCCCCGATGGACGCGGCGACGCGGCCGGCATCCGCTCCGTGCCCGAACGCGAGCGGGGCGTCTCGCGCGCGCTGGTCTTCGGGGGCGCGGCCGGCCTGACGGCGGCGGCCATCGCCCTGGGCTGGGTGTACTGGAAGCGCCCGCCCGTGCCGCCCGTGCTGGTCAGCGTGGCCAGTACGCCTGTTTTGGCTCCTGTATCGGCCCCGGCCCCAGCCCCGGCGCCTGCCGCCGTTGCCCCCGCGCCCGCGCCCGTCGTGGCGGTGGAACCCGAGCCCGTGTTCCAGGCCGAGGAAGCCACCCCGGCATCAGCCCGGGCGCGGCCCGCCGAAATGCGCCGCATTACGGGACAAGCCGTCAAGCCTGCCCCTGTGGTCGTGGTGAAGACGCCGGCAACGGCCGCCAGCGAGCGCATCATTGATGGCAAGCAAGTCACTGCGCAGCAGCGCGTGGAGAATGCATACCGGCGCGCGCTGACCCAGTTGCAGGATGGCCGCGTCTCCGACGCCATGCTGGCCTTGCAGCAAACTTTGCAGCTGGACCCGCGCCACCAGGGTGCGCGCGAAACCCTGGTGCGCCTGCTGCTCGAAGCGCAGCGCCCCGACGAGGCAGCGCGCCAACTGCAGCTGAGCCTGGCGCTGGACCCGAAACAGCCGGCGCAAGCGATGATGCTGGCCCGTTTGCAGCTGGATAAGCCCAACGGCGGCACGGCCGCCCTCGATACCCTCATGCGCAGCCTGCCGTACGCCAGCGACAGCGGCGAGTACCACGCCTTCCTGGCCGGCGTGCTGCAGCGCGAGCAGCGCTACCGCGAAGCGTCCGAGCACTACCAGCAGGCCCTGCAGACGGCACCCGACAACAGCGTCTGGTGGATGGGCCTCGGCATTGCCTTGCAAGCCGACAACCATCCGGCCCAGGCGCGCCAGGCATTCGAGCGGGCCAAGGGCTTGCAAACCCTGTCGCCCCAGCTGCAGGCGTTTGTCGAGCGCAAGCTGGTGCAGCTGACTGCGGCGACGGCGAAGTAGTGCTCACCTCAATGAAAGAAACCAGCTTGAAGCCGCTCCATCTGCTCATCGTCCTTTGCTGTCTTGCCAACAGCGCACGTGCGGCGCCCGCCAGCGCCCCTGCCAGCTACGTTCTTGAGAATACGGAAGTGCGCGACATCCGCGCGCAAGCCTTGGAACGCGATTACCAGCTGTATGTCGCCTTGCCCGATTCCTATCGGCAGGGCAGCAAGCGCTATCCGGTGCTGTTTGTCGTCGATGCCAATTATTCGTTCGCCATCGTGCGCAATATCGCGCAGCGCCTGAACAAGCATGCTGGGATGGAGGAAGTGGTGGTGGTGGGCCTGTCGTACGCCAACGGCGATGGCGGGGTATACAGCCGCCGCCGCGACTACACGCCCACCACGCCGCGCAAGCATGATTACCGTTCGGACATGCCGGGGCGGCAACCGGCGTTCGGCGAAGCGAAGGCGTATGGCCAGTTCGTCTCGGGCGAGGTGTTTCCCTTCATCGCGCAGCATTACCGCGTGAACATGCAGCGCAAGGTTTTTATTGGCCATTCCTACGGCAGCCTGCTGGGCCTGCAATTTTTGCTGACGGAACCGCGCACTTTCGAGCATTACATCCTCGGAAGTCCGTCGCTGTGGTACGACGCTGGCGTCATGTTCGACCGCGAGCAGGCATATGCCGCCAGCCACAAGGACTTGCCTGCGTCCGTGTTCTTCGGCATCGGCGGCCTGGAAAAGCTGGCGGCGGGCAAGAAGCGTTCGCGTTCGGAAGAAGAGGCCGACATGCTGGCGGACGTGCGCGAGTTCGACGGGAAGTTGAAATCGCACAAGTACCCCGGCTTGAAGACGCGCTTGCGCGTCTTCAAGGATGAAGATCACGCGAGCGTGTTTCCTTTTGTACTGACGCATGGATTGCGGGCGTATTTGACGTCCGCAAAATGAAAGGCGCTCAGGGGCGCATCAATGCCGGCATGATCAGCTTGGTCAGCAATTTTTCGCTGAGCGCGTGGGCGTCGCGTACCTGGAAGTTGGTCGTGGTGATGACGACCACCGCATCGAGTTCCGGCAAGACGAGCACTTTATTGCCGCCAGAACCTGCCATCCCATAGCTTTGCACCGTGCGGCCATTGGCCGTGAACGGTTGCAACCACCACAGATAACCGTAGTCCATGCCTTCACGCGCGTTGGCATGGGGCGCGATCGAGCGCTTGACCCATTCGGCCGGTATCACCTGCTTGCCATTCCAGCGCCCGCCGTCGAGG
This sequence comes from Janthinobacterium kochi, assembly GCF_051380715.1. Classification (NCBI taxonomy): domain Bacteria; kingdom Pseudomonadati; phylum Pseudomonadota; class Betaproteobacteria; order Burkholderiales; family Oxalobacteraceae; genus Janthinobacterium; species Janthinobacterium kochi. Next base: position 703,830 of record NZ_JBNYXO010000001.1, read on the forward strand.
TAGAGCTGGCCAAGCTTCATCAGGTCCACGCTGCGCAGTTGCAGTCCGCCGCCCGTCATGGCGCTGCCCTTGGGCTGGAGTTGCCATTTCACCTTGTCGATGCCCAGCGGCTTGAACAGGTTGGCGGCAGCGAAGTCCGGCACGCTCTGGCTGCTCACTTTTTCAAGCAGCGGTCCCAGCAGGGTTACGCCTGCCGTGCAGTAGCTCCAGGCGCGGCCATGCGGCGATTGCTCGGGGCGGGGCTGCCATTCGGGAAAGCCGCGGATCGGCAGGTCGGCCACGAAACGGCTCCAGTCTTCCACCAGATACATGCGCTCTTCGTTGCCGCGCGAATGCTGGTTGTCGTCGTCGCATTCGAGCAGCGAGCTCATGGTCAATAAGTCCTCGACCGTGATCTTGTCCTTGCGCGGGTCGGCATGGGCCAGCGGCCGCAGTTCCGGAAAGTGTGGCAGCACGGGAGTGTCGGCGCGCAACAGCTTGCGCTCGATGGCCAGGCCGACCAGCATGCCCGCTACCGTCTTGCCAACCGAACGCGTGTTGCGCAGGCTGTCGGCGCCATCCTTGTCGAAGTAGTGTTCGTAAAGCAGTTTGCCATGCTGTGCCACGACGACGCTGGTGACCTGCTTGAAGTCGCCCGCGTCGATGGCGGTGGTAACGCCGTCCAGTTCGCCCGCGTGGACGTTGCTGCCGCAGGCCAGAAGAAGGGGGAGGTATCGCAACATGGTGTACTCCTGAGTTGGAAAAGGCCAGTCTAGTCTTGCAAACCAAGCATTGTCTTGGACGTTTGAAACATTTGGCGGCGATAGTTGCTGGGTGTCATGCCGTAGCGGGCCTGGAAGGCGCGGCTCATGTGACTCTGGTCGGCGAAGCCCACGCTCAGCGCCACGTCGGCCATGCTCAGTTCCGGACGGCGCAGCAGGCCGCAGGCTTGATCGACGCGGCGCCAGCGCAGCAGGTCGCCCGGCGAACAGCCCCAGGCCTGGCGGAAGACGCGGGCCAGGTGCACGGGATGCACGCCCAGGGCAGCGGCCACGTCGGCGATCCGCAGATGCGTGTCGTTGGCCAGGTCCATCACCGCTTCATAGGCTTGGTGGGCCCAGGCTGGCAGCGATGGGCGCGCCTTCTGGGGCGTCTTGTGCAGGCTTGCCAGCATCTCCCACGCGCCCGCTTCCAGCAGCGCGGCATCGCCGCCGCGACCGATTTCGCGCGCCAGCCGGAAGGCGGCAGCCGCGCTGGCGGTATCGCGCAACACGGTGGCGCATTCCTGGGCCGCATGCAATTCTTCGGCGCCCGACAGCTGGGCAGGGTCGAGCGATACCGTCATGAAACTGCCTTTGCCATCGACGAAGCGGTCGCGGTGCGTCGTGCCGGCAGGATTGAAGACGAGGGTGGGTGACGGCGCGCGCGCCGGGGCGTGGAGGGCGCTGGAAATATACGTGCCGGACAGGACGAAGACGAAGTGGGCATCGTCATGCCGGTGCGTTTCGACTTCGTCCTCGCCACGCGTGGCCTTCAGGCGGCGGATATCGAAGATGCTGCCGCGTGCGCCGTGATGCACATCGCCATAGAATTGGCCGGACTTGAACTGGAGTGGAGTGGTCATATCGGCATGGTATGTGCGCCCGCCCGGATGGGCGAGCGCGGGCCGACGAATAGCGCCAGACGCAGGATGAACGGTCGATTCAGGGGAATGCGCGGGATGTCGGACGGCGCCACCGAGCCGGCTTTCCGGGGCCGGCGGCAGCCGTGCAGCCGTGCAGGGCAGGGCATGGGTAAAATCTGCGGAGCATTCAGATGTCGTCATCGATACTGGATCGCGCCAGGGGCGAGCGGCAGGAATGCCTGGCGGTGAGCGCCAGACAGTGCCAGCTTCGTCATGTATTCTCCGACCGCCGCAAGCGGTCATCGATAAGGGCCGGTGCAATGCGTACATTGAATGAATTATTGGATAGTGAAGACCCGGCGTTTCCGCTGATCAGGCAATGGGCCAGCGAGGCGGACTTGCCGGTGGAATTGCTGCCTCCCTCGGCCGGCAGGGAGGACGTGCTGCTGAGCCTGCAGGTCACCACGCGTTCTCCCCTCGGCGCGATTGCCTATGAAACCGGGGGCATCCTGGTGGACGATGGCTGGTTACGCATACTGGGGTCTGGCCATGGCAAGCTGGGCCGAAACATTGCTATGTGGAATGAAGGAAAGGCCGAGGGTTTTCTGCTGGTGGCCGATGACGTGCTCGGCGGCTTTTTCGCCATCAATGGCGGCGCGCTCGGGCCCGATCAGGGCAATATGTATTACCTGGCCCCCGAGACGCTGGAGTGGGAAGCGCTGGAGATCGGCTTCACGACGTTTGTCGAATGGGCTTTTACCAGCCAGTTGCGGCAGTTTTACGGCCGGCAGCCTGGCGATGCGGATGGCTTTGACGAATTGCCCTTGTCCGGCGAGCTATGCCTGAATTTTTATCCATTTCTGTGGACGCAAGAGGGTTCCCTCAAGACCAGTTCGCGGCGCGCCATTCCGGTGGAAGAGCAGTGGGCGCTCAACCTTGATCTGAAACAGAAGTTGCTGGATGCACCTGTTAGTGCGAGCTGAGGCATGGCTTGCGGGCGTATTTGAAAGCGTCGCAATGGGCATCCCGATGCGGCAATGGCGAGCGCGCAGTCGAGCCGGCGAAATGGCGTTTCATTCCCCCAATTCAGCAGTTTGTCGCAATGGCTAGTGTCAGAACATGGCAATCGGATAGCATACAGTGGGCTTCCTCATGATGAGTTGGCCGCAAGCGAGTGTTCGATACTGGCGCTGCCGCAGTCATCAACGAATGCTTCTCCATGACCTCGACCAGGATGATACGCATGAAATTGACGCTTCCACATGTTCTTTCCACCTGCCTGCTAGGCGCTGTCGGCGTGATCGGCAGCGTGCACGCGGCTCCCGGCGATGCCGAACTGCTAGCTTTGGTGCAGCGCCATGCGCAGGCGCAGAATAACTTTGATCAAGTTGCCTTGAAAGCCACCACGGCCGAGAATTATGTGGAAATATCGCCGGTCGGCGAGGTGGACGGGCGTGAAAAAATGCTTTCCTTCTATGCGCCGGAGCAGAAGCGGCCGAGTCCTCAACTCCAGGTCGATGAGCCGGTGGTGCGTCTTTTTGGCGACACGGCGCTCATCTCGGCACGGCTGTCCTACCGTCTCAATCAGGACGCGGCCACCCGGAGCTTCGCCCTGCGCGCCGGGTATGTGGCCCGGCTTGTCGACAAGCAATGGCTGCTGGTCAGCGCGCAGTACACCGGCATCCGTCCACCGAAACCGTGAGCTGACACTTTTCCGGGGGCCGGGTCTGGCGCCCGGCGTGATCCAGGCAGCCTACAACCGCGCCTCATCCCCCCACACATTGCGCATGCTGAAATGCACGCCCGCATCGTCTTCATGCAGCGACGAAACGATGGCGAACTGGCTGTCGCCCGTGTCGCGCGGCGTCATTTGCGCCAGCTGAGCTGCGGCCAGCGGCGCGCCCAGCGGGTCGCTGAGCGGATGCACGTGGGCGGCGCCCCGTTGCGTGACGACCCCCAGTTCGCCGCTGCGCAGGCGCACCAGGGTGCCGGGCGGATATTTGCCCAGCAGCTTGACGAACTGTTCTCCCAGCAGCGGGTCGATGGGCACGCCCTGGTCGAGGAAGATGTGCTGCAGCGCCTGGTCGGGCACGATGGAGCGGCGGTAGTTGCGCGCGGAAACGCGGGCGCAATAGCGGTCGGCCAGGCCGATCAGCTTGGCGTTTTGCAAGATTTCATCGGCGGTGCGGCCCTGCGGGTAGCCGCTGCCGTCGTCGTTTTCATGGTGCAAGAGCACGCAACTGAGCCATTCCTCGTCGTCGACGCCGGCACAGCGCAGCAGTTCCGTGCTTTCCTGCGGATGCTGGCGCACGATGCGCATTTCTTCGTCATTCAGGGGGCCGCGCCGGTCCTGGAAGCTGTCGTGGTGGCGCAGCATGCCCACGTTCATCGTCAGCGCGGCCGCGCCGATCAACAGTAATTCATCGTGGGACTTGTGCATGCTGCGCCCCACCAGCATGGCCAGCAGCGCCGTTTCGATGCAGTGGCGCACGGCGTAGGTGCCGGCGATCTGGTTGAGCAGGATGCTGGCCAGGGCGATGTCGGCATCGTGCCCGAGCGCACGCAGCAGTTCGCGGGCGATGTCGCGCACGTCGCGCTCGGCGTTGCTTTCGCTGCGCAAGTCCAGCAGCAGCCGTTCCAGGCGCTGCGCCGCCTGGTTCAGCAGGCGCAGCACGGATGGCTGCTCGGGCGTGCCCACGTACAGGCCCAGCTGCAGCAAACGGCCCAGCTGCGCGCCGTCCGTGATGATCTGCCCCTTGCGTAGTTGTGGGCCGGCACTATGGTCAGCCAGAAACAAATCCCAAGGCAGGGGTTCGCCGGGAACCAGGTCGGCCGGGCCGATGCGACGCTGTACCATGCTGTCATCCTTTGCTCCGCCGTGGCGAAGCCATGCTCAGTGCTCGGTTAAATGCTGCGCAGACGCTCCAGCGCCAGGCGCAAGGTCTCGTCCTGTTTGGCAAAGCAGAAGCGCACGATGCCCGACTCCTTGCCCTGAGCGTAAAACGCGGAGACGGGAATGGCGGCCACCTTGATCTCGGCCGTCAGCCATTCGGCGAACTGCGCTTCCGTCTCTTGTGAAATGGCATCGTAGCGCATGCACTGGAAATACGTGCCGTCGGCCGGCAGCAGGGTAAAGCGGCTGCCCGCCAGGCCGTCGCGGAACAGGTCGCGCTTGCGCTGGTAAAACGCGGGCAAGTCCAGGTAGGGCTGCGGGTCCGCCATGTAGCCGGCCAGGCCGTGCTGCATCGGCGTGTTGACGGTAAATACGTTGTACTGGTGCACCTTGCGAAATTCCGCCGTCAGGGCCGCTGGTGCCGCCACGTAGCCCACTTTCCAGCCCGTCACGTGATACGTCTTGCCGAAGCTGGAAACGATGAAGCTGCGCGCCGCCAGTTCCGCATTGCGCGCGAGCGACTCATGGCGCACGCCGTCGTACACCATGTGTTCGTAGACTTCGTCGGACAGTATCAAAATTTGCGTGCCGCGCACGATGCCGGCCAGCGCGGCGATATCCGCAGGGCGCAAAATGGTGCCCGTCGGGTTATGCGGCGTATTGATGATGATCAAGCGCGTCTTGCCGCTGACGGCGGCGGCCAGCTTGTCCCACGGCACGCTGTAGCCGGACTCTCCCACTTGCATGGCCACCAGCACAGGCACGCCGCCGGCCAGCGCGATGGCCGGCAGGTAGCTGTCGTAGGCCGGTTCGATGACGATGACTTCGTCGCCAGGGTGCACGCAGCACAAAATCGCCGTGGTGAGCGCCTGCGTGGCGCCGGCCGTGACGGTGATTTCCGTGCCTGCATCATAACTGTGGCCGTACAGGCTGGCGATCTTGGCGGCGATGGCCTCGCGCAAAGGCGCGGCGCCCGTCATCATCGGATACTGGTTGTGGCCGGCGCGCATGGCGTCGCTGACGAGATCGATCAGTTCAGGCGCGCAATCGAAGTCGGGAAAGCCCTGGCCCAGGTTGACGGCGCCATGCCGGGCCGCCAGGCTGGACATGCGGGTAAACACGGTGGTGCCGACAGCAGGCAGGCGGGTGGTCAGGCTGGGAGTCAGATGGGGCAGGGACGGGCTGTTCATGAACGGTAGGGTCGCGGTGCGCAAAGTGGAATCGTTGCCCATTCTAGCGCAGCGCGCCCCGTTGCGTGCGGGGCTTTGGCGGCTCAGCCTGGCAACGCCCAGCCTTCCGGCAGCATGATCTTGAACATGCCGGCCTTGGCCGTCTTGCGGGCCAGTTTCAGCAGCGCCTTGTCCTTGGTGATGAGGATGTCGGCGTTGGCGTCGCGCGCCAGTTCGAGGAATTTCTGGTCATCCTTGTCCGTGCAGACGGGCAGGCGCACGCCGGAGGCGGGTGGCGCTACCACGCTGATGTGGGCGTCGAAGCGGGCGGCGGCGACAGCGCGGCTGGCTTCATCGAGCGGCAGATGTTTGTAATGCAAAACGACCAGATATTCCGCGCGGCAATCTTCGCGCGTGATGGCGTGCACGGCGCCGCTTTCCATGGCCTCCAGCAGGGGTGTCCAGCGCGGGTCGTTGAAGACGAACAGGTCGAGGCAAACGTTGGTGTCGAGGACGAGTTTTTGTGGAGCAGGTATCATGTCGGCAATTCTATTCTGTAGTGATAATTTATGTTGATCGTGCTTTCGCCCGCCAAGAGTCTCGACCTGGAGACGCCGCCAACAACCACGTTGCACAGCACCCCCGATTTTCTCGACCATTCCGCCCAGCTGATCGAGCGCATGCGCCAGTTCTCGCCCGCCGAAGTGGGCAGCCTGATGGGCATTTCCGACGCCTTGTCGGCCCTCAACGTGGCCCGCTACGCGTCCTGGACGCCCAAATTGGCGGAAGCGCGCCAGGCCATCATGGCCTTCAATGGCGACGTGTATGCTGGTTTCGAGGCCCGCAGCCTGCAACCGGCCCAGCTCGACTATGCCCAGTCGCGCGTGCGCATTTTGTCGGGCCTGTACGGCTTGCTGCGCCCGCTGGACCTGATCCACCCGCACCGCCTGGAAATGGGCACGCGCTTGGCGACTGCGCGTGGCAAGGATTTGTATGCCTTCTGGGGCGACACCATCACCAATGGCCTGAACCGTACCGCGCAAGAGCAGGGCGCGAAAGTGCTGGTTAATCTTGCTTCCGAAGAATATTTTAAATCCGTCAAGCCGCGCCAGCTGGACGTGCCCGTCATCGCCCCCGTGTTCGAGGACTGGAAGAACGGCAAGTATAAAATCATTTCGTTCTATGCCAAACGCGCGCGCGGCATGCTGGCCCGCTATGCGGCTGTCAACGCCATCCGCGACCCGGAACAGCTGAAGCAGTTCGACGTCGATGGCTATGGCTTCGTGCCGGAAGCGTCGAATGACAAGAGCTGGGTGTTCCGGCGCAAAGTAGCTGAATAAGTAAAAAAACCGGGCTAGCCCGGTTTTTTATTGCAGCTTACTGCCAGAATTTCCACCACTTGCGTTCCTTGTTCACCCCTTCCGGGCTGAGGAATGCCGTGTTCGGGTAGTTCTTGGTCAGCACGCGCAAGGTGTCGTCGCGCAAGTCGGTCAAGCCCAGCTTGTCATACGAGCGGTACATGATGAACAGCGCTTCTTCGATGGCTGGCGAAGCGGCAAAGTCGCTGACCGTCGTTTGCGCGCGGTTGGCGGCGGCCAGGTAGGCGCCGCGGCGGTAGTAATAACGCGCCACGTGCACTTCGTATTTCGCCATGGCATCGATCAAATAGTTCATGCGGGCCAGCGAATCGGGCGCGTACTTGCTATTTGGAAACTTGTCGACCAGTTGCTTGAAGGCCGCAAACGCTTCGCGCGTGGCTTTCGGGTCGCGCTCGGTCGGGTCTTGCTCGTACAGGAAGTTCAGGAAGCTGATCTGGTCGTTAAAGCTGATCAGACCACGCAAGTAGTACATATAGTCTACATTGGCGTGGTTCGGATGCAACTTGATGAAGCGTTCGACGGCAGCCAGTGCCTGCGCCTGGTCTCCCGCCTTATAATACGCGTAAGCGATCTCCATCTGCGCTTGCAGAGCATAGTTGCCGAAAGGATAGTTAGCCTCCAGCTTCTGGAACAGGCCGATTGCAGCTTCATAGTGCTGCCCGGCCATTTCTTCACGCGCCTCCGAGTATAATTTCGTAACAGACCAGTTTTTGGTCTCATCCACTTTTTCAGGCAACAAGCTGCAAGCGGACATGCCGAGCAGAACGACTGAAGCGACTACCAACGATAATTTTTTTTGCATGACGTTTTGCAAGAAGGTTTTAACCAAGATTTTACAATAGGCTGATTATAGCCGATGGGAATGCTGTGATATTAACTCCGAAGCCTAATTTGGCTGACTCCGCGTTTGACTCCCTTTCTGACCATGGCGCCGAAGATGCGTTTGACGGCGATTTTGCCGCCGACGACGCCTTCGAGATCATGGCCCCGATTACATTGGAACTGACGCCGGACGCCTGCGGCCACCGCCTCGATAAAGTCATCGCCCAACTGGTGCCGCAATACTCGCGCAGCCGCCTGCAATTATGGCTGGAAGCCGGTTTCGTGACCGTCGATGGAAAAGTTGCCAAACGCAACATGACCGCCTATGGCGACGAGAAGATCGTCATTCTGCCGCAAAGCGCGCCGGAAGACGAGGCTTTTAAGCCGGAAGCGATGCAATTGAACATCGTGCACGAAGATGAGCATATCATCGTGATCAACAAACCGGCCGGACTGGTCGTGCATCCGGGCCCCGGCAACTGGTCGGGCACCCTGCTCAACGGCCTGCTGCACCACTGCCCGCAGCTGGCGGGAGTGCCGCGCGCCGGCATCGTGCACCGCCTGGACAAGGATACCAGCGGCCTGATGGTGGTCGGCAAGACCCTCGCTTCGCAAACGGATCTGGTGCGCCAGTTGCAGGCGCGCACCGTCAAGCGCGAATATTTCGCGCTCGTATGGGGCACGCCGAAAATGGCGGGCACCATCGACGCATCCATCGCGCGCCACCCGCGCGACCGCGTCAAGATGGCCGTCTCGGAAAACTTTACGGCCAAGCCGGCCATCACGCACTATGAATTGATCGGCAGCGGCGAACTCGATCGCCGTCCCGTGAGTCTGATGCAATGCCGTCTGGAAACGGGCCGCACGCACCAGATTCGCGTGCACATGCAACACCTGGGGTTTGCGCTGGTCGGTGACTCCGTGTACGGCAAACAGCATCTGGTGTCCGTCTTCTCGCGCCAGGCATTGCAGGCGCGCCGCCTGGGCCTCGTGCATCCGGGCACCCTGGAAGCGTGCGAGTGGATCGTGCCGCTGGCCGATGATTTCGCGCAATTGATCGCCACCGCCGGCATTCCCGAGCCGGAACAGGTCTGATGAGGGCTGCCTTGCCTTGTATTAATCCCCATTGGCCCGGCCTGCCCGCGAACGTGGGCGCGCTGGCGACCGTGCGCGCGGGCGGCGTCAGCCAGGGCCCATACGGTGACGGGCAGGGCGGCGGTGGCTTGAACCTGGGCACGCACGTGGGCGACGAACCTGCGCACGTGGCGGCCAACCGCGCGCGGCTGGCGGGCGTTCTGCCATCCGAGCCCGCCTGGCTGTCGCAGGTGCATGGCGTGGCCGTGGCCGATGCAGCCAAGCTGCACGGTTGCGTGCCCGACGCCGACGCCAGCATCACCACGCAGGCCGGTGCCGTATGCGTGGTGATGACGGCCGATTGCCTGCCGGTATTGTTCTGTTCGACAGACGGTCTGGTCGTCGGCGCGGCCCATGCGGGCTGGCGCGGCCTGGCCAGCGGCGTCCTGCAGCGCACGGTGGACTGCATGCGGGCGCAGGGCGCGGGGGAGATCCTCGCCTGGCTGGGGCCAGCCATAGGCCCGCAGCAATTCGAAGTGGGACAGGACGTGCTGCAAGCGTTTCGCGACGGCGCGCGCGATGCTGCCGAGCGGCAAGTGCTGAGCGGTGCATTCACCGCCATCGCCGGCAAGCCGGGCAAGTACCTGGCCGATATCTATGCGCTGGCGCGCACCATGTTGCTGCGCGATGGTGTGGCGCAAGTGGCGGGCGGGGAATATTGCACCGTCAGCGATGCGGCGCAGTTTTACTCGTACCGGCGCGATGGTGTCACGGGAAGACAGGCCAGCTTGATCTGGCGCAAATAATCTGCACGGCAGACACTTATGTGTCTGCCGTTTTTGTTTTATCGTCTGCTGAGGCGAGCGCGCGCGCCTTCATCTCAGCGATGCGCGCCGCCTTGCGTTTGCGTCGCCGCGAGCCCGTCAGATAGAATAGGATGGACAGCGGGATGACGCAGTACAGCACGAAGGTCATCACCCCGGCGACGATGGACGGTTCCGTCAGCGCCATGAGGCCGACGACATAGATCCAGGCAACAGCGGTCATGAGCATCATAGGTATTGGCAGTCAGTAAGAGTTTGCATGCAGTTGATCCAGAAGTATTTATTTTTGACGACGTTTTAATTTCTTAATGGACTTTTACATCTATGAATATGCCCGATCCTCAAATGATGACCAAGGAATGGATGGCGCAGATCAGCAATCCTGAGCAGTGGAAGACGTGGTTCAACATGGTACCGCAGCCGCAGGGCAATCCGATTGCCGGCATTTTGCAGGATGCGGGCGCCAGCATCAAGCCGGAAGCGATCGAGCAACTGAAAAATGCCTATGTGGCCAAGCTGACGGGCTTGTGGGCTGACTTTATGGCCGGCAAGGCGCCGGAGCTGAAAGACCGCCGCTTTGCCGCGCCCGCCTGGCATGCCAGCCCACTGTCGGCCTTCAATGCGGCCGCCTACCTGCTGAACGCGGAGTTTCTCAGCGCCATGGCCGATGCCGTGGAAGCGACGCCGCACCAGAAGCAAAAGATTGCGTTCGCCGTGCAGCAAATCGTCGACGCCATGTCGCCCGCCAACTTTCTCGCCACCAATCCTGACGCCCAGCAAACCCTGATCGAAACCAAGGGCGAGAGCCTGGCCAAGGGCTTGAGCAATATGCTGACCGACATGCAAAAGGGGCGCATCTCGCAATCCGATGAATCGGCCTTCGAAGTGGGCCGCAACGTGGCCACCACGGCGGGCACGGTGGTGTTTGAAAACGCCTTGTTCCAGCTGATCCAGTACACGCCGACGACGGCCACGGTACACCAGCGGCCCCTGCTGATGGTGCCGCCGTGCATCAATAAATTCTATATCCTTGACTTGCAGCCAGAAAACTCGCTCGTGCGCTATGCGGTGGAGCAGGGCAATACCGTATTCCTGATGTCCTGGCGCAATCCGGACATGAGCATGCAGCACCTGACGTGGGACGATTACGTCGAGCAAGGCGTGATCGAAGCCATCCGGGTGACGCAAGACATTTCCGGCCAGGACAAGCTCAATATGTTTGGCTTTTGCGTGGGCGGCACCATCGTCTCGACGGCGCTGGCCGTGCTCAAGGCGCGGGGCGAGAATCCGGCCGCCAGCCTGACCCTCTTGACCACTTTCCTCGATTTCTGCGACGCGGGCGCGCTCGACGTCTTTATTGACGAGCCGCAAGTGGCGTTGCGCGAGCAGAGCCTGGCCAAGGGCGGCCTGATGACGGGGCGCGACCTGGGCAGCACGTTCTCGAGCCTGCGGCCGAACGACCTGGTGTGGAACTACGTGCAAGCGAATTACCTGAAAGGCAAGGAGCCGCCCGCGTTCGACTTGCTGTACTGGAATGGCGACGGCACGGGCTTGCCGGGCCCCATGTTCTGCTGGTATCTGCGCAACACTTACCTGGAAAACAGCCTGAAAGTGCCGGGCAAGCTGATGGTGGCGGGTGAACAGGTCGACCTGGGTAGCATCGACGCGCCTGCTTTCATCTACGGTTCGCGCGAAGACCATATCGTGCCCTGGGGCGCGGCCTATGCCAGCACGGCCCTGCTGAACCCGAAAAAACCGAAAGCCAACCGTTTTATCCTCGGTGCTTCGGGCCATATCGCCGGCGTGATCAACCCGGCCTCGAAGAAAAAGCGCAGTTACTGGAGCAATGACCAGCCACGCACGGCGAAAGCCAAGCCCTTGAGCGCCGAGCAATGGATGGACGGCGCGACCGAGCACGTGGGCAGCTGGTGGCCCGAATGGGCAGCCTTCCTGACCGAGCACGGCGGCGCACAGGTGAAGGCGCCAGGCAAGCCGGGCAACAAGCGGCACGCGGCAATCGAGCCGGCACCGGGGCGGTATGTTAAAGTCAGGGTGGACTAGTTTGCAAAAGCTTCTCGCCTGACAAGACCGGCGTAATCTCCGGTCTTGTCAGGAATCTACTTTTAGTTGCGTTGCAATAAATGCGGGAATCTACTACCCTGATATGCAATGGAGCCGTTTTCCACTCTATAATGGAAAAAGTAGGCAGGTGCGAAAGCGGACCCACGTTCGCTTTTTTTTCGGATTAACTCTGTACGCGCTGCGGCGCAATAAGTGGAACTTGTGATGAGTAGTGCAAAAAAAAGTATAGACCGCCTGATTAAAAAATATCCCAACCGCCGTTTGTACGACACGCAAACCAGTTCCTATATCACCTTGACGGACGTCAAGCAGTTGGTGCTGGACAATGAAGTGTTTACGGTCGTCGATGCCAAATCCAATGAAGATTTGACGCGCAGCATCTTGCTGCAAATCATTTTGGAAGAGGAAGCGAATGGCGCGCCCATGTTCTCGAGCAGCGTGTTGTCGCAGATCATCCGCTACTATGGCCATGCCATGCAGGGCATGATGGGATCCTACCTGGAAAAGAACGTGCAAGCGTTTACCGATATCCAGCACAAATTCACAGGCACGTCGGCCGGCAGTTTCGAAGGCAAGCCATTCAGCCCAGAAATGTGGACGCAGTTCATGAATGTCCAGGGCCCGATGATGCAAGGCATGATGAACAACTACATCGACCAGAGCAAGAGTCTGTTCGTGCAGATGCAGGAACAGATGCAGAGCCAGAGCAAGAATCTGTTCGGCACGTTCCCCTTCGTTCCGCCCGTTCCGCCGACGGACAAGAAATAAGCACTGTCAACAGACGCTCACGGGCCATTCAGCGCCCGTGAGTGGTATTGGCATCATCAAAACAGCATAGTTCTGCCAGCAAGGGGCGGCTCGGGGTACAATAGCCGATTCGCCTCACCATTTTACTAGCTGCCAACTATGTCTGAAATTCACCGTATTCCCGTTCCTTCCGCCAAGCCCGAGGCCATGCTGGCCATGCCAGGTGCGGCGCCGAAAGTGGGCTTTGTCTCGCTCGGCTGCCCGAAAGCGCTGGTCGACTCCGAACAAATCCTGACCCAACTGCGCGCCGAAGGTTACGAAACGGCGAAATCCTACGCTGGCGCCGATCTGGTGATCGTCAATACCTGCGGTTTTATCGATGCTGCTGTGCAAGAGTCGCTCGACGCCATCGGCGAAGCGCTGGCTGAAAACGGCAAGGTCATCGTCACCGGTTGTCTGGGCGCCAAGAAAGATGCTGCCGGCGACGACATCATCATGAAGGTGCACCCGAAAGTGCTGTCCGTCACCGGCCCGCACGCGCTGGCCGAAGTGATGGATTCCGTTCATTTGCATCTGCCGAAACCGCATGCGCCCTTCCTCGACCTGGTGCCGCCGCAAGGCATCAAGCTGACGCCGAAGCACTATGCCTACCTGAAAATTTCCGAAGGCTGTAACCACCGTTGCAGTTTCTGCATCATCCCATCGATGCGCGGCGACCTGGTCTCGCGTCCGATCGGCGAACTGATGATCGAAGCGGAAAACCTGTTCAAGGCCGGCGTCAAGGAATTGCTGGTCATTTCGCAAGACACCTCGGCGTATGGCGTGGACGTGAAATTCCGTTCCGGCTTCTGGAATGGCCGTCCCGTCAAGACGCACATGACGCAGCTGACGGAAGCGCTGGGCGAACTGGCCAAGTCCTACGGCGCCTGGGTGCGCTTGCACTACGTGTATCCGTACCCGCACGTGGACCAGATCATCCCGATGATGAGCGGCGGCCACATCCTGCCTTACCTCGACATTCCGATGCAGCATGCGCACCCAGATGTACTGAAGCGCATGAAGCGCCCGGCCAGCGGCGAGAAAAACCTCGACCGCATCCAGGCCTGGCGCGCCATCAACCCGGATCTGACCATCCGCTCGACCTTCATCGCCGGTTTCCCTGGCGAAACGGAAGCGGAATTCGAGTACTTGCTGGACTTCCTCAAGGAAGCGCAGATCGACCGCCTGGGCTGCTTCGCCTATTCGCCTGTCGAAGGCGCGACGGCCAATGCGATCGAAAATCCCGTGCCGGAAGAGCTGCGCGAAGAGCGCCGCGGCCGCGTGATGCTGCTGCAGGAAGAAATTTCCCGCAAGCGCTTGCAAGCCAAGGTCGGCAAGACCGTGCGCGTGCTGATCGATGAAGTCACCCGCTCCGGCGGCGTGGGCCGCTCGTCCGCCGACGCGCCGGAAATCGACGGCGTCGTGTATGTGAAGCCGCCATTCGAGCCGCACCGCAAGCTGGCCGTCGGCCAGTTTGTCGACGTGACCATCACGTCGGCGGATGCGCACGACTTGTGGGGCGCTGCGGAATAAAATTTTTTCGCAGGTGTAACACTCTGTCAGACGTACGGCAGGCAAGGGCATAAGCCCTTACAATCAAGGCGGATCAGCAATTGCTGGCCCGCCTTTTTATTTGCCTACGATTCGATGCCGACGCCATGACCACACCCAAATCTCCCCAGACGGCGCTGATCCACAGCGATTACCAGGCGCCGCAAGGCTTTGCCGCCTTTCCCAACGCCATCCACCATGCATCGACCGTGCTGTTCAAGGACGTGGCCGCCATGCGTTCGGGCGACTGGAAAGAAAAGAACGCCTACACCTACGGCTTGCACGGCACGCCCACGACGTTCACGCTGGAAGCGCGGCTGGCCGAGATCGAAGGGGGCAAGCACTGCCTGCTGGCGCCGTCGGGCCTGGCGGCCATCGCCATGGCGGACTTTGCCCTGCTGAAAACGGGCGATGATGTCTTGCTGCCGGAAAACATCTACAACCCGAACCGCGAACTGGGACGCTGGCTGGCACAGGATTTCGGCATCACGGCACGCTATTACGACCCGCTGATCGGCGCCGGCATCGCCGCCTTGATCCAGGAAAATACCAAACTCATCTGGACGGAAGCGCCGGGTTCCGTGACCATGGAAGTGCCGGACTTGCCCGCCATCTGCGCGGCCGCCCACGCGCGCGGCGTGCTGGTGGCTCTGGACAACACCTGGTCGGCCGGCCTGGCCCTGCGCGGCTTTGACCTGGGCGTGGACATCATCATGCAGGCGCTGACGAAATACCAGTCGGGCGGCTCGGATGTGCTGATGGGCGCGCTCATTACGCGCGAGCGGGCGCTGCACGAGCGCCTGGCGCTGGCGCACATGCGCCTTGGCATGGGCGTGGGGGCGGACGACGCCTACCTGGTGCTGCGCGGCTTGCCCACCATGAAGCTGCGCTTCGACGCCCACGATGCGGGTGCGCGCACGGTGGCTGCCTGGCTCAAGGCTAGAGGCGAAATTGCCACGGTGCTGCATCCGGCCTTCGCCGATTCTCCGGGCCACGCCATCTGGCAGCGCGATTTCACGGGCGCGGGCGGCCTGTTTTCCGTGCTGTTCGATGCCCGCTACACGGAGCAGCAGACGGACCGTTTCGTCGATGCCTTGCAGTTGTTTAAGATTGGCTATAGCTGGGGCGGCGCGAACAGCCTGGTGATGCCGTACCGCATCGCCGCCATGCGCAAGGGCTGGCAGTTGCCGGGCCAACTGGTGCGCCTGAATGTGGGGCTGGAAGATCCGCAAGACTTGATCGCCGATATCGACCGGGCGTTCGCGGCGATGTAGGCAGCGGCAAGCCGTTGGCTTGCCGCGAAATACCTTTTACATGGGTACGGGCTGGTTGTTGTTCAGGTCGAGGAAGCCGCGCAGCAAGCGGTAGGCTTTCCACAGCCAGGCCACGCCCCACACGAGGAGTGCCAGCGGAATGCCGATCAGCGTGATCCACAGGATGGCACCGACGACGATCCAGGCCACATACCACCAGAAGGAACGGATCATCCAGCTGTGATGGCTGTACACGAAGGTCCCGGCCGCCTCGTCCCGCTTCACATAATTGATGATGAGCGGAATGAAGGAAAAGGCACCCAGCGAAAACACAAAGCTGGCGCCATGTATCAGGTACAACCACCAGGCCAGGTTCCTGGTCTGCCGGAGTGGGGTATCCAAAATAATATCTTGTGACATGCAGGCTCCCGCTTGATTGTTTGCTCAGGTTTTTATTGTAACAAGCTATTTGCGCGGGAGCGCAGTCCATGGAAAAAGGCAGAATACATTGTTGAAACGAGATCGCTATCCCACCTTGGCCGCGCGCGCCAGATTCTGGCTGCAGCGCGCCTTGCCGGCCTTGTTGCTATGCTGTACCAGCGTGGCCCATGCCGCCGGCGCCACCCTGGAGGCGGAGTTTGCCGCCGGTTTGCAGGAAGAGGGCCTGGCGGGCGCCGTCTGGAGTGAAGTCTTGCCAGATGGCACAGTCAAAGTCGGCGCATCCGGCCAGCGCGATGCCGCCAGGCACATGCCCATGCAGGCGGATACGCGCGTGCAGGTGGGTTCCGTGGGCAAGGTGGCGCTGGCGCTGGGCGTCTTGCGCCTGATCAGCGAAGACCTGCTCACGCTCGACACGCCCTTGCAGCAGGTGCTGCCGGAACTGGCGCTGAAAAACCCGTGGCAGACCAGTGATCCCGTGCGCATCCGCCACCTGCTGGCGCACACGTCCGGCCTCGACAATGTGCGCTTCTGGCAGGCGTTCAGCCTGAACCCGGCGCCGGATACGCCGCTGGCGACCGCCTTCGACGGCGGGCGCAATCTGCTGCGCGTGCGGGCCCGGCCCGGCAGCCGTTACGCGTATTCGAACATGGGCTATGGCTTGCTGGGCATGGTGATCGAGAAGGTGACGGGCCAGCCGTACGAGCGCTACCTCGATGCGCAGCTGCTGCAGCCGCTGGGCATGGCGGACAGCACTTTTACTTTCGTCACGCAGACGGGCGCGCACGCGGACCCGCGTCTGGCCATGGGCCACTTCGAGCATGGCTTGGCGCAGCAGGCCGTGCCCCAGTACTTGCGCCCGGCCGCGCAATTTACCACCACGGCGGCCGACATGGGCAAGCTGGCGCAATTCCTGATGGGCGATGGCAAGCTGCAGGGCAAGCGCTTCATCGACCTGACGCTGATGGGCGCCTTGTCCGAACCGGCCGGCACGGATGCGGCGCAGGCGGGCCTGGCAACGGGCCACGGCCTGGCCCTTGCCGTGCGTGACCGCCACAATGTGGTGGGTGCCTGCCACCCTGGCACGGCCGTGGGTTTTCGCGCCATGCTGTGCCTCTATCCGGAGCAGGACAGCGCCTTCTTCGTGGCCTTCAATACGGATGCGGAGCAGGCCGACTATGAACGCTTCAACCGCCTGCTGCTGCGCGACCTGGAGCTGCCGCTGCGCGCGCCGGCCCCGCGCGGCACGCCCGCACCCACGGTGGAAAACTGGCAGGGCGTGTATGTGCCGTCGCCCAGCCCCATGGCCAGCATGGCTTGGGTCGATGCCGCCTTTGGCTTTACGCGCCTGAAGTGGGATGGCGAGTCGTTGTTCCTGATCCCGTTTCAGGGCGAGCCGAAGGAACTGGAACCGGTGGGTGGCTTGCTGTTCCGCGCCAGCGACCGCAGCACCGCGTCGCACGTGGTGATGCAGGAAGATGGCAAGCATATCCTCAGCGACGGCTTGCGTAGCTATGAGCGGGTGTCGATGCTGCGTATGCTGGTGTTGTGGGGCAGCCTGGCGCTGGGTGTGGCCGGCTTGCTGTATGTGCTGCTGGTGGGTGTCTGGCGCGCCGCGCTGCGCAGCCTGGAGCGGGGCGACCATCTGTTCGGACCCCTGTTGTCGCTGCTGGCGCTGCTCTTGCCCGCGCCGTTCTTTTACTTCCAGTCTTACCTAAGCCTGGGCGATATCACCGTAGCCAGCGTGCTGCTGGCGCTGGTCACGGGCGCGCTGCCGGTGGCTGTGGCATTTGGCCTGGCGCGCTGCTGGCGCAGCCGTGGCACGGCTGCCGAGGCCGGCTCGTGGGCGAAATGGGACTGGATCGCCTTGCTGGCGGCGCTGCAACTGCTGCTGGTGCTGGCCTGGTGGGGGCTGCTGCCGTTGCGCCTGTGGCAACTGTAGCGGCTGTAGCGGGCGCTCAGCGCCACACTTGCAGCAACCGGCGCCACCAGCGCTGCGCCGGCCTGGGCTGGCTGGCGTGCGCGGCGCGCTTGGCGTGATAGCTGGCCGCTGCCATCTGCAGGCCGATATGGTCCATCGCCGCCATCGCGCCGGCTTCCTGCGGCGACAAGCCATGCAGCAGGGCTTGCGCACGGGGTTGCAGCAGGAAGGCAGCAAGCAGGGCGTCGTCCGTGTACAGCCTTGCCAAATAGGTTTCCAGTGCTGCGGAGCTCATGCGCTGCGCCCCGCGCGCAAGGCCGCGCGCGCCAGCTCCAGCTGGCCCAGCACCTGCTCGAACGACGGGTAATTGCCGTCGCGTTCGACGATCACCGTCAGGGGCTGGGGCGCATGGCGCGCCAGCAAGGTCAATAAAGCGAAGACGGCGGGCGGCACGTCGTGCAGATGGTCGTCGAGCAAGCGCTGGCCGCCGCCAGGCGCAGCGATCCAGTGGCCTCCGCTCAGGTGCACGGCGCCGACCCTGGACAGGGGCAGGCGCAGCAGCAGTTGCTCCGGCTCTTCGCCAAAATTGACGGCATTCGCATACAGATTGTGCAAGTCCAGCAGCAGCGGCACTTGCGCGCCGTCGAGGATACGCGTCAGCCATTCGGCTTCGTCCAGGGTGCTGGCCGGCGGGTCGACCAGGGTGGCGATGTTTTCCATCAGCGGCGCGCTGCCGACGATGCGCGCGGCCAGCGCGATATTGGCGATCGCGCCGGCGGCGCTGAGCGGCGTGCGCGGCGGCGCCGCCAGGTGGCCGATTTCCACGCCGCCGGCGCGCACGAAACTCAGGTGCTCGGACCACGACTCCGCTTGCACCTCTTTCATCAGGCGCGCCATCGCGTGCAGGCGGCGCGGGTCGGCGGGAATGCTTGATGCCAGCCCCATGCCCACGCCGTGCAGGCTGACGGGCACCTGGCGCGCCAGGCTGCTCAAGGCCGCGATGCCGGCGCGCGAGGCGCGGTAATAATCGTCGGCGATCACTTCCAGCACGTCGATCTGCGCCAGGTTGGACAGGATGCCGGCGGCCAGTTCGCCGCGCCAGCCCAGGCCGACGCGGTCGCGTGTGGCCCCCTGGCTAACTGCCACAGCCGCCACCGCAACCGCCACAGCCGCTTGATGAGCCGCCGTCGCCGCCCGAGGAGGAGCCGCCCGAGTCGCCCGTGCCGCTGGACGACGAGTCGCCGCCCGTGTTTTGCCGGGGTACCGGGTACAGCTCGGCGACATACGCGTACACCGATGGCGGCAGGGCGCCGATGCCGAAGATGGCCGCCAGCAGTGCCATGTCGGCGCTGCTGCTGCCCGCCTCCAGGCGCGATGCGCGCAGGTTCAGGCGGCTAAACAGCATGCGCAGATCGGACAGCAGCCGCTGCGCGCTCCAGCTGGTCGCCTGGGTGCGCAAGCCGCGCAGCATGAGCAGAAATACCGCCAGCAGCAGCGCCAGGAACAGCAGGTTGTAGTGCTGGCGGCTGATGGCGATGATGGCCTTGACGGCGGCCACCGTCAGCAGCAGGTAGTGCGCCACCCAGGTGATGCGTTCGCGCCGCCGCAACAGCGGCGGGCCGACCAGCAATTCCAGCTGCGTCAAGGTGTCCCGGTAGGCGCGGCACGCTGGCAACATCTCTGCCTGCACGGCGAGTTCCTTGCTATGGCCCTGGCGGCCCAGGTACAGCCGCAGCACGTCGCGTTCGATGTCATGAGTGGCAAAGCGCAGGCTGTCGGCGCTGGCCGTTTCCAGCAACGGGCCATCGGCGCGCAGCAAGCCACGGTCGACCAGCACGAAGGCGGCAATTTTCACGGCTTCGAGGGCGCCGCCGCGCAAGAAGGCGATGCGGTAGGGATCATCTGCCAGTGACAGCTGGGCATGCGGATTGCGCAGCTCCTGGCGGATCAGCAGCTCGCGCGCGAGGTAGTACACGAGCACGCCGAAGATCAGGTAGGCCAGCAGGAACCATGGCCCGCTCCAGTCGAACGGATTTGCGCCGTTCACTGCATGTGCTCCGCGTGTTCGCGCAAGCGTTCGGTAATGGCCATCAAGTCCGTGAACGCGGGCAGGGCCTGCCCCGGCGCCAGGCGCGCCGTTTCGCGCGCCTTTGACATGGCTTGCAAGGCAGCGTGCAGGGCCGGGTCGCCCAGCTGGTCGACAAACGCTTCGAGCGCCTGCTTGCCGGACAGCGCAGACTTGCCCTCCAGCTGCGCCAGCGAGGCCGCCGCCGCACGCAGCGGACCGGCTGCGTCGGCGATGGCGCCAGCCAGCTGTTCTTCATGCAGGCTCAATAGCAGATACCGTTCGCGCATGCGCACCTGCTGGTTCAGCAGCACTTGCCGCAGCCGGCGCAGCACGGCGTCGCGGCTGGTATGCAGGCTGGCGAAAGGATCATTGCCCAGCAGCACTCGATGGCGCGCAATGATGTCGGCGAACTTGACGGCGAAGGCGTCGGCGGCCTGCGTCAATTCGCTGTCGAGCAAGAACATCACCTGCAAATCGATGGCGGCGTGCGCCATGCGCAATGGCCCGCGCAGCGCATCGGCCGCCTGCGGCGTAAAGCGCTTGAGCAGCAACAGCAGGTTGACGTCTGAGGTGGCGCGCAACTGGCCATCGGCGGCCGAGCCAAACAGCACGGCGGCAGCAAGGTCATCCCCGAAGGCCCTTTGCGCGGCGGCGACAAACACATCCAGGTGGCGTTGTATCTCTTCTGGCAGCGATGGCGGCATGCGGTGTTCTTTCACGATGGGCAAGCTTGGTATTCACAAGTTTGCAATATAGCAAAAATATGCCATCGTGCGCGCACCGCCAGGCGCCAAGTCAGGTCAATACGTTCAGCAAGCCATCGAGTCCCACAAAGTTCAGCGCCACATCCGCCTGCGAACGCACCACGGGCTTGGCGCGGAAGGCCACCGACAGGCCTGCGATGCCCATCATTTTCAAGTCGTTGGCGCCGTCGCCCATGACGATGGCTTGCGCTGGCGTAATGCCCAGCTCCGCGCACACGCGTTCCACCGTGCGCTGCTTTTCCTCGGCGTCGACGATGCCGCCAATGACCTTGCCCGTCAGCTTGCCGTCGACGATTTCCAGTTCGTTGGCGTGCGTGTAGTCGAGGCCCAGGCGTTCTTTCAGGCGTGCCGTGAAGAAGGTAAAGCCGCCCGACACCAGCAGGGTTTTCAGACCGGCCTTTTGCACGGCCGCCAGCATGGTTTCCGCGCCCGGCGACAGTTTCAGGCGCTCGTCGTAGACGCGCTGCAGGGCCGACGCATCGAGGCCTTCGAGCAGGGCCACGCGCTGCTTCAGGCTCGCGGCAAAATCGAGTTCGCCGCGCATGGCCGCTTCCGTGATGGCCGCCACTTGCGGTTTCAAACCCTGCATGTCGGCGATTTCATCGATGCACTCGATGGTGATCAGGGTCGAATCCATGTCCATCGCGACGAGCTTGAATTCACTCAGTTCGCGCTGGCCCATCATGTAGGTGGCGTCCAGCTGCGCCGCCTGGGCCGCCACTTCGATGGTGGGGCGCAGCGCGGGCGAGTAGGCGATCTTTTCGCAGCGCACTGCGTTCGGGCCCAGGCGCGTGATGGATGTCGGCGCGGCCAGGGCGGCAATGCGCTCGAGCCTGGCCATGTCGCCGTCGAGACCCTGCAGGATCAGATTCATGGTGATGGAAGTGGTGGTGGTCATGGGGCAGTCCTGCATAGATTATCGAAATTGTCTACACCGTCAATTGCTTGATGGTGGTCTTGATCTGCGTCACGCGCGCAGCCAGGTCCGGCATGGAGGCCGTGATTTTCAGCTTGTCCTGGCCATGCAGCTTGATATGGCGGCTTTTCTGAATCAGCTCGATGATGCGCATCGGGTCGATGGGCGGCTTGGCCATGAATTGCAGGGTGGCCGCCTCGCCATGCACGTCGATCTTGACGATGCCCACGGTTTTCGCCGCGATGCGCAGGCGATGCGTCTCGATCAGCGCTTTCACGGGATCAGGCAGCTTGCCGAAACGGTCGATCAGCTCTTCCTGGATATCGTCGATTTTCTCTTGCGTGGCGCAGTTGGCCAGGCGCTTGTAGATCGACAGGCGCTCGTGCACGTCGCCGCAGAAGTCGGCCGGCAGCAGGGCCGGCACGTGCAGGTTGATTTCCGTCGTCGAGGCCAGCGGCGCGGCCAGGTCCGGCTCCTTGCCGGCCTTCAGCGAGCGCACGGCTTCGTTGAGCATGTCCGAATACAGCTGGAAGCCGATTTCCGTCATCTCGCCCGATTGGCTTTCGCCCAGCACCTCGCCGGCGCCGCGGATTTCCAGGTCGTGCATGGCCAGGTAAAAGCCGCTGCCCAGTTCTTCCATCTGCTGGATGGCGTCCAGGCGGCGCTGCGCCAGCTTGGTAAGACCTTGCACGTCGTGCACCAGCAGGTAGGCGTAAGCCTGGTGGTGCGAGCGTCCCACGCGGCCGCGCAACTGGTGCAGCTGGGCCAGGCCAAACTTGTCGGCGCGGTGCATTATGATGGTGTTCGCCGTCGGCACGTCGATGCCCGTTTCAATGATCGTCGTGCACAGCAAAATGTTGAAACGCTGGGCGACGAAGTCGCGCATGACCTTTTCCAGGTCGCGCTCGTGCATCTGGCCGTGCGCCACGGCGATGCGCGCCTCGGGCAGCAGTTCCGTCAGCATGGCCAGGCGGTTCTGGATGGTTTCCACCTCATTGTGCAGGAAGTAGATCTGGCCGCCGCGTTTGAGTTCGCGCAAACATGCTTCGCGGATGATGGCTTCGCCCTCGCTGCGCACGAACGTCTTGATGGCCAGGCGCTTTTGCGGCGCCGTGGCGATGATGGAAAAGTCGCGCAAGCCTTCCAGCGCCATGCCCAGGGTGCGCGGGATCGGCGTGGCCGTCAGCGTCAGCACATCCACTTCCGCGCGCAAGGCTTTCAAGGCTTCCTTCTGGCGCACGCCGAACCTGTGTTCCTCGTCGATGATGACCAGGCCCAAACGGGTAAACTTGACGTCATCGGACAGCAGCTTGTGCGTGCCGATGACGATGTCGATGGTACCGTCGGCCATGCCCTTGAACGCCTGCGTGATTTCCTTGCCAGTGCGGAAACGCGACAATTCGGCGATGCGCACGGGCCAGTCGGCGAAGCGGTCGGCGAAGGTTTGCGCATGCTGCTCGGCCAGCAGGGTGGTGGGCGCCAGGATGGCTACCTGCTTGCCGCCCATGACGGCGATGAAGGCGGCGCGCAGCGCCACTTCCGTCTTGCCGAAGCCGACGTCGCCGCATACCAGGCGGTCCATCGGTTTGCCCGAGGTCATGTCCTTGATGACGTTGCGGATGGCCTCGGCCTGGTCCGGCGTCTCGTCGAAGCCGAAGCTGTCGGCGAAGCGCTGGTAGTCGTGCGCGGAGAATTCGAACGAGTGGCCCTGGCGCAGCGCGCGGCGGGCGTACAGGTTGAGCAGTTCGGCGGCCGTATCGCGCACCTGTTCTGCCGCGCGTTTTTTCGCCTTTTCCCACTGGCCCGAACCGAGCGAGTGCAGCGGCGCGTCTTCCGGCGAAGCGCCCGAATAGCGGGAAATGACGTGCAGCTGCGACACGGGCACGTACAGCTTGGTGTCCTTGGCGTATTCCAGATGCAGGAACTCCGTCTCGCCTTCGCCCAGGTCCATGCTGGTCAGGCCCATGTAGCGCCCGATGCCGTGGTTGATGTGCACCACGGGGTCGCCGATTTTGAGCTCCGACAGGTCGCGCACCATCGATTCGACCTGCGTCACGCCTTCCTGTTTTTTTGTTCCGACGCGGCGGCCGGAACCGGCATACAGCTCCGTCTCGGTAATGAACGCCAGGTTGCCTTCTGGCGTAAACAGCTCGAAACCCGCGTGCAGCGGCGCCACGCCCAGCATCAGCTTGGCGCTTGATTGCAAAAAGCCGTCGCTGCCTTCCACCGGCGTCAGGTGCAGATCGTATTCGGTAAAGTACTGCTGCAAGGTTTCGCGGCGGCCATTCGATTCGGCGCAGATCATCACGCGGCGGCCCGCTTGCAGCAGATAGCTGCGCAGGTTGGCCAGTGGGTCGTCGGCGCGGCGGTTGACGGCGATGTTCGGCACGGGCGCCGACAGTTCCGAGGCCAGCGCATCGTTCGATTTCGCAATCGCCAGGCGCGGATACGGCTTGGCCAGGCCGAAGAACTGCTCGTCGGACAGGAACAGCGATTCGGGCGGCAGGATCGGCCGCTCGCGGTCCGCTTTTAAAAAGCGGTAGCGCGACTGGGTATCTGTCCAGAAGCGCCCGATGGCAGAATCGATGTCGCCCACCAGGGCCAGCGAAGCGTCCGGCGGCAGGTAGTCGAATAGGGTGGCCGTCTGCTCGAAGAACAGGGGCAGATAGTATTCGATGCCGGCCGAGGCGATGCCGCTGCTGATGTCCTTGTAGACGACCGAGCGCGATGGGTCGCCCTCGAACTGTTCGCGCCAGCGGTTGCGGAAGGTGGTGCGCGCCGCTTCGTCCATGGGGAATTCGCGCCCCGGCAGCAAGCGCACTTCGTGCACGGGGTACAGCGAGCGCTGGGTATCGGCGTCGAACGTGCGGATGGTCTCGATGGTGTCGCCGAACAGGTCCAGGCGGTAGGGCAGGCTTGACCCCATGGGGAACAGGTCGAGCAAGCCGCCGCGCACCGAGTATTCGCCGGGCGACATCACTTGCGATACATGGCTGTAGCCGGCCAGGGTCAGCTGCGACTTCAAACGCGCTTCGTCGAGCTTTTCGCCCTTCTTGAAGAAGAAGGTGTAGGCGGCCAGGAAGGACGGCGGCGCCAGGCGCACCAGCGCCGTGGTGGCCGGCACGATCAGCACGTCGCATTGGCGCGTCTGGATTTCGTGCAGGGTGGCCAGGCGCTCGGAGACCAGGTCCTGGTGCGGCGAAAACGCATCATAGGGCAGGGTTTCCCAGTCCGGCAGCAGATGGCAGCGCAGTTCCTTGCCGCCAAACCACGGAATTTCATCGAGCAGGCGCTGGCCGTCGCTGGCCTGCGCCACCACCACGGCCAGCATCTGGCCCCGCGCTTTCAAGGCCAAAGCGGCCAGCGCCAGGGCATAGGCGTCGGATGAACCATACAGGGCGGGCAGCGCATAGCGGTTGCCGGGCTTGGGGAGGGCTTTTTTTAAGTCTAAGGACATGCAGGCGATGACACTAGTGGCAGAGGCAGTTGAGTGGAACAGCTGTGGTGCGCGCCGCGCCGCCAGTGACGGCGCTGACAGGCGAGATTATAGACCATCGCCCGCACGGATATTCGCAATGCCGAAGGGAACGTGCACCATCGGTATCGTTCCACCTGCCGATTTGAGGTGGCTCAGCTGGTCGTCGAAGAAGATATGCGGCTTGAACACGGCCAGCACGCGCGATTTGTCCATGCCGCCCAGGAAAAACGTCTCGTCAGCCGCCACGCCCCAGCTTTTCAGGGTCGTCACGACCCGTTCGTGCGAGGGTGCGTTGCGCGCCGTGATGATGGCGATGCGCAGGATCTTCCTGTAGCCGGGGTCGCGCCGCTGCGCCTTTTCTTCCAGGCGCTGCATGGTGGCCAGCTTCTGGAACAGGTCGGCCAGCGGGCCGGGGCGGTGCGGCGTGCCCACGTTCAGGGTTTCATGGGCGTGGAATTCATCGACGTCATTGTTGCGCTTGAACACGGTTTCCGCTTCATCGTCGGCGATCACGCCGTCGAAATCGAAGGCCACGCGCAGTTCTTCGTCGTTCTCGTCGTCTTCCGTGCGCGACGGCAGCACCAGGCCGGCCGGATAGTTGCAGGCCAGCGCGCTGCGCACGTCGTGTTCATTGGCGCTGAGGAAGAGCGAGGCGTTGAAGGCCGGCAGGTAGGGGTAGGGCGACTTGCCCGTCATGAAGGCGGCGCGCGAAATATCCAGGCCGTAGTGGGCGATCGAGTGCATCACGCGCAAGCCCGTTTCCGGCGAATTGCGCGAAAACAGCACCACTTCCACAGGCGACTGGCGCGGATAGTGTTTGTTGATGTTCAGGAAGCGGCGGATGAAGGGAAAGGCCACGCCGCGCGGCAAGACCGTGTCGATATGCGTTTCCTGGTACTTGCGGTATTCCTCGGGGCCGTTGTCGAGGTAGACCTGGTGCGATTCGGCCAGGTCGAACAGGGCGCTGGAAGCGACCCCGATCACCAGTTTGTGTTCGATAGGATAAGCCATGCTGTTCCTGTGGTGTGCGTGTTGAGCATCTTATACGACTATTAACTACGCAGCCAGTAGTGGCGCACGGCGAGTTATTGCACCAAAGCGGCGCGCCAGGCCATTTTTTCTGACCGCTGTGCAATACGCGCCACAGTAAAGAAATAAATATTGTTTTGCATTAAGTATATATCAGCCAGCGCGGCATTTTTCCACTATGCTTCCATTTATGAATTCTCCCCAATTGTAACGAAGCGTACGCCTCATCCCCGCCGCCTTTATACAAGCGTCAGCTGAATTACTCGATCATGCCAGCCCCGACTTCGCCAGCAGCCTTCGTGACTTTATAAAGGACCTAGCCATGTTTAAGAATTTGCTGATCAAATGGAAGTTGGCGACGCTCGTTGCCGTGATGATGCTGGCCTTGCTGGTGGTGGGCATCAGCGGTTACACGGGTATCGCTACCGTGGGCCGCGCCGTCAATGAGGTCGGCGTGGTGCGCCTGCCGTCGATACAGGGACTGATGATGATGAGCGAGGGCCAGACGGCCGTCGCCGCCGCCACCCTGACGGCCGCCATCTATGAAAACAATTACCAGGCACAAGACAAGTTCGCGGAAGCGCTGCAGCTGCGCACCAAGGCCTGGAGCAATATCGAGGCGGGCCGCAAGCTGTACGAGCCGCTGCCGCAAACCCCCGAGGAAGCCGTGCTGTGGCAGCGCTTCCAGGGCGAGTGGACGGCCTGGAAGGCGGATGATGACAAGGTGCGCGCCATCTTGCGCCAGCTGGCCGACAACCGCGACGAGCCGCGGCAGAAAGAGCTGTTCGTGACTTTTTACCAGCAGTACCAGGATACACGCAGCCTGTTCGGCAAGGCCGAAGGCACGCTCAACGAGATCATCAAGCTCAACAACGGCGTGGCCGATACCAGCGTCAAGGATGGCAGCGCGGCCGTGATCCGCGCGGAAAGCCTGATGGTCACCCTCGGCTTGCTGGCCTGCGCGCTGGGCATCGGCTGCGCCGCCTACATCACGCGCGCCATCACGCAGCCGATCAATTTGGCCGTGAAAGTGGCGCAGACGGTGGCCTCGGGCGACCTGACGAGCCACATCGAGGTGCACACGACGGAAGAAACGGGGCAACTGCTGCAGGCGCTGAAAGACATGAATTCCAGCCTGGTCAACGTCGTCGGCCAGGTGCGCAGCGGCACGGAGACCATCGCCACGGCCTCGTCGGAAATTGCCAGCGGCAACCTGGACCTCTCCTCGCGCACGGAAGAGCAAGCCAGTTCGCTGGAAGAAACGGCATCGTCGATGGAAGAGCTGACATCGACCGTGCGGCAGAACGCCGACAATGCCCAGCAGGCCAACCAGCTGGCGCTGAGCGCTTCGGGCGTGGCGGTGAAGGGCGGCGCCGTGGTGGGCAAGGTGGTCGAGACCATGGACGCCATCAACGACTCGTCGCGCAAGATCGTCGACATCATTTCCGTCATCGACGGCATCGCCTTCCAGACGAATATCCTGGCCTTGAATGCCGCCGTGGAAGCGGCGCGCGCGGGCGAGCAGGGGCGTGGCTTCGCCGTGGTGGCGACGGAAGTGCGTAATCTGGCCCAAAGATCCGCTGGCGCAGCGAAAGAAATCAAGACCCTCATCGGCGACTCCGTGGTGGCGGTCGAGGCGGGCAGCAAGCTGGTGGCCGAGGCGGGCAACACGATGGCTGAAATCGTCTCCAGCGTACAGCGCGTGACGGACATCATGGCGGAAATCAGCCTGGCGACGCAGGAGCAAAGTTCGGGCATCGACCAGATCAACCAGGCCATCGGCCAGATGGACCAGGTGACGCAGCAAAACGCGGCCCTGGTGGAAGAGGCTGCCGCCACAGCCGAATCGCTGCAGGAGCAATCGGGCCAGCTGGCCGACGTCGTCAGCGTCTTCAAACTCGATGGCGCACTGGCACCGGCCGTGCATGCCAAAGCGGCCGCGCGGCGCGCCGTGGTGGCCAGCGCGGCGCCGAAGCGTCCGGCACCGCGTCCCACGGCAGGCCGCCCTGCCTTGCGCGCCGTGCCGTCCCAGTGCCAGAGCGCGCCGCGCGATGATGAGTGGGAAGTGTTCTGACGGATTGACGGCGCCAGCATGCGCTTCCGGACGGCCGCCTTGCGCGGCCGTTTCTGCATGCGCCCCAGGCTCGCGCGGCAGCCACTACTTGCCAAAAATATAGCGTTATGCAAATGGCTGTTTTGCCATCTAAGCAAATCTTTTCAAAACTTAACGCGACATTGCTTGTGAGATAACTCACACTGCCTGCCGTACCACCCTTGTTCCCGCCTCGGCCACATCCCGGCTGACCCCTTCGCCTGTTGCGTCCAGTCATTCGTGGCAGGCGGCAGCCATTGCCGTCAGCCTTGCATGCGAGTCCGGCGCAATGACCGATGCACCACACTGAAGGATGCGAATAGATGGCAAATATGAAAATCGGCACGCGCCTGCGCTGCTCCTTTGCGTTATTGACCTTGCTGCTGCTGGCGACTGCCGTGCTGGGCATGTTGCGCCTGTCCAGCCTGGAACTGCGGATGCGCGACGTGATCGATGACAAATATCCGAAAACCGTGCTGGCCAATGACATCATCAAGAATGTCAACATCATCGCGCGCTCATCGCGCAACTTGCTGCTGATGAGTGAGCCGCAGCAACTGGCGCAGGAACGCGCCACCATCGCCAGGGCGGGCGGCGAAACGGAAAAGGGATTGGCGCAGCTGGAAAAGGTGGTGCTGTCGCCGCAGGGCCGCCAGCTGATGGCGGCCGTGACGCAGGCGCGCGCCGCTTTCAATGGCGGGCGCGACAAGGTACTGGCCCTGCTGCAAGAGGGGGCGCGCGACGAGGCGACCAGTTTGCTGCTCGGTACCGTGCGCGGCGACCAGCTGCACTACATGGCGGCGCTGGAAAGCCTCATCTCGCACCAGCATGACTTGATGGAGGAGGCGGGCGCCCAGGTGCGCCACGAATACACCACGGCGCGCAACATGATGCTGGCACTGAGCGCGCTGGCCGTGCTCTTTTCGCTCGTCACTGCCTGGCTGGTCACGCGCAGTATCGTCAATCCGCTGCACTACGCGTTGAGCGTGGCGCAGACCGTGGCCGCCGGCGACCTGACATCGACCTTCGGCCGCCACGGCGGCGATGAAACGGGCAAGCTGCTCGACGCGCTGTGCATCATGAATGGCAACCTGCTCGACATCGTGCAGCAGGTACGCAGCGGCACCGACACCATCGCCACGGCTTCGTCGCAGATCGCGGCCGGCAATATCGACCTGTCCTCGCGCACCGAGGAGCAGGCCAGCGCGCTCGAACAGACCGCGTCGTCGATGGAAGAACTCAGCTCCACCGTGCAGCAGAATGCGGACAATGCGCGCCATGCCAGCGTGCTGGCCATCGAGGCGGCGAACATCGCCGGCGCAGGCGGACAGGCCGTAGGACAGGTGATCCATACGATGGACGCCATCAGCGCGTCGTCGGCGCAGATTGCCGACATCATCGGCGTGATCGACATGCTGGCCTTCCAGACGAACATCCTGGCCCTGAACGCGGCAGTGGAAGCGGCGCGCGCGGGAGAGCAGGGGCGCGGCTTTGCCGTCGTGGCGACGGAAGTGCGCAACCTGGCGCAGCGCAGCGCGGCGGCGGCGCGCGATATCCGCGCCCT
This sequence comes from Janthinobacterium kochi, assembly GCF_051380715.1. Lineage (NCBI taxonomy): Bacteria > Pseudomonadati > Pseudomonadota > Betaproteobacteria > Burkholderiales > Oxalobacteraceae > Janthinobacterium > Janthinobacterium kochi. Next base: position 733,536 of record NZ_JBNYXO010000001.1, read on the forward strand.
GATCGCCCATTCTACCCAGCAGGTGGATGCGGGCGCGGCCCTGGTGGCGCAGGCCGGCGCCACCATGCAGGAAGTGGTGGCGGCCGTGGGTCGGGTCAGCCAGATGGTGGCCGACATCACGGCCGCCAGCGCCGAGCAAAGCACGGGCATTGGCCAGGTCAGCCAGGCGGTGGTGCAGATGGACGAAGTGACGCAGCAGAACGCCGCCCTGGTGGAAGAAGCGGCGGCCGCATCGCAATCGCTGGAAGGCGAGGCGGCGAACCTGCTGCAGGTGGTCAGCGTATTTCGCCTGCAGCAGGGGCCGGCGCACACCATGCCACGCCGCAGCGCGCCGGCCGTGCCGCGCCTGCTGGCCTAGTGGCGCGCCTGGCAAGGTTCTGGCTCGGCTGCGTCGCGCTGTGGCGGGCGCGGCGCCAGGCGCGCGAGGGGCAGGGCGGCAAACCCATGGCATCGGCGCGCAGCCGCGAGCTGCAGGCGCGCCTGGACAGCGCCATCGTCAACGGCGAATTCCGCTTTCACTACCAGGGCAAGTTCGATACGGCGCAACTGCGCCTGGTTGGCCTGGAAGCGCTGCTGCGCTGGCAGCATCCGCACCACGGCTTGATCTACCCGAACGCCTTCATCGGCCTGGCCGAGCAGACTGACGCCATCGTCGCGCTGGGCAACTGGGGCATCGATGCGGCCTGCCGCCAGCTGGCGCAGTGGCGCGCGGCGGGCCTGCCTTTGGTGCCGGTCGCGGTGAATGTCTCGGCGCGCCAGCTGTGCCAGCCGCACTTGCCCGACTTCGTGCTGGGTTGCCTGCAGCGCCATGCGATTCCTCCCGGCCTGCTGGAGCTGGAAGTGACGGAAAGCTGCTGCATCGACGACATGGCGCAGGCGATGCAGGGATTACGCCGGCTGCGCGCGCTGGGCCTGGCCATTTCGCTCGACGATTACGGCACCGGCCATTCAGGCTTGAGCCATGTCAAGATGCTGCCGATTCACACCATCAAGATCGACCGCTCTTTCATCCGTGACGTCGATAGCTGCGACAGCGACGCCGTCATCGTCGCCTCGACCATTGCGCTGGCGCGCGGCCTGGGCTTGCAGATGCTGGCCGAGGGTGTGGAAAACGGCGAACAACTGGCGCAGCTGCGGCGGCTGGGTTGCCCGCAGGTCCAGGGCTTTTACCTGCACCGGCCAGCGCCTGCTGCCGAGGTGGGCGCGCTGCTGTTCGCTGGCCTTGTAACAGTGCCGAAATACGGCGCCATGCGGCCTGGCGTGGATGCTCAGTAGAATATGGCCACTGCAAGCCGCGTGCTTTAACACCTACTCCCCCACGCAAGAATGATAAACAGTCCTGTCCCGGCCTATGTCTTTGGCCCGTTTCGCCTATTGCCGCTAGAACGCATGTTGTTCGAGGGCGACCGCGCGCTGCGCCTGGGCAGCAGGGCCATGGACTTGCTGCTGGCCCTGCTGGAGCGCGCTGGCGACATCGTCGACAAGCATGAACTGGTGACCATCGTCTGGCCCCATGCCGTGGTGGACGACGCGACCTTGCGGGTGCACCTGGCGGCGCTACGCAAGGCGCTCGGCGATGGCCGTGATGGCCAGCGCTACATCACCACCATCCCCGGGCGCGGCTACGGCTTCCTGGCGCCGCTGGCGCACACCGGCCGGCCGGCGCCCGGTACTGCTGGCGTGGAGCCGCGGCATAACCTGCCCGTCATGCTGACGCGCATGCTGGGCCGCGCCGAGGTGTTGCAAACGATGGCTAACCAGCTGCTGCAATTGCGTCTGCTGTGCGTTACCGGTCCGGGCGGCATCGGCAAGACCACGCTGGCCGTCGTTCTATCGACGCGCGTGCTGCGCCGCTATGCCGACGGCGTGTGTTTCGTCGACCTGTCGCCGCTGGACGAGGGGCGCCTGGTGCCGCTGGCGCTTGCCACGGCGTTGGGGGTGGCGGTACCGGCCGGCGAGGCCATGCCGGTCCTGCTGGCCTACCTGCGCCCGCGCCACATGCTGATCGTGCTCGATAACTGCGAGCACGTGATCGGTGCGGCCGCCGCGCTGGCCGATGCCTTGCTCAAGGGCGCGCCGCTGCTGCATGTGCTGGCCACCAGCCGTGAGCCGTTGCGCATCACCAGCGAACAGTTGCTGCGCCTGCCCGCGCTGGAATTGCCGCCGGCCGATGCCGTGTCCGATGCGGCGGCGGCCCGGCATTTCGCCGCGGTGCAGCTGTTTTGCGAACGCTGCGCGGCCGTGGACGATGCTTTCGTGCTGGCCGACGCCGATGTGCCGGTGGTGGTGGACATCTGCCGGCGTCTCGATGGCATCCCGCTGGCGCTGGAGCTGGCGGCCGGGCGCATTGGCCATTTTGGCTTGCACGAATTGCGCCGCCAGCTCGATGACCGCTTTCGCCTGCTCACGCGCGGCGCGCGCAACATGCCCTTGCGCCACCAGACCCTGCGCGCCACCCTGGACTGGAGCTACGGCCTGCTCGATGCGCAAGAGCGCCAGGTGCTGCAGGCGCTGAGCGTGTTCAAGAGCCGCTTCCGTCTGGAGTCGGCCAGCGCCGTGGCGGGATGCGAGGTGTTCGATACGGTGGCCGACCTGGCGGCCAAGTCCCTGGTCAGCATCGAGTTTTGCTGCCAGCACGTGTATTACCGGCTGCTCGACACCACGCGCGCCTACGCCGCGGCGCTGCTGTCGGCGAGCGGGGGCGCCGGCACCGTGCTGCTGCGCCATGCGCGCCATTGCCTGGGTCTGGCGGGACGCATCGCCGCCGACCGGGAAAGCATGCCGCCGGCGCAATGGAGCGCTCGCTACGGCCGCCATGTCGATGACCTGCGCGCCGCCATCGACTGGGCCTTCGGCGAGGAGGGCGACGTAGCGCTGGGCGTGGCCCTGACCCTGGCCGCGCAAACCCTGTTCTATCAGCTGTCGCTGATGGATGAATACCGTGTGCGCGTCGAGCGGGCGCTCGAGCGCATGGCCACGCATGCGGTGGAGGACCCCGATAGCGAGATGCAGCTGCACGCCTCGCTGGCGCACCTGCTGCTGCATACGCAGGGCGTCACCGGTACCATGCTGCGTTCGTTCCAGCGCGGCTATGCGCTGGCCATGCGCACGGACGATGACAGCTGCCGCTTTGATGCGATTTGCGGCATGTGGATCTGCAGCCTGAAGATGGCCGATTTCCAGGGCGCCGATAATTACGTGGCGCAGCTTGCCGTTCTGTGCGCAGCGCGCGACGACACGACGATGCGGTTGGTGCTCGCACGCATGCGCTCGGCGGGCGAGTATTTGCGCGGGCGGTACGCGCAGTCGGCGGCGCTGGCGCGCATGGTGCTGGCGCACCCCGAGGGCGTCGGACAGCTTGGCTTCAACAATGCCTTGCTGGCCGATCACCAGGTTTGCCTGCGCGGCACGCTGGCGCGCTGCCTGTGGATGCAGGGCCGGCCCGACGACGCCCTGGCGCTGGCGCGCGAGGCGGTGACGGTGGGCTTCGAGCACAATGGCGTCACGCTGTGCGTGGCGCTGGCCATCAATGCCATCCCCGTCGCCCTGTGGTGCGGGCAGCGGGGACTGGCGCATGTCTGGACTTGCCTGCTGTGCGAGCATGCGGCCCGCTATGGCCTGCTGTACTGGAGCGCCTGGGGCGCCGCCTACCAGCGCCTGCTCGATGCGGGCGAGGCGATGACGCAATTTCCCTGGCCCTCGGTGCGCAACTGGCCGATACAGATCGATTTGATGGCCACCTTGCACGACGCCGCCGCCGATAGCCAGGCGCTGCGGCGCGCACGCACGGGGCAGGCGCTGCGGCGCGCACGCACGGGGCAGGCGCCGTGGAGCGCGCCGGAAGTGCTGCGCCGCGATGCGCATCATCGCTGGCGGGCGCTGGCGCAAGGCGATGCGGCCGGCCTGGAAGCGGTTCGCGTACAGCTGAATGAGGCGCTGCAGCTGGCCAGGGGCCAGCAGGCGCCGGGCTGGGAGCTGCGCTGCGCCACCAGCCTGGCGGCTGTGCTGCATGCGCAAGGCCGCAGCGTTGCCGCGCATGCCTTGCTGGCCCCTGTTCATGCAGGATGTCTGCAGGGGCGCGACACCACGGATGTGATGGCGGCAGCAGCTTTGCTGGCGCAGCTGGCCTGATGGCTATTCGTAGGCGCCCAGCCGGCGCTGTTCCTCCGGCGTGAAACTGGCGTCGCGCAGCTGCTGCAGGGCCGCTGCATCCGGCCCGCCGCCGGGCAGGCTGGCCTGCTGCGCCTTGAGCGCTTGATAGGCAATGATGCGCTGCTGCCACTGCGATTCTTCGCGGTCCAGTTCCGCCAGGCGCGCTGCTGCTGCCGGTGTGAACGTGCTGGCGCGCAGGCGGTAGACTTCATTCTCGCCGCCGCCCTGGGCCCGCAGCGCCTTCACGGAGGCGTTCAGCTGGGCCACCTGCAGCGGTGCATCGCGCGCTGCGCGCTGGGCCGGTGACAGTTGCTGATCGAGTGCGGCCAGTTGCGCCTGGCGCTGCGCTTCGTCCAGCGTGGCATCGCCGAGTATCGCCATGCGCGCCACGGCATCGTCGTCATACGCGTCGCTGGCGCCGAACAGGCCCGCGCTTTCCTCGGGCGTAAAATAATTGCCGCGCAAGGCCCGCATGGCTTGCAGGCGTGCGCGCGCCGCCACGGTGGGATCGGCTTGCGCCGGCAAGGCTTGCTCCGCACCGGCCAGCGCCTGCTTGTAGGCCAGCCAGGCGCCCAGCAGGCGTTTCGCTTCGCGGGCGGGGACGGGCGCCAGGCGCCGCTCCAGTTCCGCCTCGATCTGGCTGCGGATGGCGGCCAGCGGCTTTTCACCCAGGCCCGCCAGGTAGTAGTCGAACAGATGGCCCAGTTCCGCGTCGACCACCAGCTTGTCGCCGGCGGCCACCGTCACGTTGCCGTCGGGCCGCGTGCCTTGCATCGAGCGCACGAACGCGAACAGGTCCGGCTCCGTTTTTTCCGGCGGCGGGGCGGGCGGTTCGCCCGGGCGCAGTACCAGGTACAGGGCCAGGGCTGCCAGGCTGGCGCCGATGATCCATTTCGCGTTCGTGCGCATCGTAGCCTCCTTACAGTCCCAGGCCTTGCAGGCGGTTGGCTTGCTGGCGGAAGACGGTAACGGGGTTCGTCTCGAACAGGTTGACGATGCCGACGAACTGGTTGACTTCATCGAGGTGGTTCATGGCGTAGTCGTCGCGGATCACCTTGCCCAGGTGGCTGGAGCAGCTGCTGACCAGGCCATCGTTCTTGATGCCGCCGAAGGCCAGGCTGATGGCCGCCAGGGCCGGGTCGCCCACGTCGAGCACGTTCGTGTACGGTTGCGCGCCGCTCCACGAAAAGTAGTACACGCCTTGCACCTGGTAGGCGCCTTCGCCACAGGCAGAGGTGGGCACGCCTTGCGGGTGGCGGCTGTTGAAGGCCAGCGAACCGGCAGTGGACAGCGATGTCAGCGAGGCGCCCGCGTTTTGCGGTAGTCCCTTGTTGCCCGACAAAATGCCGATCAGGGAGGCGAGCGCATTGCCCAGCGCGCCGCTGGTGTTGGGAATGGCGCCGCTGAGGATATCGGCCACCCTGGAACCCTTGTTGACGCCCGCCACGCTGGTGACGGACGCCACCAGGTCGGGCCGCACGGAAGCGACATAGCGGGCCGTCGGGCCGCCGTGGCTGTGGCCGATCAAATTGACCTTGGACGCGCCCGTGGCGGCGAGGATTTGCCGCACTTGCGACAGCAATTGTTCGCCGCGCATTTCGGTGCTGCTGGCAGCCGACACGGTGGTCACATACACTTGCGCGCCGCCGCTGCGCAGGGCAGCGGGCACGCCATAAAAATATTCGACGGGACCCAGCTTGTCGAAGCCGAACAGGCCGTGCACCAGCACGATCGGGTACTTCGTTTGCGTGTAGCCGGCGGCGCTGGCGCTGCCGGGCAGGATGGCGAGGGACAGCAGCAGGGTCGATAGCAGTTGCCAAAAGCGAGTCTTCATTTTGTCTCCGTTATGTATTAATACTCGATTAATAGTGGAAATGTCGATGCTGTAGCGATGAACCGTGCGCTCCTGCACATTCTATCGATGCATTAAACATAGCGAGCGCTCGGTTTTTAGAATGTAGCATCGCTGGATGTAAATTGCAGTGAATTGCATGATGCAGCGCAATAACTGTGGGAATTTGGCGTTGCTTATGCGCCCATTGCATAATTGAAAAGTCACAGTTGTTTTCCTGAGCTATAATCGGCCCGGCATCAGCCGTCCCGCCGTCTTGCAATGCCGTTCCATGCATTGCATGGATATCGCTCCTACACCGTTACTTGGGAATGCACTTGTCGACCCATTTTAATTTTGAACAGTTTCAGCAGATGACGCCTTTGAATGGCGAAAACATCTGGGAATATATTCTTGACCGCCATGCGGAGCGCATCGGCGTCAAACGCCGCAAGCCGGCGCTGGAAAATCTTGAACGCATCTTCGTCGCCACTTTCCGCCTGGCCAATGACGTGGGCTTCCGCGCCATGAGCTTGCGCGACCTGTGCCGCGAGACCGGGCTGTCGATGGGCGGCCTGTATGGCTACATCACCAGCAAGGATCAACTGGCGGAAATGATCGAGGATGTGGTGCGCCACGCGACGCAAGCCTTGCCGCTGCTGTTTGCCGATGTGAAGTCGCCGCTGGACCGCCTGGAGGCGATGATACGCTCGTCGATCTATCTGTCCGAAGTGCTGCAGCCGTGGTTTTATTTTGTCTTCATGGATTCGCGCGTGCTGCAGGTGGAGCAGCGCAGCATGGCGAAGAATTCGGAACTGTATGTGCAGACGCTGATCGCCGCCACCATCGGGGAAATCGAGCCGAAGCCGCAGTGCGACCCCACCTTGCTGGCCGCGCACTGCCTGGCCCTGTTCCAGGACTGGTACGTGAAGCGCTGGAAGTACCGCGCCGCGAAGGTCAATGTCGACGATTTCGCCGATAGCGTCGTCGGTACGGTGCGCGGGTATTTGAGCGTGACCGCTGTGTAAACCTCGGCGGCACTTGTCGGGTTACGCCGTTCCGGCTAACCCGACCTACGATTGGTGATTGATGCATTAACAGGTAGGTCGGATTAGCGAAGCGTAATCCGACAAGATACCTGCGTCAGTTCGTGGTTTCGATGGGCAGCGTCTCCGGCACGGCCGCCGGATCCGTCGGCGTCTCCACGTCCATATCCAGGGTCCTGATCCCGTTCATGTCGATGAACTCGTCGTACAGCCACTCGCCATCGACCTGGCTCAGGCCTGCCGGCACGGCGCGCGTGATTTGCGGGCGCGTCGACAGGGCGGTGCGCATGTAGTCGATCCAGATCGGCATGGCCAGTGTAGCGCCGAATTCGCGTCCGCCCAGTGATTTCGGTTCGTCATAGCCCATCCACGCCACGGCCACGATGCCGCCGCCGTAGCCGGCGAACCAGCCGTCGACGGCGTCGCTGGTTGTGCCCGTCTTGCCGGCGATGTCGCCGCGCCCCAGTTTTTTCGTCGCCGCCGCGCCTGTGCCGGTGCGGGTGACTTCGCGCAGCATGCTGTCCATCACGAAGGCGTTGCGCGGGTCCAGCGCCAGGGTCTTGTCGTCGTTCGGCGCGGGCGGCTTGGTTTGCATCAGCACCGTGCCCTTGGCATCGACGATGCGGTCGATCAAATACGGTTCCACCTGGTGGCCGCCATTGGCGAACAGGGCGTAGGCGCCCGCCATCTGCACGGGCGTGACGGAACCCGTGCCCAGCGCCATGGTGAGATTGCTGGGCTGGCGGGCCGGGTCGAAACCGAATTTTTCCAGGAAGTCGTGCGTGTACGACACGCCCAGCGCGCGCAGGATGCGCACCGAGGCCACGTTCTTCGATTGCGCCAGCGCATAGCGCATGGTGATGGGGCCGTCGAACTTGAAGTCATCATTCTGCGGCGCCCACACCTTGCCGCCCGCCTGCATTTCCAGGGGCACGTCGTTGATCAGGGTAGCCGGCGAAAAGCCTTTTTCCAGCGCCGCCGAATACACGAAGGGCTTCATGGCCGAACCGGGCTGGCGCCAGGCCTGCGTGACGTGGTTGAACTTTTGCAGGTTGTAGTCGAAGCCGCCCACCATGGCGTGGTAGGCGCCCGTGTCCGCATCGAGCGAGACGAAGGCGGCGGCCACCAGCGGCACTTGCGTGATGGCCCAGTTGCCCTTGGCATCTTTGGCTATACGGATCACTGCGCCCGGGCGCAGCTTGATGCCGGCGCTCGCTTTGCTTGAGAGAGCAGGGGCGGCAAAGCGCAAGCCCTCGCCCGTGATGGCCTTGGTGTCGCCGTCGCCCGTGTCGGCCACCACCTTGCCGCTGGCGACTTGCGTGATGACGGCGGCGATCAGGCCGTCGCTGTCCGGGCGTTTTTGCAGCGCAGCATCGATGGCGTCGTCGCGCTGTTCAGGGTCAGCCGGCATGTCGATGAAGGTTTCCGGGCCGCGGTAGCCGTGGCGCTGGTCGTAGGCGATGACGTTGCGGCGCGTCGAGGCGTAGGCCGCATCCTGGTCGGCTTTCAGGATTGTCGTATAGACGCTGATGCCCTTGGTATAGCTGTCTTCCTTGAACTGCGCAAACACGGTCTGGCGCGCCAGTTCGGCCACGTATTCGGCGTGCGTGTCGAAACCCTGCTTGCCGCGGGTATTGATATGCAGCGGCTGGGCCAGCGCCTGCTGATACTGGCCTTCGCTGATGTAATCGAGTTCGCGCATGCGTTTCAAGACCAGCTGCTGGCGCGCATGCGCCTTTTTCGGATTGCTGATCGGGTTGTGGCGCGAGGGGTTTTGCGGCAGGCCCGCCAGCATGGCCATTTCCGCGATCGACAGTTCGGACAAGGGCTTGCCGAAATATGTCTGCGCCGCACTGGCGAAGCCGAACGAGCGCTGGCCCAGGTACATCTGGTTCATGTACAGCTCGAGAATCTGCTCTTTTGACAGGGCCGACTCGATTTTGAGGGCCAGCATGATTTCATTGAGCTTGCGCGAGGCGACTTTTTCGCGCGTCAGGAAGAAATTGCGCGCCACCTGCATGGTGATGGTGGAGCCGCCGCCGTGGCCGAAGCCGTGGCGCAGGTTCGACAGCACGGCGCCGCCGGCGCGCACGAAGTCGATGCCGTGGTGCTCGTAGAAGCGGCCATCCTCGATGGCCAGCAAGGCCTTCTTCATCATTTCCGGCACTTGCGCTATCGGCACGAAGTCGCGGTGCTCTTCGCCGAATTCCCCGATCAGCACATTGTCGGCCGTGTACACGCGCAGCGGTATCTTCGGCTGGTAGTCGGTGATGACGTCCAGTTCGGGCAGGCGCGGGCGCACGTACAGGAACAGGTAGGCGACCAGCAGCACGGCTGCGGCCAGCGCGGCGCCGCCGGCGAGGATGATAGCGCGCACGGTGGCGCGGCGGGAAGGCCAGGGGAATCCGGATCGTTTGGCAGTCAAGGCAGTCTCACGTGAGCGTGCAAGGCACGGTGGCAGCGATTATAGACCAATGCGCCAGCGCTTCCTGTGCGGGCGGGGCGCCGGGGTCAGGCGCCGGGACCTGAAGCAAAAAACCTTTTCATCGAAACGCGGCTGTGCGATAGTCTCGGCTTCAAGCAAATAGCCCGGATCTCGATCCGGGCTGTTTATTTTATACAATTAAGGATTTATCCATGGCAAAAGATGCAACACCGAGCGCCGTGAAGCCGTATATTCCGGCCGATGCGAAGCTGCCCGAGATGACCTTCCGCGCGCTGTTCATGGGCGTCATCCTTGGGATGGTCTTTGGCGCCTCCTCGCTGTACCTGGTGCTGAAAGTGGGCCTGACCGTCAGCGCCTCGATTCCCGTCGCCGTGATCGCCATCACCCTGTTCGGCCTGGCCAAGAAGGTGGGCGGCAAGGATTCGTCGATCCTGGAAAACAGCATCACGCAAACGGCCGGTTCGGCCGGCGAATCGCTGGCCTTTGGCCTTGGCGTGACCATGCCCGCCATTTTGATCCTCGGCTTCGACCTGGAAATCTCGCGCGTCATGCTGGTCGGTATCCTCGGCGGCCTGCTGGGCATCCTGATGATGATCCCCATGCGCCGCACCATGATTGTCGATCAGCACAAGGAACTCAAATTCCCCGAAGGCACGGCTTGCGCCGAAGTGCTGAAGGCGGCCGCCACGGAAGAATCGCGCATCGCCGCCGGCGAAAGCATCGAGAAAGACTCGGCTGCCGCGCTGGACGCCAAGCGCCGCGCCAAGATCATCTTCGGCGGTTTTGCCGTCGGCTTGCTGTATAAAGTGTTCAATATCTCGTTCAAGGGCTGGAGGGATACGCCGGGCGTGGAGTTCGCCGCGCCGCTGAAGGGCGGCTCCATCGGCGCCGAGATTTCCCCTGAATTGCTGGGCGTGGGCTACATCATCGGCCCGCGCATCGCTGCCACCATGGCGGCCGGCGGCGTGCTGTCTTACTTGCTGCTGATCCCGATGATCAAGTTCTTCGGCGACAGCCTGACCACCGTGCTCTCGCCGGGCACCAAGTTGATCAGCGAAATGGGCGCCGACGACGTGCGCAGCGCTTACGTGCTGTATATCGGCGCGGGCGCCGTGGCCGCCGGAGGCCTGATTTCGCTGGTGCGCGCCATGCCCATGATCTGGCGCAGCCTGTCGGCTGGCCTGAAAGGCCTCGGCAAGGGCGTCAAGAACAACTCCACCCTGCGCACCGACCAGGATATCCCCCTGAAATGGGTCATCATCGGCTGCCTGTCCATCATCGCCGTGATCACCTTCGCCACGCCGCTGCACATGAATTTCCTCGGCGCGCTGCTGATCCTCGTCTTCGGCTTCCTGTTCGCCACCGTGTCGTCGCGCCTGACGGGAGAAATCGGCTCCTCGTCGAACCCGATCTCCGGCATGGCCGTGGCCACCTTGCTGTTTACTTGCCTGATCTTCCTGATCATGGGCTGGACGGGCGGGCGTTACTATGTGACCGCCTTGTCGGTGGGCGCCATCGTGTGTATCGCTGCCAGCAATGCCGGCACCACGTCGCAGGATTTGAAAACCGGCTACCTGGTGGGCGCCACGCCGCGCCTGCAGCAATACGCGATCCTGGCCGGCGCGCTGTCGTCGGCGCTGATCCTCGGACCGATTCTGCTGAAACTGAACGAGGCGAGCACCGTCTACGTGCCGGCCGCGCAAGTGGCGCCTGGCCTGACGGTTGATGCGTCGAAGCTGACGGTGACGGGCGAGCTGCATGGCCCGCAAGCCGATACCGACCACAATACGTATAAAGTCTGGCAAAAGACCGATACCGTGGGCGGCCCGGCCGGCAAGTATTTTGTCAAGGACGATGGCCAGCTGGCTTACCTGGTCGATCCGGGCATCAATGGCCATTACAGCAAGCGTCCCGACGGTTCGGAAGTGAAAAAATACGATGCGCCGAAAGCCGTGCTGATGTCCTACATCATCAAGGGTATCCTCGACCAGCAACTGCCGTGGACCCTGGTGCTGTTCGGCGTGATGATCGCCGTGGTGCTGGAAATGGCCGGCATCCCGTCACTGGCGTTTTCGGTGGGCGTGTACCTGCCGCTGTCGTCCACCTTGCCGATCTTCGTCGGCGGCCTGGTGCGCTGGCTGGCGGACCGCCGCAACAACAAGCTGGAACACAACGCCAAATTGAACGACGAAGAGCGCCAACTGGCGGGAGACCGCAGTTCGGGCGTGCTGCTGGCGTCTGGCTACATCGCCGGCGGCGCGCTGGCCGGCATCATCATCGCCATTACGGCCGGCGTGCTGACGCACTTCGACCAGATGATGGCCGACTGGGCCGAGCATGGCAACCCGTTCTACGCAGGCTTGCACTCGGATGCGCTGTCCCTGCTGCCGTATGCGATCATCATCGTGCTGCTGTATAGCGTCGCAAGAGAGAAAAAGACGAACCGCCCGCAGGCTTGATGTTCTAGCCTATCCAATGAAAACCGCCCGGTGTCATGACGATCCGGGCGGTTTTTTTATGCGCGCCCGATGCGCCGCGCCGCCAGCTGCGCCGCGCTGGCGTAGATCGTCACGTTGTCGGCCGCCAGCCGGTGCAGGTGATCATAAAACGTCTGCGCCGGAATGACCCACGACGCCGCATCGCCGACCTGGCCATTCACGCGCAGGCCGGCGGCGTCGAATTCCCGGTGAAAGTAGTCGCGCAGGTCGCCGCGGCCGGGATGGTCGATGCGGTGCTGCGCGACTGCCGGATCGAAAGGGCGCACGGGCACGTCCCAGCGACGGCCGGCGTGGTCCAGGCAGGCCAGCAGCGTTGTATCGTTTTCCCACACGGGCACGGGAAAGGCGTCGCCCATGGCGTCTTCCAGTGCGTGATAGAACGTCACCGGTCCCATGGAGATGCCCAGACCCAGCACCTTCGCGTGCTCGCAGCCGATGAAGCGCTGCCAGGGCGAGTCCATGCCGAAGATCGAGGGCGCGCGGTGGTGCGCTTCGGTGAGACCGGCGGCATGGCGGCCCCACGCGGACACGGAGTGTGTCGGGTGGATGCTGCGATGGATCGCATCACTGGCCAGGAAGGCTTCCGGCAACCGCCCCATGTGCGTGCCATGGCGGCGCGGATCGAACACATAATCCGGCATGGCGCAGGTGGCGCGCAGCGTGCCGCCGGGCAGATAGTAGGTGGGCAGCAGCAGGGTGCCTTGCGGGCCGACGGCGTCCTGCAGGGCGCGTATCACCGCCAGCGCGCCGCCTTCCACGTAGCCGAGGCTTTTCAGCGAAGAATGCACGAACAGCGTATCGCCTGGCGCGATGCCGAGCCGTGCAAGATCGGCGGCCAATCCGGCGCGCGTCACATGGGGCGCGCTGTGGCGCATGTGCCGGGCGCTGGCGGTGCGGCGCCACGCTTCCAGCGCGGCCCTGGCGGCGCGCTTGGCCTGCTCAAGCATCGCCGGCTTCCCGCGCCAGCTCCAGCTCCAGCAGGTTGGCATCGATGCAGAATTTGGCGGCCCAGTTCAGGTAAGCCCAGGTGCCGTAGTCGCCATCGATGGGAAACGAACCCTTGACGCCGCCGCGCGCGTGCGCGGGGCCGTCGATGCTGACCGAGCGCCGCACGTAGCGGTTCAGGCGGCGCCCCGCATCGAGATAGCGCCGCTCGCCCGTAAGCTGGTACAGCAGGAACAGACAATGCGCGTTTTGCGCGGAACCCGTGAGGCAGGCGTAGCTGGCCCCCGGCTGGAAGTCCGGACCGAGGCGGCCCGCCAGATAGCCATCGGCCGCCACGGCCTTGGCGACGCTCGTGCCGGTGCGCGCTGCGGCGTGCAGCAGGTCGGCGCGCGCCGAAAAGCGGTGCGCTTCGAGCACGCCGCGCAAGGCGTAGCCGATGGTATGGGTCAGGGGCAGCAGCGGGTTGTCGAGGCAGTTCGAGGCGAACCAGCCGTTGGGACGCTGTTTGCTCAGCGCCCAGTCGACCTGGCGCAAGCCGGCCGCGCCATAGCCGTGGCCCGGCGCGACGCGCTCCGCTTCGAACAAGCCCCATGCCACGTGCGTTTCGTAGGCCTTGTCGCCGGCGCTGGCGAACGGCGTCGGATGCCTGCGCCAGCAGCCGTCGGCATCCTGGCTGTCGCGCAGCCAGCTTGCCGCGCGGTGCATGGCGTCCTGGTATGCCGCGCCGTAGGCTTGCACGCCGGCGGCCAGGCCAAGCAGGATTTGCCCCGTGTTGAAGGTGACCGGCACGCGCGGCGTCGAATCGATCTTCCCGCCCTGGAAACCGCCTTGCGGGAACTGGATGGCCGCGCACCAGTCGAGCATGCGCCGCGCGCGCCCGTGCAGGGCATCATCCCCACCATGATCGCCCGTGCGCTGCGCCAGGGCGATCATGGTGGGGATGATGTAGCCGGTGGTCTCGGGGTAGGAGCTCGACCAGCCCGTCAGCAAATTGTAGTCGCGCGCGACGCCGCCGTCGTTTGAACTGGAATGGTCTTGCGCCGCGCATAGCCAAGCGGTGCAGGCATGGATGACGGCTTGCGGGCCGGGGTCGACGGCGGGCGGGCCGCGCCGATCCGACAGCCGCTCCATGCGCGCCGCCGCCGGCAAGCCCGCCTGCGGCACCAGTGTGTTCCTGAGCTTCGTGAGCAAGGTGTGCATGGCAGTAATGGACAGTAAAGGCGTGGTGGTGGGTTCCGGCTACTGTAGCGCTGGCAGCCGGCAGGGCCATTGACTTGCCGCAAGGATTAGCCGCCGCATCGCTGCCGCCGGAATTGACGCAAATTGACGCATAATAGCTACTTCACCATCGTTGACGAGGCCCGCCATGAACAATGTCACGCTTGAGTACTCGGTCGTCACCAATCCCGACTCCTTTGTCGGCTTCAAGTACTACGTCAAGGCGGGGCAGGCATTCGATGCCGACGATTTCGCCTATTCCTACAAGCTGAACCGGTCCGACCTGGACCCGGACAGCGTGCTGGCCACCCGCGAGGCGGCGGCGAATTTGCAGCCGGGCGAGTGGCTGACGGTGTCGCATTCGATTGCGGCGTAGCGATACTGCTGCGTGTTTCTTGTTTCACTTTACCGGCCCGCCAGGGACATATGCATCTGACTCTTTCAGCATTTCCTGATATCTCTATTGTTCCAACCTTGGCTGAACACGCCGAAGCGCTCGCCACCCTGGTCGGGGAAAACCGTGAACACCTGCACGCTTTCCTTCCCGCCGTGGTGCAACTGGCGTGCGTCGACGATGCCAGGGCCTATCTGGAAGCCGCTGCCGCGCGCGCCACCAGCGGTGAAGTGCTGGAATGGCATGTTTTTTCCGGCACGGCTTTATGCGGCAGCATCCGCCTGAAAGACATCGACGCAGCGGACCGCAATGCCAGAATCGGCTATTACCTGGCCCGCCAGTTCCAGGGCAGGGGCATCGCCAGCGCTGCGGTACGCGCCGTCCTCGCGCATGCGTTTGGCGTGCTGCAGTTGCACCGCATCGAATTGCAGTGCGCAGCAAGCAATCATGCCAGCAGTGCGCTGGCCGGGCGGCTGGGATTTATGCACGAAGGCGTGTTGCGTCAGGCGGAATTATTGAATGGTGCGTTTGTCGATTTGCATGTGTATGGCTTGCTGCAGCCGGCTTTTGTGCCGGATGGTGCTGCCCTTGGCCTGGCCTGAACCAGGCCCGCAGTTCATCCTCGGCGCGTTGCGCCGCCGCCTGCGTCAAGGTCAGCACGATGACCTTTTCCTGCGCCGGTCGGCACTCATCGCCGGCGGCCAGTTCGATGGCGTGCTCGAAACTGGTGTAGCAGGGGCCGAATTCATGCGGGCATTGCTGCACGATGCGCGCCGCCTTGCCAGCGCTCCGGTCGGCCAGGTTGACGACGGGATTGCCGTCATTAAATGGCTGACCGTTGGCAAACGCCGTGCGCAGAGATACAGTGTGCATTGGCCGTCGAGGAAGGCCATGCGTGCCTGCCAGTAGGCTTGTGCTGCCGCATAGGCGGCATGGTCCTCGAGAAAATCGGCAAACAGGAAGTCGTTCATCATGGTTTCCTCGGCTAGATGCCGAACACTTTCAAGATCGCATCGGTGAAACCCTCGAACCAGCTGCCCACCTTGCCGGGCTGCTTGCCGTGGCGCGGGGTTTCTTCGTACAGGTAGATGCCGTTGTCGCCGTCGAAGCGGTCGTTGAGCAAGGCTTGCTGGCCGCGCAGGTAGGGGATGAAGGTTTCGCTGCGCAGGGTCGAGTACTGCACGTCGGTGCTAAAACCCAGGGTGGCGCACTGGCTGATGGAGCGGCCCTGGCCCGCCCGCTCCAGGCGCACGCCGCGGCAGCCGCGCACGATCAGGGTGACGGGGCCACGAAAGACGATGAAGCGCAGCTGCAGGGTGAGCCAGGCGTGCAGGCTGCCCAGGCGCCAGTGGCTCGATATCGCCAGCGGCTGGCCGGCGTAGCAGATCAATCCCACCAGGCCCCGTGGCTGAAATACCAATGCGCTGCCGGCGGGCAGGTGGATGATGGCCACTTCCAGCAGCGGGTCGTCGCTGGCGGAGATCGTCACGGATGCCGTGGTAGCGCTTTCCAGCCGGGTCAGCGCCACCATGCCGGCGGCCAGGCTGGTGAACGGGAAGCGCCAGTCCAGCAGCCATTGCGTGCATTTATGCGTGCTGACGGGCGACGATTGCAGGTATTCGGGGTGGATCAGCATCTGCTGTCCAGGTTTGAGTTGCAGCGCCTGCGAGACGGCAGAGATACGCGACTCTCCATGCGGCGGCAGGGGCAGGGAGCTGCCCGCGATTTGCAGCTCGCGCGCGATCGACAGCGGCGGCAAACGGGAAGCGATAGGCGCAAGCACGAAGTAAAAGAAGGCCTTGATGGCAACGGGCAGCGCGATGGCCGACAGTACCAGCAGGGCGGCCGTGGGCGCCACGTCCATGACGGGAGCGCGCCAGCGGGCGATCCAGTTGCGCGCCAGCTGCCCTTCAGCAGCCTTGATCGCCGCCTGCACGGGCGCCAGCGCGCCGCTCAAGGCTTGCTCGTTGATGGCGAATGGCGCGGGGCGGGCGGCGTTCGTGGCGTCGATGGTGCGCGCGCGCTGCGCTGCCCAGGCCTTGTAGGCTTGCAGATTGATCTCGCGCAAGCGCTGGCCCTCGGCTTCGAGCTGCGACAGCTGCGCATAAGCGTCGCTGCCGGGCAGGCGGGCCGCCAGCGGGTGTCGCGCCTCCAGCTCCCGGCGCTGGGCCAGGTTCTGCTGCAGCGCCGCATATGCGCTGACGTGTTCCGCGTGCAGGCGCGCCAGCGTGTGCCGCGCATCTTCGCCGCTGATCGCTGCTTGCAAAGAGGTCAGATAACGGGCTTCCTGCGCCAGCACTTCGATTTCCACGCGGCGCGCCGCTTCCTCCTGCGCATGCAAGGCCAGCGTGCCCGTGTCGGGCAGGGGAATAGTAAACAGCGACGGCTGTTGTTGCGCGCGCAGCTGGCGCAGGTGCGCCTGCACTTGCTGCAGGCGGGTGGCGATGACGGTCTGCGAGGCGTGTTGCAGGGCGTTGATCCTGGCCGTGGCGGCAGCGGCCAGGCCGGCGCCATGGTTGCCGGCGCCGCCGGCGGCCAGCCTGAGCGCGGCGACGGCCTCGCTTCCGGCGCTGTAGGCGCGCCATTCGGCCAGCAACAGGCGTCCGGCCAGCAGGATGACGATGAACAGGGCGAACTGCAGCGCGTGGCGCAGCAGGAAGCGCAGGATGGCCGTCAGCAGCTGGCGCAAGGAGATACGTCCTTAGCTGGCCGCGCTATCGGCGTCGGCGCAGCATTTTTTATACTTTTTGCCGCTGCCGCAGTGGCACGGGTCGTTGCGGCCCGTCTTTGGCACGTCGCGCAGCATGGTGGCGCCGGGCTGGCTGTGTGCCTGGCTTTTCAGGTGGCGCTGGCGCGCCCAGGCCGCATTGATGGCAATGACAGCGGGAATCACGCCATCCATGGCCGTTTCGGCCGCATCGTCGTCGAGCTCGCTGGCAGCGGCCAGGTGCTGGAACGGCGCCAGGTATTGCGGGTGGCTGACGGCCAGGGCCGCCCATTGGGGCTTGTCCAGACTGGTGCCCAGTACAAAACCTGCGCACCAGGCGGGCACGCTCCATTCGGGGCCGCAGACGTAAATGGGCTCGAAGCTGTCCGGGTCCTTCGCCAGCCATTCGACCATGTAGGCATGGTGGCGTCGGGCCAGGCTGGCTGCCCGTTCGCTGTCAGCATCCGGCGCGGGCGCCGTGGTGCCGGCCGCCTTGTCCCACACCCAGGGCAGCCATTGTTCCAGCGTGATCTGTTTCGGGCTCAGGGCGACGGCCGTGAGAAAGCCTTCCAGCATGGAGACATCCATGGCGGCGCCGGCCAGGGCGGGCGCCGCCAGCAGGGTGTCGAGTTCGGCGTATTCGTCGTCGGAGAGGGGCGTGGTGGTGGAGATGCTGGACATGGGATTTTTCAGTAATGTGGGTGGATGGCCGGTGGCCCTGGCGGTATTGTACCGCTCGCCCAGGAGAAAACGGCTGCCGGAATGAAAAACGGCGGCCCGCAGGCCGCCGTCTTTATCCAAGGCAGAACGCTTACTTCACGCCGTGCATCAGTTTGTTGATCAGCGGTGCGATCAGGAACAGCACGACGCCGGCGCCCAGCAGGGACCAGAAGCCGAAGGTGTAGCCGGACAGGGCTGATTGCACCGACATGCCGCTCGTGCCACTGACGTGGCTGGCGAAGATGCCCGACAGGTTGTTGCCGATACCGGTCGACAGGAACCAGCCGCCCATGCCCAGGCCAACCAGGCGCACTGGCGCCAGTTTGGTGACCATCGACAGGCCGATAGGCGACAGGCACAGCTCACCGATCGATTGCAGCACGTACACGGTGGTCAGGGTCCAGAACGGGATCTTGTTATCGGCGCCAACCAGGCTCGACAGAGCGAAGATCAGCAAACCGAAGGCCAGTGCATTGCCCAGCAAGCCCAGGCCGAATTTGCGCGGGATCGAAGGGTTGACGTTGTGGCGCGCCAGGAAGACCCAGATGGCGGCGATGATCGGCGCGAAGACGATGATGGCGACCGAATTGACGGTCTGGAAATAGGCGGTCGGGAAGATCCAGAAGCCCAGGTCGCGGTTGACGATCTTGTCAGCCAGGAAGGTAAACGAGCTGCCAGCCTGTTCGAAGAACATCCAGAACAGGATGTTGAAGACGAAGATCAGCAGCATGGCGATGACGCGGTCGCGCGCCACTTTGCCGTTGCGGATGCCTTCGATCATCAGCATGAAGGCCAGGCCGATGAACAGCACGGTCAGGACGATTTGCAACTTTTCAGCGCCGACGGTCAGCAGGAAGTACATCAGCGGGATCACGCACAGCGAGCCGACGGCCACCCAGACGACGCGCATCGGGTTGCCGGAACCGGCCTCCGGTGCGCCGATGCCCTTCAGGGCGCGGCGGCCGATGAAGAACCATACCAGGCTGATCAGCATGCCGAAACCGGACGCCATGAAGACCATCTTGTACGAAGGCATGGCGCTGGTGCCGAAGATCGACTCGGCCAGCCACTGGGTGAAGACGGGCGCAACCATGGCGCCCATGTTGATGCCCATGTAGAAGATCGTGAAGCCACTGTCGCGGCGCGGATCGGCTGTCGTGTACAGCTTGCCGACCATGGTCGAGATGTTCGGCTTGAACATGCCGTTACCGACGATCATGGTGGCCAGGCCCAGGTTGAAGATGTCCTGGTTCGGTACCGAGATGCAGAACAGGCCGGCAGCCATGAAGACGGCGCCCAGCAGGATCGAGCGCTGGTAACCGATGACCCGGTCGGCGATATAGCCGCCGAACAGGGCGCCGGCATACACCAGCGCGAGGAAGGAACCGTAGGTCAGGTTGGCCGCTGCCTGTCCCGAACCATCGCCGCCGTGGAACTGGGCAACGATGTACAGTACCAGCGCCCAGCGAACTCCGTAGAACGCGAAGCGTTCCCAGAATTCAGTCATGAACAACATCCACAATGGGCTTGGATGGCCCATAATCTGCTTGAACTCGGGAATAACGGCTTCCTTGTTGGGCGTAGTCGCACCGCTCATGCGGTTCCTCCTGAAAAATTATTATAGTCAATCGATAAAACAAACTTATGGAAGCCTGCGGGCGGCGGGGACTCTCATGAAGAACCTCACGCACGGGAATTCCAATAGGCTGGCATTCTAATCTACAAATTGCGCTGAGCGAAGATTTCGATTTGCATTAGCAAGAATGACTGTTTCATATTGGTCAAACCGGTTTGCAGGCAAGGGCGGCCGGGGCGATTTGGCGGCGCCACAGCACAACTTGCCCGACTTGTCGTATATTAAGGCTGCAAGACCTTCGAGCATCGATTTTTAAAGGGATTTTTCGCATTATGGAACACGACGTTATCGATACTCTGGTTTCACCGGAAGGCCGCCTGGACGTGCTCTCCAAGACTGAAGTCAACAAACTGCTCGACACCAGCCAGGGCGGCCTGTACAACACCTTCCGCCGCTGCGCGCTGGCGGTCTTGAATTGCGGCAGTACCATCGACGATGGCCGCGCCTTGCTGGAGCGCTACCAATCGTTTGAAATCTCCATCATCCAGCGCGAGCGCGGCATCAAGCTCGACATCAAGGGCGCGCCAGCCATCGCCTTTGTCGATGGCAAGATGATCAAGGGCATCCACGAGCACCTGTTTGCCGTGCTGCGCGACATCATCTTCGTCAGCGATGAAGTCACGGGTAACCCGAAATTCGACTTGCAGAGCACGGAAGGCGTGACGGACGCCGTCTTCCACATACTGCGCAACGCGAACGTGCTGCAAACCCAGCTCAACCCGAACCTCGTTGTTTGCTGGGGCGGCCATTCGATCAACCGCGCCGAATACAATTATTCGAAGGAAGTGGGCTACCAGCTGGGCTTGCGCGGCCTTGATATCTGCACCGGTTGCGGCCCGGGCGCGATGAAGGGGCCCATGAAAGGCGCCACCATCGGCCACGCCAAGCAGCGCCTGCACAATGGCCGCTACCTAGGCATCACCGAGCCGGGCATCATCGCCGCCGAATCGCCGAACCCCATCGTCAATGACCTGGTCATCATGCCGGACATCGAAAAACGCCTGGAAGCGTTCGTGCGCGCCGGCCACGGCATCGTCGTGTTCCCCGGCGGCGCCGGCACGGCCGAAGAGATTCTGTACATCCTCGGCATCCTGCTGCACCCGGACAATGCCGAGATTCCATTCCCGCTGATCTTCACGGGACCGGAAACCTCGCGCGAGTATTTCGTGCAGATCAACCAGTTCATCAGCGACACGCTGGGCCCGGAAGCGCAGCAGCGCTATAAGATCATCATCGACGACCCGGAACTGGTGGCGCGCGAAATGCTCGAAGGCATACGCCTGGTGCGCGAATTCCGCAAGGCGCACAGCGATGCGTATTACTTCAATTGGCTGCTGAAGATCGACCACGAGTTCCAGAAGCCGTTCCAGCCCACGCATGAAAACATGCGCAACCTGAGCCTGCACAAGAACCAGCCCACGCACTTGCTGGCAGCCCAGCTGCGCCGCGCGTTTTCCGGCGTGGTGGCGGGCAACGTCAAGGACGACGGCATCCGTTCGATCGAAGAGCACGGCAACTTTGAAATCCATGGCGACAAATCCATCGCCGGCCCCATGGACGCGCTGCTGGCCTCTTTCGTGGCGCAGCACCGGATGAAACTGGCGGGTACGGCGTATGTGCCTTGCTACACCGTGGTCCAGTAAACAGTCTTGACACCATCGCGCCGCCCACCCCCTGCGTTTGCCGGGGGAGGGTGGCGCTTTTCACATTTGGCCCCCAGCATGTGCTTTCGCTACCACAAGTAATCAAATCGCTTGCGTCATCGATGCGTGGGTGCTATCTTTGGAACCGGTTCCAAAATAAAAATATGCAAGTCAACAGGTAGTGGAGAACAAGCTTGGATTCAGTACGCGGCAATAAAAAAACCCTCTCCGGCGAGCCGGCACGGCCCGTGACCATCGCCCAGGTGGCGCGCGAGGCCGGTGTGTCGAAGACCAGCGTGTCGCGCTTTCTCGGTGGTGAACTGGACGCTTTGTCCGAAAACATCCGCCAGCAGATCGAAAGCACCATCGCGCGCCTCGGCTACCAGCCGAACCAGATGGCGCGCGGCCTCAAGCGCGGCCGCACGCGCCTGATCGGCATGGTCGTGGCGGACATGCTGAACCCCTACACGGTGGCCGTGCTGCAAGGCGTGGAGGCGGCCTGCCAGCAGCATGGCTATACCTTGATCTTGTGTAATACCGGCAATGACGAACAGCGCGAACGCCAGTCGCTGGCCGCGCTGCGTTCGTACAGCGTGGAAGGCCTGATCGTCAACACGCAGGGACGCAACATCGAATCGTCCGACTTGCAGCAGGCGGACATGCCCATCGTGCTGGTCGACCGCCGCATCGAGGGCGCCGATTTCGACCTGGTGGGCCTGGACAATGTGCAGGCGGGTCGCCTGGCAACCCAACACTTAATCGAGCAGGGTTTCGACGCTATCGCCTTCGTCGCGCCGCCCTTGACGGGCGTCAGCTCGCGCCTGATGCGCGCCGACGGCTTCCAGTCCGTGATGGCCGAGCATCCGGGCTGCGTGGGCGCAGTGCTGGCGGTGGACCTGGACGACCGTCCTTCCATCGACGCACAAGTGCGTCTATGCCTGGCGCAGTGGCACGGCCGCCGCGTGGCGCTGCTGGCCTCGAACGGCATGGTGGCGCTGGAACTGGCGCTGATGCTGCAGCGCCTTGCGCTGCGCATGCCGGAGGACGTGGGTCTGCTGGGCTTTGACGAATTGCCGTGGTCGCCGCTGGCGGGCCTGAGCACGATCGAGCAGCAGACCTATGAAATCGGCTTTACGGCGATGACGTGCATGCTGTCGCGTCTGCAGGGCGAGCAGTGCCCGCCGCGCGAGGTGCTGTTGCCAGGTAAGTTGATTGTGCGCAACTCCACCCAGCGCAGCGCAGAACGCAAGGACGGCGATTGACGGGGAAGAGGGCGTTGCCCTTTTTTTTGGGGAAGGTATGGAACCGGTTTCATAGAATGTTTTCACACTGGAAAGGGGCGTGGAGCGGCAGGCAGGACAATGGTTGCACGAGGTTGTAACGACACGGCAAGAGACGATCTGAATCGTCCATTTGACAATATTCCCGGAAGTGCCTCGACGAGGCCGGTACCGGGATCACAGGAGACGGAAAAATGAAGATGACGACACTGTTTTACGCGAAGTTCGTGGCTTGCGCGCTGGCAGCAACGTGTGCCCTGGGCGCGGCCGCCGACGCTGGCGCCCAGACGCTGGGTGACTTGATCAAAAAAGGCAAGCTGACCATCGGCGTGGTCAGCGGCACGCCGCCGTTTGGCAGCATCGACGCCAAGGGGGCGCCCATCGGCTATGACGTCGACGTCGCCAACCTGATCGGCAAATACCTGAACCTGCCGGTGGAAGTGGTGCCGTTGACGGCGCCGTCGCGCGTGCCGTCGCTGGAATCGGGCAAGGTCGACTTCCTCGTGGCGACCCTGGCGCCCACGCCGGAACGGGCCAAGACCTTGATGTTCACCATGCCCTACAGCGCGTTCGAACTGGCGATCGTCGCGCCGGTCGGCGGCAAATTCAAGGCCCTGGCCGACTTGAAGGGCAAGAAGGTAGGCGTGACGCGCGGCACCACGAATGACACGGCGCTGAGCCGCATGGCGCCAGCCGGCACGGCCATCGTGCGTTTCGAGGATGACGCCACCGTCACCCAGGCCTTGCTCAGCAAGCAGGTCGATGCCGTCTCTATCCCCAGCACGATGGCGCTCGACATCATCAAGACACGCGGCGCGGGCAAGATCGAGGTCCGGTTCACGTATTCCGTGCAACCGAATTCGATGGCCGTGCGCCGCGGTGACTTCGAGCTGCACCAGTGGCTCAACAATTTCATCTACTACGTCAAGCTGAACGGCGAACTCGACGCCATCGCGCGCAAGTGGAGCGGCGCGCCGCTGCCGCCATTGCCGACCTTCTGATACCGCAAGCCGCCTAGGGAAAGTGTTTGTCCATACGGCGCGCCACCATGGTGGCGTCGCCGGGGATGCGCACGTAGATAAGGAGTTGAGTATGCCGTATGAATTTCATTTCGAGCTCGTCATGCAATCGCTGGACCGCCTGTTGTGGGGCGCGGCGCTGACGATACGCCTGAGCGCCCTGGCTATGGTGCTGGGACTGGCGGTGGGCGTGTGCGCCGCCGTCATCCTGAAGAATGGTCCCGCCTATGCCCGCGTGGCGGTGCGCGCGTATGTCGAAGTGATCCGCAGCACGCCGTTCCTGGTGCAGCTGTTCATCATTTACTTTGGCTTGCCGTCTCTGGGCCTCCAGCTTGACGCGAACGGCGCCGCGCTCGTCGCCATGACGGTCAACCTGGGCGCCTACGCGGCCGAAATCGTGCGCGCCGGCATCGGCGCCGTGCATCCGTCGCAGCTGGAGGCGGCGCAGGCGCTGGGCATGACGCGCTGGCAGGTGATGCGCCACGTGGTGCTGCTGCCGGCGCTGGAAAAGGTGTATCCGGCGCTGGCCAGCCAGTTCACGCTGATGATGCTCGCCTCGAGCGTGGTGTCGGCCATTTCCGCCGAAGAGCTGACCGCCGCCGCCCACCTGCTCGACTCGGAAACCTTCCGCAGCTTCGAGATCTACATCGTCGTGATGGTGCTGTACATCCTGCTGGCCCTGCTGTTCCGCTTCAGCTTCTGGGTACTGGGCCAGATCGTCTTCAAACGCCGCCGCCGTCTGGGCGCGGCGCGCATGGGAGCATGACATGATCAGTGACTTTTCCTGGGATAACCTGCAATTCCTGCTCGAGGCCACGCGCTGGACCATCGGCCTGTCGCTGATCGTCTTCATCACGGGCGGCATCGCCGGCTTCGCGGTGGCGCTGCTGCGCACGGCGCGCAGCCCGTTCCTGCGTTGCATCAGCGCCCTGTACATCCAGCTGATCCAGGGTACGCCCGTGCTGATCGTGCTGTTTCTCACCTATTACGGCCTGGCCCTGTTCGGCTACAAGCTGTCGCCGATCATCGCGGCCGGCGCGGCGATGACGATCTTTGCCAGCGCCTACCTGGGCGAGATCTGGCGCGGCTGCATCGAAGGCGTGCAGCGCCAGCAGTGGGAAGCATCGGCCGCGCTGGCGCTGAACCGCTACCAGCAGCTGCGCTACGTCATCCTGCCGCAGGCGCTGCGCCATTCGCTGCCGCCGACGGTGGGCTTCATGGTGCAGATCATCAAGAACACCTCGATCACCTCGATCATCGGCGTGGTGGAACTGACGCGGGCAGGGCAACTGGTCAGCAACGCGACCTTCCTGCCTTTCATCGTCTTCCCCGTCGTCGCCCTGATCTACTTTGCGATGTGCTACCCGCTGTCGCGCTACAGCCATTCACTGGAAAGGAAATTCCATGCCCATCGTTGAAATCGACAATATCAGCAAGAGCTTCGGCGCCAATCACGTGCTCAAGGGCGTCTCGTTCGCCGTCGAGCGGGGCCAGGTCATCGCCGTGATCGGCCGCAGCGGCTCCGGCAAGAGCACCATGCTGCGCTGTATCAACGGCCTGGAAACCATCGATAGCGGCAGCATCGTCGTGGCCGGCCATACGCTGACGGCGCGCCAGGAGCACCTGCTCGACTTGCGCAAGGATGTCGGCATGGTCTTCCAGAGCTACAACCTGTTTCCCCACCTGACGGTGGAAGAAAACGTCATGCTGGCACCGCGCATCGTCAAGAAGGTGCCCGATGCCCAGGGCCGCGCCACGGCCCTGCGCGTGCTCAAGCAGGTGGGCCTGGATCATAAGCGCGAAGCTTATCCCGAGCAGCTGTCGGGCGGCCAGCAGCAGCGCGTGGCCATCGCCCGTTCGCTGGCGATGGAGCCGCAAGTGATGCTGTTCGACGAAGTGACGTCGGCGCTCGATCCGGAACTGACGCAGGAAGTGCTGAAGGTGATGGAAGAGCTGGCGCAGGCGGGCATGACGATGCTGCTGGTGACGCACGAGATGGAGTTCGCGCGGCGCATGGCCGACGTCACCGTCTTCATGCACCAGGGATTGGTGTGGGAAAGCGGGCCGTCGGAAGCCTTCTTCAGCAACCCGCAAACGCCCGAAGCGCGCCAGTTCGTCGGCGCGGGAGCGATCAAATGAGCCCCGTCCTGGTGGCGGCGTCGGCGTACGGCGCAAGCAGGGTAAGGCAGCTGGGGCAAAGCCATTTCATCGATGTGGTGGCCGATGCGGGCGGCGCCGGCATCGAAATTCGCCGCGAACTGTTTACGTCCGACTTGCCGGACTTGGTGCGCATGGGCGCGGCGGTGGCCGCGCGCGGCCTGTACTCGGTGTATTCCACGCCCATCGAACTGTGGGGCGAGGACGGTGTGCTGCAGCTGGCGCTGCTGCAGCAGATGCTGGACGAGGCGGCGCGCCTGGGCGCGCGCTACCTGAAGGTGTCGCTGGGCCATTACCCGGCCGCGCCGGACTTGCCAGCCTTGAAGGCCCGGCTGGAGGTCGCGCCCGTGGCGCTGCTGGTGGAAAACGACCAGACGGCCCATGGCGGCAGGCTGGCGACGATGGCGCGCTTCCTGGCGGCGGCGCGCGAAGCCGGCCTGCCGGTGGGGCTGACGTTTGACATCGGCAACTGGCGCTGGGTGGGCGAGGACGCGCAGCAGGCGGCGCGCCTGCTGGCGCCGTACGTGCGCTATGTGCATTGCAAGGCAGTCCTGGAGGACGGGGGGAGGCTGTCCGCCTGCGCCGTCTCCGAGGCCGATCCCGCCTGGCGCGCCGTCTTCGCGCATTTTGCGCCGGGCGTGCAGCGGGCCATCGAATTCCCGCTCGACGGCGCCGACCTGGTGGCCGAAACGGGCCGCTACATCCAGATGCTGGAGGCCGCATGATGGAACATGAACTGAGCCAAAAGGAAATTCAAGGAGCGCATGCGCTCGACGTCGTCACCTATGGCGAGGCGATGGCGATGTTCGTTGCCGAGCAAACGGGAGACCTGGCGGCCGTGGCGCACTTTACGCGCCGCCTGGCCGGCGCCGAGACGAATGTCGCCATCGGCCTGGCGCGCCTGGGCTTGAAAGTCGGCTGGCTGAGCCGGGTGGGCGACGACTCGTTCGGCCGCTTCATCCGCGCCAGCGTGCAGGCCGAAGGCGTCGATTGCAGCCGGGTCGTTGCCGTCGCCGGCCAGTCCAGCGGCTTCCTGCTCAAGGAGAAGGCCGAGCACGGCGCCGATCCGCTGGTCGAATACTTCCGCAAGGGTTCCGCCGCCAGCCGGCTGGCGCCCGAGCACTTCGACCCTGCCTATTTCCTGTCCGCGCGCCACTTGCACGCCACGGGCGTGGCTGCGGCGCTGTCCGAGACCAGCCTGGCGTTCGCCGGCCAGGCGCTCGACTTCATGCGCGAGCATGGCCGGAGCGTGTCGTTCGATCCGAACCTGCGGCCCTCGCTGTGGCCCTCGCAAGCCGTCATGGTCGAAGAGATCAACCGTCTCGCCGCCAAGGCCGACTGGGTGCTGCCCGGCCTGGGGGAAGGGAAAATCCTCACCGGCCACGACCTGCCGCACGACGTCGCCGGTTTTTATTTGCAGCAGGGCGCGCGCCTGGTGGTCATCAAGCTGGGCGCCGACGGCGCCTACTATCGCACGGCCGACGGCGACAGCGGCATGGTGCCGGGCGAGCGCGTGGCCAATGTGGTCGACACGGTGGGCGCCGGCGACGGCTTCGCGGCCGGCCTGGTCAGCGCCTTGCTGGAAGGCTTGCCGCTGGCGCAGGCGGTAGGGCGCGGCAACCGGGTCGGCGCCTTCGCCATCCAGGTGGCCGGCGACATGGAAGGCTTGCCGACCCGCGCCCAGCTCGACGCGCTGGTCCCATCTTGAATCGAACAGGGGAAACACACGTGAAAAAACATGTGCTTGTATATAAAAAACTGGCCGAACCGCTGCTGGCGCGCCTGCGCGCCGAATGTGATGTGACGTATTTCGAGGCCATCGATGCGGGCAACCGCGCCGCGTTCGCCGCCGCCATCCGTGGCGCGCACGGCCTGCTGGGCGCCAGCGTGCGCCTGGACCGCGAACTGCTGGACCCGGCCGTTGACCTACGCATCATTTCCACCATTTCGGTGGGCGTCGACCAGTTCGACGTCGATTATTTGCGCGAACGGGGCATCTTGCTGGCCAATACGCCTGACGTGCTGACGGAAACGACAGCCGACACGATCTTCGCGCTGATCCTGTCCAGCGCGCGGCGCGTCGTCGAACTGGCCGAATTCGTCAAGGCTGGAGGCTGGACGCGCAGCGTGGGCGAAAGCCAGTACGGCGTCAACGTGCATGGAAAAACCATCGGCATGCTGGGCATGGGCCGCATCGGCCGCGCCGTCGCCCGCCGCGCCGCGTTGGGTTTCGGCATGCAGGTGCTGTACGTGAATGGCGAAGCCGTGCCCGAGGTGGAAGCGGCGCTGGGTGCGCGCCAGGTGTCGCTCGACGACTTGCTGGCCGGCTCCGATTTCGTCTGCGTGGTGCTGCCGCTGAGCGCGCAGACGGAACGCCTGATGGGCCGGCGCGAGTTCGCGCTGATGCGCCCCGGCGCCATCTTCATCAACGGTTCGCGCGGGCGCATCGTCGACGAGGCAGCGCTGATCGAGGCGCTGCAACAGGGCACCATCCACGGTGCCGGTCTCGACGTGTTCGAGCGCGAACCGCTGGCGCCGGACAATCCTCTGCCGCGCATGGCCAACGTGGTGGCGCTGCCGCACATCGGCTCGGCCACGCACGAAACGCGCTTTGCCATGGCGCAGCAGGCGGTGGACAACCTGCTGGCCGGCCTGCGTGGCGAGCGTCCGCGCCACCTGGTGAGCTAGGCGCAGTTTTCATCAAAAGACAGACAGGGCAAGACATGAAGAACAAGGTAGCAAGAGCAATCATCATCGGCGCCGGCGCCTGCGGCGGCCTGTGCTCGGCGCAGTCGAACGTGGCCATGTACGGCATCATGGACCTGGGCGTGGTGTCCGAGAGCGGCGGCCCCGGCGGTCGGGTGCTCAAGGTGACCAGCGGCATCGCCAACGGTTCGCGGCTCGGTTTCAAGGGCAGCGAAGACCTGGGCGGCGGCATGACGGCGCTGTTCACGATGGATGCGGGCATCCTGGCCGACACGGGCGCTTCGGCCCAGGGCGGCTTGCTGTTCGGGCGCCAGGCTTTCGTCGGCCTCGCCGGCGCGGCGGGTACGCTGCGCCTGGGCCGTCAGTACACCTTCATCGATAGCAGCCTGGGGGTGCTGGATCCGTTTTACCTGGGTTTTGCGGGCAGGATGAGCAATGTCTTCGCGGCCGGTTACATCAGCCGCGTCGACAACAGCATCACTTACAGCTCGCCCGTGCGCGGCGGCCTTTCCGGTGAACTGGCGTACGGCTTCGGCGAAGTGCTCGGCGACGCCTCGGCCAGGCGCTACACGGGCGCGGCGGCCACCTATGCCAGCGGACCGTTGTATGTGCGCCTGGCGCACCAGGCCGCCAACACCCTGTCAAGCGCGCTGGTGGCAGGGACGGCGAGGAACACGGTGCTTGGCGCCACCTGGGACTTCGGCGTGGTCAAGGCGCATGGCGCCGTCGCCGTCAGCAAGAGCACGGCGGGCGCCGCCACCACGGTCGACAGCGCGGACCTGATGCTGGGTGCCACCTTGCCGGTGGGTCCGCACCGTGTCTTGTTCTCGTACGTGCGGCGCGACGACCGGCGCGCCGCCAACGGCGACGCTTCCCAGGTCGGCATCGGCTACACCTATGCGCTGTCGAAGCGCAGCACCTTGTATGCGGCCTATGCGCATATCGACAACCGCAACGGCGCCGCCTATGTGGTGGGCAACGCCACCGATAACGGTACCGGCAACCAGGCATGGAACCTCGGCCTGCGCCACACTTTTTAACGGGAGAATCGAATGAAGAAGATCGGATGGATTTTGGTCGGCGCCAGCACCGTGGCGCGCGAATGGATGGTCGACGCTATCGGCCAACAGGGCGACGCTGAGGTGCTGGCCGTGGTCAGCCGCGATGCCGCGCGCGGCGCCGCCTTTGCGGCGCGGTTCGGCATCGCCGCCAGCTATACCGACCTCGATGCGGCGCTGGCCCATCCGGGCGCGGACGCCGTCTACATCAGCACCACCAACGAGTGGCACATGGCGCAGACCTTGCAGGCGGCGCGCGCCGGCAAGCACGTGCTGTGCGAGAAGCCGCTGGCGCTGAACCTGGACGACGCCCGCCGCATGGTCGACGGCTGCGCCGAAGCGGGCGTGGTGCTGGGGATTAACCACCATCTGCGCAACGCCGCCAGCCATGGCAAGGTGCGCGAGCTGATACGCGCCGGCGAGATCGGCCAGCCCCTGTATTGCCGTGTGCTGCACGCGAACAACCTGCCGCAGCACTTGCGCGGCTGGCGCCTGGACGCGCCGGAGTCGGGCGGCGTCACGCTCGACATGTTCGTGCACGATATCGACACCCTGCGCTTCCTGCTCGATTCAGAGCCGCGCCACGTCACCGCCTGCGCCACCAGCGGCGGCATGACGGTGGCCGGGCTGGACGAGGGGTTGATGGCCGTCATCGAGTTCGACAACGGCACCCTGGTACAGGTGCACGACGCGTTCAACGCGCCGCATTCGCTGTCCGGCGTGGAAATCATCGGTACCAAGGGCACCATCTTCGCCACCGGCGTCATGACGCAGCGCCCCGTCGGCACCATTTGCCTGACGCGCGACGGTGGCAGCGTCGACATCCCCGTCGAGCATGAAAACCTGTATGTGCGTTCGGTGCGCGCCTTCCAGCGGGCCATGCGCGGCGAAGGGCAGCCGGCCGCCACTGGCGACGACGGCATGCGCGCGCTGGCCACGGCATTGGCGGCGCAGCAGGCCAGCCGCAGCCACCAGCGCGTGACCCTGGCCGGCTGACGGCCGGCCGCACAAGTAAAAAAGCCGCCTGATCGCAAAATCAGGCGGCTTTTTTTGCCTTGAAGCATCGAACGCCTGAAAAATCGTAGCGAGCGGATGGGAGTTGCGGCTAAGAAGCGCAACTGTGCTATAGCACAGTGAGCATCGCAGGCCGCAAATCGCGACGCGCAGTAGATTTTTCAGGTGTTCATCACTCTTCGCGGCGCAGGTGAGGGAACAGCAGGACGTCGCGGATGTTTGGCGAATCCGTGATGATCATCATCAGGCGGTCGATGCCGATGCCGCAGCCGCCGGCCGGCGGCATGCCGTATTCCAGCGCGCGGATGTAGTCGGCGTCGTAGAACATCGCCTCTTCATCGCCGGCATCCTTGGCAGCGACTTGCGCCAGGAAGCGGGCCGACTGGTCTTCCGCGTCATTCAACTCGGAGAAGCCGTTGGCGATTTCGCGGCCCACCATGAACAATTCAAAACGTTCGGTGATGCCGGCCACCGTGTCGGAAGCGCGCGCCAGTGGCGACACTTCGACCGGGTAGTCGATGATGTAGGTCGGTTCCCACAGCTGCGCTTCAGCCGTCTCTTCGAACAGCGCCAGTTGCAGCGCGCCCAGGCCGGCCGTGGCGAACGGCTTGACGCCGAATTTTTTCAGCTCTTCCTTGATGAATTCGGCATCGTTCAACTGCTCGGCGGTGTAGCCCGGAGCGTACTTGTTGATCGCTTCGACGATGGTCAGGCGGTGGAACGGTTTGGCCAGATCCAGTTCGCGGCCGCCGTAGGTCAGGGTGGCGGTGCCGTGCGCGTCGATGGCGGCCTGGCGGATGACGGCTTCGGTAAAATCCATCAGCCATTTGTAGTCGGTGTAGGCCGCGTAGAATTCCATCATCGTGAATTCAGGGTTGTGACGGATCGACACGCCTTCGTTGCGGAAGTTGCGGTTGATCTCGAACACGCGGTCGAAGCCGCCCACGACCAGGCGCTTCAGGTACAGCTCGGGCGCGATACGCAGGAACATTTGCATGTCCAGCGCATTGTGGTGCGTGATGAACGGCTTTGCCGCCGCGCCGCCCGGAATCGTGTGCAGCATCGGCGTTTCCACTTCCATGAATTCGTTCTTTTCCATGAAGCGGCGGATCGACGAAATGGCGGCGGTACGCGCCTTGAAGGTGCGGCGCGTCTCTTCGTTCATGATCAGGTCGACGTAGCGCTGGCGATACTTGGTTTCCTGATCGGCCAGGCCGTGGAATTTGTCCGGCAGCGGGCGCAGCGACTTGGTGATCAACCGCAGTTGCGTGACCTTGATGGTCAGTTCGTCCGTCTTGGTCTTGAACAGCGTGCCCGTTACGCCCAGGATATCGCCCAGGTCATAGTGGTGCAGGGCGGCCATGGCCGCTTCGCCGGTGAGATCAAGCGTGGCGTAGATCTGGATGCGGCCGTCGGCTTTCGGGCCGGAAGCGTCTTGCAGGGTGGCGAAAGCGGCTTTCTTGCCGGCTTCGCGTTTAAGCATCATGCGGCCGGCCAGCACCACGGTGACAGGTTCGGCTTCCAGCTCTTCGCGCGTCTTGCTGCCGTATTGCGCGTGCAGATCGGCCGCCTTGTGCTCGGGGCGGAAATCGTTCGGGAAGGCGATGCCTTGTTCGCGCAGTGCTGCCAGCTTGACGCGGCGCTCGGCGATGATCTTGTTTTCATCGGGGGCGGCGGCTTGTTCTTGGATATCCGTAGTCATGGTGTTCTTCGTTGGTGATTATTGATGATGTGGCGCCAGCGCTGGCGCCACGCTGGCAAACAGTGCGTCGACGTCGAGTGCGGAGAAATCCGGCACGATGGCAATGACGTTATCGAAGGCGGCAAATGCTTCGGCCGGCAAGGTGGTGGTGAGCACCACGACGCGCATGCCGGCACGGCGCGCCGCTTCCACGCCCAGGGGCGCGTCTTCAAAGACGATGCAGTTGTGCGGCAGCGCGCCGGCCAGCAGCGCGCCTTTCAGGAAAACGTCCGGGTGCGGCTTGCCCTGCTCCACGTCGGCCGCGCCGACGATGGCGTCGAAGCGGTGGCGCAGGTCCAGGCCGTCGAGCGTGAACGCGATGTTCTCGTCCGGCGCAGCCGTACCCACCACCAGTCCCACGCCAGCCTGGCGCGCGCAGGCGATCAGCCGGTCGAAACCGGCCACCGTAGCCAGGTGCGGGCCATACAGTTCGCGGTAGACGACTTCCTTTTCAGCCAGCAGGGTAACGTGGTCGGCATCCTCGCCCAGGTACTTGGCGATGATTTCGCGGCCTTGCCGTCCTGCCGTGTCGCGGAAAAAAGCGTCCGCCTCCAGCACATGGCCCTGGCGTTCAAAGAACGCCAGCCACGAGGTCGTGTGGAAGGCCATGTTGTCGACGATCGTGCCATCCATGTCGAACAGGAAGGCTTGCTTCGCCAGTGCCGGAGCGGAAGTGCTCATTACACGCCTTGTTTGAGCGAGGCGGAAATGAATTCGTCGATGTCGCCATCGAGCACGCCCTTGGTATTGCCCGTCTCGAAACCGGTGCGCAAGTCCTTGATGCGGGACTGGTCCAGCACGTAGGAGCGGATCTGGTGGCCCCAGCCCACGTCCGTTTTCGAGTCTTCCAGCTTTTGCTGCTCGCTCATGCGCTTGCGCAGTTCATGCTCGTACAGTTTGGCTTTCAGCATTTCCATCGCTTCGGCGCGGTTGCGGTGCTGCGAACGGTCGTTCTGGCACTGCACCACGATGCCGGTCGGCGCATGGGTCATGCGGACGGCGGAGTCGGTCTTGTTGATGTGCTGACCACCGGCGCCCGACGCGCGGTAGGTATCGACGCGGATATCGGCCGGGTTGACGTCGATCTCGATCGAATCGTCGACTTCCGGATATACGAACAGCGACGTAAACGAGGTGTGGCGGCCGTTGGCCGAGTCGAATGGCGACTTGCGCACCAGGCGGTGCACGCCCGTTTCCGTGCGCAGGAAGCCATAGGCGTGATCGCCTTCGACCTTCAGGGTGGCCGTCTTGATGCCGGCGACCTCGCCGTCTGACTGCTCGAGGATTTCGACCTTGAAGCCCTTGCGTTCGCAATAGCGCAGGTACTGGCGCAGCAGCATCGAGGCCCAGTCCTGGGCTTCCGTACCGCCGGCGCCAGCCTGAATGTCGATGAAGCAGTTGTTCGGGTCCATCGGATTGTTGAACATCCGGCGGAATTCCATGCTTTCGATGACCTTGCGGATTTCCTGGACGTCCTGCTCGATCGCTTCGAGCGTCTCGTCGTCGCCTTCTTCGCGGGCCATGTCGAACAGGTCGCGGGTGTCGCGCAGGTCGGCATCGGCACGGGTCAGCGTGAAGACGATCGCTTCCAGCGCCTTTTTCTCTTTACCGAGGTCCTGGGCGCGCTTGGGATCGTTCCAGACGGTCGGATCTTCCAGTTCTTCGTTGACTTGCTCTAGTTTCTCCGACTTGACAGTGAAGTCAAAGATACCTCCGAAGTTCGGCTTCGCGGACGGTCAGGTCGTTGAGCAGGGCGGAGATGATATTGATGCGTTCGGCTTCCATAATGTTCTGGTCTTCTATGGTGAAATCAAACCTTGAATTATACGCCAGCGCGGCGCGTTTCCGCTGCCGCCGCAGCGCAATTGCTGCCGCACAGGGCAATAAAATGACGATTTTGCTGTATTTGCGACAATATTTTTGCCTTGAAGATGGCTGCCGTGCTGCGTATGATGCTGGCGATATTGTCTTTCCACAGGAATACATCATGCTTCAGCTCCCCCGTCTTGCCCTGTTACCTTTGCTGCTGGCCGGCTGCGGCGCCTTGCCGCCCGCCGCCCACGCGCCCGCCCGGGCGCTGGCCGCTGCGCCAGCGGGCAGCAGCGCCACCCTGGCCCTGCTGGAGACGACGGACTTGCACGCGAATGTGCTCAGTTATGATTACTACAAGCTGCAGGCGGAACCGTCGATCGGCCTGGAACGCACGGCGGCCCTGATCGCCCAGGCACGCGCGCAGTACCCGAACAACCTTTTGCTCGACAACGGCGACACCATCCAGGGCACGGCGCTGGCCGACTACCAGGCCCTCGTGAAACCGCTGGCCTGCGACCAGACGCTGGCCATCTACAAGGCCATGAATCTGCTGAAGGTCGATGGCGGCGGCATCGGCAACCATGAATTCAACTACGGCCTGGCGTTTTTGAGCCAGGTGACGGGCAATCGCTTCGACGTCGACAGCGTCGACGCCAGCAAACCGCGCTGCGCCGGCCCCGCATTTCCGCAAGTGCTGGCCAACGTCTACAGCGTCAAGACGGGCAAGCCCCTGTTTGCGCCATATCACATCATCGCCAAGCAAATCACGGCGACCGGCCCCGATGGCAAGCCCATGACCAGTACCGTGAAAGTGGGCATCATCAGTTTCGCGCCGCCCACCATCATGGCTTGGGACAAGCGCTGGCTCGAAGGCCGCGTCTACACGCAGGGCGTGCGCGAGACGGCGGAAAAATTCATCCCCGAGATGCGCGCCAGGGGCGCCGAGCTGGTGGTGGCGATCTCGCACGGCGGCCTCGATGACAGCCCGTACTCGCCGACCATGGAAAACGGCAATTACTACCTGTCGCAAGTGCCGGGCGTGGACGCCATGCTGATCGGCCACTCGCACCAGTTGTTTCCGAACGCGGCCAGCACGGTGCCGCAATTTAATCTGCCCGGCGTCGACAAGGCCCGTGGCTTGGTCAATGGCGTGCCCACCGTGATGGCCAATTTGTGGGGCAAGCACCTGGGCGTGATCGGCCTCTCCCTGCGCCATGACGGCAAGCAGTGGGTCATCGACAAGAGCGCCACCACGGTGGAAGCGCGCGGCATCCAGAATGCGGACAAGAGCTATGTAACGCCCGATGCGGCCATCGCCACACTCGTGGCCGAGGAGCACGCGGCCACCATCGCCTACGTGCAGACACCGGTCGGCGCCACCGATTTCCGCATGTCGACGTATTTCGCCGACGTGGGCGATGTCAGCGCCATCGAGGTGGTGAACCAGGCGCAATCGGGCTATCTGGCCGCGTATGTGAAGGCGAACTTGCCGCAATATGCGCACTTGCCCGTGCTGTCGATGTCGTCGCCGTTCAAGAGCGGCTCGGCCGGCGTGTCCGACTACACGGACGTCAAGGCGGGCAATGTGGCGCTGAACAACGCGGCCGATTTGTACCTGTATCCGAACGCGCTGTACGGCGTGAAGATGAATGGCGCGGAACTGAAAGCCTGGCTGGAACAGTCGGCGCAGCGCTTCAACACCATCGATCCGCACAAGGCCGAGCCACAGGAACTGGTCAACACGGCCCATCCGAGC
This sequence comes from Janthinobacterium kochi, assembly GCF_051380715.1. Classification (NCBI taxonomy): domain Bacteria; kingdom Pseudomonadati; phylum Pseudomonadota; class Betaproteobacteria; order Burkholderiales; family Oxalobacteraceae; genus Janthinobacterium; species Janthinobacterium kochi. Next base: position 769,315 of record NZ_JBNYXO010000001.1, read on the forward strand.
TACAACTTCGATACGCTCACCAGCGCCGACGTGCGCTACCAGATCGACGTCACGCAGCCGCCGGGCCAGCGCATCAAGGCGCTCACCTATAAAGGTCAACCTGTGAATGCGGCGCAGGAATTTTTGATCGCGACGAATAACTACCGCGCCAGCGGCGGTGGCAATTTCCCTGGCCTCGACGGCAGCAAGACGGTGGTGGCGTCGCCCGACAACAACCGCGAACTGTTGATCGCCTACGTCACGCAGCAGAAGCACCTGACGCGCGCGAAAAACGGTTCGGCGCGCAGCTGGCGCTTCGCCAAGGTCGCCACGCAAGGCCCGGTGGTGTTTCACTCGGCGCCGAACGTGATCGACCTGGCCAGGGCGGCCGGCATCACCAATGTGACGCAGCTGAAGGCCGATGATGGCGCAGGCAAGGGCTTTGCGCTGTATCAGCTCGACCTGTCCAAATGAAGCTGGCGGCATGGTTGCTGGCCGCAGTGTTTGCGACACCCGTGGCGGCTTCTCCTGCATCGGATGTCACGGCCCAGGCCAAGGCCTTGATGCGTGCCGGGACGGCGTCCCAGCCGCAGGCGCGCGCGCTGTTCGAACAGGCGGCGGGGCAGGGCAGCGGTCCTGCCGCGTATTACCTGGGCTTGATGTTCAAGAATGGCATGGGCGGGCCGCAGGATAGCGCCGGTGCGCTGCGCTGGCTGGAGCTGGCCGCGCAACGCGGCGTGGCGCCGGCCATGTTCATCGTGGCGAACCTGCTGCAGGACAGCGACGAAGCCAGGGCGCGCTACTGGCTCGACGCGGCCTGCGACCTGGAGTATCCGGAAGCGCTGCAGCAGAAATCCGTGGCCCTGGCGGAGGGCCGCATGGGTTATGCGCACAACGAGGAGCAGTCGTTCCTGTACCTGAAGATGGCCACGCACGCGATGGGACACCGGTCCGACGCGCCGTGATTGTCCGCCAGGTCAGCTCCGCAGGCTGTCTGCAGCCTCGGCAATGGCCAGCGGGTTGCGCGACAGCAGGGCGGCAGCCAGGTCCAGCAGGCCTGCCGCTGCCTTGACGGCCGCGTGCGTATGCTGGATGTCGGCCACGGTTTTCCTGCCTTGTTCGATGGCCGTGTTCACATTGGCCAATGCCTGTTGTGCCCCCTGGTTGATCAGGTAGATGCCATGGGCGCGGAAAAAAGACACCATCTGGTCCAGGTGGCTTTCATATTGTTTGAGATCATGCAGCACGGCTGGCGGCGTTGGCGGCGTGCGGTCGGTCAGCGCGATGCGTAGTTCCAGTACCTGGTTCGAGGCCTGTGCCAGCTTGTCGGCGATTTCCGTGGTGTGTTTTTCATCGAGTGCGATAGCGTTGCCCATGTCTTGCTCCTACCAGTGGGATGGTGAATAATCGGCGGCCCGCTTTTGCAGGGTATCGACCTGCTTGGCGAAGGTGTCCAGCTGACGCTCCAATGCCGGGTCTTTCATGGACTTGGCGCGTAAGGCGCTGAGACTGTTTTGCAGTTCCGTCATGGCGGCAATATAGGCGTCGATGACTTTGCCACGTTCCTGCAGTTGCCGCCCATCCAGATAGAGTTTGGCTTTCAGATAGTTGCTTGCAACGGGTTCCCTGCTGGCGGCGTTGTCGAGCGAGCGATTCAGGGAAGCCAGCGTCAGGCTCTCGTCGTGCAGATTGGCCTGGTAGTTTTGCTGCGCATACTTTTTCAGCGCATTGCTGATGATATAAATATCTTCCTCGCGCGCCAGCAGTTCCTTGATTCCCGACTGCTGTCTTTGCTGCGTCACGATCTGGCTGATCAGCGCGCTCAGGCGTGTGACTTTATCCAGTTGGTCGGCGTCGAGCACCGGCGTCGTGCTACTGGACTGCAAGGCGCCCAGCGAACCGCCAAGGGCGCCGATCTCTTCCCTGTAGTTCGCCAGTTTGTCGCTGGCCAGCGCGGCAAGGACTTCCGCGTAGCGTTTCAATACTTCGTTCAGTTCGGCCGTGCCCGCCAATTGCGTCGCATAGTCCTTGCAGCGCCGGACCAGATCCTGTTCCGTTTCCTGCGCAACGTAGGGGCGGTCGGTGATGATGCTGTTGCGCCGTACATTATTGGTGCAACTGCCCATGGAATGCGTCAGCATGGGTTTGAATACTTCCGTTATCGCCACCGTCTGTCCCGCGAACTTGTCGACCGGCGTGAAGTTCTTGCAGGCGCTACTCATGCCGCCGATCAGCAGGCAGGCGCAGATGGTAGTCATGGTCTGGCGCATGGGGGACTCCATGGTGTGGGTGGGATTGCCGCCACGGCCGGTTGACCCTGGTTCAATGACCATATCAGCATGGCGTCGCCATACTTTTGACATAGATCAGATACATGCACCGTGTGACGATGTGCAGCACCTGTGTCAATTTGCGTCATATTTTCCTTACAAAAGACTGACAGCGGAACAGCAATTGCGTCTTTTCCGCATGTTGCGACGCGTCATATGTAGTTGTTGCTGGTGCATGTTTACTCACCTACAATGATTTATCGATGGGGCGGTTATCCAGCGTACGACTATAAAAATAAGTGGCATTAAAAACGTTGTATCAGAGGAGATGACAATGAATTTGAAACAGAAATTGCTCGTGGCAAGTTTGGTTTTGGGTTTCTCGCAGGCGGCAGTCGCAGCCGACCCCATCAAGATCGGCGTGTCCGGACCGTTTACGGGCGGTTCCGCGCCGATGGGCGTGTCGATGCGCGACGGCGTCAAGCTGGCCGTGGCTGAAATCAATGCCAAGGGTGGCGTACTGGGCCGTTCCCTGCTGCTGATCGAGCGCGATGACGAAGCGAAGAACGAACGCGGCGTGCAGATCGCCCAGGAGCTGATCAACAAGGAAAAAGTCGCCGCCACCGTCGGCTACATCAACACGGGCGTGGCCCTGGCTTCGCAGCGCTTCTACCAGGAAGCGAAAATTCCCGTCATGAACAATGTGGCGACGGGCTCCATCGTCACCAAGCAATTCGCCGACCAGCCGGAAAACTATATCTTCCGCAATGCGGCCAATGACACCATCCAGTCCGGCATGATCGTGCACGAGGCGATCGAGAACCGCAAGTTCAAGAAAGTGGCGATCCTGGCCGATTCCACCAACTATGGCCAGCTGGGCCGCGAAGACCTGGAAAAGGCGCTCGACAAGAAGGGCATCAAGGCCGTCGTTGTGGAAAAATACAACATCAAGGACGTCGACATGACGGCCCAGCTGCTGAAAGCCAAGCAGGCGGGTGCGGAAGTCGTGCTGACCTACGGCATCGGCCCGGAATTGGCGCAGATCGCCAACGGCATGGAAAAACTGGGCTGGAAAGTGCCGCTGATCGGCAGCTGGACCCTGGCCATGGGTAACTTCATCGACAACGCTGGCAAGAACGGCAATGGCACGCGCATGCCGCAAACCTTCATCCAGGATGCCAGCACACCGAAGCGCAAGGCCTTCATCGACGCCTACGTGGCCGCCTACAAGCCATCGGGCGGACGCATGCCTTCGGCCGTCTCGGCTGCGCAAGGCTACGATTCCATCTACCTGCTGGCAGCCGCCTTCAAGCAGGCCGGCGGCACGGATGGCCCGAAAGTGCGCGCCGCGCTGGAAAACCTGAATGAAAAGGTGGAAGGCGCCGTCACCACCTACAACAAACCGTTCAGCAAGACCAACCATGAAGCGATCACGGCCGAGCTGACAGTCTTCGGTGAAGTCAAGGACGGCAAAGTCGTCCTCGCGAAATAAGCCTGGCAGACATTCGCCGCGCAGTGGCCAGCCTTGAGGAATCAGGACTGGCCATTTTTTCATCTTTCGTCTTCCGGGGAACACCATGGAAATCTTCCTGCAGCTTGTCTTCAGCGGCGTAGCCCTGGGCATGATCTATGCCGTCATCGCCTTCGGCTACCAGCTGACCTTTGCCACTTCCGGCACCCTCAATTTCGGCCAGGGCGAATCGCTGATGCTGGGCGCGCTGGTGGGCCTCTCGCTGGTGGGCACCATCCACGGCGGCCCGTACATGAGCTATCTCCTGATGATCCCCATCGTCATCGTCTTCGGCGCCTTGCAGGGCGTGTTCGTCGAATGGATAGGCGTGCGGCCCGCCATCAAGATCAAGTCCGAATTCGGCTGGATCATGTCGACCATCGCGCTGGCCATCATTTTCAAGAACGTGGCGGAAAATATCTGGGGCAAGGATGACCTGATGTTCCCGTCGCCGCTGTCGGCCGCGCCGTTCCAGGTGTTTGGCGCCAATGTGCAGCAGATGCAGGTGGCCGTCATCGTCGGCGCGCTGGCCATCATGCTGGCCGTCGAAGTGTTCAACCGCAAATCGATCTACGGCAAGGCCGTGGTGGCGACGGCCAACGACCGCGACGCGGCCGGCCTGATGGGCATCAATACGGGCATGGTCATCACGTTTTCCTACGCGCTGTCGTCGGCCACGGCCGCCTTTGCGGGCGTGCTGGTGGCGCCGCTGACCTTGACGGGGGCCACCATGGGCGCGTCGCTGGGCTTGAAAGCGTTTGCCGTGGCCATCATCGGCGGCCTGACCTCGGGCGTGGGCGCCATCGTCGGCGGTCTGATCCTGGGCATCGCGGAAACGACCACCGGCTACTACATCTCCACCGGCTACAAGGAAGTGCCTGGCCTGCTGCTCCTGCTGCTGGTGCTGGCCGTCAAGCCGTCCGGCCTGTTCGGCAAAGCCGCGATCAAGAAAGTCTGAGGATCACATGAACAAGAAAATCACCATGCTGGCGCTGAGCGCGGCGGGTCTGGCCGCGCTCGCGCTGTTCCCCATCCTTATCCCGAACCCTTACTATATCCACCTGGCCGAGACCATCCTGATCTACGCCATCCTGCTGTTCGGCCTCGACATCGTCGTCGGCTACACGGGGCAGGTGTCGCTGGGTCATGCTGGCCTGTTCGGCATCGGCTCGTACGTCACAGGCGTGCTGGTGTTCAAGCTGGGCCTGTCGTTCTGGCTGGCCATCCCCGCCAGCATCCTGGGCGCGGCCGTGTTTGGCGCTATCCTGGCCTTGCCGGCCCTGCGCGTGACGGGGCCCTATCTGGCGATGGTGACCCTGGCCTTCGGCACCATCATACAAATCCTGATCAATGAAATGAGCTTCCTGACGGAAGGCCCGATGGGCATCAAGATCCACAAGCCTGTCCTGTTCGGCCACAAGCTCTCCGAGGTGGAGTACTACTACATGGTCGCCGCGCTGATGGTGATCTCGCTGGTGGTGGTGCATCGCATTTTGAAGTCGAACCTGGGACGGGCATTTGAAGCCTTGCGCGACAGTCCGATCGCCTCGGACTGCATGGGCGTGTCCGTGTACCGCTACAAGGTCTATGCGTTTGTCATCAGCGCCGGTTTCGCAGGCCTGGCCGGCAGCCTGTATGCGTATTCGGAAGAATACATCTCGCCCAACACCTACAACTTCGAGCTGACGATCTTGTTCCTGCTGGCCGTCATCATGGGCGGGCGCAAGACGCGTTCGGGCGCCTTGATCGGCGCGCTGATCGTCGTCATGCTGCCCAGTTTGCTGGCCGACATCGAATTGTTCCGCAAGATCGCCGTCAGCGCCGCCGTGCTGGGCGTGATCGGCTCCGCCTTCATGCTGGCGAAAAAGCGCTCCACCGTGCGCGGCGTGCTCGTGCCCCTGGTCGCCACCATCGGCCTGGCCGCGTTTTCCTACAAACTGGAAAACATGGTTGACTGGCGTTTGACCATCTTCGGCCTGATGACTTTATTTGTCGTCTACTACCTGCAGGACGGCATCGTCGGCTTTTTGATGAGCTTTGTGGGCAAGGGCCGGCGCCATGTGCAGGCCGTCGCTTCCCACGGCGTGGCGCCGTTCGCGCAGATCGACCCTGCGCAGGGCGGATCGCACGGAGCGCCTTTGCTGCGCGTGGACCAGGCGCTGATGCAGTTCGGCGGCCTGAAAGCGCTGAACCAGGTGGACCTGACCGTCACGCAAGGCTCGGTGCATGGCTTGATCGGGCCGAACGGCTCGGGCAAGAGCACGATGATGAATGTGCTGACGGGGATTTACAAGCCGACGGCAGGCAAGGTGGAGTTTGCCGGTGCCGTGATCTCCGGGCGCACGCCGTCCGAGATTGCGCTGGGCGGCGTGGCGCGCACGTTCCAGAACGTGCAGCTGTTCGGCGAGATGACGGCCACGGAAAACGTGCTGGTGGGCCTGCACAACACCTTCAAGTCGAACGTGCTGGACGTGATGCTGCACACGCCCCGCTACAAGCGCGAAGAGGCGGCGGCGCGCGAGCGGGCCGCCAGCATCCTCGAATTCGTCGGCCTGGCCGACCTGGCCAACGAAGAGGCGCGCAATTTGCCGTATGGTAAGCAGCGGCTGCTGGAAATCGGCCGCGCGCTGGGCCTCAATCCGCGCCTGCTGCTGCTCGATGAACCGGCGGCGGGCCTGACGGCGCCCGACATCAAGGAACTGATGGCCATCATCCGCAAGATTCGCGAGCATGGCATCACCATCATCCTGATCGAGCACCACATGGATGTGGTGATGTCCCTGTCGGACGTGGTGACGGTGCTGGACTTCGGCCAGAAGATCGCCGAAGGCGTGCCCGCGCTTGTCCAGAGCGATCCGAAAGTGATCGAAGCCTATCTGGGCGGCAGCGCCGAAACCCTGGCCCCTGCGGCGCACTGAGAGGAAGACCATGCTGACCATTCAAAATCTGCACGCCGCCTACGGCAAAGTCGAGGTCCTGCACGGCATTTCGCTCGACGTCCCGAAGGGCAAGCTGGTGACCCTGATCGGATCGAACGGCGCCGGCAAGACCACCACCATGCGCGCCATTTCCGGCATGCTGAAACCCAAATCGGGCACCGTCACGCTGGGTGGCAAGGATGTCACGGGCCTCGACTCGCACCGCATCGCGCGCGCCGGCCTGGCCCATTCGCCGGAAGGCCGGCGCGTGTTCGCCTCGATGTCGGTGACGGACAATCTGCTGCTGGGCGCCTTCCCCCGCTTTACGCGCTCGCGCCCGAAAGGTGACATCAAGGGCGACCTGGACAAGGCCCTGGAGTTGTTCCCCCGTCTGAAGGAGCGGCGCGACCAGTTGGCGGGCACCTTGTCGGGCGGCGAGCAGCAGATGCTGGCCATGGCGCGCGCCGTGATGCTGAACCCGGAAGTGATCTTGCTGGACGAGCCGTCGATGGGCCTGGCGCCCATCCTGGTGGAAGAAGTCTTCCGCATCATCACGCGATTAAAGGCCGAAGGCGTGACCATGCTGCTGGTGGAGCAATTCGCCGCCGCCGCCCTGAACGTGGCAGATTACGGCTATGTGCTGGAAAACGGCAGCATCTCCGTGCACGGCCCGGCCGAGAGTCTCAAAACCGACCCGAAGGTGATCGCCGCGTATCTGGGGGGAGGGCACTGACAAGGCGCTTGCCGAATATTGTCAAATCCTCTACACTGCGCGCTTCCTTTCCCGCAGTGTAGAAAAGGCATCATGCGCAGCGCCAGTTCGACTTTACCGTTCTTTTCTCTGTCTTTTCTGTTCTTGCCAGCCGTTGCCTGCGCCGAAGATGCGCCGCTGCAGAAAGTCACTATTTCAGCCGCCAGCGGCGTGCAGCAGCGGCGCGATGATACGGCCGCGAAGATCATCGTCAGCCGTGACGACCTGGTTCAATATGGCGACAGCAGCCTGGCGGCGGCCCTGAAGCGCCAGCCCGGCGTCTCCGTCGTCGGCGGCGAGGTGCGCATGCGCGGCCTGGGCGCCGGCTACACGCAAATACTGATCAATGGCGAACCGGCGCCACCCGGGTTTTCCATCGAATCGATCGCGCCCGAGATGATCGAGCGCATCGAGATTTTGCGCAGCGCGACGGCCGAATACAGCATGCAGGCCGTCGCCGGCAGCATCAACGTCGTCTTGCGCAAGGGCGCCAGCGGCGCCGAGCGCGAATGGAAGCTGGGCGCGGGCCGGGGCGATGGCCGCTGGCAGCCTGCCGCGTCCCTGCGCGTGGCGGGCAAGCTGCCGGGTTTCGCCTACGCGCTGACGGGCGCGCTGGAGCGCACGGCCGATGACGTGGCGGGAAGGATGACTGAGACAATATCCGATCCCACCGGCACGCCGCTGGCGCTGCGGGAGACGCGCACGCGCAATGCTTCTTCTGTCAACAAGGCCAGCCTGACGCCGCGCCTGCACTGGACCCTGGACAATGGTGACACGCTCACCTGGCAAAGCCTGCTGGACTGGTATCGCACGGGGTTTGACGGTGTGGCCCGCGAAACGGTGTTGACGGGCGCGGCTAGCAGCTACCCGCGCAATGGCGCCACCTCGCAAGCCAGCGTGTTTTCGGCGCGCAGCGATGTGAGCTGGGCGCACGCGCTGGGGGCGGCGGGCAAGCTGACGGCCAAGCTGGGCGTCAACCACAACCGGCGCGATACGGATTACGCGTTTCATGGCGCGGCGGCCGATGGCGCGCCCCTGCTGCTGCGCGGCGTGGTCTCCGACGCCATCGACGACAGCGTCAACAGCAGCGGCAAATACCTGGGAAGGCTGGGCGGCGGGCATGCCCTGAGCCTGGGCTGGGATGGTAGCCTGATACGCCGCAGCGAATCGCGCCGCCAGCGTGACACGTATCTTGCCGGTGGCGCACCGTATGCGCTCGATGAAGACTACACGGCCGATGTGCGGCGCCTGGCCCTGTATGCGCAGGATGAATGGGACGTGACGCCACGCCTGCAAATGTATGCGGGCGTGCGCTGGGAAGGCTTGCAGACGGCGACCGAGGGCCGCACTTTGAGCGAAGTGCGCACGCGGGCCAGCGTCTGGAGTCCCGTGGCGCAGCTGTTGTGGAAGCCGCCGCGGCAGGAGCGCGATCAGCTGCGGCTGGCGCTGGCACGCACCTACAAGGCGCCCACCACGCGCAACCTGGTGCCGCGCCGCTACACGATCAATAACGGCAACAGCGCCAATAACCCCGATTTTCAGGGCAATCCCGAGCTGCGTCCGGAACTGGCGTGGGGGCTGGACGCGGCCTGGGAGAGCTATTTTGGCAAGAGCGGCGTGACCAGCGTGTCGGCATACACGCGGCGTATCAGCGACGTCACCGTGCAGCGCCTGTTCCAGCACGATGGCATCTGGACCGCCAGCCCGTTCAACAACGGCACGGCCACGGTGCGGGGCATCGAGCTGGATGTGAAGTTCCCGGTGCGGACCTGGTGGGTGCAGGCGCCCGACATCGATGTGCGCGCCAATGCGGGGCGCAACTGGTCCAGCGTCGCCGCCGTGCCGGGTCCCGGCAACCGCCTGGCCAGCCAGGTGCCGGCCACGCTCAACCTGGGACTCGATTTCCGGCTCTCGCCGAGGATGAGCATGGGCGGCAATCTGAACGTGCAGACGGGCGGCCTGGCGCGGCTCGATGCGCACGCCAGCAGCCATGCGGGCGTGCGGCGCACCCTCGACGCATATGCGCTGTGGCAGCCGGACGCGAAAACGCGCGTGCGCCTGTCGGCGGCCAACTTGCTGCGCCAGCTACAGGTGCAAGGGCAATCGTATGTTGATGATGCGGGCCGCAGCGACAGCGTGACGCGCCTGGACGGCAGCGCTTCGCTGCGCCTGATGCTCGAACGCAGCCTTTAGTGTTGCGTCGGCTTTTCCTGCTGCACCAAAATAAACGGGCTGACGACGACAGCCCATAGCGCCGCATCGGCCGCTTGCCAGTCCAGCGCCTGCTGGTCCGATACCTTGGCCACTTTGCTATCGGCCATCCATTGCGTGATGGTGGCCTTGTCGTCGTGCGAGATGCGCACGGCCACTTCGACCAGATCGAGTTCATTGGCGACCCAGACGACATTGCCCTGGGCGAAGTGCTTTTCCAGTTCGCTCCAGGCCAGGCGGGCCGTTTCGCTGTTGACTTTGAGGCGCAGTTCGGTGTCTTTTTCAGGATTGGTTTGCATGCGAAATATCAAGTTGCGGTGAGTCGGGTGCCGATGCGCGCTTGCGTGGCCTTACAGGGCTTCCACCTGCGGCGTCGACGTACCCCGCCATGTTAACCGATAGGCGGCGCCTTTGCGAACATTGCCGACCAGTGCAGGGCGGAAGCAGGCCAGGTTGGTGCCGCTGGCGTGCCGGACGCTGGGGAAGATGACGCCCATGGAACCGGCTTCGAGCAGGATGGCGGCCAGGTCTTGCGAGGCGATGTAGCTGACCGGGTCGAGGCAGGCCGCATAGCGCTCCTGGCCGCGCAGGTCGTGGAAGCTGGCGGAAAAATCGGCCAGCAGCGACTGGTAGCTGACGCTGTCGTCGAAATAGTCGATTTCCTGGTATTCCACGGTCTTGTGGAAAATGATCTCGGCCAGCGCCGTTTCCATGTCGAAGGCGCAATACCAGGCGCCCCGCTCGCCATCGTTGAAACGCGCCCCTTCCGGGCGGGCGTAGGTGTAGGCGGCGTTGATGATGCGGAAGTGCGGCACGCCAAAAACCAGCTCGTCCACGCCAATTCCTGGCGCGCCGCCATACTCGGCCACCAGGCGCGCGTTGGTCGCGTTATCGAGCTCGAACAGCTCGCGCAGGTGTGCGTCGTCCTCGGCCAGCGGCGCCAGCACGGAGTCTTCCATGTCGGCGAAGCGCGAGGGAATCAGGCGGCAAGTGTCGATCTGGCGCAGGGCGGCCAGCGGCGGCAGGTATGCATCGGCGATGGCAGGCACGCTTACAGCCCTCCGCGGCGCGCATCGAGCAGCTTGCGTACCGTCTGCATGGCCAGCAAGCCGCCGGCCAGCATCTGCGACAGGGGCGTGCGTCCGCCGAAGATGGGGTTTTTGTTGGGCAAACTCACCCATTTGTCGGCCAGCTTGTCACCGTACAGGATGTGCAAGGCCTTGTAGATGCCCAGCAAATAGGAAATGCGCGTGATGCGGTCCACTTCCAGCACGCGGTCCGGGTGCTTCTTCCACTCGTAGTAGGCGCTGCTGGACAGGCCGCCTAGCAATTCGCGCGCATCGTCGTCGCGCAACTTCCAGGCGGCGACCAGCTTGAAAAATCCCTTCAGTGCCGCCTGCGACAATCGCTCGCGCTCGGCTTTGGCGTTCAGGTCGACAAGCACGGCCGGCTCGAAGCGGCTCTTGGGGTAGGCATAGGCGAGATTCATGGCACTCCTTCGATAAAACTCTGTTTGCGGATTATTTATACTCCTTTTTCGGATTCATTGCAACGGCCGCGCGCATGAAAAACGGGGCGCGCCAGGACGGGTGTCCCGGTGCGCCCCGTTGGAAAGCGGGCCGCGCCAGCTTATTTTGCTTTGACGGTGACCGGCACGGTCAGCTGCGCCGTCAAGCCGTTATTGTCCAGCGCCACGACCTTCAGCGCATAGCTGCCCGTCACGGGCAGGGGCCAGCGGGCGGTGATGGTCATGCCGCTCATGGAAAACTGCATGCCCAGGGGCGCGCCGGTGATCGAGATCCACAGCGCATTCGCGCCCGGCGCCGTCAGCACGATGCTGCCGCTCATGGTCTTGCCGGCCACGCCCGTCATGGCAGCGGCGCTGATCGTGGGCCCGGTGGCGGCGATTTTCACCGTGGCCACGGCCTGCCCGGTCAAGCCCGTCCTGGTGTCTCTGGCAATGACGGTCACGTTGTAGCTACCCAGCACGGGTTTGGCCCAGCTGACGACGCCGGCGGCGCTGATGGCCATGCCGGACGGCGCGCCCGCCAGGCTATAGGTGACGGGGTTGGGCGCCACCGCCGTGGCGGTGAACGACAGGGCCACGCCCGGCTTGCCGCTGACGCTGGCCACCGTCACCACGGGCGGCAGCGGGGCGGCGATGGCCACCGTGTAAATGCCTTTGCCGCTCAAGCCGGTCTTGCTGTCCTTGGCCGTGACGGTGACGGCATAGGTGCCCGCCAGCGGCACCGCCCAGCTCACCAATCCGGCGCTGCTGATGGTCATGCCGGCAGGCGCGCCACTCAGCGTGTAGCTGACAGGATTGGCGGCGCTGACGCTGACATTGAATGCCAGCGCCGTACCAACCTTGCCCATGATGGCGCCGGCAGCGACGATGGGCGGCGCGACGGGTGCGATGACGATGCTGTACACGCCCTGGCCACTCAGGCCGCTGACGGTATCGCGGGCCACCATGGTCACGGCATACGTGCCGGCGACGGGGACGGCCCAGTTGACGACGCCCGTGGCGGCGATGCCCATGCCGGCCGGCGCGCCCAGCATGGCGTAGCTGAGAGGATGGGCTGCGCTGGCCGAGACGGTGAACGACAGCGGCTTGCCGGCCGCGCCGCTGATGCTGGCCGGCGCCACCACGGGGGCGGCGGGTGCGATCTGCGTGCCCGACAGGCTGGCCAGCAGGCTTTTCACGTTGGGCGTGCCCAGGCCGCCCAGTGGGTCGTAGCCGACCCTGGCCGTGCACACGCTGCACGTGCCGTTGCTGCCGCGCGTGATGTCGGCAAAGCTGCTGGCAAAGGTGCCGGGCACGGTGGCGATCTGGCCGTACAACATGCTGTGCGGCAAGCCGAGCGCCGTCTTCGCTTGCAACGCGCGGCTGGCGTTGGCGATGGCGACCAGGCCGGCCCACTGTGGCGTGGACAGGCTGGTGCCGCCGATGCTGAGCCAGCTGGCGGTGCTGCTGCCGGGAGCCATCACGGCCGTGTACTGGCCTGTGGCGGGGTCGGCATTGAAGGCCACGTCGGCCACGTTGCGCCGCAACAGGTTGGTCAGGCCGGGGACGCTGGCCGTCTGGTAGCTTGGCAGTGCCGTGTAGGCGCTGATGCCGCCACCCGTGCCGGACCAGGCCGTTTCGCTGCGCACGCCGCTGCCGCTGTAGCTGAGCGTGGTGCCGCCCACGGCCAGCACGTTGGACGATACGGAGGGCCAGGACACGCCGCTGCCCGAGTCGCCCGTGGCGGCCAGGTAACTCATGTTCTTGCCCGTGAAGGCGCTGTCGACGGAAGCTGTCCAGTTGCCTTCGGCGGCGCCAAAGCTCATCGAGACGACGCCAGGTCCCATCATGTTGGCCAGGCGCACGGCGCCCAGCAGACTGTTGATGGATGCGTCGGGTGCCTCGATCAGCACGATGCGCGCCAGCGGCGCCGTGGCATGCGCCCACTGCACGTCGAGCGCGATTTCCATGGCCCAGCCCGCGTTATAGGCGGGCGCGGTGGCCGTCATGGTGCTCGATGGCGTGTTGTACACGACGGAAAATTCGCAGCCGCTGGCCGGCGCTGGCGGCAATGGCAGGGTGGCATTCGTGGCGATGGTCTTGGGGGTGCAGCCTGGCAAGCCGAATTTCTGGTTGAAGATGGCCAGTTCGGCGGCCGCGTTCGGGTTGTGCATGGCGTCAACGATGTAGATCGTCTGCCCCGCGCCCAGCTGTGCCGCCTGGGCTGGCGTCAGCGCCGTGCCCGCCGCCGGCAGGGCGGGCAGGTCGTAGGCGGCGCGGATTTGCGCGGGCGAGTAGGTGGCCACCACGCTGCTGCCGGCCATGGGCGCGGCGATGTCGCTCGCGCCGCCGTCCAGCAGCGGCGCGATATCCTGTGCCACCTGTGCCACCTGTTCCGCGGCGGTGATCTTTTGCGCCGTCAGGCGCCGCGTGCGCATTTCCGTCATGGCACCGGGCACGTGCTGCAAGTGCGGACGCCAGTGGGCCGAGCCGCTGCTGTTGGCGCTGTCGCGTCCGTCAGGCGCATCGAGCAGGGCGGGGGCGGCATGGAACATCGGTTGCACCACCAGCGCGCCGACGGCGGCGGGGATGACGGGCACCTCGACAGTGAACTGTGTCGCGGCCGTGGCGATGGCGGCGGGTGGCGCCGATGTCTCCTGGCCGGGGCCGCAAGCGCCCAGCAGGAGGGCGGCAGTGGCGCCCAGCAGCAGGCGTCCGTGGCAGGGATGCAAAGGGGTGAATTTTTTCATGGCGAAACTCTCCGAGTTGGCGAGGGCCACATCTCGACAATGTATCCAGGCATGGCGCCGCGCGCTGGCGGTCCCGGCCCTGCATTGGCAGCCCCGCTGCCGTGGCGCTTGCGCGCGGTAGGCCGGTGGCTTTGCGTCCCCGCCTTTCGACGGGTTTGCCCTCAGAATTGATCATGCATCGTTACAGACTTCCTGCTGCGTTATCAATTCTAGCGAATTTGCCAAATAAATGTTAACTATTTTCAATGAACATTTTCATTTTTGCAATGTTATGTGGCGAATTTGCCTATTCTCGAAGGTAATATTGCCAGCTTGATTAAGCCTTATAGGCAAGGTTATCAGAGGGGTATCGATGCGTGACAGTGTTTTTCCCCAGCAACGGTACTTGCATTTTCTGATGATTGAATAAATTTCATGAATTTAACGAATATATAGTTTTCGCGCATCAATCCTCGAACACCATGCCTGGATACGGCGCTGCGCGGCAGGCCGCCAGCCGCTGCGCCAGGTTGCCCGCATGGGCTTCCAGCTGGTGGCCGTCCGGATCGAGAAAATACAGGGAATCGCCAGCGCTGCGGTTTTGCTGCCATTCGGGCACGCCGATGGTGCGCAGGCGGGCGGCAAAGGCGGGAAAATTTTCCTGGGGAATGGAAAAGGCGTAGTGCGTGTAGGTGCGGCCCGTGTCGCTGGCCGCCTCCGCGTCCAGCGACAGGCAAAGCCACAAATCCCCGGCCGACAGGTATGCGCCCCTGTCCCAGCACGCATGCAGGCGCAGGCCCAGCGTGTCGCGGTAAAAGACGACGCTGCGCGCCAGGTCGCGCACGGACAGGGTGAGGTGGTTCAGGCCGGTCAACATGGACTTGAATGTGTCAATAAGGTAAGTCACGGATTTGGGCCGATCTTGTCAGACGGCCTCCGCATGCTCCACCATCAGTTGCACCTTGGTCGTGCCATTGTATTCATTCGCATCGAGGCGGAAGGCGACCCTGGTGCGTTCGCCCAGCGCGTCCGTGTGGCCGAACCAGATGGCGTCGAAGCGCACGCCGTTCTTTTCCAGCAGCAGTTTCAAATGGCGCTCTTTTAATATGCGCTGGCTGACGACGCGGAATTCATCGCAGAAGACGGGCGGGGCGAAGCCTTGGCCCCACACCTGCCCATCCATCAGCTCGATGAAGGCCGTCGTGTAGTAGGCGTCTTCCAGCGGGCCGTCCGTTTCCACGACCCGTTCCAGTTGCTGCTGGCTGAGCCAGGCCTGGCCCACGGCTTCGAAGGCCTTGGAAAACGCGTCGAAGGCGTCGGCGCGGATGGTCAAGCCCGCCGCCATGGCGTGGCCGCCGAACTTGTCGATCAGGCTGGGCGCCCGTTTCGATACGAGGTCGAGCGCATCGCGCAAGTGAAAACCGGGAATCGAGCGGCCCGAGCCCTTGATCCAGCCATCGGCGCCGGGCGCAAACGTGATGGTCGGTCGGTAAAACTTTTCTTTCAGGCGCGAGGCGACAATGCCGATCACGCCCTGGTGCCACGATTCGTCGAAGACGCTGATGGTGCTGCTGTTGGCAGGCTCGAAATCATCAAGGTGCAGCAGGGCCGTATCCTGCATTTCGGCCTCGATTTCGCGGCGCTTCAGATTGATGTCGTTGAGTTGCTGCGCCAGCGCCCAGGCGCGGCCTTCGTCGTCCGTGATCAGGCATTCGATGCCCAGCGACATGTCTTGCAGGCGCCCGGCTGCATTCAGGCGCGGTCCCAGGGCAAAGCCCAGGTCGAATGGCGTGGCGCTGCGCGCTTCGCGGCCCGCTACGCGGAACAGGGCGGCCACGCCCACGTGCATATTGCCCTTGCGCATGCGTTTGAGGCCTTGCGCGACGAGGATGCGGTTGTTGGTATCGAGGCGCACCACGTCGGCCACCGTGCCCAGCGCCACCAGGTCGAGCAGGTTGTCGAGCTTGGGCTGCGTTTGCGCATCAAAGATGCCGCGTCGGCGCATTTCGGCGCGCAGGGCCAGCAAGACGTAAAACACCACGCCCACGCCGGCCAGGTGTTTGCTGGGGAAGCCGCAGGCGGGCTGGTTCGGGTTGACGATGACGGCCGCGTCGGGCAGGGTGTCGGCCGGCAAATGGTGGTCGGTGACGACCACCTGGATGCCGCGCCGGTTGGCCTCGGCCACGCCGTCGATGCTGGCGATGCCGTTGTCGACGGTGATGATGATGTCGGGCGACTTTTCGCGGGCCGTCAGTTCGACGATTTCCGGCGTCAGGCCGTAGCCGTACTCAAAACGGTTGGGTACGATGAAATCGACGTCGGCGCCCATGGCGCGCAAGCCGCGAATGGCGACGGCGCAGGCGGTGGCGCCGTCGCAATCGTAGTCGGCCACGATGACCATGCGTTTCTTGGCGGCAATCGCGTCGGCCAGGAAGACGCCGGCTGCACCGATGTGCAGCAAGCCGGACGGCGGCATCAAGGCCGCCAGTTCGCTCGACAGTTCCTTCGCGTCGGACAGGCCGCGCGAGGCGTACAGCCGGGCCAGCACGGGGTGGATGCCGCCTTGGCGCAGCGATTCGGATTCGCGGTAAGGGCAGGGGCGGGTGGCGATGCGGGTACGGGTCATGATGCTTTCAACTTGTTCAGGGTAATCGCGCGCCAGAATTTGCGCTGCGCATGCTTGCTGGTGGTGCAAGCTAGCCAGGCGTCGCGGTGGCTCAGCACCAGGCGCAGCTGCCCCAGGCGGCCATCTTTCAGGGCCGCCAGCAGGGGGGCGAACCAGTCCGCTTCCAGTGCTTGCAACTGCTGCAGCCACATGCCCCATTCCTGGGCTTGCGCCGCTTGGGTCAAGCCGCCCAGCACGACGATCGCGTCGGATTGGTCTGCCAGCACACTGCTTGGACTGGCATCGCGCCGTGATGGTTCCGCCAGTGCCGCCAGCCAGCCGGGCGCGTCCTTTGTATGCAGGCTGGCGGCGCAGCGTGCAGGTTCAGGAGCAGATGCAGCCGTGGCCAGGCTGCCGCCCCAGATCCAGAAGGAGTTGATGGCTTTCAAGCCCCGATCTTCGCGCGCCGCGTTGACGGGATGTTCATGCCACAGCATCTGCACTTCGTTTTGCAGCCGGCGCGCGGCGCGCGCGTGCTCGCCTTCCGGCATCCAGACGGACAAGTCTTGCGTGGTGGCGGCGTCCGGCGAGGCGCACTGCAAGTCGCTCCAGCCATCGGCGCGCATGAACCAGGTGCCCGCGTCGCCATACGCCAGCGGCTGGCCGATCTCGTCGAAATAGGGGGCCGCAATGTCAAACAGGGCGCGGCCATCGGCCTCGCTCAACGTGAGCTGGCGCAAGTCTTCCAGGCTGATATGGCTGCGGGCGATGGCCAGGTGGGCCGGATGCAGCAGGAAGTAGCGCGCGCCCGGTTCCGGCGCCAGGCCGTAGCCGCGCATGGCCTGGGCGGCAAAGGCTGCCTGTGCCGCCTCGCCGTTGGGTGCGGACGCCAGGCCCAGCGCGTGCGCCAGCCACGCTTCGTGCGGCAGCAAGCGGTTGGCGTTGTCAAAAGTTTCCAAATTGCAATTGGAAGTGCGCGACAGCAGGGCCGCCAGGGCGGGCGCCTGCAAGACCTTGAGCAGGTCGGCAGCCAGTTCGGCATTGGGCAAGGCGAAGGGCAGGACGAGGGTAAGTTGATTCATCCCGAGATTGTAGGCGATTGTGGCGGTGGGGGAGTAGTTCCCGCGGTTTTTCCCTTGACGGCGGGCGCGGGAAAGTGGCGCCACGGTGATGTGTTTCACGCATGAGTGTCATTTGTGTGGCACACTGCGCGCTCGCATATTATCGTTGTCGCGGGAGCGCATGAGCATCATCAAACAATTTCCTTTTGAGTGGCAGGTCGGCGTGCGCTATACGCGCGCCGGGAAACGCAGTGGCCGCAACAGCTTCATCTCCTTCATCTCCCTCATTTCCGTGGCCGGCATCGGCCTGGGCGTGGCCGCCCTGATCGTCGTCCTCTCCGTCATGAACGGCTTCCAGAAGGAAGTCACCGACCGCCTGATGTCGGTGCTGGCCCATGTCGAGGTATTCGACACCAGCGGCTCCATGCCCAACTGGCAGGCGCAGGAGCGCGCCGCCTACGCCAACCCGCAAGTCAAAGCCGTGTCGCCGTTCGTGGAAACCCAGGGCATGCTGCTCAATGATGAAACCATGCGCCCGTCCGTCGTGCGAGGCGTGCTGCCGCAGCAGGAAGCGACCGTCTCCAGCGTGGCGAGCCAGATGAAGCAGGGCAGTTTCAAGGACTTGACGCCAGGCTCGTACAACATCGTGCTGGGCATCGACCTGGCCAAGGCGCTCGACGTGAAAGTGGGGCAGAACGTGACCCTGATGCTGGAACGCGAGCCAAGGGCGGGCGATCCGGCCACTGGCATCGTCATGCCGCGCATGCGCGCGCTCAAGGTGGCCGGCATTTTTGAGGCAGGTCACAATGAACTCGATGGCAGCCTGGCGTTTGTGAACATGCAGGACGCCGAACAGCTGCTGCAGCTCGACGGCCCGTCCGGTCTGCGTCTGCGTCTGCATGACATGAACCAGGCGCCGCAGGTGGCGCGCGAACTCAAAGCGTCGATGCCGGGCCAGCTGTGGATGCGCGACTGGTCGCGCGCCAGCGCCAGCTGGTATGCGCTGGTGCAAAGCCAGAAGAACATGATGTTCATCATCCTCAGCATGATCATCGCCGTGGCCGCGTTCAACCTCGTCTCGACCCTGGTGATGTCGGTCACCGACAAGCAGGCCGACATCGCGATTTTGCGCACCCTGGGCGCCTCGCCGTTCTCCATCATGAAGATCTTCATGATCCAGGGCGCGCTGGTGGGCTTGCTGGGCAGTGCCTTGGGCGTGATCGGCGGCGTCGTGCTGGCGCTGAACGTGGGCGTCATCGTGCCCTTCATCGAAGGCATCTTCGGCCTGCATTTCATCTCCAAGGAAATCTACCAGATCAGCGCCGTGCCGTCCGACGTGCATTGGCTGGACGTGGCGCAGATCGGCCTGATCGCCTTTGGCCTGGCGCTGGTGGCGACCATCTACCCGAGCTGGCGCGCGGCCAGAGTCAAGCCGGCCGAAGCGCTGCGGTATGAGTAATTGGCTGATCAACAAACTGCTGGGGTCAGACCCGGCGGGTCTGACCCCTTAGAAATAATGAATCAATGAGCATGTTAAAAAATCTTCCCTTCGAATGGCTGGTCGGCCTGCGCTACACGCGGGCCGGCAAGCGCAGTGGCCGTAACAGTTTTATCTCCTTCATCTCCCTCATTTCCATGGCCGGCATCGGCCTGGGCGTGGCGGCGCTGATCGTCGTGCTGTCCGTGATGAACGGCTTCCAGAAGGAAGTGACCGACCGCATGCTGTCCGTGCTGGCCCACGTGGAAGTGTTCGACAACAGCGGCAGCATGCCCGACTGGCGCGCCGAAGCGGCGCAGGCCTTTAAAAATCCGGCCGTGAAAGGCGCCGCGCCGTTCGTGGAAACGCAGGGCATGTTGCTGCGCGACGATGCGCTGCGCCCCGCCATCGTGCGCGGCGTGCTGCCCGAGGAAGAGCCGAACGTGTCCGACGTGGCCGGCCAGACGCGCATGGGCAGCTTCAAGGCGCTGCAGCCGGGCACCTTCAATATCGTGCTGGGCATCGAGCTGGCGCGCGCCTTGCGCGTCAACCTCGGTGAAAAAGTGACTTTGATGCTGGCGCAGGGCCAGGTCACGCCGGCCGGCGTGCTGCCGCGCATGCGCAGCTTCACCGTCAGCGGCATCTTCCAGGCGGGCCACAATGAATTCGACGCCGGCCTGGCCTTCATCAATATCGAAGACGGCCAGCGCTTGCTGCGCCTCGACGGTCCATCCGGCCTGCGTTTGCGCCTGGCCGACATGAACCGGGCGCCGCAAGTGGCAGCAGAATTGAAAAAAACCATGCCGGGCGACCTGTGGCTGCGCGACTGGTCCAAGCTGAACGCGAACTGGTTCGCTGCCGTGCAGACGGAAAAGCGCATGATGTTCATCATCCTGACCCTGATTATCGCCGTGGCCGCGTTCAACCTCGTGTCGACCCTGGTGATGACGGTGACGGACAAGCAGGCCGATATCGCGATCTTGCGCACCCTGGGTGCATCTCCCCGCTCCATCATGAAGATCTTCATGATCCAGGGCGCGCTGGTGGGCATCCTGGGCACGATACTGGGCGTGGGCGGCGGCGTGCTGGTGGCCATGAACATCGACGTCATCGTGCCCTTCATCGAGCACCTGCTGGGCGTGCAGTTCCTCTCCAAGGACATCTATTTCATCAGCACCGTGCCGTCCGACCTGCGCTGGCCCGACGTCAGCAAGATCGGCGTGCTGGCCGTGATCCTCGCCTTTTTGGCGACCCTGTACCCAAGCTGGTGGGCTGCCCGCGTCAAACCTGCGGAAGCCCTGCGCTATGAATAAACCACTGACGACGACCATGACCGATCTGAACAAACCCGCTTCCAACGGCGCTTCCGCCGATTCCGCCGTCCTGTCCTGCCGTGGCCTGGGCAAGACTTTCACGCAGGGCAGCTACAAGGTGCAGGTGCTGGCCGGCATCGACATCGACGTGCATCGTGGCGAGCGCGTCGCCATCGTCGGCGCTTCCGGCTCCGGCAAGTCGACCCTGCTGCATCTGCTGGGCGGCCTCGATACGCCCACCAGCGGCAAGGTGACCTTGCTGGGCAAGGATTTTGCTACCCTCAGCGAAAAGGCGCGTGGCGACTTGCGCAATGCCTCGCTGGGCTTCGTCTACCAGTTCCACCACCTGCTGCCCGAGTTTTCCGCGCTCGATAACGTCGCCATGCCCTTGATGATCCGCCGCATGAAGCGCGCGCCCGCCACCGAGCTGGCGCAGCAGATACTCACGCGCGTGAACCTGGCCAAGCGCGTCACGCACACGCCGGGTGAATTGTCGGGTGGCGAGCGCCAGCGCGTGGCCCTGGCCCGCGCCCTCGTCACGCAGCCGGCCTGCGTGCTGGCCGATGAACCGACGGGCAACCTCGATCACGCCACGGCCGAACAGATTTTCGACCTGATGCTGGAATTGTCGCGCACCCTGGGCACGGCCTTCGTCATCGTCACGCACGATGTTGAACTGGCCAAGCGCTGCGACCGCGTGCTGCGCCTGACGGACGAAGGGCTGCAGCCGTACCAGTATTAAGGAGCCGCCATGCTGTGGATCGACACGCACTGCCACCTCGACGCCCACGAATTCGGCAGCGAATCGCTGCAGGTGGCGGCGCGCGCGCAGCAGCAGGGCGTGGCGATGATCGTCATTCCCGCCGTTGAACGGGCCAATTCTGCCATCGTGCGCGAGCTGGCGGCAACGGCGCCCAACGCCTGCTATGCCCTGGGCATCCACCCGATCTACGTGCCGCATGCTACGGAAGACGATCTGATCGCCCTGCGCGAGGCCGTGGCGCAGGCCATGAATGACCCGCGTTTCGTCGCCATCGGCGAAATCGGTCTCGATTTCTTCCTCCCCATGCTGTGCGAACCGGCCATGCGCGTGAAGCAGGAGCATTTTCTGCGCGAACAGCTGAAGATCGCCCGCGACTTCGATTTACCCGTGCTGACCCATGTGCGCCGCTCGCAGGACATCGTCCTCAAGCATGCGCGCCAGATCCGCCCGAATGGCGGCATCGCGCATGCGTTCAACGGCAGCTTCCAGCAGGCGCAGGGTTATATAGCCCTCGGTTTCAAGCTCGGTTTCGGCGGCGCCATGACCTTTACGCGCGCGCTGCAGATACGCCGCATGGCCACGGATTTGCCGCTCGACGCCATCGTGCTGGAGACGGACGCGCCCGATATTTCCCCTGCCTGGATACACCCTGGCCGCAACAGCCCCGAAGAATTGCCGCGCATCGGCGCCGTGCTGGCCGAATTGCGCGGCCTGGATATCGCGCAAGTGGCCGCTGCGACCAGCGCCAATGCGCGCGCCGTGCTGCCCCGATTACCTTTGATGGAAATACCCTCATGAACAAGAAGATCATCACCGGCGCCCTGGCGGCCTGTTTGAGCGGCGCGTTGGCTCCCGCCTTGGCGGCGCCCGGTGCCCAGTGCGATGGCATGCCGCGCCTCGACGTCAGTACGCCGGCCGGCTTTTGCGTGGCCGTGCTGGCTGACGGCCTGAAATTCCCCCGTGGCGTGCTGCCGCTGACGAATGGTG
This sequence comes from Janthinobacterium kochi, assembly GCF_051380715.1. Lineage (NCBI taxonomy): Bacteria > Pseudomonadati > Pseudomonadota > Betaproteobacteria > Burkholderiales > Oxalobacteraceae > Janthinobacterium > Janthinobacterium kochi. Next base: position 791,396 of record NZ_JBNYXO010000001.1, read on the forward strand.
GCATCCTCGTCACGGACATGGCGGGATGGGCGCCGAAGCAGGGTAAATTATGGCTGTTGCAGCGCAAGGCGGCCGGTCCCGGGTATGAGCGCAAGCTGCTGCTCGACAAGCTCGATCGCCCGAACGGCATCGTGCAGGGACCGGACGGCATGGTCTACGTGGGCGAGGTGGGGCGCATCTTCCGCTTCGACTTGCGCGATCCATCGCACGCCCTCACCGATATCATCGGCGGCACGGCGAAGACGCCGCGCCTGCCGGGACTGGGCTTGCACCTGCTGACGACCATGCGCTTCAGCCCCAAAGGCGACCTGTATGTGAACGTGGGCTCAAGCACCGACCATTGCGAGAACGATGGCAAGGCACCCGATCCGGCCAAGCCGTGCGCCTCGGCGGAAGGTCCGGAAGCCCTGGGCGCCATCCGCGAATACAAGATGGCCTGGCCGGCCGGCACGGTGACGGGCTGGCGCACGCATGCGCGCGGCTTGCGCAATTCGATGGCGCTGGCCTTCCACCCGGCGACGGGCGACTTGTGGCAGGCGGAAAACGCGCGCGACGCTATCCAGGCCGCCATGCCGCAGCTGAAAAGCGACGAGAACCTGCCGCATGAAGAGCTGAACCTGATCAAGGCCGACCGGCACTATGGCTGGCCGTACTGCTACGACGACAACGTCGCCAGTCCCGAATATCCGAAGACGGCTTGCTCCGCGCAATACGCGGCGCCGCAGCGCCTGCTGCCCGGCCACGCCGCGCCGCTGGGCATGACCTTTTACACGGCCAGCCGTTTCCCCGAGCTGTACAAGAATAGCCTGATCATCGGCTACCACGGCTACCGCAGCAATGGCCACCGCCTGGTGGCCCTGCTGCCCGACAAGGCCGGTGCGCCGCTGGGCAAGTCCGTCGAGTTGATCGGCAACTGGGAGCGCAAGGGCAAGCAGGGCAGGGGCGCGCCCGTCGACGTGAAGCTGGGGCAGGATGGCGATATCTACATGGCCGATGACCATAATGGGCTGGTGCTCAAGCTGCATTACGAGGCGGCCAAACCGTAATGCATATCGCTTGACCTCGCTCAGTGCGAGGTCGCCGCAGCGCCCTACAATCGGTCAGACATCCCACCACTGACCCGGGCTGGCCATGTGCCATGTTGTACTCCTTGCCGCGCTGTCCGTGAGCGCGTTTTCCGTGTGCGCGTCCGCCGCCGGCTACCTGCCGGCGCCGCGCCTGAGCGCCGACCAGCTGATCGCCTATTACCACGACGTGCCGCCTCAGGGCGCATCCGCCGATCCCGCCTTCCTGCTCAACCAGCGCTACGCCCAGGGCTACCTGGCTGGCACGGCCGACGCGGCGCAGGGCCGGCAGTGGTGCGACACGGGCCGCCTGAAAACGGTGGAAATCGACGCGCACATCGTCGCCGAACTGAAAAAGCTGCCCGCGCGGGCGCGCCAGGGTGACGCTTCCACCCTGATCGTCGCCATTCTGGCGCGGCGTTTTCCCTGTTCCACTCCACCACCAACGGGAGGCTGACGTGAAACCTGCATTCATCAAGCTGCGTGAGAATTATTCGAGCGTGGCCGCCGTCGACCAGGCGGCCCTGTTCGGCGAAATCGGCTGGGAAGACTTGATCGGCAAGGATAGCTTTGCCAACACCTGCGCCATCCGCGTCAGCCTGGCCCTGATCAAGGTCGGCGTCAAGGTCAAGGGACGCATGGCCATCCGCAAGGGCCCGTTCAAGGGCGCGCTGATCGAACCGGGACAGGCCAAGCTGGCGCATATGCTGGCCAGCCCCTCAATGTTTGGCGCACCCGAGAAATTCAGCCGCGATGCGGCCATCGCCGGCATCGGCCAGCGCAAGGGCCTCGTCGCCTTCTTCCGCATTCCCGGTTACCTGGGTGGCGCGGGCGGGCATATCGACATCCTGTTGCCATCCATCGGTGTGAAGGTGTGCGGTTCCGATTGCTACTGGGATTGCGCGGAAGTGTGGTTCTGGGAAATTCGTTGACGCTTATTTGAACTTTTTGCCCGCGCGTCCGCGCGAGGCCGCATTGTGCGCGCGCAGGATGGAGTCGACGCGCTCGGACGCATCGCGCGACAGGTTTTGCGCCACGGCGATATCGGGGAAAAATTCCGGCAGGCGGTAACTGAGCCACGCATACGCCGAGTAGTAGCGGCAAGTGTCTTCCACCTGCTGCAAATTCTGCGTGCCACCGCCGTACGCGTGCTGGCGCAAGGTGCTGGTTTTTCCCTGCGACAGATTCTTCGACCAGTTTTCCCACGCCGTTTGCAAGGACGGCACCTTGCTCGATATCGGCACCAGCGACAGCGTGAACTTGTCGGCCACGGACAGGGGCAGGGTGTCGAGCCAGACGGCGCGCTCCTTCTGGTCTTCCGTGATGCGGGGGAAGAAAAAGCCGTCCGGCACATCGATATTGTGGATGAAGCGGCGCAGCAGCTTTGACAGCGACAGCTCGCCCGTCACCGAGGAAATGCGGTGCAGATGTTCCAGCGACGGCGCCACGGCAAAGCCGCTGGTGTTCAGCGGGTGCAGCTTTTCCTTCAGCAGCGCGCGCATGACTTCATGCGTCTCGTTGTCGTATCCGGCCACCAGGCCCTCTTCATGCACGCCATAGCGGCCCGCGCGCCCGGCGATCTGGCGCGCCAGCGCGGCCGAAATCTCTTCCTCTTCGCGGCCATTGTATTTGACGCAGGTGGTCATGACGATGCGCGCGATCGGCATGTTCAGGCCCATCGCCAGCGCGTCCGTGCCGACGACGATATCGGCCGTGCCGTCGCGGAAGCGCTGCGCTTGCGCGCGCCGTACTTCGGGCGACAGGTTGCCGTAGACGGTGGCTACCGACAGCCCCGTTTCCGTGATCATGTCGCGCCACATCAGTACTTCGCGGCGCGAAAAGGCGATGACGGCGTCGCCGCGGCGCAGGTTGCGCACCTTGCGCACGGCGCTCGGCTCCATCGACAGGGGCGCCATGCGTTTTAATACGTGCACTTCCAGCGGGCAGTCCAGGCGCTCGGCCAGCGCTTCGATGGCGCGCCGCGCTTCCGGCGCGCCCACCAGGTACACGGTGTGGGCCGGCGCGCCGCAGACGGCCGCCGTCCACGCAGCGCCCCGGTCCGGGTCGGCCAGCATCTGGATTTCATCGATGACGGCCACCTCGACGACGGTTTTCGTGTCCAGCATTTCCACCGTGCTGGCCACGTGCGTGGCGCCTTCGACGACCCTGCGTTCCTCGCCCGTGATCAGGCTCACGGCCAGCGGCTTGCCATGCGGCGCGGCTTCCTGCAGGCGTTCGTAGTTTTCCAGGGCCAGCAGGCGCAATGGCGCCAGGTAGATGCCGCTCTTTGCTTTCACCAGCGCTTCCATCGCGCGGTGCGTCTTGCCGGAATTGGTGGGCCCAAGCAGGGCGATGAAGCGGCGCGGCAGGCGCCGGGCCATCTCGAACGAAGCGGGATACTCGGCCAGGTTGATGCTCTGGCGCGTGCGCGCCGCGTGCTGCTCTTCCAGCTGGCGCTCGATGGCGTGATTGAAGCGCTGGCGGATGCGGTCGAAGACCATGCCGGCCGGCTCCGACGTCTGCATGTCGGCCAGCGTGTGCAGGAAGACCATCGGGTCCGTGTCCACATCCTCGCTCAGGCCCGCGATATCGGCGACGAAATCGACCACATGCTGGCGCAGCTCCTCGAAGACGGCCGCGCTGGCGCGTTCGCGCACCAGGGCCAGCTTGGACTCGCGGTCCATCTTGCGCCACTTGGCCGGCCGCGCCAGCACGCCCTGTGCCGGCACCAGCGCATATGGCACATGCAAGCCACCCGCCTTGACCAGGCCGGAAAAGCGCACGAAGACGCGGCCTTCCATCTTGACCAGGCGGATATGCTCGGCCAGTTCCCCCAGTTCCGCGACCAGGGTGGCGTCGTTATTGTCTTCGGTGCTGTCGGAAATGTCGGTGGAAGTGTCGGGAGGAAGTGCGGAGGAAGTCATGTCGTGCCTGGGTGTTGAAATAAGCGAGGCCGATTATACCGTCGATGGCGGCGGGTGGTGGTGGCTCGCCTTGGCGCTTGCATGTTCAGGCGGCACGCGCGCGCACCAGGCGCAGGCCCCAGCCGGTGGCGATCTTGCCATCGCCGGCTTGCAGATGCGCCACGGCCTCCATGAATGCGCCGTGCAGGAGCTGTCTGGCGTCATGGTCCAGGCGGTCGATGTCATACGTGTCGAGCAGGGCGGCCCACAGTTCGCCCGGCGTGGGTGTCCATGGGACATCGATGTCGTCGAATGCAACGTCTGCGAAACCGGCATCGAGCAGTTCGCGCCAGCCCGTTTCCGACCCTGTGCGCCGGTCGCCGAAACGCAGCGGCGGCAGCGCGTCGCTGGCTATGGGCTTGAACACGCGCATGAAAACGTCGTTGACTTCGCCCAACAGGAAAGTGCGGGCGACGATGGCCGCAAACTGGCCGTCGGGGCGCAGCACGCGGCGGATTTCCCGCATGACCTGTTCAATGTCGTCCATCAGCATCAGCGCCATGTGAGAGACGAGGCAGTCGATGCTCGCGTCCGGCACATCGAGCGCCTGCCCGCGCCCCTGCTGCAGCCAAACTGAGGCGGGCAGGACGGCGCGCGCGGCGGCCAGTTCCGCCTCGCTCATGTCGACGCCGAGCAGTTGCAGCTGCGCCTGTTGCCGCGCTGCCAGCAGGCCCAGCAGATGGCCGTCGCCGCAGGCCAGGTCGAGTACGCTCAACGGCGTATCCACAGACGGTACCAGGCTGGTCAGCACGTCATAGGACGAGGCCCAGATGCCGGCAGGGGAACTGGCCTGCAAATGGGCAAACGCGGCGCTGGTCACGCCGACTTGCCGTTGATGAAAATCCTGTAAATAGGTTTCGGCCGCTGTCAGTGGGGTCATGCAAGGTCCGTAAAGTCGTGGCGCCAGGGCGACGGATGGTCATATTAGCATGCGGAAAGTTTCCCCAGTGGTGGTGCCGGATGGCGTGCATGAGTGTTCTTATCCACGCACTATTGCGTCAGATCAGGTGGCAAAGAGTCGAAAACGATCACAGTAACTGAGCCCTTTTCGCCGCGAGCTCCCATGCGTACCCTGATACTCGGCTTTGCCGCCGGCGCCGCCTGGCTGCAGACGCAGGCCAGCTTGCCGCCGCATGCGGGCGCGCTGCTGTGGGTGATCGCTGGCGCGGCGCTGCTGATGGCATGGCTGCTGCGCCGTCACGCGCGCTGGCGCTCTGCTGTTGCGCTTGCCGCCGGCGTGGGACTGGGCTTTTATTGGGCCGCCTGGCTGGCCCACGTGGCCCTGGTGCCGCAGCTGGCGCTGGCCGATGAAGGGCAGGACATCATCGTCACGGGCACGGTGGCCAGCCTGCCGTACCGCTTCGAGCAGGGCGTGCGCTTCAATTTTGCCGTGGAAAAAGCTGGGGGGGCGAAGGTGCCGCCCCTGATCGCCCTGTCCTGGTACGCGGGTTTTCGCGATGCAGTGACGAACGAGGTGGGCGACGTGCAGCCGGGCGAGCGCTGGCGCCTGACGGTGCGTCTGCAGCGCCCGCACGGCAACGCGAACCCCATGGGTTTTGACTACGAGGCGTGGCTGCTGGAGCAGGGCGTGCGCGCTACCGGCTATGTGCGGCCGCAGCCGCGCGCGGATACGCCGAACGTGCGCCTGGCGGCCTTCGTGCCCGGTTTCGGCAACGTGGTGGAAGCCAGCCGCGCGGCGCTGCGCGCCCGCATACTGCGCAGCCTGGATGGCAAGCAATATGCGGGCGTGATCGTGGCGCTGGTGGTGGGCGACCAGCGCGCCATCCCCCAGTCGGACTGGCAAGTGTTCAATCGCACTGGCGTGAGCCATCTGATTTCGATTTCAGGCTTGCATATCACCATGATCGCGGGCCTGTTCGCCCTGGGCGCAGGTGCGCTGTGGCGGCGCTCGTTTTTCACGGAGCGGCAACTGCCTTTGCTGATGCCGGCGCAAAAGGTGGCGGCGCTGGCTGGCGCGCTGGCGGCATTTTTCTATGTGCTGCTGGCCGGCTTCGGCGTGCCCGCGCAGCGCACCCTGTATATGTTGCTGGTAGTGGCGCTGGCCCTGTGGCTGGGACGCATCACCAGCATCGTCCATATCCTATGCCTGGCGCTGGGCGTGGTCGTGCTGCTCGACCCGTGGGCCGTGCTGTGGCCCGGTTTCTGGCTGTCGTTTGGCGCCGTCGCCACCATACTGTATGCGACGGCGGGGCGCACCAAGGCGCCCATGCCGCTGCAGGCTGGACGCTGGCGCCGTTTGCGCGCCGCCGTGGCGTTGGGTGCCCACACGCAGTATGTGGTGACGGTGGGGCTGGTGCCCTTGACGATGCTGCTGTTCTCGCAAGTCTCATTGGTCAGCCCAGTGGCCAACGCGCTGGCCATTCCCGTCATTAGCCTCGTCGTCACGCCTTTGTCCTTGGCCGGCAGCCTGCTGCCCGCGCCTCTGTGTGACTGGCTGTTGCTGCTGGCGCACGCCATCGTGCAAATGCTGGCGCAAGTGCTGGACTGGCTGGGCGCGCGCCGTTTTGCCGTGTGGACGGCGCCCGCGCCGCCAATGTGGAGTTTTTGCTGGGCATTGTTTGGCACGGCATGGCTGCTGGCGCCACGCGGATGGCCGCACCGCTGGGCCGGCATGCTGGGCTGGCTGCCGCTGCTGACGGCCTTGCCATCCAGTCCGCCGCCGGGCCGCATGTGGATCACGGCCTTTGACGTGGGACAAGGCATGGCCGTGCTGGTGGAAACGCACAATCACCGCCTGCTGTACGACACGGGACCTGCCTACAGCCTCGATTCCGATGGTGCCAGCCGGGTCATCGTGCCGTACTTGCGCGCACGCGGCATAGGCACGCTCGATGGCATCATCATTTCCCACAGCGACCTCGATCACGCGGGCGGCGCCGTGTCGCTGCTGGAGAGTGTGCAAGTGGGCTGGCTGGCCTCGTCGCTATTCGATGGACACCCGGCCGTCGAGGTCCGGCGGCAAGCCCGGCGCCCGTATTTGCACTGCATGGCGGGCCAGAGCTGGACTTGGGAAGGCGTACATTTCGCCATGCTGCACCCGCTGCCGGCCAGCCACGACGATATATCGCTGAAACCAAACGCCCGCAGTTGCAGCGTGAAAATCACGGCAGGCCAGCATGCCATTTTGCTGGCCGGTGATATTGAAGCGGCGCAGGAAGCGCAATTGCTGGCACGTTCAGCGGAGAGTGAACTGGCGGCCGATGTGCTGCTGGCGCCCCATCACGGCAGCGGCACCTCGTCCACGCCGGCGTTCTTGAACGCCGTCCATCCGACCCTGGCGATTTTCCAGGTCGGGCACCGCAATCGCTATAAGCACCCGAAGGCGCAGGTGTATGCCCGCTATGGCGAGATGGGGATTGCGCGGCTGCGTACGGATGTGGAAGGGGCGGTGGTGCTGGCGTTTGGCGACGGTATCGGCGTGACGCTGTATCGGGCTAGCCGGCCGCGCTACTGGCATGGCCACTAGCGCTGCCAGGCTCGGGAAATCATCGCCGGAAGAGTCCGGAGTGAGTCATTCCAGCTGCGCTTATCCATGCGCGCAGTTCGCCGTGTATGGCGATGCCATCGTCGCCAAATAGACGCTAACTTATGCGTTCATCCGGTATTTCCAGCCCCCGCTGCCGCACATATTCGAGAAACAGCCGCGCCCCCTTGGCCATGCGCGAGGTGCCGTACACGGCGTGGATGCTGGGGTCCAGCTCCTTTGACGACGTCAACCGGTACGCCGTGCAGACCCGGCGCAAGCTGCCGGCGGCTACGGCGGGTTCCGCCAGCCAGCTGGCCAGGCGCACGATGCCGGCGCCTTCCAGGGCAGCCTGGAAAGTGGCGATGCCGGAAGTGAAGCGGAAACGCGGTTGCACCTGATAGCGCACGTTGCGCGTAGCCGAGACGAAATGCCAGTCGCGCAGAATGCGCGGGGCCGAGTGCATGATGATGTCGTGGCCGGCCAGCTCTTCCGGTTCGTCGGGCGCGCCCATGCGTTCTATATAGTCGGGCGAAGCGTACATGTAGCGGCGGTAATTCCACAGGGGATAGCCGATCAGCTCGCTGGACTGGGGGAAGGCGCCGCGGATGGCAAAGTCCAGCTTTTCCTGGATGGGGTCGATCGATTTGTCGGAGAAATGGATATCGACAGATACATTCGGGTAGTCGCGCGAAAACTGCGCCACCACTTTCGGCAGAAAGCCCAGCGACAGGATTTCCGGCGCCGATAGGCGCACCCAGCCTTGTGGCGAGTTGCTCAATTCCGCCAATTGGTCTTCTGCCTCGGCCTGCGTTTCCAGCAAGTGCTTGGCCGACGCGTAATACGTTTCGCCAGCCGTCGTCAGGGTGAACTGCTTTTGCGTGCGCAAGATGAGCTCGGCGCCGATGGCGTCTTCGAGGAACTGGATGGCGCGCGTGACGGCCGACGGCGAGCGTCCCAGCATGCGCGCCGCGTGGATGAAGCTGCGCTTTTCCACCACGGTGCAAAAGGCGCGGATTTCCCACATCAGTTTCATCGACATCGCGTGGCTCCAGGCAAAAGAGTCCAGTAGAGCGCATGGGGCGCATTCCGTCAAGCGTTACGCCTGATTGCGTTTTCCGCAATATCAAGTTGCATCCTGAAAAATCCACGGCGCCTATACTGCCGCTGTCGCCCATTCCTCATTGCCTATCATGCTGACCATCTCACTGCTGTGTTTATTTGCCTTCTTTGCCGGCTTGATCGATGCCGCCGTGGGCGGGGGCGGGCTGATACAGCTGCCGGCCCTGTTCAACCTGATGCCGAACATGGCCTCGACCTCCTTGCTGGGCACGAATAAACTGGCGTCCGCGTGCGGCACCACGTTTGCCGCCCGCTCGTTTGTCGGCAAGGTCAACATTCCCTGGCTGCTGGTGCTGCCCGCCGTGGCCAGCGCCTTTATCATGTCCTTCATCGGCGCGGCCGCCGTGTCGTATGTGCCGCAGCAGGTGGTGCGCCCGATGGTGCTGGTGTTGATCATCATCATGGCCATCTACACCTTCATCAAGAAGGATTTCGGCACGACGCGCGAAGCGCGCCCCATCGGCCCGCGTGAACGCATCCTCGCCATCGTCATCGGCGGCGCCATCGGCTTTTATGACGGCCTGTTCGGCCCAGGCACGGGCAGTTTTTTGATTTTCCTCTTCATCCGCGTCTTCGGCTTCGATTTCATCCTCGCCTCGGCCTGCTCGAAATTGGTGAATATCGCCACCAACGTCGCCGCGCTGGCTTTCTTCATTCCCGCCGGCCACGTGGTGTACGCCGTGGCCGCACCGATGGCGGTGTGCAACATCCTGGGCGCCCTGACAGGCACCTGGATCGCCGTGCGCCGCGGCGCCGCCTTCGTGCGCATCCTGTTCCTGGTGCTGCTGGTGCTGCTGATCGTCAAGTTGTCTTACGACATCTTCTTCAAGTAAGTTTTTAAACGACAACAAGCCATGAAAACCATCCAGGGCGTGCTGTGGGACAACGATGGCGTGCTGGTCAACACCGAGCAGCTGTTTTACGAAAGCAACCGCGACTTGCTTTTGCCCTACGGCATAGACTTGACGCCGAAGCAATTCTTTGACTGGTTTCTGGACAATAACTACGGCGCCTGGCATGTGCTGCTGGGGCAGGGCCACGCCATCGAACTGGTCGAGCGCCTGCGCGCCGAACGCACCGTGCTGTTTGCGCAACGCCTGCGCCAGGCGCGCCAGCTGGCCATGCCCGGCATCGGGCAAGTGCTGGCGGCGCTGCGCCCGCATGCGGCCATGGGCGTGGTGACGAGCGCCTATGCACAGCATTTCCAGATCAGCCATGCGGCCACGGGCATGTTGCAGCACTTCGACTTCGTGCTGACGCGTGAAATGTATGGGGAAAGCAAGCCGGCGCCCGACGGCTATCGGCTGGGTTTGCAGCGCCTGGGCCTGGCCGCCGCCCAGTGCGTGGCCGTGGAAGACTCGCCGCGCGGCTTGCGCGCCGCCAACGCGGCCGGGCTGGAATGCATCGTCGTGCGCAACCACATGAACCGTCACCACCCATTTGACGACGCCTTTTGCGTGGTGGAATCAAGCGCCGAGCTGGGCGCGGTGCTGGCCTCCTTCGTGCCGGGCATGGCCCTGGCGCCCCGGCAATTAGAGGCCTTCCTCTGATACGTCGTGCCGGCATGCCATTACAATTGCCTATCGCATTCACCGGCACCGTCCCACGATGACCCTCCCGCAACTGCATTTTGCCCACGCCAACAGTTATCCGGCCGGCACCTACCGCAAGCTGTTCGCCTTGCTGGGCCAGCATTACGCCGTGCAGGCGCTCGACATGCATGCGCACGACCCCGCCTACCCTGTCAGTACGGGCTGGCCCGAGCTGGTGCGCGAGTATATCGATGACCTGGAGCGCCGCTACAGCGCGCCCGTGATCCTCGTCGGCCATTCGCTGGGCGGCATGCTCAGCGTGATGGTGGCCAAGCAGCGGCCCGACCTGGTGCGCTGCGTGGTCTTGCTCGATTCGCCCGTGGTGGCCGGCTGGCGCGCCTTGCTGGTGCGCCTGGCGCGCAATACGGCGCTGGGCGAGCGGTTTTCTCCGTCGCGGTTTTCCGCCCGGCGGCGCAAGCAGTGGCCCGATGCGCAAGCCGCGTATGCCCACTTTGCCGCCAAGGACATGTTCGCCATCTGGGCGCCGCAAGTCTTGCGTGACTACATCGACAGCGGCCTGGCCCCTCATCCGGACGGGGTGCAGCTGCGCTTTACGCGCGAAGTGGAAACGGATGTCTACCGCAGCTTGCCACATCACATCGGCAGCCTCGTCAAGGATGGTTTCCCAGTTCCCATCGGCTTTATCGGCGGCACGGAATCGGTGGAATGCCGCCAGGCGGGCTTGAAGGCCACGCGCAAGCTGGTCGGCAAGTTTTTCCGCCAGGTACCGGGCGGCCATCTGTTTCCCATGGAAAACCCGGAACTGACGGCGCAAGTGGTGCGCGAGATGATCACTGCATTGCTGGCGAAACAATAGGCTGACGCCAAGGATTTTCAGGGGAGGGGGGCCAAAAGTGGCGGGTTTTCGCGTAAAATCCTGCCATTCGGGCCGTGCCTGCAGCAGGCGTGCGGCCCCCGCCATTCTGATATTCTAGAAAGAACCCCCTGCGATGACGATTAAAAGCGATAAATGGATACGCCGCATGGCGGAAACAACGGGCATGATCGAGCCGTTCGAACCGGGTCAGGTCAAGGAACGCGACGGCAACCGCATCGTATCCTACGGTACCTCCAGCTATGGCTATGACATCCGCTGCGCCGACGAGTTCAAGCTGTTTACCAACATCAACACCACCATCGTCGATCCCAAGGATTTTGACGCGAATAACTTCGTCGACGTGTCGGGCAAGGGCTATTGCATCATCCCGCCGAACTCGTTCGCCTTGGCCCGCACGGTCGAGTATTTCCGCATTCCCCGCAATGTATTGACGATTTGCCTGGGCAAGAGCACCTATGCGCGCTGCGGCATCATCGTCAACGTCACCCCGTTCGAACCGGAATGGGAAGGTTTCGTGACCCTGGAATTTTCGAATACGACACCATTGCCGGCGAAAATCTACGCCAACGAAGGCGTGGCGCAAGTGCTGTTCTTCGAGTCCGATGAAGTATGCGAAACGTCGTACAAGGACCGTGGCGGCAAATACCAGGGCCAGGTCGGCGTGACCCTGCCCAAGACCTGATTGCCGGGTCTTGCTTTAAAACTGCTTCAGCAGCCACGCTTTCAGTGCGGCTGACGGCTGGTACAGGGGAACATGGCCGCGCAGCAAGATTTGCGTGCTGCGCCGGTAGGCCGCGCTGTCGATGGCGATGGCGTCTCCTGCCTGGCGCGCCACGATGGTGGTGCCCAGGATGCCGGCCGGGTTTGCTATGCCCAGTTCAATCTCTGCAGCCGCCTGCCCGACGGGCGGCACGCCGCGCGCCAGCGCATGCGCCACCGTGCCCGGTATCAGACAAGCCGCCGCCAGGCAGCAGCCGCCCGAGACGGCCAGCGAGGCATGGCCCGCCTGCGGCGTAAAGTAACGTACCGCAATATTTTCCTCTCCCGCTGCAGGACCCACGATGCAGAACTTGGGGATGGTTTCGCTGCGTTCCAGTTCTTCCAATGTCATCAACTCGCCATCGCGTCGCCGCAAGCCCATCAGCAGGCCCGCCGCGCTCCACACCTGGCGGATGGCCTGCATGAAAGCCGTGTCCGCCTCCAGTTCGCGTATTGCTTCCTGCGCCGTCTTGCCGAACTGGCTCGCTTGCGCGATGACCATGGGCACGGCCACGTCCACACACGAGACGTCGTAGCCGTGCACCGTATCCTGCGCCTTGCCTGTTGGTAATAATTTGCCCGTCTTGGCGCCTGCCGGTTGCTGCAGGAACAGGTCGACGCGGGGGAAGCTGCCGGGCACGCCGGGAATGTCCGTGGCCGTAAAGCTGCCATCGAGTTCGCGCGCCATGCGCGAGGTGGTGACGACGCCCGTGTTGGTGTTGCGGATATCGATATCGTGCGCGCCGATGGCCAGCGCCTCGATCACGCCGCTGTCCAGGCCCCACAGTTGCAGTGCAGACGACATATTGCCGCAGTTCACGCTCCAGTCGATATCCCCGTGCTCGGCGGCCAGCTGCGCCAGGGTGCTGACCAGGCGCGGCTGGCCTGCATGCTGTTCCACCTCGACGAGGAAGACCTTATTGCTGGTGGGAGCACCACGTCCCAGGCCCGTGATTTGCCGGTTACCCGGCAGTCGGCCGGACAGGGGAACGCCCATCAGATGGTGCAGCAATTCCTCGCGTAGCGCCGGGTCGGCCGGCACGCAGGACGCATGCAAGACCAGGCCTGTTGACGTGCCGCCACGCATGTGGTGGACGGGAAACTCGATCACGCCGCAGCGCTGGCGGGGCACGAGGTCGGGCAGGGCGGGCAGCAGGGGCATGGCGATCCGATCAGGGTCTGGCTGGAGTAGCGTCAGTGTGCCAGTTTTTTGTGCCGAAGAGCAAGAGTGCGTGCCGGCGGTGGTCTTTACCTGCCTTTACATCCGCCGCACTACATCCGCGCCCATGCCTGCCGTTAACCTTGGTATCGAAACATTCGGGAGGCATCATGGTAGCGGCAATCGGTTCAGGCAGTGCAGTCGGCACAGTCGGCACAGTCGGCGCGGCCAGTAGCGCCAGTTCGGGCAGCAGTTCGCAGATCGCGGCGCTGCAAAAGCAGATCACTGCGGCGCAAAAGCAATTGACGGAATCGCAAAAGGGCACGCAGACGGACGCGTCGCAAAAGCTGCAACAGCAGCTGGCGCAGCAAATCCAGGCCTTGCAGGCGCAAATTGCCCAGTTGCAGGCGGCCGCTGCGCAACAGGCTGCGCAACAAGAGACGCAGACGGCCAGCAGCGCCGATACGGCGGCCAGTCCAGCTAAAGCCGCCGCGTCGACCTTGGGCAGCATCATCGATACGCAGGCGTAACAACACATCCGCGCGAAAAAAAACGCCAGGCTCGCCGACAAGTCAGCCTGGCGTTTTGACGGGCAACAGCATTTCCACGCACAGCCCGCCACCGGTGCGCAAGCTGGCCCCGATGCGCCCGCCGTGGGCACTGATGACGTGCTGGGCGATGGCCAGGCCGAGGCCATGGCCGTCCGTGCTGTGCTGGGTAGGGCTGGCGCGGAAGAACGGTTGAAAGATGTTGGCCAGGTCGGCGCTGGCCACGCCGGGGCCCCGGTCCAGCACGGCGATGCGAAGCCAATCATGCTGGCGCGACAAATTCACTTCCACCGTGCCGCCATCTGGGCTGTGCTTGACAGCATTGCGCACCACGTTTTCCACGGCGCGCGCCAGCAGTTCCGGCCGCCCCGTGACAGCGGCGTCGGCGATGGCCGCGTCGCCCGCGAGGGCTATGCCTACCTGGCGCGCCTTCGCTTCGTAGCGGGCGTCTTCCATAATGTCGTGCAACAGGTCGGCGATGCCGACGTCTTCGCTGAGGGGCGAGTCGGCGCCCGCCTCCAGCCGCGACAGGGTCAGCAGTTCGCCGATCAGCTTATCCATGCGCTCGCTTTCGCGCTCGATGCGCTGCATCGAGGCATCCATCTTTTCCGGCTGCTGGTGCGCCAGGCCGATGGCCGCTTGCAAGCGCGCCAATGGCGAGCGCAGTTCGTGCGAGACATCATGCAGCAAGCGCGTCTGGCTCTCCATGAGGCTGCGCAAACGGCCCGTCATGCGGTCGAAATCGCGGCCCAGGTCCGTCAATTCATCGCCGCGCTTGCCGCTGGCGTGAAAACGCGGCGCCAGGTCGCCGTGCGAGGCGGCCTCGAACGCTTGCCGCAGGTCGCGGATGGGACGCGCAAAATACCAGGCCAGCAAGAAGGAGAACAGCAAGCTGGCGGCGATGGCGGCGGCCAGGGGAATGAAGGTGCGGTAGGGACTGTCCATGCGCGGGCCGGGTGGCATGCCGCCCATGTCGCCGGGCGGGCCGCGCTGGAAGTCGGGGTGCGGCGGCGGAATGCCGGGCGCGGCGCCCGCCTCGGCAGTGCGAAAGCGTACGGATGAGGGCAGGAACAGCAGGTAACGCACGCCGTCGCTGCCGCTGACCTCGCGCACCACGGCATGTGGCGAGCCTTGCGCCAGCAGCGCGCGCGCCTTGCCGAGTATGGCCGGATGGACCTTGCGGCCCATCAATTCTTGCCCCTGCGCATCGATGGCAAATACGCGCATGCGCTCCATCTTGCCGAGAAATTGCTGCAAGGCCTTGCTGCCGCCCGCTTCCAGCGTGGCGCTCGCCGCTTCGATGGCGAGCTGTGCGGGCGGGCTGGTGTCGATGTCGAGGACCCGCTCCTGCTGCGCGGCCCGGTTTTTCAGCCAGAAGGTGCCGCCGATGCCGATGGTGGCCGTTACTTGCGCCAGCATGATGCACAGAAAAAACTTCCAGAACAGACGGCCCACGCTTACTCCTTGATCAGCTGGTAGCCGAGACGGTACACGGTCTGCAGGCAGGAGCGGCCGTCGGCCAGGCTGCCCAGCTTGCGTCGCAGGCTGCTCAAGTGCACGTCGATATTGCGGTCGAAGCGGGCCATGGGCCGGCCCAGGCCCAGTTCGGACAATTGATTTTTGCTCACGGGCTTGCCCGCATGGCGCACCAGCACTTCCAGCAGATTGAATTCCGTGCTCGTCAGCTCCAGGTGCGCGCCGGCCCAGGAAACGCGCCGCTGTTCCGGCCACATCGTCAACTGGCCCACGGCCAGCGGTGCCAGGCCCGAGCTGTCGTGCGGCGCCGCTTGCGAACGGCGCAGGATGGCGCGGATGCGCGCCGTCAGTTCGCGCGGCGTGCACGGCTTGGTCACATAATCGTCGGCGCCCAGTTCCAAGCCCACGATACGGTCCGTATCGTCGCCGCGCGCCGTCAGCATCAAGATGGGCAGGTTGCTGCCGGCGCGGATGCGGCGCAGGGTTTCCAGGCCATTCATGCGCGGCATCATGACGTCGAGGACGGCGATGGCGTACAGGCCCGTCAGCGCCTCGGCCGCGCCGCTTTCGCCGTCATGCACGGCGCGGGCGTCAAAACCTTCCTGCGTCAGGTATTCCTGGAACATGCCGACCAGTTCCACGTCGTCATCGATTAACAAAACCTTGCTCATGCCTGTGCTTTTTCGGGTGAATATCGCCCGATGATAGCAGTCAAAGGGGGCTGTTCACGGCGGTTTTACCCGCTTTTACATACGTCTGCTTACATTCCCGGACCTTCCTTTACTCGCTTTTACGCGGCCCTAACGTTGCTTTACATGCCAGACGCCGACAATCAAGGCTGATCGCCACGAAAGGAAAGCCCGATGAAATACCTGAGTATTGCCGTATCCCTGTTGCTGCTGTCCGCCTGCAGCATGCCGCTGCTGGCACTGGCCCAGCACGACTCTGCACCGGACGGCCCGCCGCCACGCGCCATGCCAGGGCCGCCGCCCGGCTTTGGCCACGCGCCAGGCGGACCCGACGCGCCAGGCTTGCCGCCGTTCCTGCGCGGCATCGACTTGAGCGAAGCGCAGCAGGACAAGGTTTTTGCTGCCACCTACGCCCAGGCGCCCTTGCTGCGGGAGCAGGAAAAAATCGCCTTCAAGGCGCATGCGCAGCTGCGCGAACTGGCCGCGTCCAGCGCCTACGACGATGCGAAGGCCAGCGCGCTGGCAAGCACGGCGGCGCAAGCCATGGCGACGATCAGCTTGCTGCAGGCGCGGCTGGAGCAGCAATTGCTGGCCGTGCTGACGCCCGAGCAGCGCAAGCAGGCGCAGCAGCACGACAGCCGCCCCGGCCCGCGCCATCCCCAGCGCTTCCAGTAAACGGCATGCGCGACCAGAGGGAGAGTCAGCATGCGCATCCATGCCTTGCGTCCGGGCAGCAGCTTGCAGGCGCTCTCGCGACATGCGACACAGGCGCTGTTCCTGTGCCCTGCCTGTATGGAATTACCTGATCACGGCCTGGCATCCGACCTTGAAATGATGCGGCAGACGGCGGAGCGGCGGCAAGTCCTGCGCTGCCTGCTGGCCGGCGCCGCCACCTTGCCTTTGATCGGCTGCGGCGGCGGCTCGGACGCCAGCAGTGCCGCCGCGAGTAGCGGGGCCAGCACTGGCACGGTGATAAACGGACAGCGCTGGCAACGTCGGCTTCATCACCATCTTTCCCGGCTGCTATGCGGGACGCATGCCGCACGTTCACGTCGAGGTCTATCCCAGCCTGGCCAAGGCGGCCAGCGCGGCGAACCGCATCAAGACCTCGTAATTCACCTTCCCGATGGCAACGCTGAACGAATCCTACACGGCCAGCGTGCGCAACCTGGCGCAGATCAACTATGCCATCGACAACGTTTTCAGCGACGGCACCAGCTTGCAAATGGCCACGGTGACGGGCAATGCCACGCAGGGCTACGTCGTCACCTTGAGCATCGCCGTGAACGGTTAAGTTACTGTCATGAAACCCAAGTCGCGCTGGCTGAAGTTGCCGATATTCGGGAACACCTCGGCCAGCTGGCTGTCGGCCACGCCGAACCACTTGGCCAGGGTGGCGCCGTACTGGTCGACGGAGGTGGTCGGCAGCAGGGCGCCGGAACCCACGTCCAGCGCATGGCCGAGGCCCGTGACGGGGAAGGTGCCGTAGATGTCGCGGCCTTTCACGGCGCCGCCCACGACAAAGTGGTGCGCACCCCAGCCGTGATCCGTGCCGTCGCCGTTGCTGCTGAAGGTGCGGCCGAAGTCAGACGCCGTAAAGGTCGTTACCTGGCGCCGCACGTCGGCGCCCTGCAGGGCCGCCAGGGTGGCGTCGAAATACGCCAGCGCGTGCGCCAGGCGCGCCATCAGGTCGCCGTGCAGTTCTTTTTGGCGGTCATGCGTGTCGAAACTGCCCAGTGTCACATAAAATACTTGCCGTTTCGCCCCCAGGGCGCCGCGCCCGCCGATGATGCGCGCCACGGTCTGCAATTGCACGGCCAGCTGGTTGATGCCGGACGCGCCCGTGTTCGGGTTGACATAGGGCGGCGGATTGGGCACGCCGCCTGCGCCGGCCGCCAGCATGGCGCCGCTCAGCATGCTCTGGCTGGAAATGGCGCGTTGCACTACGGCCACGTGTTCCTGTTCGATCAGGTCGCTGCCTGCATCGTTGATGATGGCTTGCAGCGCGCCCGCGCCGCCCGTGCTGCCATACAGGCTGCCGCTCAGGCCGCGAATGGACACGGCACCTGCCTGGCCCACCTGGAACTGGCGCACCTGGCGCCCGCTGAGGAAGACGGTGTTGCCCGCGGCGGAAATGGCCGTGAACATGGCATTCGTATTGAGCGAGCCGGCCACGTCGGCCACCCGGCCGCCCCAGCCCACACTGGCGCCTTCCGGTGAACCCGATTGCCACGTCGATTGCTGGTCGTTGTGCGAGAACAGCTTGGGTGGCAAGGCCACGCTGCCTGCCTTGTACTGCGCCAGAGTGGCGGGCTGGATCAAGGTACCCACATTGGCCACGATGGCGGCGCGGCCATTGTCGAACAGGTTTTTCAGCGGCGCCAGCTGGGGATGCAGGGCAAAGGCGCGGCCCATTTGCACGGTAGCGGGCACGACCGGCAAGACGCCGCCCGTCTCGCCCACGCCGGGCAGATGGATGGAATCGGCACCGCCCGTGTTGCGCAGGCGCGAGTATTCATTCCATGAGGTCGGATCGGTGGCCAGCACCGTGTTGAAGGCGTCGTTTCCGCCTGCCATGAACAGGCAGACCATGGCCTTGTAGTCGTCGGCCGATTGCGCGGCGGCGTTGCCCATGGCGGCCAGGTTCATGGCAAAGGGGGCGGCCGTGGTACCGGCCAGGCTCAGCATGGAACCGAGGAAACGGCGGCGGGAAAAGGGGAAATTTTGCATGTGATCGCTCTTACTTTTGCACCAGGTAGGCCGGCGAGGCCATGGTCAGGAAAATGGCCAGTTTGACGCGGTTGGCCTTGGCGCTGGCAACTTGCGTGGCATTACTTGCCGTCGCTGTGGGGATGCTGATGCCATTGACGGCGGTCAGGATCTGTCCGCGCAGCTTGGCGGGCATGCCGCCATGCATCAGGAGCAGGTCGATGCGGTCGAGCAGGGCACCCGAGTCGCTGGCCAGCGCCAGTTCACGCGTGTAGTCGGGCTTGACTTCACGGCTCTCGCCCACACCGCTATTGATGGCTTCTTGCATGAAGTTCAGGTAGCCCGTCACCGACGGTTCAGCCGTAATTTGCAGTTCCGGCGCCACCAGGCCGGCGCTGGCAAGGGCGGAATTGGGCGGCGTATAGGCGGGGCGGAAAAAACTGAATACGGAAGGCGGATTCAAGGGACTCTGGCCTAGCCCGCTCAAAGGGTCGTCGAGGTAATACAGGCTGTAGCGGCCGCCAGCTGGCTTGGCATCGAAGGCGCGCATCCAGCCAGCCAGGCGCAGCAGTGGCTCGCGCAGCTTGCCTGTGCGCAAGGTGCTGCCGCTTGGGGCCAGCGCCTCCGGGTCGAGCAGCACTGCACGGATGACGGCTTGCATGTCGCCGCGCACGCCGCTGCCGTTGTTTGCAAACGCGGCGGCCACGCGGCCCACGTAGGCGGGGCTGGGATTGCTGCTGACCAGGCGCTGGATCAGCTGGCGGGCAAAGAACGGTCCCGCATTGGGATGATTGAACAGGGTATCGAGCGCCAGTTTCAGGTCGGCCTGGCCGCTGCTGGCGCCGGAGATGCTCTGGCCCAAAAAACGCTTGTCGCCGCTGGAATGATAGGCCGCGTAGTTCTGCATCGGCTTCCAGTCGCGGTCGGGATCGGCCGTGCTGCCATAGAAGCGCGTGGCGCTCTGGTCCGGACCGGCCCAGCTCCAGCCCGTAAAGACGCGAGCCAGGCCCGCCACGTCGTCGCGCGTGTAGGTGTCGATGGGCTTGCCGCCGGACAGTTTCAGGCTGCCATCCGCATTCAGCTGGTACAGGCCGATGGTAAACAGTTGCATCACTTCGCGGGCGAAGTTTTCATCGGCCGTGCGGGTGGCCGATTCCTTCTGGTTGCGCAGGTGGGACAGGTACAGCCCCATCATCGGATGCAGGGCCACGCCTTCCAGCAGGTCGCGGAAGTTGCCAAAAGCATGCTGGCCCAGCATGTCGTAGTAACTGGCCACGCCCCGCACCTGCGGCCGTACGGAATCATTCTGCATGGAAATAACGAAAATCTCGGACAGGGCAAAGGCCATGCGTTGGCGCAATTGGTCCTCGCCACGGATGCCCTGCTGCCAGAAGGTTTCATACACCCCCGTAGAACCCACTTTTTGCCCGCCGGCGGCCTGCGCTGCCAACATGGCATCGATATATTTGCGGTGCAGGGTTTGCGGCTTGGAGAACTGTGCGCGGAGCCAGGCTTCGCTATCGCTGGCAGCCAGCGCCTCGATGGCCGCCGTGTCCGGCCCGAACGTGGCACGGCCCAGGAAACGCGATGCTTCCTGGCGCGTAAATGTGGCTGTCTGCTTGGCCGGCGGCATGGTCAGAGGCGGCGGCGCAATGGTGTCGCCCGGCGTGGTGCCGGGGCCGGCGGTCGCTGGCGGCACTGCCGAGATGTCCGGGTTCTGGGCGGCGCCGGTCTTGCTGTCGCCGCCTCCACCGCAGGCGGCAAGCAGGCTGAGTAGGGTGATGGCCAGCACACGGCGCAAAGTAGGGTGAGTCATTTGGTTTCTTTCAGGCAATCAAAATCTAGCCCGTTCAGTGTAGGGCTTGTTTGCCAGAATCCTGTTTCCAATTAACTGGCTACATGTTGGTCAGGTTTGTTTTTAATGGGTGTTGACGTGCCATTGAGGATGTTTTTGCCGAACTAGGGCGAAGTTTGCTTTTTGAAAATGGAAATTACTTTTTATCGAGCACGTGCACTGTGGCGTATAAGCGACGTAATCATTCCTGCCAATTAAGCTTGTTTGAACGCTCATCTTGACAATGAAACCCTCGGCTCCGGAAATGATGGTTTTTACGCTATCGGCGAAACGCCGTTCGCCATACTAAGCCGCTCCGCTCCTGCGCTTGGACGGCATGAGCCTTGCGCCTGCCTTGACAAGCCGCCTGCTCGCCTGTCGTCGCGAAATGGCCACCCATTTGAGAAGCCCGATATCCCCGTCGTTTGATCTGGTGCAAGCGTGCGCGGTGGCCCAGAATGAAAAACGCCGCCTGATCTGCATCAGGCGGCGTTCATGGCCGTAGTCGTAATTTATGGAACGACGACGTTTTTAGACGTTATCGTCCAACTTCACGCAATCGACGAAATAGCCACGCTTGCCATCGACTTCGCGTTTCACGAGACCATGCACATCCGTCTCGAAGCCTGGGAAGCGCTCGTTGAAGTCGCGCGCGAAGCGCAGGTAGTCGACGATGGTCTTGTTGAAGCGCTCCCCCGGGATCAAGAGCGGAATGCCCGGTGGATATGGCGTCAGCAGGATGGACGTGATGCGTCCTTCGAGTTCGTCGATGGCCACGCGCTCGATTTCGCGGTGCGCCATCTTGGCGAACGCGTCCGACGGCTTCATGGCCGGGATCATGTCCGACAAATACATTTCCGTCGTCAGACGCGCCACGTCGTAAGCCTTGTAGAAATCGTGGATTTGCTGGCACAGGTCGCGCAAGCCCATTTTTTCATAGCGTGGGTTGGCCGCCGCAAATTCCGGCAGGATGCGCCACATCGGCTGGTTCTTGTCGTAGTCGTCCTTGAATTGCTGCAAGGCCGTCAGCAAGGTATTCCAGCGGCCCTTGGTGATGCCGATGGTAAACATGATGAAGAACGAGTACAGGCCGCATTTTTCAATGATGACGCCGTGCTCGGCCAGGTATTTGGTGACGATGGACGCGGGGATGCCCGTTTCGCCGAACTGGCCGTCCAGCGACAGGCCCGGGTTGACGATGGTCGCCTTGATCGGATCGAGCATGTTGAAGCCGGGAGCCAGGTCGCCGAAGCCGTGCCAGTCATCCTCGGCGCGTATCATCCAGTCTTCCTGCTGGCCCATGCCTTCGTCGTTGAAGCTGTCCGGCCCCCACACCTGGAACCACCAGTCCTGGCCCCATTCCTGGTCGATCTTCTTCATGGCGCGGCGGAAATCGAGCGCTTCCATGATCGATTCTTCCACCAGGGCGGTGCCGCCCGGCGCTTCCATCATGGCCGCGGCCACGTCGCACGAGGCGATGATCGAGTATTGCGGCGAAGTCGAGGTGTGCATCAGGTAAGCTTCGTTGAAGGCGTCCTGGTCCAGCTTGACCGTGTCCGATTCGCGCACGAGGATTTGCGAGGCCTGCGACAGGCCGGCGAGCAATTTGTGCGTGGACTGGGTCGAGAAGATCATCGATTCCTTGGCGCGCGGACGGTCCTTGCCGATGGCGTGCATATTCTTGTAGAAATCGTGGAAGGTGGCGTGCGGCAGCCAGGCTTCATCGAAGTGCAGGGTGTCGATCTTGCCGTCCAGCATTTCGCGCAGGGTTTCCACGTTGTAGATCACGCCATCGTAGGTCGATTGCGTGATGGTCAAAATGCGCGGCTTCTTGTTCTTCGCTTCGCGCGCGAACGGATTCGCCTCGATCTTGCGGGCAATGCTTTCCGGCGTGAATTCATGCAGCGGGATAGGACCGATGATGCCCAGGTGATTGCGCGTCGGCATCAGGAACACGGGAATGGCGCCGCACATGATGATCGAATGCAAGATCGACTTGTGGCAATTGCGGTCGACGACGACGATGTCGCCCGGCGCCACGGTGGAGTGCCACACCATCTTGTTCGAGGTCGAGGTACCGTTGGTGACAAAATAGCAATGGTCGGCATTGAAGATGCGCGCCGCATTGCGCTCGGACGCGGCAACAGGGCCCGTATGGTCGAGCAGCTGGCCCAGTTCTTCGACGGCGTTGCAGACGTCGGCGCGCAGCATGTTTTCACCGAAGAACTGGTGGAACATCTGGCCGATCGGCGACTTCAGGAAGGCCACGCCACCCGAGTGGCCAGGGCAGTGCCATGAGTAGGAACCGTCGTTGGCGTAGTGCACCAGCGCGCGGAAGAAGGGCGGCGACAGGCCGTCCAGGTAGGACTTCGCTTCGCGGATGATGTGGCGCGCGACGAATTCCGGCGTATCTTCGAACATGTGGATGAAACCATGCAGTTCGCGCAGGATATCGTTGGGGATATGGCGCGAGGTGCGCGTTTCGCCGTACAGATAAATCGGGATGTCCGCGTTCTTGTAGCGGATTTCTTCGACAAAGGCGCGCAGCGATTTCAAGGCGTGATCGGTTTCCTCGATGGAACCGGCGCCGAATTCTTCATCGTCGATCGACAGCACGAAGGCTGACGCGCGCGATTGTTGTTGGGCAAATTGCGACAAATCGCCGTAGCTGGTCACGCCCAGCACTTCCATGCCTTCTTTTTCCATTGCGGCGGCAAGGGCGCGAATGCCCAGGCCGGACGTATTTTCAGAACGGAAATCCTCGTCAATGATGACGATGGGGAAACGAAATTTCATGCATGTCTCCAAAAAAGCAAGCCGCCCCTGACATATGTGAAGGGGCGGACTAGGGCGCGACAGCCAGGCGGTAGTGCAACCCGGCAGCCGCAGAAAAAAAATAAGAACGGGATTCTCGCAGAAATGCGGCGTCTGCGGGAAAAAAATATCGTAGCAAAGCGTCACACGCTTGCGCTAGCGTGACGCAAAGGTGTGACAGGGGTATTACAGCAACATTCTGCCCACGCAATGTCAACCTTATATCAACCTTATCAGGCTTTGCGTTGCAGCGTGACAAAGGCGTAAGGCAGGCCGGATTTCTCCGAGACCTGCGCTTCGCGCGCGGTTTCTTGCCACACTGCATGATCCACGGCAGGGAAAAACGCGTCGCAATCGAAAGTCTGGCCGATTTCCGTGATGATCAAACGCTGTGTCAAGGGCAATGCCTGCTGGTAGATCTCGGCGCCGCCGATGACATAGCCTTCGGCGCCGTCCAGCAGGGCGATGGCAGCTTCCACTGACGACACCGCTTCCACGCCGTCATGGCGCCAGTCCGGATTGCGCGTGATGACGATGTTGCGGCGGTTCGGCAGCGGACGGCCGATGGAATCGAAGGTCTTGCGGCCCATGAGGATGGGGTGGCCCGTCGTCAGGCGCTTGAAATGCGCGAGGTCTTCCGGCAATTTCCACGGCAGGGTGTTGTCGATGCCGATGCCGCCTTGCTGGTCGGTGGCGACGATGATGGTCAAATGGCTCATGGGTTCTGTGAAAGTGGTGGGGGCATGGCCCGATGCCCGTCATTATCGTTGAAATTGCCCATTGCCTCCAGATGCGCACGCATGGCGGTGGCCAGTGGGCCTGGCGCTTCCAGCGGAATCATGTGGCCGGTGTTGTCTTTCAGTAAGTGCAGGGTGGATTGCGGCAGGCGGGCGGCCATGGCGCGCAGATCGTCGGGATGGACGAGCTTGTCGTCTTCGGCGCCCACGATCAGTACGGGAAAAGCGAGTTCGGGCAAGCGCGCCATCAGATCGGGGCGCTCTATGGTGGTGAGAAATTGCGCCAGCAGCACGTCCTTGCCCAGGTCCAGCCCCATTTGCTGGATCAGACCCGTGATGGTGACATCGTCCAGGTGCGATGGATGCAGCAGTTCGCGCAGGCGCTGGCGCGTGATGCCCGCATAGGCATTGCGCTCGAGCATGGCGACGATGCGCTGGCGCGCTTCGACTTCCGCCGGCAGCAAACCTTGGGCCGAATTGGCGATCAAAGTGAGGGACTTCACGCGTTGCGGGTGCGCCAGCGCGTGTTCGAGCGCCAGGTAGGCGCCCAGCGAAAAGCCCACCAGATGGGCTTGCGGAGCGCTGTGGCTGGCAATCATCGATTGCATCTGTGCGCGCGTGCGCGCCTGATGCAAGGGCACGTGCTGCACATGAAAGGCCTCGCCCAGCGCAGTCGCTAGGCGCGACCACAGGCGCGCATCGCACAAGGTGCCGGGGATGCAGTCGAGTCGTATCGTTGTATTGTTCAAGGACAAGCCTGGTACAGGATGGTGAAAATTTTTGTCGAGCAGCATTATCCGTCATTTTGCGCATCCGGGCCGCGGCATGGTATTTCCTGTATGGCATTATTTTCAACAGTGCGCAGCTGGCAAGCAGGAACTTTATGGTAGGCTCATGGCTCATCAAGCCGGCGTGCCGGCGACGTGACCTGAAACACCGAATGCAACCCCCACATTAAAGAGGAATTACCATGGCGATCAGTTTGCAAAAAGGCGGCAATGTCAACCTGAGCAAGGAAGCTCCTGGCTTGAAGAAAATCGTGATTGGCCTGGGCTGGGACCCGCGCGCCACCGATGGTGCCGCATTCGACCTGGACGGCAGCGCCTTCCTGCTGAAAACGGATGGCAAGGCCCGTTCGGATGCCGATTTCATTTTTTATAACAACCTGAAGTCGGCGGACGGCTCCATCGTCCACGCGGGCGATAACACCACGGGCGGCGGCGATGGCGATGATGAGAAAGTCGCCGTCGACCTGGCCAACGTGCCGGCCGACATCGACAAGATCGCCGTGGCCGTCACGATTCACGACGCGGAAAACCGCAAGCAAAACTTCGGCATGGTCGGCAAAGCCTACATCCGCTGCCTGAACGGCGACAACGGCACGGAAATCGCCCGCTACGACCTGTCGGAAGACGGCTCGACGGAAGCGGCCATGATCTTCGGCGAAATCTACCGCGCCGGCAGCGAATGGAAATTCAAGGCCATCGGCCAGGGTTTCAAAGGCGGCCTGGGCCCCCTGGCCCGTTCTTTTGGTATTAACGCTTAAGAGCTCCGGAAAACGGCCCATGGCGGCGTTGCGCCGCCTCGCCGTACTATTCGTACTGTCTTCGGACGACGCGCCTTGCCCTGAGCCGTTGTCCGAAGCTCCCACACCTGAATACATAATCCCATGGAAAACCTGATCAAGGGGCAGCGCCTGGCGCTGTCCGGCCTCGTCACGGGCAATGTCGTGCAACTGGGTCTTGCCAGCGCTGGCGTGCCGCTGGACTTTGCCTGTTTCGGCCTCGACACCAACGACAAGCTGTCCGACGACCGCTACATGACGTTCTTCAACCAGCCGCGCACGCCGTGCGGCGGCGTGGAAACCTCGGCGCCGTCCGGCGATGCAGCCGGTTTCAGCTACCAGCTCGACCGCTTGCCGGCCTCCATCGAACGCCTGGTCGTCACGGCCGCCATCGATGGCGCGGCCACCATGTCGCAGCTGGGCAACGGTTACCTGCGCTTGCTCGACGGCGGTCGCGAACTGGCGCGCTACGCGTATGCGGGCGCTGATTTTGCGCAAGAAAAAGCCGTCATGCTGGGCGAGTTCTACCGCAAGGATGGCGGCTGGCGCTTCATGGCCGTGGGCCAGGGTTTTAATGGCGGGCTCGACGCGCTGGTCGCGCATTTCGGCGGTGTAGTGGCGCAGGCCGCTCCCGAACCTGCGACGCCGAAGATTTCCTTGTCGAAAATCTCGCTGACCAAGGCGGGCCAGACGCACAAGGTGTCGCTGGAAAAAGGCGCGGGCGCACCGAGCAAGCTCACCGTGAAGGCTACCTGGCTCGATAACGGCGATGGCGATGACGATAACGACGATCTCGATTTGCGCGTTGGCATCCTCTTGCCGAATGGCCAGATGCGCTTCATCCAGGCGCCGGACACGGCCGGCAGCTTCGACGTCATGCCGTATGTGCGCCATCTGGGCGATGTGGCCGGTGCGGCGGGCAAGGAACCGGCCACGGAAACGGTGGAAGTCAATCCTGCGCTGGCGCAACATTACGGCGGCACGGTGGGCCTGGTCTTCAGCGTGTATTCGGCGCTGGCCAACGGCGCCGTCCCGGTGGCATCCATGCGCCCGAAAATGGTCATGCAATACGGCGAGCAGATCGTCGAGTGCGCGTTCGATTTCCGCCTGTCCAAGGCGGCCGAAGACGACACGGTCTACACCTATGTGATCGGCATGGCGCGCATCACGCCCGACAGCATCATCCTCGAGCCGTCCGGCAAGACGTCGGAGCCCGGCAGCGAAGCGACGCCGTGGCTGAGCTGGCAGGGCGAGAACCTGCAGCTGGCCTTCAACGGTCCCGTCGTCTTCAAGGGCGAGGACAAGGAAGATGAAGATGATTTCAATGCGGACAATCCGCGCCGCTACATTGCATAGGAGGCACTGATGGAGACTCTGGCCAAGGGTCAGCGCTTGCCGCTGGCCAATCTCGTTCCCGATGGCGTGCTGGACATCGGCGTCGCCGCGCAGGGACTGGCGCTCGATGTGGCGTGCTTCGGGCTCGACGCCAGCGGCAAACTGTCCGACGAGCGCTACATGACCTTTTTCAACCAGCCGCGCACGCCGTGCGGCGGCGTGGAAGCGCGTGCCGGCAGCGGTGGCGACATGGCCGCGTTTGCCTTGCAACTGGCGCGTTTGCCGGCCGGCATCGACCGCCTTGTCGTGACGGCGTCCATCGATGGCGGCGGCGTGATGTCGCTGCTGCAATCTGGCCATGTGCGCCTGCAGGCGGGCGGGCGCGAACTGACCCGCTTTACCTTTGCCGGGTCTGATTTTGCGCAAGAAAAAGCCGTCATGCTGCTTGAACTCTACCGCAAGGATGGCGGCTGGCGCTGCATGGCCGTGGGCCAGGGTTTCAATGGTGGCCTCGATGCGCTGGTGCGCCATTTCGGCGGCGAAGTCGACCAGGCCTCTCCTGCCACCTCTGCCGCGCCTGCCGCGGCTTCGGCAATTCAGCAGGCGAAGATCAACCTGGAAAAGCGCGTCGAACGCGAGGCGCCGCAACTGGTCAGCCTGGTCAAGCAGGCCGGCGTGTCCCTGCAAAAAGTGGGCTTGCTTGACCACCGTGCCAAGGTCTGTTTATGCCTGGATATTTCCGGCTCCATGGGACGGCTGTACAAGGAGGGGCTGGTGCAGCGCTTTGCCGAGCGCATCCTGGCGTTGGGATGCAAGTTCGACGACGATGGCGAGATCGATGTTTTCTTGTTCGGCAAGAATGTCCACCATCCGGCACCCATGGCCTTGAGCAACTGCAATACCTACGTGGGACAGGCTATCGCCCGTCACCCGCTGGAAGGCGACACGCGCTATGGCGCCGCCATGCAAGCCATCCGCGCGTTTTATTTCCCCGACGCGGCCGGTGGGGAGCGCATGCGGCCCGTCGCCGCCGAGCTGCCCGTGTACGTGATGTTCGTCACCGATGGCGGCACGAGCGACCAGGCGACAACGGAGAAACAATTGCGCTGGGCCAGTAACGAGCCCATCTTCTGGCAATTCATGGGCATCGGCAAGGGGCGCAAATCGAAAAGCAAGTTCCTCGCCGCCTTTGCCGATTCAGACTTTCCCTTCCTGGAAAAACTCGACGAATTGCAGGGCCGGCTGGTCGACAACGCCAATTACTTTTCCGTCAGCTCGCCCGACGAGCACAGCGATGCGGAACTGTATGACTTGTTGATGACGGAATATCCGGGTTGGCTGAAATTGGCGCGTGGCAATGGCTTGCTGAGGTAGCGTAGCGGTAGCGTAAAGCTCTTTGAATGAGGCTGTACGACCACAAGGGGAAGAGATTTGTAAATTGAAGTAAAAACAATGGCTCGTATTTGCTTTGGCCCCGGGACTCGTGGCATGCTTTAACTGTGCCCTCACGCTGCGGCGTAGCGCCTCATCCGTAGCGTCTCGATTATTTTTTAGCCAAATGCATAAAATCCTTTTCCACTGTCTGGCGGGTAGTAGCCTGCTGGTTGCCGGCACCGCTGTCCAGGCGCAAACTGTGACCGGCGACACCGTCGTCAAGCCGGCACCGGTCAAGGCGGCGGCCGCCGATACCCCTTCCGTCAGCGTGACGGCCGAACGTCCCACGGGCCGCATCGACCGGCAAGTCTACGACGTCAAGTCCGACGTGGGCAGCAGCAACGGCACGGCGGCCGATGCCTTGAACAATGTGCCGTCGGTGGCCGTCGACCCCGATGGCAGCGTTTCCTTGCGCGGCAGCAGCAATGTGCAGATATTGATCGATGGCAAGCCATCGGCCATGCTGCAGGGCGACTCGCGCGGCGCCACCTTGAATGCCATGGCGGCCGACGATATTGAATCGGTGGAAGTGATCAATAATCCCGGTGCCCAGTTCGGCAACGAAGCCGGTGGCGGCCCGATCCTGAACCTGGTGATGCGGCGCAACCGCAAACCGGGCGGCTTTGCCACCGTGAATGCGAATGCGGGCATTGCGGGGCGCTACAACAGCGCCGTGTCCGGCACCTACAACGAAGGCCCGTGGGGCTACCAGGGAGGCGTCAATGTGCGCCACGACGGCCGCAATTCCGTGGGCGAGGTCAGCCGCGAGCGCCTGGAGCGCGACACGGGTGCCTTTGCGCCCAGCAGCCAGCACGCCAGCAGCAATGGCTTGAATGACTCGCTGGGCTTGCACGGCACCGTCAATTACAACCTGAATACGAATGACACCCTGGCCGCCAGCGTGTCGTATAACGGCCGCAGCAACGACCAGCGCTCGCTCGACCGCTACCTCAATGGCGACAGCACGGGCAGCATCATCGGCGACTATGAGCGCAGCACCGTGCGCAATGGCGACAGCCGCAACACCAGCTGGGGCGCGCGCTATGACCACAAGGGCGAGTTGCCGGGTGAAACGTTGAAGATCGACCTGCGCGTGTCATCGTCGACCAACGAGAGCGACAGCGATTACGCCAACAGCTACGCGGTCGTGCCCGTGAATGCTTTCGACAGCCGCGCGCGCCAGCACAGCGAGACGGGCAACCGCCTCGTCGACTTCAGCGGCGACTATGAGCGTCCGCTGGCGGGCGGCGTTGCCAAGCTGGGCTACAAGGTGGCCGATAACCAGAGCAGCTTCGACACTTTATATACGGATATCCATCCGGCCAGCCTGGCGGAAACTGTCAATCCCATGCGCAGCAACCGTTTCGAGCTTGACGAGCGCACCATTGCGCTGTACGGCTCTTACCAGATGCGCCTGAGCGAGCGCTGGGGGGCGCTGGCCGGCTTGCGTGCTGAATACACGGACTTGAACGTGCGCCAGATCACCAGCGGCAGCGAAGCCAGCAACAATTACGTCAACTACATTCCCAGCCTGTTCGCCACCTATAAGGTCAGCGACGAGAGCAATTTGCGCTTCAGCTATGCGCACCGCATCCGCCGCCCGAATGCGGGCGACCTGAACCCTTACGTGGTCTACCGCGACGAGTTCAATGTGTCGGCCGGCAATCCCAAGCTGAAACCCACGCAGACGGACTCGTTCGAGATCGGCTATGAAACCAAGCTGTTTGGCCTGGAAAGCAGCTTGCGCGCCTACCACCGGCGCGACACGGACGCCATCGTCGATTACCGCTACTTCATCAGCGACAATGTGCTGCTGACGACGCGGGAAAACGGTCAAGGCAGCCATTCGAGCGGCCTGGAGTTCAGTGTCAGCGGCAAGCTGACGCCATCCTTGACTCTGAACACGAGCGGTAATCTGGCACGCAGCCAGCAGACGAGTTCCGACGACCTGGGCAACCGCAGCACGCGCACGGCGAATGCCCTGAGCGGCCGCGCGCGCCTCAATTACCAGATCAATCCGGCTAACCAGCTGCAGCTGGCCCTGCAAATGCAAGGCAAGATGCTGTCGGGGCAGGGCTACCGCTCGCCGAACAACACCTTGAATATGAGTTGGCGCCACACGCTGACGCCGCAGCTGAGCCTGGTCATGAATGTGACCGATGTGTTCAGCAGCAACAAGATGGAAACCGTCATCAACAGCGCTTCCTTGCGCGAGACGAGCACGCGCCGCTTCGATGGGCGCATGATTTATGTGGGTCTGTCATACCGCCTGGGCGGCGCCACGTCGGCGGCGAAAGAGGGCGAACGTGAACCGCGCTTCGGTCCGCCGGGCGGACGCGGGCCAGGCGGCCCAGGCCCCGGCGGTCCGGGAGGCGAAGCAGGCTAGGCCGCCAGCGCGATCTCGTGCAGGAAAGCGATAAAATCGTCCGTATGGAGCTCGAAGCGCCATACGCCCGCGCCATGTTCGGCGCGGTACACGGGCAAGTCGCCGTCGATGCTTCGTTCTTCCAGGTGCACGCAGTACGGGTCGCCACCCGCGTCGGCAATGACCACCAGCTTCGGCGGCCAGGCCGCGATGGTGTGATGGTGCACGGCATCGAATGAGTAGCCGTGCTGGGCCTTCACCAGCTGCGCCGCGCCGTACAGGTGCAGGCCCTGGGGAAAGCGCTTGCCGTCGACATGCACGCGCAGCGGCGAATACCATTCCAGGAAGCGGCGGTATATCTCCGGCAATACCCAGTGCGCGTCGATCTCGGCCATGTCCTCGGCGCTGGCGACCGTCAGCCAGTTCGACGGTTGCGCCAGGTCCTGTTCGCGCTGGCGTCGCAGCGCCAGTTTTCGCTCCAGGAAGGTGGCTGCCATTTCCAGGCGCGACAGCGGCTGGGTCAACGTCTCATGCGTGGCGGGCGCCTTGTAGCCTGCACCGTCAGGGTAGCCGTCCGCTTGCCAGGCGAGCACGGCGCTGAGTCGCAGCTGCTCTGCCTTCCAGTGGCCGGGATCGGACGGCAAGCCCTGGTCAAACGGCTGGCGGCTGAACACGGCCAGGCTCTTGATCGCCTTGGCGCGCACTTCCAGGCTGGTGGCGCTGGACGCTGCCAGCGCCACCAGCGGCGCATACGCCTCCACGCCTATACTTTTCAGCAAGCCATCGACGCCCCAGTACGCCAGTGTGGGCTGCTCCAGTGCCCAGGCGAAAAAGGCCGCGTGGTGACTGCCTTCCACCAGATGCACGATATCGCTCATCAAAAAGGTGCGCCAGTGCAGCAGTTGCCCATCACGCGCATACGCCGTCAGGATATCGAGCACGGCCAGCCGCTCGTCCGCGGCATGCTTTTTCAGCAGCCGCTCCTTCAGCCGGGCGAACTTGCTGCCGTCCGTTTCGTCAAACAGCTTGCGGTGCAGGGCGGCCAGCGGTGCGACCGCCATCAGACGGCCATCGCCGCCTTGATGGGCGCATGGTGTTCATAGCCTTCCAGCGAGAAATCCGACGGTTCGATCTTTTCCAGCCATTCCGGCTCGTACTTGCCCGTTTTCGCGTAGTCGGGCACGCGCTCGGAAATGACGAAACGCGGCGCGGGGAAGGGCGTGCGTTTGAGTTGCTCTTCCACCATGTCGAGGTGGTTTTCATAGATGTGCGCGTCGCCGATGAAATACGTGAACCAGCGCGGCGTGTAGCCCGTCAGGCGCGCCACCAGGTGCAGCAAGGCCGCGCCTTCGGCGATGTTGAAGGGTGTGCCCAGGCCGATATCGTTGCTGCGTACATATAAACACAGGGAAATTTCGCGCGTGCTGGCGTTCGGGATGAACTGATACAGCAAATGGCAGGCGGGCAGGGCGACGGCGTCCAGCACGGCCGGGTTCCAGCCGTGGAACAGGATGCGCCGGCTGCCCGGGTTATGCATGATGGTATCGAGGCACTCGCGCAACTGGTCGACCGCCTTGTACAGCAGCACTTTTTGCACGCCATCCTCGACGAGGGGGGCGATCAAGGTAAAACCGTTGGCTTGCGCGTCGGCAATTTGCGCCGGCTTGGCGGCATCGAGCAACTTGTAGGCAGGCCATGACCGCCATTGCACGCCATACACGGGGCCCAGGTCATCCTCGCCTTCGCGGTAGGGGTTGGCCAGCCATTGCGCATTTTCGTTGGCGTTCTGGTCCCATACCTTGCAGCCCAGCGCGCGGAACTCGGCTGCGTTGCGCGAGGCGCGCAGGAAGGCGCACAATTCGCCGATCACGGATTTGAAAGCCAGTTTCTTGGTTGTCACGGCAGGGAAGTTGCCGTTGGCCAAGTCGAAACGCATCATGGCACCCGGCACGCTCAGGGTGCGGATGCCCGTGCGGTTGTCTTGCCAGCGGCCCGTTTCGAGCACGGTCTTGATCAAATCTTGATATTGCTGCATGTATTTCTCCAACGGTAAGGATGGTGATTGTAACGCAGGCGCGACAGGCGGGCTGCCGTCCGCACACATAAATGCACTGCCGTTTCACCTGCAAACATGACTCTGTGGTAATTTGTGTGTCCTTAAAGAAATACATAGAAACGGCAGATGCTGCACCATGTTCTTGCGACAATTTGTAAATAATAATAACGCCGCCATGGTGGAGATGAGCAGGGCCGATTTTCTCAAGGCCAATCTGCGCCTGATCCTGGCCTGGCCCTTGTTGGGGCTGGTCTTGTGCGCGGTACTGTGGACGGCCACCTTGCTGCAGCTGGAGGCGGAAAAGAAGGTGGCGCAGCAGCAGGCACTCGACAGCGTGGCTTCGCTGTCGAAAGCGTATGGCCAGTACCTGCTGCGCACCCTGGAGCAGATGGACCAGCTGACCTTGCAGCTCAAGTATGAGTGGGAGAATTCGCACGGCCAGCTGCGCCTCGATCAATTGAAGACGCAGGGCATGTATGCCTTGCCGCAATTTGCCATCGTCGCTATCCTCGACCGCAAGGGCCACCCCGTGACGGCCACGGCGCCGCTGCAGCGCCTGCGGGTCGACGAGCGCAGCGATTTCCTGCTGCGCCACTGGCGCAGCAATTCCAGCGCGCTGCGCATCGCGCTGGGGAGGGCCATAGAGGCTGCCCCGGCAACCCCGGGCGCCGACGAAAGTCTGGTGCATTTCACGCGCCGGCTGGAAGACGAGGATGGCAATTTTGACGGCGTGCTGCTGATTTCCATCCATTCCAGCTATTTTTCCGAATTCTACAACAGCGTCAGTTTCGGCAAGTTCGGCATATCCGCCATGGTGGGCGAAGAGGGTGAGCTGTTCAGCACGCGCCTCGGTTCGCGCGTGCTGCCGACCCCGAGTGGCGAGGGCACGCCGTTTCTCGATACCAGCTTCCTGGAAACGGACAGCGGCGCCATGCATTCGGGCGGCAGGATCGCTTTTTCCGACAAGCAAAGCCGCTATGTCGGCTGGCAGGCGCTGAAAGCGTATCCGTTTACGGCCGTCGTCGGCCTGTCGGACGGCGAAATGCTGCACCCTTACGAGGAAACGCGCACCATTTATATCGGTATCGCGCTGGCCGTCACCGTGCTGCTGCTGGCCTTTGCCGCCGTCGCCACCGTGCTGTCGCTGCGCCTGGCGTGGCGCCACCACCAGTCCGAAGGCGTGCGCAACGCTTACCGCATGGCTACCGAAGGCACGAGCGACGGCTTTTACATCATTGCCGCCCTGCGCGGCGCGGATGGCAGCATCCTCGATTTCGAGATCGTCGACTGCAACGAGCCGGGCGCCGGCTACTTCGGCGTGCGCCGCGAGCAGCTGCTGGGCATGCGCCTGCAGTCGCGTGCCCACGAGGCGTATTTCCGCGACCTGATCCATAACTATCGGGCCGCCATGGTCTCCGGTTTTTCCGAGGAAGAGATCGAGCTGCCGGAAGGCAATCCGTTCAAGTTGCGCTGGATACGCCGGCGCCTGGTGCGCAGCGGCGACCGCCTGGCCGTCACGCTGCAAGATATCAGCACGGCCAAGGAGCATGAGCGCGACTTGCGCCGCATGGCCAATGAAGATGGCTTGACGGGATTGCCCAACCGCTACTGGCTGCAGCAATTCCTGCCCGGCGCCCTGGGGCGCGCCGCCATTGCGCGGCAGATGCTGGCGCTGCTGTTCATCGACCTCGATGGTTTTAAGGATATCAACGACACGCAGGGCCACGCCGAGGGCGACAAGGTGCTGCGCGCCGCCTCCTTGCGCCTGAAGGGTGTGCTGCGGCCGGGCGATCACGTGGTGCGCCTGGGCGGCGATGAATTCGTCGTCGTGCTCGACCCGGTGGAAGACGACAGCCGTGCAGAACAGGTGGCGCAGCGCATCGCCATCGCCTTCGACGAACCGTTTTACCTGGGCAGCGAACGCCACAAGATGGGTGCTTCGATCGGCATCAGTCTGTATCCGCGCGATGGCGCCGAAACGGAAGTGCTGCTGAAGAATGCCGATATCGCCATGTACGCCGTGAAAGTGGCGGGCAAGGGCCATCACCGCTTCTTCCAGCCCGAATTGTTTGAAACCATCCGCAACCGCCGCGAACTGGAGCAAAGCCTGGTGACGGCGCTGGAGCAGGACCAGTTCCTCGTCGTCTACCAGCCGCGGGTCGACGCCATGAGCGGCCAGCTGTGCAGCATGGAGGCGCTGGTGCGCTGGCAGCATCCGCAGCACGGCATGGTGCCGCCGCTGGAATTCATTCCCGTGGCCGAGAGCAGCGGCCTGATTTCGCAGCTGGGCGAAGTCGTCATCGAAAAGGTATGCCTGCAGATGGCGCGCTGGCAGGCCAGCGGGCTGGAGCTGGTGCCCGTCTCCATCAACGTCTCGGCGCGCCAATTCGGCCGTGGCGATGTGCACCAGGTACTGGCGTCCGCGCTGGCGCGCCACCGCATCGATGCGCGGCTGATCGAGGTGGAAATCACCGAATCGGCCATGATGGATGAACAGAACTGCGCCGTGGAGCAGTTGTCGGCCATCCGCGCGCTGGGCGTGCGCCTGCTGGTCGACGATTTCGGCACCGGCTATTCTTCGCTGTCGCAGCTGCAGAAGTTCGCCATGGATGGCTTGAAGATCGACCGCGCCTTCACCATGGAGCTGGGCCGTTCGGAGCAGGGCGAGGTCTTCGTGCGCGCCATCCTGTCGATGGCGCATGCGCTGGGCATGAGCGTGGTGGCCGAAGGGGTGGAGACGCGCGAGCAGCTCGACATCCTGCGCGCGCTGCAATGCAACGAAGTGCAAGGCTATTTCATTTCGCGCCCCGTGCCGGCCGAACAGATGCTGGCGCTGATGCAGCAGCGCTTTCTGATACCGCTCCCAGCGCCCGTGCTGCCCCCGTACAGCCCCGTGATTGGCGAGGAAAACAACGCTGTTTCATAAAAAGAGCGAACGTTCGCTTTTTTTTTAAAAATATTATATGCTTCGCTCATGCCGTCAGTGAGGGAGTTCACGGCGGCAAGAACAGTGCAAGACGGGTCAGCTTGAGCTACCCGAGACAATGTGACGAAGACACTTCATATAATAAAGAGAGACTAACTTGAAATATAAATATCTGCCCCTCCTGATCGCCGTCGCATGCGCCGGCTTCGCTTCCACCGCCCAGGCTTCCGGCTACCGTTTTGGCTCGCAAAGTGTTTCCGCCCAAGGCACGGCTGATGCCAGCGGCGCCGAAGCGGCCGACGCGTCGACCATTTTCTACAACCCGGCCGGCCTGTCGCGCCTGGAAGGCACGCAGTTCGTCGGCGGCGGCACCATCGTCGTGCCGCATTCGACCTACCAGGATACGGGTTCGAAGGCGTTCTCCAAGGGAAATCGCCAGCCTTTTACTGGGGCGAAAGATTACGCCCCGGATGCCGTGGTTGCGCCGGCCCTGTATGCAAGCAAAAAGATCAATGATCAATGGACCGTCGGCGCCGGTCTGTTCGTGCCGTATGGCGCCAAGCTCGACTATGGCAATGACTGGTATGGCCGCTATGCGATCACCAACATCAAGCTCGAAGCCATCGCCCTGAATCCTTCCGTATCTTTCAAGCTGGACCAGCACCACTCGTTTGGTTTCGGCATCACGGCGGAATACATGAAGGCGGAACTGGGTCAGGGAGTGGATGTGGCGGGGACCGTGTATACCCTGAACCAGAATCCTGAGACAGCTAAAGCATCGGCTGTATTTCTGAATAATATCGCCCTGAAGCAGGGGCTCGCCGCCGCTGGTGCCGCGAAGACCACCCTGATGGGCGTGCTCAACGATGGTCATGCAAAGATGGATGGAAACGATTGGGGCTTCGGCTTCAACCTCGGCTATCTGTACCAGCTCAATGAAGGCACGCGTTTCGGCATTTCTTACCGTTCGTCGATTTCGCACAAGCTGAAAGGCGACACGATCTGGGACTTCTCGCAAGTGTCGAATAATGCGGCCGTGAATGGCTTCATCAGCGCCGCATCGGGCAAGGTCAACTCCAAGGCGCTGGTCGAATTGCGCACGCCGGAAACCCTGTCGGTCAACGCCTTCCACCAGATGGATGATCGTTGGGCCTTGATGGGCGACGTCACCTGGACCCGCACCTCGCGCCTGGAGAACCTGGATATCCAGTTTCCGCCGACAGCCGAAGGCGCCGAGCGCATTCGTCAGAACTGGAAAGACACTTACCGCGTCTCGCTGGGCACCAACTACAAGTATAGCGAGAGCCTGTTGCTGCGCGCCGGTATAGCGCACGACCAAGCCCCAGTGCGCAGCGCCGAGCTGCGTCATCCAGCCTTGCCGGACAGCGACCGCATGCAGTACTCGATCGGCGCGAACTGGAAGCTGAACGCCAATTCCTCGCTGGACCTGGCTTACAGCTATATCGACTTCAAGGATGCTGACGTCAACTACAAGAATAACTGCTCGCCGGTGACCCCTGGCTGCACCGGCAACGGTGAAACCACCAAGGGCCTGTTCAAGACCCGCATGCAGTTGATCGGTCTCGCTTATAACTACAAGTTCTAAGCAGGTAGTGGCGGCCAACCCGGCCGCCATGAAAGGAAAAAAGCGCCTTCGGGCGCTTTTTTTTTGGGGTGCATGGGGTCAGACCCTTCGGGTCTGACCCCGGCTTTTGATGGGTTTTCGGAAGTTGTCGGGTTACGCGCTGCGCGCTAACCCGACCTACCATGATCATTCCCTGGCGCGCATCGCCTGATCCAATAAGGTCAAGGCCAGCCGCACGCTATCGTCCGGCAGTTCCAGCAACTGATCCCCCACATACCACTCCACCACGCTGTGCCCTGGCAGGGCGGCGTGGCTGGCGCGGGCAAACAGCCAGATGCCGTGGTCTTGCGCCACCTGGTTGCGGATGGCGATGGCCCGCTCGCGCGAGACGGGCAGGTGCAGATGCAGCATGTTCGCTTGCGGGCTGGCGGGATTGACGGCGATGCTCGGAAAGTCGCGCAGCAGCGCGTACAGCCACTGCGTGCGTGCGAAATAGCGGGGCATGGCGGCAAGGCGCGCGTCGAACTGCATGGCGGCGGCCACTACGTAGGGTGTGCGGTGCACGATGTTGCCGCCCTGGCGGTGGAACCACGCGCGCGCCCGTTCGATAAAGCTGCTGCTGCCGGCCAGCATGGCGCCACCGAGGCCGCCGATGCCCTTGTACAGCGAGACATACACGGAATCAAAGCCGTCGCAGATGGCGGGCAGGGGCTGGCCAAAACCGGCTTGCGCTTCCCACAGGCGCGCGCCATCCATGTGCAGGTGGATGTTGTGCTCGCGGCAGTGCCGCTTGATCTGGCTCAACTCATCCCAGGACGGGCACTGGCCGCCGATTTCGCGCATCGGCAGTTCGACCTGCACCGCGCCCAGCGCATCGGGCACGGCGCGCAAGTCGTCCACCGTCCACGGACGGTGCGGGTCGCCGATCATCAAGCCCTTGAAGTGCTCCAGCAATGCATGGTTGCCCCGCTCGTGGCGCAGGATGTGCGACGTGGGATGCAGCGCCACCAGCGAAGAACCCCGGTCCTGGCACGCCAGGCGCAGGGCCGTCACCTGCGTCATGGTGCCCGTGATGCAGAACACGGCAGCCTCGAAGCCGAGCAGGCTGGCGATCTTGTTTTCGAATTGCTCGATCAGCGCGCCTTCGCCATAGGTATCGTGCGCAATGTCGTTGACGTCGCACCAGGCGGCCATGGCGGCGAAAGTGGCCGCCGGCGTGGGCTGGCGGTGGCCCGGCAGGACGGTATGGCAGCGCTGGCGCAACTCAAGCTCGTTCACAGTAGTTCCTTACAGGGTAGCTGTGGCCAGTTTCGCGCCAAAGCCGATGAACATGGCGCCCACGCCGCCGCCCATGCCGGCCGACAGGCGGCGACGGCGGCGGAATGTCTCGGCCAGGCGCGCGCCGACAAAGATGATGGCCGTCAGATAGCTAAAACTGATCACCTGGCAGATCAGGCCCAGGCCGATGAAGGACAGCACGGGCTTTGAAAAGGCCGGGTCGACGAACTGGATGAAGAAGGAAATGAAGAACAAAATGGCTTTCGGATTCATCAGGCTGATGATCAAGGCCTTGCGGAATGGATCGCTTTCCTTGACGGGCGCCGGTGCGGCTGCCGCCTCACCGTCGGCCGGCGCGGGCGCGCGCAGCTTGCGCCAGCAACCGATCAGCATTTGCAGGCCGATCCAGCCCAGGTAAGCCGCACCGATATATTTCACCACGTAGAACAGGGCCGGGCTGGCTTTCAGCAGGGAGGCCACGCCGCAGGCCGACAACACCATCAATATCAGGTCGCCCGCGAAAATGCCGAAGGCGCCCTGGTAGGCGGGCCGCACGCCGCGCTGGGCGGCCACCGACAGCACGTACATGGAATTGGGACCGGGCAGGATGACGATGAAGATGGTCCCCAGTAAAAAGGTCCAGAAATCGGTGATGCCAAGGTTGGCGTGAAAAAGTGCGTTCATGATTATTCTGCTGGATTGAGCTGTACGTGATGGAATTGCAGTGCGGCAAGGTTCGCATAGATGCCCCCGAGCGCAACCAACGACGCATGTGTGCCCGTCTCGACGATCTTGCCGTCTTCCATGACGATGATGCGGTCGGCCCGCTGGACGGTGGCCAGGCGGTGCGCGATGATGACCGTGGTGCGGCCCACCATGGCCGCTTCCAGCGCCTTTTGCACCAGGCGTTCCGATTCCGCGTCCAGCGCGCTGGTCGCTTCGTCGAGCAGCAGCAGGGGCGGGTTTTTCAGCAGGGCGCGGGCGATGGCGATGCGCTGGCGCTGGCCGCCGGACAGGCGCACGCCGCGTTCGCCGAGGAACGATTTGTAACCGTTCGGCAGGCGTTCG
The DNA here is from genome assembly GCF_051380715.1 of Janthinobacterium kochi. NCBI lineage: Bacteria > Pseudomonadati > Pseudomonadota > Betaproteobacteria > Burkholderiales > Oxalobacteraceae > Janthinobacterium > Janthinobacterium kochi. The sequence goes on from NZ_JBNYXO010000001.1 coordinate 830,795, forward strand.
ATGAATTCGTGGGCGGCCGCCATTTTCGCGGCAGCGATGACTTCCTCGTCGCTGGCGCCGGCGCGGCCGTAGCGGATGTTTTCCATGGCGTCGGCCGAGAAGATCACGGTATCCTGCGGCACGATGCCGATGGCATCGCGCAGGGTGTGCAGGTCTAGCTGCTTGATGTCCACGCCATCGAGGCGGATGCTGCCGCTTTGCGGGTCATAAAAGCGCAGGAATAGCTGGAACAGCGTGGTCTTGCCGGCGCCGGAAGGGCCGACGACGGCCACCGTTTCGCCGGCACGGATATCGAGGCTGACGTGGTCCAGCGCGTGGGTGTCCGGGCGCGACGGATACGAGAACATGACATCGTCCAGCGACAGCGAAGCGCCGTTTGCCGCGCGCGCCGGCAGCGGCAAGGGCGTGACAGGCGACTCGATTTCCGATTTGACGGCCATCAATTCCAGCAGGCGCTCGGTGGCGCCGGCGGCGCGCTGCGCTTCGCCCATGACTTCAGACAAAGCACCGATGGCGCCGGCCACGATGGAGGCGTACAGGATGAACTGGCCTAAATCTCCGCCCGTCATCGATCCTTCCAGCACGGCGCGCGCGCCCAGCCACAGCACAAACACGATGGTGCCGAAGACCAGCAAGATGGCGATCATGGTCAAGAGGGCGCGGGCGCGGATGCGGCGCATGGCCGTCATGAAAGCGCCTTCGACGGAGTCGCCAAAGCGTTTCGATTCGATTTTCTCGTGCGTAAACGCCTGTACGGTGGGCATGGCGTTGAGGATTTCGCCGGCCATGGCAGAAGCGTCGGCGATGCGGTCCTGCGAATCGCGCGACAGCTTGCGTACCTTGCGGCCAAACACGATGATGGGCACGACGACGAGAATCAAGAGGCCGATGATGATGCCGGCCAGTTTTGCGCTGGTGACGAACAGCATCACCAGGCCGCCCAGGAACAGCAGCACATTGCGCAGCGCCATGGAGATGCTGGTGCCGACCACGGCCTGTATCAGTGTCGTGTCGGTGGTGATGCGCGACAGGACTTCACCCGTCTGCGTGGTTTCAAAGAATGCGGGGCTTTGCGTGACGACGTGGCGGTACACGGCGCTGCGGATGTCGGCCGTGACGCGCTCGCCCAGCCACGACACCGTATAGAAGCGCGCCGCCGTGGCCAGCGCCAGGATGGACGCCACGCCGAACAGGGCGAGGAACACCAGGTCGACGTGCTGGATGCTGCTCGAGCCGGCCGCGCCGCCGAAACCCAGGTCGATCATCTGCTTGAAGGCGGCAGGAATGGCCAGGGTGGAGGCGGCTGCCACCACCAGTGCGATACCGGCCAGGAAGAACTGCTTGCGGTATGGCGTCAAAAAGGGCATCAATCCCTTGAAGGCGGCCAGGCTGCCTTTTTTCAGTTCGCGGCTGGTGCCGGTGTCCGGGGACGGTGCGGTTGCGGTGGTACTGGTGCTGCCTGTTTCTGTGCTGGTTGTCATTGTTTTTCGCTTTGATTTACATATTCGGTAGTACTTACAACTTCATCGGCTGGACATAGCCCGTCATTTCCAGGTAGGCGCGGCCCACCGGCTGGCCATCGCGCTCCACCGTCACTGCGCCTTCCCAGTACACGGCGCCCGTCGAGCGGCGCGAATCGAGTTCCTGGTCCGCTTGCAGCGGCTTGATCTGCCAGCGCGTGGGGCCAGTGCGGATCTCGGTGGCGACCGGGTATTGGGCCTGCGTACGGGGCGAACGCCACAGCTGCGTGGGCGTGAAATCGACCTCGCCGGGAGCGAACTGCGTTATCTTGCCGGAAGCATCGCGCCATGTCGCGTGCGCCCATAGTTTAGCACCTGTCTTGCTGCGGATCTGGAAGGCCATCAGGGCGCCGCCGTCAGCGAGGTTGGCGCCTATCCAGTTCCAGCCGCTGGCATCCGCATCGAGCACCTGGCTGGACCACTCGTGATCGAGCCAGGTGGTGCCCGTCACCGCTTCCGCCTTGCCGCCCGCGCGCGTGATCGTGCCACGGGTAGCAAGCTGCGGCTCGCTGTAATAGTAACTGCTTTGCGCGGGCCGCGCGCCCTTGCGCGAGTAGCCGCCGTCACCCTGCAGCAGCACGGGCTGCGTGGGGGACAGGGTCAGCTGCAGTGTAAAGTCTCGCGCAGCCAGGCTGACCTGGTAGCTGCCGTCCGCTTGCCGCTGCATGCGCCAGTCGTCGAGTTTCACATCCGTGTTGCCCACCTTGGCGTAGGCCAGGCCGAAACCCTCGCGCGCGCTTTTCTCGTCATGCAGCAGCTTGCCGACCTTCGGGTCGGACAGGGCCGCATGGCCGATGATCAGCTGCTTCGGCGCGAAGGCACTGGGGTTGTCGGCATCGGCCGCCGTGGCGCTGCGAAAGAAGGTTACCTGGTAGCCCAGCTGCTCGCCAGCGCTGGTTTTGACCCATCCGGTGGCATACCACCATTCCGTCTTGTATGCGGGATGGGCGCCGAAGTCGTGGGGCAGGCGCAGGCTTTGCCCGGCAGGCAGCGGCGTGACGGGGGCAAAGGCGGGCGGCGCGGCGATGGCGGCGGCGCTGCAGAACAACAATAAACAAGTCACACGGCGCATTACCAGTCCTCCCTGACGGCGCGGATGGGGCCAGCGGACAGCGCCTGGCGGCCCGCGATGAGGGCAGTCAGCGCGGCTGCCGTCAGCAGGGCGGCGGCCACGCTGGCGATCAAGGGCCACGGCAGGTGCAGTTGCATGGTCCAGTGGAACGATTGCGGGTTGACGATGAAGACCAGCACAAAGCTGATCAAGAGGCCCAGAACAAAACCGGTGGCGATGCCCAGCGCCGTCAGCGCGCCGCCTTCCAGCGCGAGGATGGACAAAATCTGCCCGCGCGTCACGCCCACGTGGCGCAGCATGCCGAATTCGCGCGCGCGCGCCAGGGTCTGCGCGGAAAATGTGGCGGCCACGCCGAACAGGCCGATGACGATGGCAATCGCTTCCAGTAAATACGTGACGGCGAAGCTGCGGTCGAAGATTTGCAGGCTCAGGGCACGGATGGCCGAGGGATTCGACACTTCCAGGCTGGCGCCAAACGGCAGGGCCTTCAGGCGCTGCTGCAGCTGCTCGCCCGTGGCGTCCTTGTCCAGCCACAGGGCCGCATCGCTCACGTCATGGTCGCCGGTCAGCGCGCGGTAGTCGTCCAGCGGCATCTGGATGGCGCCGGAAGAGCGCGCATAGTCGCGCCAGATGCCGGCGACAAAGAACTTGTGCAGAGCGCCGGCCAGCGGCAGGGCGATCTGCTGGCCAGGTTTGACGCTGTACAGGTCGGCCGCCGCCTCGGACAGCCACACGGGTTTCGCGCCATCTGGCACGGGCAGGGTGTCACCCACCAGCACCATGCTTTTTTCCGGATCGGCCAGGTTGACGGGGCGCGCCAGCAGCACTACATTCGGTCGGTCGGGTGCCAGCGACAGCGAGCGCAGGCGCTGGAAATCCGCCCTGGCCACGCCGGGCAGGGCGGTGATGCTCGCCTGTTCGCGTGGATTCAGGCCCGCCGTCCCGCCGCTGGCGGCCGTGCGCGCATACACGTCGGCCGGCAAGATCTGCAGCAGCCAGTCATCGACGGAGACGCGGAAACTCGACACCATGATGGCCATCGCCACCATCAGGCTAAAGCTCGACAACACGCCGCCGAGCGCGATGCCGGCCTGGCCCGAGGCATTCGCCAGGCGGGCCAGGGTCAGGCTGCGCACGGGCGCGTGCGCGCTGGTCCGCGTGCGCAGCCAGGCGTGCTGCAGGAAACGGAAGACCACGGACGCCAGCTGCGGCATCAGGGCGATGGCGCCGATCAGCAGCAGGGCGATGGACAGATAACCGAACAGGGGCAGCTCGAAGACGGGCGGCAGCAAGGTCAAGGCGCCGGCCAGCAGCAGACAAGCCAGCGCGGGCCAGGTTTTCGCCAGGCGCGTCGTCACGACTTCTTCGCTGCCCGATTTCAGGGCGATGGCGGGGGCCGCGCGCGCCGCTTCCAGCGCTGGCGCCGCACAGCCCAGCAAGGCCACGCCCAGGCCCAGCGCAAAGTAGACGAAGGCGGCGACGGGCGTGAATTGCACTTGCGGCTGCACGCCCGCGAAATAGCCGGCGCCCAGGTCGCCGCCGAAGAAGCGCAGGGCGACAGCGGCCATGGCATAACCGCCGGCGATGCCGAGCGCGGCGCCGAGCACGCCCAGGCTGGCGCCTTCCAGCAGCACCTGGCGCAGCAATTGTCCCCGCTCCATGCCCAGCACGCGCAGCAGCGCGAACTGGCCGCGGCGGCGGATGACGGACAGGGCCTGCGTGGAAAATACCAAAAAGGCGCCCGTAAACAGGGCCACCAGGGCGAGTACCGTCAGGTTGACCCGGTAGGCGCGGCTGAGGTTATTGTTGCGGCTATTCTGGTTTTCGTCATTCGGCTGACCCACCTGGAAACGCCCCGGGTATTGGGCTTCCAGTGCGCGCGCGAGATCCGCCTGGAAGGCGTCGCGGTTGACGCCCTGGCGCAGTTTCAGATCGATGCGCGACAGCTTGCCCAGTTTGTTGAAGCGCCACTGCGCCGCGCCGATATCCATCACGGCGATGCGCTGGCCGGCGCGCGCGCGCTGCAGTGAACCGGCCACGCGCAAGGGCACCGTACCCGTGCCCGATTGCAGGGCAATCTTGTCGCCTTGCGCCACATTCAGCCAGCGCAAGGCCGCAGGCGACAGGAAGAGGGCGTCGTCGGCCAGCGTGTCGAACGGCTGGCCATCGGCGGGCGCGCCGATCAGGTCGGGCGAGATGAAGCCGGCGCGGAAGACGTCGAGCGCCAGGATGTGCAGCGGGCCGCCGTCAGTCTTGCCGGCCACCGCGGCCTGCAGCTCCAGCACGGGCGAGGCCATGGCCACGCCGTCGCGCTGCGCCAGCCACGGGTAGATGGCTTCGTCGAACAGCGCTTCGCGTCCGGCCACCTGCACGTCGGCCTGGCCGGACAGGCTTTTGACGGCCGTGGAAAATTCATTGAAGGCGGCCGCGTTGATCAGGTGGATGGCAAAGCCCAAGGACACGCCGATGGCGATGGCCAGGATGGCGACGAAGGCGCGCACGGGGTGCGCGCGCCATTCGCCCAGCAGCAGCCAGCGCGACAGCAGGCGCGTCGTCGCCGGGCTGGCCAGCGGCGCACTCAATGCAGACATTCGACGGCCAGGCGTTCGCCAGCGCGCCGCGCTTTCAGTTGTGCCGCGTCGCGGTTCTTGTCGCCGGCGCCGACGGCGTCCTGCGCCGCCCATTTTTGCTCCAGGCGCAGCTGGGCGCAATGCTTGTCATGCGTTTCCTTCTGCCTGGCGGCCCGTTCGCGCGCCTGGTCTGCCAGATTTTCCTGCTTCTTGCGTGCCGCCTCCAGCTGGCTGGCCACACGTTCCTGGCGCGTGGCAGCGCCCTTGTCGACGGCAGGCGGAGGCGAGGGGATTTCGAGGATCTGCAGTTGGCCACCCGCGCAGGGAGTGGCACTGTAGCTGGTCTGGCCATCCTGCACGCATTTGTAGATGTCCTGCGCATTGGCGGGGCCGGCCAGCAAGGCCATGGCGCAGAGCAGGAGGGATGGCGATTTCACAGGATTTTCCCCGGATTCATGATGTTCTGCGGGTCCAGCGCTTGCTTGATGGCGCGCATCAGCTGCAGTTCCAGCGGCGACTTGTAGCGGGCCAGGTCGTCCTTTTTCAGCGTGCCGATGCCGTGTTCGGCCGATATCGAGCCGCCAAAGCCGTGGACCTGGTCGTGCACGATGCGGTTGATGGCATCCTGGTTGGACAGAAAAATCGTGTCCGTCATGCCGGGCGGCGGCGCCACGTTGTAATGCAGGTTGCCGTCGCCCAGGTGGCCGAAGCACACCAACTGGCAGCCGGGGAAGGCCGTTTCCAGGGCCGCGTCCGTGACGGCGATGAAATCGGCGATGCGGGAAATCGGCAGCGAGATATCGTGTTTGATGTTCTTGCCCGCCTGCGCCTGCGCCAGCGGAATGTGCTCGCGCAGCTGCCACAGGCCTTCGGACTGGGCCACGGAACTGGCAACGACGGCGTCCTGGATCAGCTCGTCTTCCAGGGCCGCGCCGATGCTCGCTTCCAGCAATTCCACGGCATGCGCCTCGGACTGGCTGCTGGACAGCTCCAGCAACACGTACTGGCCATGCGGGGAGGTAAATGGGCGCGGCAGCTGGGGGAACTGCTGCGCCACCAGTTGCAAACAATAGCGCGACATCAATTCAAAACCCGTCAGGCTGGCACCGCAATGGTCCTGCATCAGGCTTAATAAGCGCAGGGCGTGGGCGGCTGAGGGCATGGCGGCCAGCGCCGTGAGGCAGGCTTTCGGCTGCGGATACAGCTTCATGACCGCGCCCGTGATCACGCCCAGGGTGCCTTCGGCGCCGATGTACAGGTCGCGCAAGTCGTAGCCGGTATTGTCCTTGCGCAAACCGCGCAAGCCGCTCCAGATTTCGCCTTGCGGCGTGACCACTTCCAGGCCCAGGCACAGCTCGCGCGTATTGCCGTAGCGCAGCACGGCCGTGCCACCCGCATTCGTCGCCAGGTTGCCGCCGATGGTGCAACTGCCCTCGGCCGCCAGCGACAGGGGGAACAGACAGCCGGCGGCGCTGGCCGCTTCCTGGATGGTTTGCAGGATGCAGCCCGCGTCCACCGTGATGGTGCGGTTGACGGGGTCGAGCGCGCGGATGCTGTTCAGGCGCGCCAGCGACAGCACGATGGCCGTGCCGGCAGCGTCCGGGATGCTGCCCAGCACCAGGCCCGTATTGCCGCCTTGCGGCACGACGGGAATCTGCCATAGCGCGCAGGCGCGCAGCACGCCTGCTACTTGCTCCACCGTGGCGGGGCGCAGCACGGCCAGGGCCTTGCCGGTAAACCTGTCGCGCCAGTCGGTGAGGAAGGGCGCCATGTCGGCGTCCAGGGTGAGTACATAGGTGTCGCCCAGCAGGTCGCGGCAGGCGGCGAGGAAGTCGGCTTGGTCAGTCATTTGCTTGTCGCTCATTTCTTGATGCTCACTTTATTCACTTTTTCCAGCAGCTCTTTGGCCATGCGCTTGGCGGCCTTTTTGTAAGGACGCAGATACAGCACGGCGCAGAAAAAATAGATGCAGACGATGGCCGCCTCGCCCCAGGCCATCAGGGCCGAGGTGGCGTTCGTGTCGCTGTAGCCGCGCACCACGCCCTCTGTAAAATACAGCAGGATTACCATCGACGACCATTGCAGGGTGTAGACGTCGCGCTTGATGACGCCGTACAGGGGAATGAACAGGGGCGCTGCCTTCAGCACGACCCAGGAGCCGCCCGGCTGCAGCGGCGCGACGACGGTTTCCCACAGCAGGCACCAGAAGATCAGGGTGACGAGACTGGCGATGGCGCCCCAGTGAAAATACTTGTGCAGTGTGCCGTGCATCATGCGCCTGCCAGTTTCGCGGCGTTTTCCGCCAGGCGCCGGCCCAGGGCGATGGCCAGGCGTTTTTCATCGTCGCTGAGCGCCTTGTCGCCGTCGATGCCTGACCAGTGCGTGGCGCCATACGGCGAGCCGCCCGTGGACGTCGTCATCAGTTCGGGATGCGTGTAGGGCAAGCCCATGACCAGCATGCCGTGGTGGAAGAGGGGGATCATCATCGACAGCAGGGTCGATTCCTGGCCGCCGTGCAGGCTGCCCGTGGACGTGAACACGCAGGCGGGCTTGCCGGACAGGCTGCCGGCCAGCCAGTCGCTGGCCGTGCCATCCCAGAAGTACTTCATGGCGGCGGCCATGTTGCCGAAGCGCGTGGGCGACCCCAGGGCCAGGCCCGCGCATTCCTGTAAGTCTTCCAGTTCCACATAAGGAGCGCCATCGGGCGGGACTTCCGGCGCCGTCGCTTCCGTCACCGTGGAGACGGCGGGCACGGTGCGCAGGCGCGCGTCGCAGCCAGGCACGCTTTCCACTCCCTGGGCTATCAGCTCGGCCAGCTGGCGCGTGGCGCCATGGCGTGAATAAAACAATACGAGAATAATCAGATTGGTTGGCTTCATAATTGGTATTATAGGGCGCTTTACAGCCTGATACGACTGCTGTCATGGCGCCGTTCTGATTTTGCACATGCTTTCAAAATATATACTCCCCATCTTTCAATACCTGTGGCGCACCTTGCACATCGGTGCCGACATTGTGCGCGGCCTGACGTGGTCCGAAACGCGCGACCTGCTGCAGTTCGCGCGCCGCCGCGTGCGCGAGGAAAGCCTGCCGCAAGTGGCCGGCAGCCTGACCTTCGCCACCGTGTTTGCGCTGGTGCCGCTGCTCACCTTGGCCCTGGCCATCTTCACCACTTTCCCCCTGTTTAATACCTTCCGCCACGCGCTGGAAGATTATTTCGTGCAAAGCGTGATGCCCAAGGGGATTTCGAACACCATCCTCGACTACCTGACGACATTTGCCTCGAAAGCCACGCGCCTGTCGGCCATCGGCGCCGGTGCCCTGATCGTCACCTCGGTAGGCATGATGGGCTTGATCGAACGCGTCTTCAACCGCATCTGGCGCGTGCGCCAGGAACGCCGCTGGACCAAGCGCCTGCTCGTCTACTGGGCCATCGTCACCCTGGGGCCGCTGCTGGTGGGCGTGTCGCTGACGGTGACGTCGCGCCTCTTCATGGCCACCAGCGGCGTGGTGGGTGCCGTGCCTTTCCTCGGCGCCGTGTTTTATACGCTAGTGTCGATCGGCCTGACCATGCTGGCGTTTACCTTGCTGTACATCGCCGTGCCGAACCGCGACGTGGACTGGCGCGACGCGGCCTGGGGCGGCTTGCTGGCAGCGCTGGCGTTCGAGGTAGCCAAGCGCGGTTTCGGTGAATTCATCCAGGAGTTCCCCACCTATTCGCGCATCTATGGCGCGCTGGCCGCCTTGCCGCTGTTTCTCGTGTGGATTTACCTGAGCTGGATGATCACCCTGGTGGGCGCCTTGCTGGTGGCCGCCTTGCCCGTCGTGAAATACGAGCGCTGGTGGTACGAGGCGGCGCCGGGCAGCGAATTCGTCGATGCCGTCGCCATCTTGAAAGTGCTGCACCAGGCCTGCCACTGCGCCGACTCGGCCCTGGTGGGCGCGGCTGAAATTCGCCGCAGCACGCGCCTGGGCTTCGAAGAGATGGAAACCCTGCTCGACAAAATGGTGCAGCAGGGCTGGGTGGGACGGGTCAATGTGGAGGGCGCCGTGCGCGTGCAGTGGGGCAAGCGCGTGGCCGACAGTTCCGACCACTGGGTCTTGCTGGGCAATGTCAACCGCATCAGCCTGGCCGATGTCTACCGTTTATTCGTCTTCGGCGGCATGCGCGTCAATTCCGGTTATCCGGCCGGCTCCACCAATGAACGCGACATCAAGGCCGCCGTCGAGGCGGCCGCCCTGGCGGCGCAGGTGGAAAACGCCGTCGAGCAGGGACTGGGCCTGACCCTGGCGCAGCATTTCGGGGCCGTCAAATGCAACTGAGCGGCCCTTACTCTTAGTACACTACGGGCCGCAAGGCCGCCTGCAGCGCCAACTTGTTGAACGCCGCCGCATCGGACGCGCGCACCACGCCCAGGTAATACGTGTCTTCGCCGCCGTGCATGTTCACCAGGCGCAGCTGATGCGGCGCCAGGTGGGCGGCGATGGCGGCCAGGCCCTCGGCCATCGCGTCGCCATCTTCCCGCTCCGTCCAGCGGAAGTCCCGCAGCGCGGGCAGGCCGATATGCTGGGCGATGCGCGGCACTTCATCGACCGATTTCCAGTCCAGGGTGGTGCCGTGGCCCTGCACATGGGCGGCGGTGGACCAGAGCAGGAAGAAACACGCCGCCTCGGGCGTGTCGCCTTCGTATTCTTCTTCCGGGTCGTCTTCCGCCAGTTCTTCCAGCGTCACGTCCACGCAGCGCGCGGCCAGTTCCGCATCGCCTTGCAAGAGCAGGGCGGCCATGGTGTGCAACTGCTCGCGCTCGGCCTTTGCCAGGATTTGCGCCGGCGTAAAGCTGCGGCGCCTGACGGGCTTTTTCTTGCTCAGGCCCATGGCCTCGCTCAACTGGGCCGTGATGGCCGCCTTGAAGTTGTCCACGGTGTCGAACTGTTCCAGCAGCTGGCCCGTGAAATCCATGCTCCAGGCCATGCCATCCTTGACCACATATAAAAAATCGCTTTGCACGGCCACGCCGCGCAGATGGTGGGCGGGTGGATACAGTGGCGTAAACGCCTGCTTGCCATCCAGGGTCAGCATGCAGGCCAGTCCCTGCGCATCGATGGCAAAGATCAGGTTCTTGCGCAGCTTGGGCGGCGACGAGGTGGTGGCGCAGTCGATGGCTTCGTACTGGCATGGCGCCAGCAGCTCGCCCTGGCTATCGACCAGGCCAAACAGGAAGCGGCCATCGATGCGCTGGCTGACGATGGCGATTTTTTTCTTCGTGCCGAAATCCTGCACGGAGCTGTAGACGAGCGGCACCACGACCTTGCCCGTCTTGTCGAGCACGCCGCAGACATTGCGTTCGTCGTCATTGTCTGTCTGGCGCTCGATGTCGATCAAGCCATCTTCGCGCTCGCACATGTTACCCACCCTGTCGATCAGCAGCGCGCCATCGGGCAGGCGCAACAAGCGGCTGGCGCCGTCCGTGTCGATCTGCTGCAGCAGGTGGGGGCTGATCACGTACAGGGCGCCGGGGGCAGGCGGCAGCACCACTGTGCCGTTCAGATCCAGCATGCCGTGTGCATCGGGGGCGTCCGCCGTGGCAAAGGTGATCCAGCCATCGTCCGCATAGTAAACGCCCAGGTCGACATAGCGCCGCGACAGCGGCACGATCCAGCGGCCATAAGGCGTGACCAGGCCGGTGACCTCCGGTTCGCCGGCGGCGCTCACTTCATAGCACAGCGCATCTTCCTCCCATCCCACCACTTCCAGGCCTTGCAGGAAAGGCAGTTCGTCCGCGCCGAGTTCCTCGACATCGGCCAGCTGCGCGCTGGCGGACGCAGACCAGTAGCCGGTCGCTGGCGCTGCAGAACCGGCGGCCAGCAGGGGCGCCAGCGCTTCCCTGTCACCACGCTGCAGGGCAGAGTGCAAGGCTTGCGCCTCGGCGCGCAGGGCCTCGAGCGCGGCCGCGTAGTCCGGTGTGCCGATATCGTGCGGGACCATCTGCACGCAATCGAGGATCAGCCACGCCTGGCTGCCCGCCAGCAGGGTGCTGATGACGCCGCGCGCGACGATGGCGGCCGCGTCGCGCGGCTTGTCCATCAGCGCGGACAAGGCTTGCCAGCTGGCCTGCACCTGCGCCATCGGCGCGGCAAGCACGCAGGCGCAGTCTTCGCCATCGCCGTAGATGGGCCAGGCGACAGCTTGCGCGCCGGCGCCGACGAGCAGCTTGAACAGCATGGGCATGTCCAGCCGCCATTCGGCCAGGCCGGTAATCGTGTCGGTGTCGAAATCGGCCTGGCCGGGCAAGACGGCGGTGCTGAACAGGGCTGCGGTATTGATCATGGATATTTATCTAAAAGTGAACGGGGGTATTCAAGGCGATGGTGGCATGACCCAGTGGACCAGCGCGCCGCGATCGAGCCCAAGCTGCTTGGCCACGGCGGCCGCCTCGAAGGCCCACAGGCCGTAAAAACCGCCCATGCCGTGCGCGCGCAAATGGCCGTTGAACCAGTCTTCGTGCACCAGCGCGCCATGCCAGCTGGCCAGGTATTGCCGCAGGTGCTCGAGCTGCTGCGCGGGATCGTCTGCGTCCAGGCAGTCGAACAGGGCGGTATAGGGCTCGGCGAAATACCACTCGTCGACGGCGGCACGCTGCGGATCGATGGCGGACAACAGCGCCTCGTACACGCCATCTTCGCCATCGAAGGCCGTTTGCAGGGCGGCCAGGCGCTTGGACAGATCGTGGCGGCCGAACAGCAGGGTCGCGCCCAGCAGTTGCAGGGTGCGCGCATAGTCCGTCAATTGTTCGAAATCAAAGGCCGGCAAGGCGTCGTCATCGTAGGCCTCGGCCAGGGCCGCGCGCGCCGTTTCGCAGGCGGCGACGGCCGCTTCCAGCGCCGTTTCCACGTCAGGCAAGGGCAAGCCTGCCGTGTAGCGCAGCGAGAACACCTGATAGGCCGTGCTGGCGGCCGCGCACGCCCAGTAGGCGGCATCACCACCGTCGTCTTGCGCCTGCGCGCGGACATAGGCTGCCAGCAGGGCGTCGAGGTAAGCGAGGTTGCGGCTAAAGTCGAACGCAGTGCCGAACGTCTCGGGCGGCAGCTGGCGCGGTGTATGGGGCCAGGGTGCGAATGCTGGCAGACAGGCATCGGCGCATTCGCGCTGGATGGCCCAGTCGGCGAAGATTTGCTGCATATACTGCGCCGTCTCGTCGTCGTGGACGATGGCGCCGACGCCCACCATGGTCGTGCCCAGCAGGGTGTAGCCAGGGAAGCGGCTGCTCTCGTAGGCGATGGTAGTCACGCTCTGGATGGCCCTGCCGTCGCTCAGGTCGCGCACGCGGAAGTACACGTCGTCCCAGCCGGCCAGCGGTGGCGCTGGCGGTTCATTCGGCAGGGTGGTCCAGCTGCCGTCGGCCTCTTCTTCATAGGCATCGAGCAGCTCGTCGAGGCCACCGGGGCGGTCGATGCGGTTGTTGGCGTCGTATTGCAGGCCCAGTTCGGCCGCAAACGCTGCCGCGTGGCGGCCCTCGAAGACCAGGTACTGGGCGCTGGTGGTGCCGACCAGCAAGTCCGTGTGCTGGCCCGCCACGACGAGCGCCTGCGGCAGCCGGCACCATTGGTAGTACGGAATGCCGGCCATGGGGCCGCCATCGTCCGCCAGCGGGTTAGTGAAGCGCAGCTGTTCCAGCCATGTATAGCGTTCGTGCCGCTCCGCTTCCGTGCCGCTGCCGCGGCCAGTCAATTCTTCAAGCAGGGTATGCAACAACATCATCCGTCTATCCTAAAAAAGTCCGTGTGGCGGGTGCTTATGCCGCTGCTGTTTGCGCAAACGCAAACAGCGCGTCGAGCACGGCGTCGGGCTGCTCGGCCATCAATTCGTGTCCGCTGTCGACCTGCACCACCGTGCCATGCGCTATTGTCGCTTTCAGCAGCTTGGTCGACTTGGGCGGCGTCATCATGTCGCGCGCGCCGAAAATGAATAAAGTCGGGCAGTGTACCGAAGCGGCGGCGATTTCGCCGTTCGCGTAGGCATTGCAGGCAAAAAAATCTGTATGAAATACGTGATCGGGGTTGAGGGCGGCGATGCGCTGTTTCAAGCGCCGCGCGCCACCCATGGCATAAAAGCCCGGGCCGGGGAACGACGGCTTTTGCGCGATCGACGAGTGCGACCAGATATTGACCATGTCGATGGCCGCCTGTTCATCCTTGAGCGCCGCTTCCAGTAGCGCCGGCGAGACTTTCATTGGGTAGGTCGAACCGAGCATGGCCAGGTGGCTGACGCGCTCTGGCCCGAGGAATGCCGCTTCCAGCGCGATCAATGAACCCATGCTGTGGCCGATCAGCATGGCCTTGGCCGCGCCAGCCGCATCCAGCACGGCCAGGATCCAGCGCGCCAGTTCTGCGACATTATCCTTTGCCGCACCCAGGCTACGCCCGTGGCCGGGCAAGTCGACGGCCAGCACGTTCCAGCCATGGTGGGCGAAATAGCGCGTTTGCAGGACCCACACGGAATGGTCGTTCTGCGCGCCGTGGATGAAGACGGCCGTGGGCTGGCTCGGGTTGAATGGTTTGCCACCCGTGTAGCAGTAGGCCGTGGTGTGCTCGATGGTGAATAACATGTCAGGCGCCTTTCTGCGACAGTTTCAGGCCACGGGCCAGGTCTTCGATCAGGTCGTCCGCGTCTTCCAGTCCCACCGACAAGCGCATGGTGCCTTGCGTGATGCCGGCCTGCGCCAGCTGATCGTCGGGCACGCGGAAATGCGTGGTGGAGGCGGGGTGGATGACGAGCGACTTGGCGTCGCCCACGTTGGCCAGGTGCGAGAAGATCTTGAGGCTGTCGACAAAGCGCTGTCCCGCCGCGCGGTCGCCGCGCAGGCGGAAGGTGAAGACGCCGCCCGCGCCTTTCGGCAGCAGGGTTTTCGCCAGTGCGTAATCGGGGTGCGATGGCAGTTCGGGGTAGGACACGGCATCCACGGCCGGATTGGCCAGCAAAAAGTCGATGATTTTGCGCGTATTGGCCACGTGGCGGTCCATGCGCAAGCCCAGGGTTTCGATGCCTTGCAGGATGGCGAAGGCATTGTGCGGGCTCATGACGGCGCCGAAATCGCGCAAGCCTTCGCGCCGCGCGCGCAGGGCGAACGGCGCCACCGTCGATTCCTCGGCGAAGACCATGCCGTGAAAGCCGTCATACGGTTCGCACAGTTCGGAAAAACGGCCCGTCTTGTCGTAGGCCGTCTGCCAGTCGAAGGTGCCGCCATCGACCAGCAAGCCGCCGACGGCCGTGCCGTGCCCGCATAAAAACTTGGTGGCCGAGTGGAATACCAGGTCGGCGCCATGCTCGAAGGGGCGCAGCAAATACGGCGTGGTAAAGGTCGAATCGAGCATCAGCGGCAGCTGGTGTTCGTGCGCCAGGGCGGCAATCGTCGGAATATTCAGCACGTCGAGGCCGGGATTGCCCAGCGTTTCGCCGAACAGCACTTTCGTATTCGGGCGGATGGCGGCGCGCCAGGCATCCACGTCGCGCGGGTCGACAAACGTCGTCTCGATGCCGAAGCGTTTCAAGGTATAGGCCAGCAGGTTGTGCGAGCCGCCGTACAGGGCGCGCGAAGCGACGATGTGCGAGCCGGCGCCGGCGATGGTACATAAACCAAGGTGCATGGCGGCCTGGCCGCTGGCTGTGGAGATGCCGGCCACGCCCCCTTCGAGGGCGGCGATGCGCTCTTCCAGTACGGCGTTGGTGGGATTCGAAATGCGCGAGTACACGTGGCCAGCCCGCTCCATGTTGAACAGCGAGGCCGCATGCTCCGAACTCTTGAAGGCAAACGAGGACGTGAAATGGATGGGTGTGGCGCGCGCGCCCGTGGCCGGGTCGGGCGCAGCGCCCGCATGCAGGGATAAAGTATCGAAACCGGGGTATTTCGGGCCGCTCATGGTGTCTCCGCCAAGTTTTATAGTGGCAAGATCGTAACCTGATTTGCCGCTGAGTAAAAGGGCTCGCGTGCAGGGCGCATGGCGCCGTGCTGGCGGGCGGCGCGTGTCACTTGAAGTCGAAAAAAGTGACCGGCTCCGCGTGGCGGTGGTACGATGCCGTGTCAGTGATATTCGGGCTGTTCGACCTTCGCGCGTGCGCCGCACCGCCAGGAAGCAGCTGCAAACGAACGAAATCCTGGGCTTCAGGCGCACTCTCATGCATGTCCACCAGGAAAGATTCTATGCCCGCAATATCGTTCGACGGCTCCCTTGCCGTGCCCGGACCATCTATCGTCGACGGCCTGTGCCGCGCAGGCTGGCTCATGCAAGAGCATTTCATTTCTCTTGAACTCAGCCGCCAGCTGGCCGCCGAATGCGTGCAATCCATGCTCAGCGGCAAGATGAAAGGCGCCGGCGTGGGCAGCGGGCATGCACCCCTGCTGCAGCCCGATATCCGCGGCGACCATATCGCATGGCTGGAAGCGGGCCGTTCAGAGGCCTGCGACCGCTATCTGGAACATATGGAAGCCTTGCGCCAGGTACTCAACCGTGAGTTGTTCCTGGGGCTGGACGAGTATGAAAGCCATTTCGCCCTGTACGCGCCGGGCGCCTTTTACCGGGCCCATCTGGACCGTTTCCGCGACGACGACAAGCGCACCGTGTCCGTCGTGCTGTACTTGAACGACGACTGGCTGCCCGAACACGGCGGCGCGCTGCGTTTGTACCCCGATGGCGGCCCCAGCGTGGATATCGCGCCCGAAGCGGGGCGCATGGCCATGTTCCTGTCGGGTGAGATGTTGCACGAGGTATTGCCGACGGCGCGCCAGCGCTTGTCGATCGCCGGCTGGTTTCGCCGCAGGGCGTGATGAAAAGTTGCGCGCAATCCCCTTCGATTTGATTGCGCGCAAGGCTGGATTTTTCCGCAGGCATAGGCTACAGTCGCAGTAAGGGCTAGAATAACTAAAATACTAATCACGCGGACAGGACGGCCAATATGAAAGTATCTGAAATTCTCCAAGTCAAGGGCAACATCCTCTACACGGTCACGCCTGACCAGCCCCTGCTTGACGCGGCCAATACCATGGCTGAAAAAGACATCGGTTCGCTGGTGGTCATGGAATTTGGCGACTTGGTCGGCATGCTGACCTTCCGCGAAGTGTTGAACGCTTTGCATGAAAACGCGGGCCAGATCGGCGGCGGCACCGTGCGCAAGCACATGGACGACCACCCGATCACCGTCACCCCGGATACGGAAGTCAATGAAGTGCGCCGCATCATGCTGGAAAAGCACGCGCGCTACCTGCCCGTCATGAACGCCAAGACCTTGCTGGGCGTCATCTCCTTTTACGACGTCGCGCGCGCCGTGCTCGAAGCGCAAAGCTTTGAAAACCAGATGCTCAAGGCGTATATCCGCGACTGGCCGGCTGAAACGACCGACTGATTGATCGCAATGCAGTAATAACAACGCCGGCACAGCCGGCGTTTTGCATTGCAGAAGCGGGTGGCGCCGCCTACGCCGCCCCTTGCAGCGCCTCGTTGTTCAGCCAGGTGTCCAGCGCCGTGGCTGTCATGGGGCGGGCAAACAGGAAGCCTTGCGCCATCGGGCAGCCCAGCGCCTGCAGTATCTGCGCCTGGCGCTCGTCTTCCACGCCTTCGGCGATCACGGTCAGGCCCAGGTTGCGGCCCAGCTGGATGACCATTTCGGCGATGCTGCTGCCGCGCGCGGAACCGGTGATCTCGGTGACGAAGGCACGGTCGATTTTCAGGCGGTCGACTTGCAGCCGCTGCAGGTACGACAGCGAGGAGAAGCCCGTGCCGAAGTCGTCGATGGCGATGCTGACGCCCGTCTGCTTGATCTGCCACAACATCTTGATCAGCATGTCCGGTTCTTCCATGGCCATCGATTCCGTGATTTCCAGCTCGATGAACTCGGGTGGTGCCTGCGTCTCTTCCAGCGCTGCGCGCAGCATTTCCAAAAACAGGGGGTGGCGGAACTGTACTTGCGACACGTTGACGGACATGACGAAGTTGCGGTGGCCCTGCTCGCGCAGCAGCACCAGTTCGCGACAAGCGGTGCGCAGCACCCATTCGCCCAGATCGATGATGATGCCCGAATATTCGGCAATCGGGATGAAGCGGTCGGGCGAGATGAATTTGCCGTCCGGCGTCTGCCAGCGCAGCAGCGCTTCGGCGCCCACGGGGCGGCGCGTGGTCAGGTCGATCTGCGGCTGGTAGACGACAAACAGCTGGCCCTGGCTGAAGGCCGTGCGCAGCGCGTGCATCATGCGCACCCGTTCGCGGATTTCGATGCCCATGCTGCGCGAGAAATAGAAGTGGCCGGCGCGCTGCTGGCTTTTTGCCCGTTTCAAGGCGATATCGGCATCCTTCAGTGCATCGGCGCCTGTGCCCGCATGTTCGCCCAGCCGCACCAGGCCCAGGGTGGCGGACAGTTGCACATCCTGGCCATCGATGCTGAAGGGCGCCTGGAACAGGGCCAGGATGTTGGCCGGATTGACTTGCGACGAGTCGCCCAGCACGCAAAAGATGTCGCCGCCCAGGCGTGCCACCGTCAATTGCGGCCCCAGCTGGGTTTGCAAGCGGCCCGCCACGGCGACCAGCAGGGTGTCGCCGAACTGGTGCCCCAGGGCGTCGTTGGTCTCGGCAAAGTGGTCGAGGTCGACCAGCGCCAGGGTGGCGTCGTCGCGCGCGGGGCCGGCCAGGGTGGCGTCGAGGATTTCCACCAGGCGCGTGCGGTTGGGCAGCTTCGACAACTGGTCGTAGAAGGCGGCATTGTGCAGGTGCGATACCAGCTCGACGTTGTCCAGGCCCACGGCGACGTTGCTGCAAAACACTTCCAGCAGGCTTTCATCGATGGCGGTGAGGGGGCGTGGCAGGACCAGGTAGGCGGCCGCGTCGCGGCTGGCCTTGCCCGCGAAGTACAGGGTGGCATAGTCGTGCGCGTACACATTGCGCCGCTGCGCCAGTGTGTGCTCGATGGCTGCCATTACGCGGGGGTTTTGCAGGCCGCACAGGGCGCTGTGTGGCAGGCTGGAAAAGCTGCCCGTGCAGGCCGAGACGAGCAGTTCCCTGGCGCCGCTGTCCTGCAAGTCCTGCACGCACAGCACGCCGTCGGCGCGGATGCCCAGCAGGTCGGCGATTTGCGCCAGTACGCCGGCCGAGAAGTTTTGCACGCCGTGCAACGCCATCAGCTGCGTGCTGGCGTGGACGATCCGGTCCAGGCCGCGCCGGCTGTTGCTGATCGAACGTATCTGCTCGTACGAGCGGATGGCTGCCGTCACCGTGGTAAATAGCTTGATGCGCGTCAGTTCGGACTTGGTCTTGTAGTCGTTGATGTCGAAATCGCGGATGGCGTCGATTTCCGGCGCATAGCCTGGCTGGCCCGTGCGCAGGATGATGCGCACATCCGTCATTTTGAGGGTTTCGCGGATGTAGCGCACCAGGTGCAGGCCCGCGTCGTCCTGTTCCATCACCACATCGAGCAGGATGACGGCGATGTCGTCTTCATGCTTGAGCAGTTCGCGCGCCTGGCCGGCCGAATATGCATGCACGAATTCCAGCGGACGGTGCTGCATTTCCAGGTTGCCCAGGGCGAAAGTGGTGGTGGAGTGGACGTCTTCATCGTCGTCGATGATCATCACCCGCCAGACGCTGCGCGGTGCGACGGCCAGCGGCGCCGCTGGTTGCTCATCGAGGAATACCAGGTCGTCGTGATCGTCCTTGTTGCTGTCAAGGGGGATGATCGGTGCGGGCATGTATAGCTTCTCCAGGATGACTCGATATTTTTACGAGCGCGTCACAAAAAGCCCATGGCGTTGTTGCGTTGCCTTGCCGTACTTGCGTACTGTCTTCGGCAACGACGCCTAGCCCTGGGCATTTTTTGACGTGCTCTCGGCGCAGCCCAAATCGGGTTTGGCAACCACGCACTTTCGTCCAAGTATATAGCTATTTAATAAGCAAAATGTTTTTTTAAGCCTATTCTGCAGAGCAATATTTCTTGTATTGCATGATTGCAACTCATATTTGGTATTTTTATATGAAAAAATAGGCGGGATTTAAAAATGCTGATAAGCGGGCGGGAATATCGGGCCTTGCTGCGGCATTAGCGGCATGGCAGGCCCCGCAGGCTGGTAGAATTGAGTTTTCCAGTCTTTCACACTTCCTATTATGTCCGGCAATTCTTTTGGCAAACTGTTTACTGTTACCACTTTCGGCGAATCGCATGGCCCGGCCATCGGCTGCGTGATCGATGGCTGTCCGCCGGGATTGGTCCTGTCGGAAGCCGATATCCAGCCCGAGCTGGACCGCCGCAAACCGGGCACGTCGCGTCACGTGACGCAGCGCCAGGAATCGGATACGGTGGAAATTCTCTCGGGCGTGTACCAGGGCGTGACGACGGGTACGCCCATCGCGCTGTTGATCCGCAATGAAGACCAGCGCAGCAAGGATTACGGCAATATCGCGGAAAGCTTCCGCCCCGGCCACGCCGACTACACCTACTGGCATAAATACGGCGTGCGCGACCCGCGCGGCGGCGGGCGTTCCTCGGCGCGCCTGACGGCGCCCGTGGTGGGCGCGGCGGCCATCGCCAAGAAGTGGCTGCTGCAGCAGTACGGCACCACCTTCAAGGGTTGCATGAGCCAGTTGGGCGACATTGCCGTGCCATTCCAGTCCTGGGAACACGTGCATGCGAACCCGTTCTTTGCCGCCAGCGGCGACGCGGACCTGATCGCGCGCATGGAAGAAGCGATGGATCAATTGCGCCGCGACGGCGATTCCATCGGTGCGCGTATCGACGTGATTGCGCAAAACGTACCGTTGGGCCTGGGCCAGCCCATCTACGACAAGCTCGACGCCGACATCGCTTACGCCATGATGGGTATCAATGCCGTCAAGGGCGTGGAAATTGGCGCCGGCTTCGACTCCGTGGCGCAAAAGGGTTCCGAACACGGCGACGAGCTGACGCCGGAAGGTTTTATTGGCAATAACGCGGGCGGCGTGCTCGGTGGCATCTCGACGGGACAGGATGTCAAAGTCTCGATCGCCATCAAGCCGACCTCGTCGATCCGCACGCCGCGCCGCTCGATCGATAAGGAGGGTAATCCCGTGATGGTGGAAACCTTCGGCCGGCACGACCCTTGCGTGGGCATCCGCGCCACGCCGATCGCCGAAGCCATGCTGGCGCTGGTACTGATCGACCACGCCCTGATGCACCGCGCGCAGTGCGGTGATGTGTCTGTTTCGACGCCGAAGTTGAAGTAAGTTGAATGTTGTCGGATTACGGGCCTTCGGCCCTAATCCGACATACGACCCACGCCATGTGTAGGTCGGATTAGCGGGGCATCGCCCCGCGTAATCCGACAACATCGTTGGCGTTTTCTGTCACGCTACCTTGTTCGCCACCAACTCCAGTTGATGGCGCATCTCCACCGACTGCACCAATAACGCCCGGATATCGTTGATCAGGTTGAATTCCGTCTGGTTCAGCTGGATTGGCGGGAAGCTGTCGTCCCAGTCGCCGTACAAAAATCCCGTGGGGTGGCCGTTGGCCGACAGGGGCAGCACGACGAAGCTGCGCGCTTCCGACAGGGTCGCTTTCCACCATTGCGGCAGCTTGGCGGCAAATTTCGGGTCGCGCGCATTGTCGATGAAGATCACGCGGTCGCTATTGAGGGCCGCGTGGAACACGTTCGGCTCATACGCGTCGCCAAACACCATCAGGTCCTGCAGGTCGGCCATGCCTTCGCCCATGCTGATGCGTGCCGAGTACAAATGATCCCTGTGGTTGCGCACGAACGCCACCGAGCGCGAAAAGTCAAAGCCCTGGTGCAGCGTTTCGAGCGCCATCGAGACCATCTGGCCCGGGTTGGCGCTGCCGATGGCGCTGCGCAGGTCGGCCAGACCGCCGATCAATACGCGGTTGCCCTCGGCGCGCATGCGCGTCGAGGCCAGCTGGCGCGCGCGCCGTTCGGCCGGTTTTGACAGGGGCGCGATCGACAGGTCGGCCGCCGCCATCATTTTCGCCTTGTCTACCGCCACCACCAGGTCGGTGGCTGTGATGCCCAGGGTGCCCGCATAGTCGTCGATCAGCGCGTGCACCTGCGCCGTGCCGGCCGCATCGTCATGCCACAGCGAGTCGGCGCAGCGCGCCGCCATCGTCGACAGGCCTGCCATCCAGTCGGCGCCGCTGAGGGGCGCGTTGTCGGGCGACGGGTCCATCGGACGCATGCCGTTGATGAGGTGCTGCGGCAAGCCCCAGTGGGCGGCCGTGGCATAGCCCACTTCCGGCAGCGACAGGCCGAGGATTTCGCGCGCGGCGGCCGCCTCGTTGCCGGGACCCGCATGCGCCTGCATGCGCGCCCAGAAGTCCGTCATGTAGAACGTCACCATCATGCGTCCCAGCGTGTGCAGCATGGAGCAGACGACGGCTTGCTCGGCTTGCAGGCTGCCGGCGCTGGTGGCCACCTGCTGCGCCACCATCCCGGCCAGCACGGCCTTTTCCATTTCCACGTGGGCGCTGACGGAGTCGGGCGACGCCTGCGACAGCTCCTCGATCAGTTTGAGTCCCAGCGCCAGATGGCCGATGGCGTCGATGCCCAGCACCAGCACGGCCTTCGAGACCGTGTTGACCCGCTGGCCGAAGGCAGAATACATGCCGCTGTTGGCCAGGCGCAGTACCTTGTGCGTGAGGACAGGGTCGGACAGCACCGTTTGCGTGATGTCGAATTCGTGGTCATCCTCGCCGCGCATGGCGCCCAGGATAGCGCTGATGGCTTTGGCGAAGCCGGGCATGTCGCCCTGCTGGCGCGTGCGCGCCCACAGCAGGTCCAGGGTGTTTTTGCCGAGCTGTGTCGGCACCGTGAAATGACCTGGATTCATTGCACCCCTCCGCGCTGTTCATTGGCAGACGGCGTGGGCACCAGCGCTGCATAGGTTTTTTCGCTCAAGGCCGATAGCGCGGCATGGGCCGGCATCGGTTTGCCCGTCAAATAGCCTTGCACATACTGGCAGCCGCGCGACTCCATGAAGTGCATTTGCTCCTCCGTTTCCACGCCTTCGGCCACCACGGACAAATTCAAGTGCTTGGCCAGGTCGAGAATGGTGTTGCAGATGGCCGCATCCTTGCTCGATTCGGGCAAGTCCTTGATGAAGGTGCGGTCGATCTTCAGCACGGAAATGGGGAAGCGCTTCAGATACGCGAGCGAGGAATAACCGGTGCCGAAATCGTCGATGGCGATGCGCGCGCGGCGCTCCGTCATCTTGACGAGGATGGTTTCCGCATGCACGGGGTCGATCATCAGGGTGCCTTCCGTAATTTCCAGCACCAGGTGTTCGCCGGAGAGTCCCGAAAAGGCGATGGCGTCATCGAGCACGTCGAGGAATTTGTCGTTGCGGAACTGGCGCGGGCTGATGTTGACGGAGATGTACAGCGGCCGCTTGGCCACTTCCTGGAACTGCTTGAGCTGCACGCAGGCTGCCTTCAGTGCCCAGGCGCCCAGCAGATTGATCAGGCCATTGGCTTCGGCGATCGGAATGAAGCGCACAGGCGGCACCAGGCCCAGGGTCGGGTGCTTCCAGCGCATCAGGGTTTCGAAACCCTGGATTTGCCGCGTGTGCGCATCGACGATGGGCTGGTAAAACAGCAGAAATTCACCTTCGCGCACGGCGTGGAACATGGCCGCTTCCAGCGAAATATCGTGTTCCGACGGGCCATTCAGGCGCGGGCTGTAAACCAGGCAGCGGGCCTTGCCCGTTTCCTTGGCGCGCGACATGGCCGCATCGGCCAGCGCCACCAGGCGCACTTCATCTTCCGCGTGCAGCGGATAGATCGATACACCCACGGACGCCCCCACGTAGATCGTGTGGCCGTCGACTTCGAATGGCGCCTGCAGGGTTGCCAGCAGGCGGCCCGTCACCAGCTTGATTTGCGCATCGGTGGCGCTGCCGGGCAGCACGGCGACGAATTCATCGCCGCCCACGCGCGCCAGGGTGTCACTATCGCGCAAGGTCTTGCGCAGGCGCGCGGCGGCCAGGCGCAGCACGGCGTCGCCGACGGGGTGGCCCAGGCCATCGTTGACCTTTTTGAAGCCATCGAGGCCGATGGTGGCGACCGAAAAACCCTGGCCCGAACGGGCGGCCTGGGCGATGACCATGCGGATGCGGTCCGACAGCAGCAGGCGGTTCGGCAGCCCGGTCAGCGCATCGTGCGTGGCCATGTGGCGCAAGCGTTCTTCCGTGTTGTGCTGGGCCGAGGTGTCGCGCCCGACCACCAGCAATTCGGCGATGCCGTCCCCGTTCATATAAGAAGACAGGCGCAGCTCGAACCAGATCTCCTGGTCCGGCGTTTGCAGGCGCACTTCCAGGCGGCCCGGTTCTTCCAGGGAGTCTTCCAGCGCCGCCTGTAGCGCCGCGCGCGACGCTTCGGTGGCCAGCGGCAGCAGCAAGTGGCCGGCCAGGCCCGATGGCGCGCCGAACAGGGTGGCTGCGCGCTTGCTGGCGAACAGGATCAGGCCGTCCGTATCGAGCCGGAACACGACGTCGCCTGCCTCTTCCATGAGGTTGTCCAACTCGTGGCGTGCCTCGCGGTGGGCGGCGGATGGGGTACTGGAAAACATCGTGCTGGCTTTTACCTTTTTTTTATCAGTGCCGGCGATCGCTGCAGGGCAGGGCGCCAACGGAAAGAGTGCATCGTGCGCTACGCGCGCCATAGCGGGCCGGAGAGCGACTATCGGAACGCGATCCACACGAAATGTATCATTGAAAAGCATTCGATTACATGAAATAGAGCAACATTGTTTCAGGTTTTGTAAATATTCCTGCCTTCCATGAAAAAAATCATGTCGCGCGACACGCGCGGGCATTTTCGTTCCCCGTGGAAGCTTTTTGCCGCGCCGGCTTTCGGTAGCGCGCTTGCCCTGCCATGCGCTTTGCGCTAGTCTGGCTGGCAGACGGTGTTGACGGTGCGCCAGCGACGGCAAGGGCGCCATGATAACAAATCGCGGGAGACCCCCATGCATGCTTTTGACACACATGAAGTTTTCAACCAGGCCACGCCCTTTGAAAACGTCAATCTGTTCGACTGCGACCCGGCGCTGATCGAAGCGCTGCTGCGCGAGGGCGGCGGCGCGGCGCTGCAGGAGCTCGACGCGCTGGGTGAAAAGCTGGGCCGCGCCGAGACGTATGCGCTGGCGCGCCTGGCCAATATCCACACGCCCGAACTGCAGCAGTTCGACCGGGCCGGGCGCCGCATCGACGAAGTGCTGTTCCATCCGGCCTGGCATGAACTGATGGCCATCCTCGTCGGTGCCGGTGCGCACGCGTCGCCCTGGGCGTCGCCCGGTCCTGGCGCCCAGGTGGCGCGCGCGGCCGCCTATCTATTAGTGGGGCAGGTGGAAAACGGTACGCAGTGTCCCGTGACGATGACGTATGCCTCGGTGCCGGCCTTGCGCCAGGCCCAAGATCTGCCGCAAATCGCCGCCCGCTGGTTGCCGAAGATCCTGTCGCGCGAATACGATCCCCGCTCCTTGCCCGTGGAACAGAAGCGCGGCGCCCTGGTCGGCATGGGCATGACGGAAAAGCAGGGCGGCTCGGACGTGCGCAGCAACACCACGCGCGCGGTGCCTGTGCCGCCGGACGAGGCGCAGGCCCTGTTCGGCGACGAGGCGGGCGGCGCCTGGCGCATCGTCGGCCATAAATGGTTTTTCTCGGCGCCGCAATGCGACGCCCATCTGATCCTGGCGCAGGCGCAGGAGGGCGGATTGTCATGCTTCTTCCTGCCGCGCTACCTGCCCGACGGCAGCCGCAACGCCATCCGTGTGCAGCGCCTGAAAGATAAGCTGGGCAACCGCTCGAATGCCTCGTCGGAAGTGGAATTCACCAATGCCTATGGCTGGCTGGTGGGCCAGCCGGGGCGGGGCATACCCACTATCCTGGAAATGGCCAGCCATACGCGCCTCGATTGCGTGCTGGGCAGCACCGGCATCATGCGCGCCGCCCTGACGCAGGCACTGCACCATGCGCGCCAGCGGGCCGTGTTCGGCAAGCCGCTGGCCGAGCAGCCCCTGATGCAAAACGTGCTGGCCGATCTGGCGCTCGAATCGGAAGCCGCCACGGCCTTTGCGCTGCGCCTGGCCCGCTGTTTCGATGAAAGGGACGATGCTGGGCAAGCGATGCTGGCGCGCGTGCTGACGCCGGCCGGCAAGTACTGGATTTGCAAGCGCGGGCCGGGCTTCGGCTTTGAGGCCATGGAGGTGCTGGGCGGCACCGGCTATGTGGAAGACGCGCCGCTGGCGCGCCTGTACCGCGAGCTGCCCGTCAACTCGATCTGGGAAGGCTCGGGCAACGTCATGTGCCTCGACGTCTTGCGCGCCTTCGGCAAGTCGCCCGCCGCGCGCGACGCCCTGGCGGCCGAGCTGGCGCTGGCCGGCGATGCCGACGCCGCCTTTGCCGAGTACCGGACGCGCCTGCTGACCGAGTTGGACGGGCCGCAGACGGATGAATTCGGCGCCAGGCAATTATCCGAGCGCATCGTGCTGGCCGTGCAGGCGGGATTGCTGCTGCGCCATGCGCCGCCCTTCATCGCGCAGGCATTCCTGCAGTCGCGGCTGGTGCAAGCGCCGGGCGGCGCGTATGGCCGCTTGCCGGCGGGCACCGATTGCGCGGCCATCCTGGCGCGCGCACTGCGCGAGTATTGACCCTGAAAAATCCGATTATTTCGAAAATTCCGGCCACAGGCGCGCCGTGGACTGGGATAATGCCGCTATCCATCATTTTATCGACACACAGCGCGCCTGCGGCCCAGACTTGCCGCCGGCCAGAGAGCAGAGAAAGAACAACAATATGAAACAAGATCCACGCTTCCCGAATTTGTTCATTACCGATCACCCTTTGATCCAGCACAAGCTGAGCCACATGCGCGAGCACGATACGTCGACGCGCACTTTCCGCGAATTGCTCAAGGAAATCACCTTGCTGATGGGCTATGAAATCACGCGCGACCTGCCGCTGACTACGCGCGAAATCAAGACGCCGCTGGTGACTATCGACGCGCCCGTCATCGCAGGCAAGAAACTGGCCATCGTCCCCATCCTGCGCGCCGGCATCGGCATGAGCGATGGCTTGCTGAACCTGGTGCCATCGGCGCGCGTGGGTCACATTGGCGTGTACCGCGATCCCACCACCCACATGCCGGTGGAATACCTGGTGCGCCTGCCAGACTTGAACGAACGTACCTTCATCCTGTGCGACCCGATGGTAGCGACCGGTAATTCGGCAGTGTACGCCGTCGACGTGCTGAAGAAGCGGGGCGTGACGGACGAGCAGATCATCTTCCTGGCGCTGGTGGCCGCACCGGAAGGCGTGACCGTGTTCCAGAACGCGCACCCGAACGTCAAGATGTTCTGCGCCGCGCTCGATTCGCACCTGGATGACCACGCTTACATCGTGCCGGGCCTCGGTGATGCCGGCGACCGCATCTTCGGCACCAAGTAAGCCATTCAGGCGAGTATCGCGATGGCAACCTTGATCGACCCCGATTTTCGCGCGCGTTTGCGTGCCCTGAACGAAAAATATGCGGCTGGCGTGCCAGCCCTGATGCAAACGATCGCGCAGGCAAGCGGCCGCTGCGACAGCGAAGGTCCCCGTCTGGAACCGTTGACGGAGCTGCACCGCGCGCTGCACGCGGTAGCTGGCTCGGCCGCCACCTTCGGTTTCGCTGCGCTGGGGCAGGAATGCCGGCGCATCGAACAACAGGTGCGTGCCATGCTCAATGCGCCTGCGCAGGCGGTGGCGGAATGGCCCGCGGTGCGGGCGCAAGTGGAGGCGCTGCTGCACTGGGCCACACGCGATGCGGGCGCCACTCATTTCAGCGCCTGAGTAGCGGCACTAAAGATGTGGTTGCAATGATTCATTTGATGCAACGCAAAGCACCCGCGTCGCAGATTAGGATATAGTGTGTCCATGCCGCTGGTACGGGGCGCCGCAAGACGGGGATTTGGCTATTAAAGTAGTGTTTGCAAGTTTATTTTGCGAAAGAATGGTTTTTCTCAGTTTTGTTGGTATAATTGGGCATCGTTGGATTCGAGGTAGTAGTGCAGTTAGTCTGTCATTTCTTTCTTGCTTCAAACGATATAACGGGCGCAAGCCCAACTTAACTGAAATAGGAAATTGTAATGGCAACTGGCATCGTAAAATGGTTCAATGATTCGAAGGGTTTCGGCTTTATTACCCCTGATGAAGGCGGCGAAGATCTGTTCGCTCACTTCTCGGCTATCCAGTCGAACGGCTTCAAGTCCCTGCAAGAGAACCAACGCGTTTCTTTTGAAGTGACCGCTGGCCCTAAAGGCAAGCAAGCTTCGAACATTCAGCCAATCTAATACGCTGGATCAAACGAAATAAAGAAATCCTCGGTCTCCGAGGATTTTTTTTCGCCTGAATTTCCGTGAGGCATGGGTTTTGCGTGAATCAAGTGGCTCTTTTGCCATGTTTTGCGTCGCCGCGTAGGTCGGCTTAGCGCTTGCGCGTAAGCCGACAATGGTGGTGCTGGCAAGATGTATGGGCTGGTGTCGGCTTACGCTGCGCCAAGCCGACCTACGCCGACCTACGCCAAGCTGCGTTCGTCCAGTTCGGCCCGCATTGACTAGATTGCTCTTTCACGCCAGTAGTCGGGTTGGGCATACGAATGCCTTAAAAAATCCACAAACGCCCGTATGCGCAGCGGCAAATGGCGGCGCTGGGCGAACACGGCATAAATGTCGTTGCCCGGCGCGGCGAACTGATCGAGCACCGTCACCAGTTGTCCCGAGGCGATTTCGGCGCCCACTTCCCACATCGAGCGCCACGCCAGGCCCTTGCCGGCCAAGGCCCAGTCGTGCAGCACTTCGCCATCGTTGCACACCATATTGCCCGCCACCTTTAAAATCACATTCTTGCCGTTTTCGCGGAAGGTCCAGCCACGCTGGCTGCCTTCGCTGCTGATCGCCAGGCAATTATGTTTCGCCAGGTCGGCCGGGATGCGCGGCGTGCCCGCCCGTTTCAGGTAGGCGGGCGAGCCGACCAGCACGCGCTGGTTGTCCGCCAGTTTCGTACTCACGAGCGAGGAATCGGACAGGCTGGCGATGCGGATGGCCACGTCGATGCCTTCGCCGATCAGGTCGACCAGGCGGTCGTTCAGGTTCAGCGACACCGTCACGTCGCGGTGCTCGGCGACAAAAGAGGGGATCAAGGGCGCCACGTGCTGGCGTCCGAAGCCGGCCGGCGCGGAAATGAGCAAATGGCCGCTGGCCTTCACGCTGCGTTCGGCCACGGCCGCTTCCGCTTCTTCCAGCTCGCCCAGGATGCGCTGACAGTCTTCCAGGAAGACCGCGCCTTCATTCGTCAGCGCCAGCTTGCGCGTCGTGCGCTGCAATAATTTGACGCCCAGGCGCTGCTCCAGCGCATCGAGTCGCCGGCCGATCATGGCCGGTGCGATGCCTTCCGCGCGTGCGGCCGCCGACAGGCTGCCCTTTGCGACGACTTCCACGAACGTTGATATTTGTCTGAACTGGCCCATGCTGTGCTCTCGTTATCTCATCACTTGTGATAAAAACGCATAGATGAAGTGATTTTTAATCTCGTTTCCATGCCTTATAGTGCAATACTATAGAACAAACGCGCCGCCCGGCAGAGTGTTTTTGCGCCTCTGCCAGCTTGTCCGCACAGTCGTTCAGCATATACTTGGATCACCAGATCACCTTTGCATATATTTATTAAAAACCGGAGAACTTCATGACGCAGAACACGATCACACTTCCAGAAGGCATGCAAATCACGGGTGAAATCCAGCCCGGCTACGAACAGATCCTCACGCCGGCAGCGCTGGCGCTGGTGGCCAAGCTGACGCGCGCCTTCGAGCCGCGTCGCCAGCAATTGCTGGCCGTGCGCGTGGAGCGGGCCAAGCGCCTCGACGCGGGCGAGCGTCCTGATTTCCTGCCAGAAACCGCGCACATCCGCGACGGCGACTGGAAGATCGCGCCGATCCCGAAGGCGCTGGAATGCCGTCGCGTGGAAATCACCGGTCCCGTCGAGCGCAAGATGGTCATCAACGCGTTTAATTCCGGCGCGGATAGCTACATGACGGACTTCGAGGATTCGAACACGCCAAACTGGGATAACCAGCTGACGGGCCAGATCAATATGTTCGACGCCGTGCGCAAGACGATTTCGCTGGAGCAAAATGGCAAGTCATACAAGTTGAACGACAAGATCGCGACCCTCGTCGTGCGCCCGCGCGGCTGGCACCTCGATGAGAAGCACGTGCTGGTCGATGGCAAGCGCATTTCCGGCGGCATTTTCGATTTCGCCCTGTTCATGTTCCATAACGCCAAGGAACAATTGGCGCGCGGTGCCGGCCCGTATTTCTACCTGCCGAAGATGGAATCGCACCTGGAAGCGCGCCTGTGGAACGATATTTTCGTCATGACGCAAAACGAATTGGGCTTGCCACAGGGCACGATCAAGGCGACTGTCCTGATCGAAACCATTTTGGCTGCGTTTGAAATGGATGAAATCCTGTACGAACTGAAGGAGCATAGCTCGGGCCTGAACGCGGGCCGCTGGGATTACATCTTCTCGTGCATCAAGAAATTCAAGCTGGACAAGGATTTCTGCCTGGCCGACCGCGCGAAAGTCACGATGACGGCCCCATTCATGCGCGCCTACGCCTTGCTGCTGCTGAAAACGTGTCATAAACGTGGCGCACCGGCCATTGGCGGCATGGCAGCCTTGATCCCGATCAAGAACGATCCGGAAAAGAACGACATCGCCATGGGCGGCGTGCGCAACGACAAGGCGCGTGACGCCACCGATGGCTACGACGGCGGCTGGGTGGCCCATCCGGGCCTGGTCGAGCTGGCCATGGGCGAGTTCACGAAAGTGCTGGGCGACAAACCGAACCAGATCGAGAAACAGCGTCCCGACATCGATGTGAAAGCGTCGGATCTGTTGAACTTCCAGCCGGAAGCGCCGATCACGGAAGCGGGCTTGCGTTACAACATCAACGTGGGCATCCATTATCTGGGCAGCTGGCTGGCCGGCAATGGTTGCGTGCCTATCCATAACCTGATGGAAGATGCGGCCACGGCCGAGATCAGCCGCTCGCAAGTGTGGCAGTGGATCCGTTCCAGCAAGGGTGTGCTGGAAGATGGCCGCAAGGTCACGGCTGACATGGTGCGCGCCATGATTCCGGAAGAGCTGGCCAAGGTGCAGCGCGATGCGCCAGGCGGCAATGGCCCGACCTATGTGCGTGCCGGCCAGATTTTCGAGGAAATGTCGACGTCGGAATCGTTCGCCGAATTCCTGACCTTGCCGTTGTACGAAGAAATCTGATCCTGATCAAGTAGCAGCATGAAAAAATCCCGGCGATGCAACAAAGCATCTGCCGGGATTTTTTATTGCGGAAAGATCGGCTTAAAAATTATTCTTCCACATCCGCAATGCCGCAAACGCTTCCACGGGCGAGGCGTCGGCGGCCAGCTTGCCTTCCACCTTCAGGCTGGTCAAAATTGCCGGTTCACGGTAGCGCAGGAAGGGGTTCGTGGCCTTCTCAAGGGCAATGGTCGACGGCACGGTCGATAAACCTTGCTGGCGCTTTTCCGTGTCGATGGCGATGCGCTCCTGCAAGACCAGATTGCCCGGCTCGACGGCGTTGGCGAAGCGCAGATTGGACAAGGTGTACTCATGCGCGCAAAATACCTCGGTATCGTCGGGCAGGGCGGCCAGCTTGCCCAGCGAGTCGGCCATTTGGCCCGGCGTGCCTTCGAACAGGCGGCCGCAGCCGCCCGCAAACAGGGTGTCGCCGGAAAACAGCCACGGTGCGCCGCTGCGCTCGTCGCGCTGGCGCACATAGGCGATATGCCCCTTGGTGTGGCCGGGCACGTCGATGACCGTCATCTGCAAGCCCAGCTCGGCCACATAGGCAACATCGCCTTCCGCAAGCGGTTCCGTGATAGCTGTGATAGCCTCATTGCGCGGGCCGAAGACGGGCACGGCGAAATGCTGCAACAATTCAGGCACGCCACCCGTGTGGTCGGCGTGGTGGTGCGTGAGTAAAATGGCGGACAAGGTCAACTGATGGGCTTGCAGCGCATCGAGGATGGCCATCGCATCGCCGGGGTCGACCACGGCGGCGTGGCGGCCGTCATGGATCAGCCACAGGTAATTGTCGGCAAAGGCGGGCACGGCAAGTACCGATAAAGCGTGTTCAGGGGAGTGTGTCATGAGCAAAAGAGAAAACTGAATGGACAGTGTGGCATCCGAAAAATCCATTATAGCGCTTGACGGCTGGCTGCAGACGCCGGCCGGCCTGTATGTGCGTGCCTGGGAACAGCAATGCCTCGACAGCCTGACCGTCGACATCTTCGGTTACAACGCCGTGCAGATCGGCTTGCCGCAGCTCGACGCGCTGGCCGCCAGCCGCATGCCGAACAAATGGCTGCTCGATTCGCGCCTGCCGTCGCGCCCGCCGCAAGAGAGCCGCCTGGCCCTGGTGTCTGCCTTCGATGAGCTGCCGTTCGACTCGCAAAGCCTGGACCTGGTGGTCTTGCCGCACGTACTTGAGTTTGCCGCCGAGCCGCACCAGGTCTTGCGCGAAGTCGAGCGCGTGCTGATACCCGAGGGGCGTGTGATCGTCTGCGGCTTCAATCCGGCCAGCCTGTGGGGCATGCGCCAGGGCCTGGGGAGGGTCACGGGACGCCATTATCTGCCGCGGGCGGGCGAACTGATCTCTATGCCGCGCATGAAAGACTGGTTAAAATTGCTGAACATGGGCGTCAGCCAAAGCCACTTCGGCTGCTACGCGCCCGCCTGCAAGACAGAAAAATGGCTGCGCCGCAACGCCTTCATGGACAAGGCCGGTGCGCGCTGGTGGCCATATCTGGGCGCAGTGTATATAGTGCAGGCGATCAAGCGCGTCAAAGGGATGCGTTTGATCGGTCCGGCGTGGACCAAAAAACCGGCGACGGCGCCCGCAGGCGCACCGGTCACGAATAAAAGGCGGGAACAGCAAGATGGATAAGGTAGAAACGAAGGTTGAGATTTATGCCGATGGCGCATGCAAGGGCAATCCCGGCACGGGCGGCTGGGGTGCGCTGATGGTTGCCGATGGCGCCAAGAAAGAAATTTACGGCGGGGAACTCAATACGACGAATAACCGCATGGAATTGAAGGCCGTGATCGAAGCCTTGACGGCGCTCAAACGTCCCTGCCAGGTGGTGATGTATACCGATAGCCAGTATGTCCAGAAGGGCATCAGCGAATGGATCCACGGCTGGAAGGCGCGTGGCTGGAAAACGGCGGCCAAGGCACCCGTGAAGAACGTCGACCTGTGGCAAGCCCTCGATATGGCCCAGGCCGTGCATGAAGTGGAATGGCGCTGGGTGCGCGGCCACAATGGCCATCCGGGCAACGAACGGGCCGATGAACTGGCCAATCTGGGCGTGGAAACCGTGCGCGCCTGAGAATGCCCAAGCAAACCTGCTGCGCGTCGCGCGTCGCGCTTTGCGGCCTGCGAAGCAGCGCATGATGCTGTAAAAGAAGGGCACAGGTTTGCTATACTGTGCCCTTCGCTTTTTGCTTTTACGACTGAATCTGCCATGCGTCAAATCGTTCTCGATACTGAAACCACCGGCCTGAACCCGCGCACGGGCGACCGCATCCTGGAGATCGGGGCGGTCGAACTGAACAACCGCATGTTGACGGGGAATAACTTTCACCATTACATCAATCCCGAGCGCGACTCGGAAGAGGGCGCGCTGGCTGTCCACGGATTGACGACGGAATTCCTCAGCGACAAGCCGAAATTCGCGGAAATCGCCGATGAGTTTCGTGCCTACATCGCTGGCGCCGAACTGATCATCCACAACGCCCCGTTCGATATCGGCTTCCTGAACGCGGAATTCAAGCGCTTGAACCTGCCACCCGTGCATGAGCAAGTACATGGCGTGATCGACACCCTGGTGCAGGCGAAGGAAATGCATCCGGGCAAGCGCAACTCGCTCGATGCTCTGTGCGACCGTTACGGCGTGTCAAACGCCCACCGCAAGCTGCACGGCGCGCTGCTCGACTCCGAATTGCTGGCCGACGTCTACCTGGCCATGACGCGGGGGCAAAACAGCCTGAGCATGGAAGAAGAAGTGGAAGTGGCTGCCGACGGTGCCGTGCTGGAAATCGTGCCCCTGGCCGAAGTCATCTTCCAGAGCGCCACGGCCGACGAGCTTGCCGCCCACGAAGCCACCATCGTCGGCCTCGACAAGGCCGCCAAAGGCCAGTGCATCTGGACCGCCGTCCTGGCGCCACCACCAGCGGCCACCTGAGAAAAAAAGCGGGACATGCTAAATTTCCTGTTGCCAGCCCTTGCAGATGCCGCAACACCTATGCGATAATTCGCCTCGCTTCGGGAGGTTAGCTCAGGGGTAGAGCACTGCATTCACACTGCAGGGGTCGCAAGTTCGAAACTTGCACTTCCCACCAAGAATTCGCAATACAATCAAGTACTTATATTAAAGCCGACACATTTATGTGGTCGGCTTTTTTATTGGGTGTAATTTTCGGGTGTAATTTACTTCGCCACCACCAGTGCCGATAACTTATCCAGCGCCAGGCGCTGAGCATCCACCTGCAAGTGTGCGTAGCGCTGTGTTGTTTGCACATTGGCATGGCCGAGAATTTTGCTGATGGTGTACAGGTCCACGCCCAGGCCCAGCATGATGCTTGCGCAAGAATGGCGCAGGTCATGGAAATTCACGTGAGGCATGCCAGCCTTCACGCGCGCGCGGCGCCACGACGACTGCACGCCGTACAACGTCATCTCCAATGGAAAATATTTCAGCCATGGCCGCAAGGCCGGGATGATCGGCACCACGCGCATACGAAGTGTTTTAGTATTGCTGGCAGGGAAGGTGATCGAATCCCTACCAATATGCTCACGCTGAATCTGGAACAGTTCGCCGCGGCGCGCGCCAGTCAGCAGTGCTGCCCATATCGCGGCCTGCGCAATCGGCGTGCAGAAGGCGGCAATCTTCCTCACTTGCTCAACCGTGAGAAACACCTCGCGCTTGTTGTTGACGGCCACGTTATCGATCCGCAAGCCATAGTTTTCAGGAATGAGGCGCTGGCGCCATGCCAGCTGCAATCCCTTTTTTGCACATGCCAATGACCGGTTCACCGTTGCTGGCGCATACGCAGGCTCCAGTTTGCCGGTTTTCTTATTTGGTATGAGCTTGCTCATGTCACGAATAGCATGATCGGCAAACTCCTGGGCCTGGCTTGCTTTGTAGCGCTCCGCCCAGGGACCAAGCCGTTTCGCATGATGCTTCGACGTGTCGCTACTACGCAAACTGGCGGCGTGCTCGACGTAGAGCGCGAGGATGAAGGCCATTGGCGGGTCGCCGGGAATGTGCACCTGTTGGCTTTTCGGAGCGCGCGCAACCGCTGCGCGCAGCTCTGCCTCTGCTAACTTGGCATCACTCGTAGTTGCGCCTTCCGGCAACTTTCTGTGAATTCTTTTGCCATCGACCATGATGCCGACGTGTTTCCTACCTTCTTTGTCATCCCAGATGGACATTGGTTGTTTTCCTTTAACCAGTTCTTGCATTCTTCAAGGTCGTAGCGCTTGGAGCGCGCGCCGACCGGTGTATATGGCAGCCCGATCTGCTCAAGGCGCCGGATCGTTGATTCGCTGACCCCGAGCGCGGCGCAGATCTGCTGCCTGTTCAATTCCCCCGATGCGCTGGCGGGCCTCTTGCCTGCGGCCTTGTCCAGCGCCGCCACCATCTCGGCGATGTGGCGCATTTCGACTTCGCTCATGTTCATGGCGCACTCCTGGCCGGAACGTCGGCGGCGTGGCCGCGCTCGACGCAGGCCTGACGCGCTCTGGCCAGTACCTGCGAGCCGGGTGCGCACGGATTGGAATATTTCTCACCTTCTTCCGCGCGCGCTGCGTTGGCGGCAATACTGCGGACCAGGTCCAGAAGGTCAATCATTGTGGTTGCTCCAATATGGTTAATTCGGCGGGCGCGACCGGTTCGGCCAGGCCCTCGATGTACACGGTCATGTCGGCATCGCCTTTGTGCCAGCAGAAGCCGGCGATGAAGCAGTTCAGGCCCTGGTAGCTCACTTGCCTGGCCAGCTGCTTTGCGCGGTGCAGGCGCAGGTCGTGCTGATCGGCCAGCTCGCGCGGCGATTCGGCCGGCGCCGGCTTGCGGGCGCTCATGCCGCCCACCAGGCGCCGGTCACGCTGGCGATCACATAGATCAGGATCAAGGCCGTCGCCACGCGTGCCGCTCGCGGGCTGCGCTCGCTGTTCGGGGCTTCGTCGTTGTCGTTCATGGCGCAGCTCCTGGATCGCCTGGAAGTGCGGTCACCGTGTCCACTGGCGTCAACGCCTCGCCGCGCCTTGCCAAAAATTCCCGCGCCAGCCGCTGAATGTTGTTCTCGCCGGTGTTGATCCGTTCGGCAAGGGCCGAGTCCGGATTGCGCACCGATTCGATCTGCTCCCGCTTCACGCCCAGCACTTCGGCCATGATCGGGTCGGCGCCGCTGTCCGACACGAGGAAGTAGGCAGAGCAGGGCGCATCCTGGCCATCCCGGTGCACGCGCCCGATACATTGCTCATGCACGCCAGGCGACCAGTCCAACTCACCGAACACCACGGTGTTGCAGTAGCCCTGCAGGCCGTCGACGCCGGCACCGGAGCGCAGCGACATGATCAGCACCTGGGCTTTGCCGGTCAGGAACGCGTTGACTGCCTCGTCCTTTTGATTTGCTGACTCGCTGCCCGTGTACAAGACAGGGTTGAAGCTGGCCAGCGCTTCCATCCAGATGCTGTAGACCGCACGGTGCCAGCCAAACAGCACGATTGGCTCGCCACTGTCGAGCAGCAGCTTGACGAATTCAGCGACGTACGGCGCCTTGGCGATTCCAGTGGCCTGGCGCATCAGCGCGTCGAACTCGCCGGCGGCCTGCATCTTTTCACCGCGGAACTGCTCGTTATGGCGCAAGACGATCTTGGCCAGCGAAATCGCATCGCTGTGCAGGGCGTCGAGCGCTTTCTCGTCGGCGTCGATTTCGTGCACTATCTTCGACAGGTCGGGCAGCTCTCGGCCGACGTCGGCGCGCGTGCGGCGCAGCATGATGCCCTCGCGGCGCAGGTAGGCGCCGAATTCCTTGGCGTTGGCCAGCCTGGCTTTGCCGTCCACTTCAGTCGAGCACCACTCGCGCACGAATTCGTCGTACTCGCCCAGCGCCTCGGGCGCCACTACGTTCAGCACGTGATAGAACTCGTGGCCATAGTTGTAGATCGGTGTTGCGCTCAGGCCCATGCGCCGCGCCGCGCCGGCGCCAAGGTGTGCGGCTGCCTGGTAGATTGCTGTGCCAGGGCTGCGCAGCGCCTGGCATTCGTCATAGACCACGTATTTCGCCACGCCATGCAACGTTTCGGCCCAGCCGCGCAGTTTGTGATACGAGGTGATGATCACGTCCGGCAGGCGTGGCGGAATCAGTTCAATCTGCTTCGAGCGCGTGCGCGGCATCAGGTCGTATGGCGAGCCCTTCTTGAGAATGTGCACGATCAGGTCGGGCGCGAATTCCTTGATCATGGCGCGCCACTGGCGCGGCAGGTGCGCCGGGCAGACCACCACCACGGGCAGGTTCTCGGCCCGCACCATGCCGCAGATCGCTGAGACCGTTTTACCCAGGCCCAGGTCGTCGGCCAGCAAGAAGCCGCCTTTCAGTTCAAGCATCTGCGCCGCGAAAGCCTGATACTCGCGCGCTGGCTTGGCGAGCTTAATCTCGAAGGGCGTCACATGTCCGGCCATCAGATCCGCCAGGCGTGTCTCGCTATCCCGGTGCTGATTTGCCAGCCGATCCATGATGTCGCGGCGGTCGACGTCCATCGGGTACCGGTCGATAAACCAGGCCAGCTCGCGCGTATTCTCGGGCGTCACCGAAATGCAGATATGCTTGGCGGCGTGCTGCGGCACGCGCGGGAATACGCGCTTGAGTCGCGCCCGCACGAACGGCTCGCCCTGGATCAGCCAGAAGCGCTCGGTGTAGTTGATGGTTCCGTATGTCGAAGTCAAAACGATGCTCCTGTCAGTTTGATAATGCGCACTGGCTTGCCGTGCAGTTGGTCGACCTTGGCGCCCGCATTGCCCCAGAACCTGGTTGTTACAAGCACCACCGCTGTAACGTCGGACCGGGCGGCATACCGGGCGATTTGCGTCAGCGCCTGCGACAGCGAGCCCTTAATCTTGGCCTCGATGACGATGCCTGGCGCGACAAGGAAGTCGAAGCGGTCCTTCGGCCCGGCCACCACCTCGCGCTGGAATTCGATTCCGGCTTCGGCGAGCACCTGCGCCATGCCCTCGTGCAGTGCGACCTCGTTAGCGAATCGATAGGCGAAGCGCGGCAGCGTTTCCGCCACGCTGCGCAGGATCATTGCGCTCATGCTGCAGTCGCTTTCTCGCCCAGTGCCGCAAACATATCGACGGTTTTGGTATCGCGCACCACCAGCGGCGGCAGCACGTCCAGGAATTCGCCGATGGTCAGCGCGTTGTCGCGTGGGCCATACGGCAGGCAATCGACGGTCCAGTCGTCAGGAAGGTCGGCCTCGGTCCGGATTTCCTGATCTGCCACCGCATCGATGGGCTGGTCCTTGATCTCGCCAAAGCTCGACTTAAAGCAGATTTCAGCCTCGCGTTCGCTGGTGGCCATAATGACGGCCGTCAGGGTGGCGCTGACCGTGTAGAGGCGGTTGATCATGTGGCGCCGCCATTGAGGAAGTTGTTGATCCGGACGGAAAGCGGATTGATGACTGGCTGCTCGCCGGCGGCCTTAAGGGCGGCCAGATGGTCGTCGTGCGGCTTCACCGCTTCGGCCAGCAGCACCCGTGCTGCGGCAAGCTTTTCTTCCAGGTCCTTGGCGTAGGAGCTCATGCCACGCACGTTCCAGCCGCCAGCAAGATGATCGTCGGACAGGCCATCGAGCGCATTCCAGCAAGCGACCAGGCGCTGCGCGTTGGCCTCGCGCATACCGGGATTGTTTGCGCCAAAGTCGATGGCCACCGCTACGCCGGCACGGCCGTCCATCCCACGGATCACGGTTTCCGGGCTGCAGCCGTCATCTTGGCCTGTTTCGGCAACGAAAAGCAGGCCAGGGGTGCGCACAGCGCTCATGCTGCTGCTCCCGCCACGGCCGCCACCGTGTAGATGCCCTGCGTGCCCTTGACCACGCCGGCGGCTGCCATCGCTTCGATCAGCCGGGCCGCTCGGTTGTAGCCGATCCGCAGGTGGCGCTGCACCAGCGAGATCGATGCGCGCTGGTTTGTGCGCACCACCTCGACGGCCTGGTCGTACAGCGGATCGGTCGCGCTGCCGTCGCCGGGCGGCACGGTGCCGGGCGCTTGGCCGTTCAATTCCAGCACCACGCGCTGTTCGTGCACTGGCTCGTGACCTTTGGCCGGCGCCGCGTCAACGGCAGGGCCCAGCGGCCGCGAATCTACCTCGGCCTCACCACCCAGCGCCTCAACCAGATCGGCCAGCATCTTGGCCAGTTCGCCCGACATCAGCGCGAAATCGCTGTCGAGGCGCTCGTCGTCGTTGCGCGTGGCGCTTTCCTTGATGATGTCCAGTGCCTTGACGCTCTTAATGGCCAGGCTCTCGTCCAGCACGAAAGAAATCTTGTCGCCCCAGGTCATGGCCAGGCGCGTGCACTGCTTGCCGGCGGCGATGTGGCGGCGGATATCGTCCGCTTCCAGCGTGTGGCGCTTGTACGCCACTTGGGCCTTGCTTTCGCCTGTGGCGCGCATGATGGCGTCCTGGTCGACCGTAAAGCCTGCCGGTGATTCGTCCGCTTGCAGCCATTCCGTCATAGCGCCCACCGGCGAGCGCTGCACGCGCAGGCTTTCCAGTGGCAGCTTGTCGACGGACTTGAGCAGCAGCTTGACGACTTCGTCGGCCTTGGCCGGGCTGGCCGCGTCCACCACCAGCCAGCCGTGGATCGGGTCGATCCACACGTCAGTGGTACTGGCCAGCGGGAACGCACGCGGCAGCAGCTCGTCGGTGACGCGCTCTTTCAGTTCCTTCATGGCCTTTTTGCCGGGCGGGAAGCCTTGAGCTTCTTCCATTTCCGCCGCCCGGGTTTTCGTGAACTGGTTGATGACGCTGGACGGCAGCAGCTTCTTTTCGGTTTTCAGCTGCAGCAGGAGCTGGCCGCCGACGGCGTGCACCAGCGGCTGGTCGGCGCCACGCGGAGAGGCCCAGCCTTGGCTGACCATATCCATGCTGGTGGCATCGGTGAATTTCTGTGGCTCCAGCGCATCGGCGAGGGCGTCGGCCGTCATCGGCCAGTTTTGCGGCAGGCGGTAGCCCTGCAAATTCTTGAAAAACATGGCATTTCCTTATTCTGAGAAAACGACACCGCGCGCGGCGCCAAAGGCGTAGAGGAACTCAATAAACTGCGCGGCTTCCTTCACGTAGAAGTCGCTGGTCTGGACACCCAACTGCACAATGCGGCGGCCGTCGAAGCTGGGCGTCACGCGCCCGTCGTGGTGCAGCGGCGTGCCGGCCAGGCGCATTTCGTCGGCAAACTCGTCCACCAGCAACCGCTTCATGTCGTCGGCGTCCCACTTTCGCCCAATGTGCTCCACCTGCTTGGCGATCTCGCCGATCATTGCGTGATACTTCTCTTCCTGGGCCCGCTTTTTCTTCGGCTCGGAAAACACGACCATCCAGCCGGGCGGTGCGGTCTTGGCAAATTCAACCGCCCGGCGCCGTGCCTCGTCGTGTACGAGGAAGTAGGTCTGTTTCGTCATGGCGGTACTCCCGGATCAATCCAATAACCGGGGCAGCCGCCGTCTTTGCCATAGTCAAACCCTTTGCATCCTTTGCTGGCATGACGGCATGGGTTGGCGCAGTTCTCGCCCAGCGGGATGGTTTCGCGCCCTTTGGACAACTCGTCCTGGAGCAATTCGATGGCCTGCAGGCGTGAAAGCGGCTTGCCATCGTCGGTAAATTCCGACCGCTTGGCCCGCGACTCGGCCAGGCGCCGCAGCGCACCACGAACCGAGAGGCACATACTGACCCGGCGGGTGCCGAAGTTCTGCTCTTCGCTCATGCCGGCACCGCCTCGGCCGGCAACCGCTTGGCCGCGTCGTATTGCTCAATGCCCCAGGCCAACGCGTAACAGCACCAGAGGAAGCGGGGCGTGTATTCCTTCGTATCGACCTCCCAAAAATCGCTGAACTCGAACTTTGCATCCGGGCCATGGAATGCCTGCCACGCATCGCCGGCGTGCTGGAAGTCGTTCGCGGCGTCGAAGCATCGCACCTCGTTGCTGTCCGCGCTCAGCACCTCCGACTCGACCTCGGCGCGCAGCTCGGCGTAGGCTTCAGCCCACAGCGCAAGCTGCTCAGGCTCGTCGTCGCCCGGCTTGTCGCCTTCTGCTTGCTGGTCCACCCAGTCATTTATCTGGCGTATGAACTCATCGTGACTGTGCCTTGTCGCGCCGGTGCGGTCGGCTGCCTCGATCTTCTCGGCCCAATAGCGGTGATCGATGCCGTCCAGACGTCCGTTCTTGCGGAAGAAGCCAAACATGTCCTGCGTGCGCTGGAAAACGTAGGTGCCCATGTCGCCGCAGTAGCACAGGTAGCCCGGCCAGGTGATCAGGTCGAAGAACATGTTGCTGCTGTCCGGCTGCTTGAACCGGATGTGGCGGTGCACGCCGTCATCGCGGATCACGGTCATCTCGTGCTTGGATACGTCGCGCAGGAAACGTTCTTCGGTACTGGCGGCGCTCATGCTTTTGCCGCCTTCAAAGCCGTCACGCGTTCCAGGTCATAGCAGCCGCTGATGCCATCCAGCCAGATGACTGCGGTGTGGCCGCTGAGCACCTGCGCCTCGCTGACGGTGATTGTCTCGCGGAATTCGCCGCCATCCAGCTCGACGCTGACGGCGGCGCCGACTTGGTGCGCGGCGTTGAACTTGTCGCAAGCAGCCTGGAGCTTTGCAGTCGCCTGTGCCTGGCGTTCGGCGCGGGTGGTCATGCTGCACCGCCCAGGTCAGCCACGTCGATTACGATGCCGCGGCAATACGGCTCGCCGCCTTCCACGATTTCGAACGTGGCGTGCGGCACGTCGGTGCGGTAAGTCCAGCTGTAGCCGTCTTCCTTGGCCCACAGGGCATCCACGGCGCGCACCTGCGGCGCCCGGGCGAAATAATCCTTGAGTGCATCGTCGTCGTGCTGGATATCCTCGCGGAATGGCAGCAACCCCTTGGCGTCGAGCAGTGCGATGGTCGGCGCGCCGCGCTCGTCATCCACGAAGCCACGGAACTCCATCAGGTCGTCGCTGGCGCCAAAGATCACGATCAGGCCGGCGGCCTTGGCCTGTATTTCCTCTTCCTTCATCATTTCCTTGCCGTATTCGCGGCCCGTCAGCAGGCCAGCCAACAGTTCCTTGCTCAGCTTGACCGGCGCGGCTTCGGCCAAGCTGGCCGGTTTAACGGCCGGCTGCGGCGCCGTGTGGTTGAACGCCGCCTGATCGATCTTCGAATACGGAAACTGGTCGGCGAACTTCTTGATGCGATGGATGAAAAACTTGCCTTGCGACTCAGCGCCCAGGAATTCAGCGAACAGATCGGCGCTGAAATTCTGATAGTGGTAAATGTCGCTCTGGCCGGTCGACTTCTTCGGGTGGAACTGGATGGCCAGCACGTTCAGTTCTGGCACGTGGCCGATGGCTGCAAACTGGCTGGACTCGACCTGGCACATGACGATTTGAGGGATGGTGCTCACAATGTTCTCCTAGTAATGGGTGGGGCGGTGGTTATGCGGCTTCGGCGACCAGGCTGGCGCGCGCGGCGGCAAAGTCGAACTTGGCCAGGCGGTCGATGGCCTCGGCCGGCGTCAGGCCGAACTGGTCGAGCAGCACATCGAGGATGTCGCTGTCGGATGGGTAGAGGTCATCGGCGGCGTCGTCGAGCAGGTCAGGTGCTGGCGCTGAGCGGCTCGGGGCCCGCACTGGTGCAGCGGCCGACGGCGCGCGGCGGAGGCCGATAGGGGAGGTCGGCGCGGGCGCGGCAACCTGCGCGCCGGGTGCGGCGGCGCGCTCGGCAGCGATCTGCGATGCTTGCTCCGCCAGCTGACGCTGCGTGTCGGCTTCCGCGCGTTCGCGCTCGGCCTGCGCCGCGTCTGCCGCGAGGCGGTCAGATTCGACTTGGGCCAGGCGGATCGTTTCGGCGGCTGCCTTTTCTGCCTTGACGCGCTCCTCTTCCCGGATCCGTGCCCGCTCGGCTTCGGCCTTCGCTTCCTCTGCGCGCTTGTGGTCTGCGATGCGGGTGGTGATGACGAGCTGGAAGTCTTCCATGGGCTTGCCGATGATGTTGGCCATGTCCATAAACAGGAAACCATAGGTAGCGGCGTGTTCGCGGCACCAGGCCTGCTTGGCGCGGTAGTCGGCGGCTTGTGTGTTGGCGGCGATCTTGGCATTGGCCAGCGTGGTGCTGACGGCATCGCGCAGGCTGCCCAAGGTGCGCTTGTTTTTCATGGCGCCTGCAAAATCCGGCTGGGGCTGCTGCAGGCGCAGCGGCGTGATTTCGGTTTCGAGCGCGGCAATGTGGGCGGTAAATGCGTGCCGGCCTTCGTTCAGGATGGTTTCCTTGATCTGTTCCTTGCGGGTCTTTACCAGCTTTTCCAGCTCAAGGCGCTTGGCGCGGAACTGCGCCTTGATGTGGTCGACCGTGCGCATCACCTCGTCAATGGTAGCGGTCTGTGCC
The DNA here is from genome assembly GCF_051380715.1 of Janthinobacterium kochi. NCBI lineage: Bacteria > Pseudomonadati > Pseudomonadota > Betaproteobacteria > Burkholderiales > Oxalobacteraceae > Janthinobacterium > Janthinobacterium kochi. Next base: position 873,735 of record NZ_JBNYXO010000001.1, read on the forward strand.
AGGGCGGCAGCCTTGGCCAGCTCGAGCTTATCTTCCGCCTCGCCGCAGTATTTCACGGTGTTTTCGGCATTGGCGAAGTCTTCGTCGGTTTCCAGCTTGGTGTTGATCTTGGCGATGAACTTTTCGGCGGCGGCCTTGTACGCCACCAGGTTGCTGCTGACGACCTTGCCTTCGGTCTGGACGACCAGGGCGGGCAGGGCGGCGATAGGCTCGGCCGCTGGCTTCTCGGCAATGTCCACCTGCGTGTAATTGGCGACGTCGATATCGAACTGCTCCCAGCCGGCGACGATACGCGCGAACCAGGCGGTGTCCGGATACACCCACATCCAGACCATGTTGTTTTCAGTGCCGTCGGATGCCATGAACAGCCACTTCTCGGCGCCGGTCACCAGCAGTTGCTGCTGGACCTGCGGCTGATGCTCTTCTGGCAGCACGTCGGCGCGAACTGATGCCGCCAGCTCTGCATTCCATTGCTTGTGCTCGAAGCCGATGGTCTCGGCCATGTTCAGGCCATCGCAAGAGGCGCTTTCGCGGCCCAGAGACAGGGTGGCGGGGTAGAGGTCGTCGCCGATGATGCGTTCGGCGAAAGGGCGTGCCAGCGCTTCGACCTCGTGGCCGTAGTCCAGGATATTTTCCTGCACCCAGTCGCTGAACTCCTTGGCGAGGCCTGTGGCCTTCATGCGCACCAGTTCGCTGCGAGTGACTTTTTTCGACAGACCCAGCATCGCGGCTGCCTCGCTGGCGCCATGGTGGTCGAAGCGGAAAGCGTGCCAGTCGTCGCTGCCCTGGAGCAGATTGTGGATTTCGCGGGTGAGAGTGTTTTCGCGTTGCATGATGTGTCCTCGATGATTTTATTGTTGGATGTGGCGATTAGTCGTTTTCGTGCGCCCAGCTGTCGATGGTATTTTTTTGCGCTTCGGTGAACGTGGCGCGGGTGCTGAGCATTGCGATCAGCTGCGCCGGCGTTTTCTTCTTGTCCAGGATGGTCTTGCGCCATTCCGGCGCTTTTTGCTTGAACAGCTCGTCAGTGCATTCCGGAAGCTGGTCTATGGTGCGGTCATCCGTAGCCGCCGCAGCCGGCGTGATGTCGCGGGCCTCGCGGCTGCCTTCGTCCAACTCGTCCGGCGTGTACACGCCCAGGATCACGTCGGGGGAGTAAAGGCGGGTCCAGCGCTTCATCGCCAGGTACGCCAACTGCTGTTTCGGGTCCGTCGCCCACAGCGGGGAATTACGCACGCTGGCCTGCACCAGCAGCAGTTCGAGCACGCGTGGTTCAGCCTCACCGCGTAACGTCGCCCAGATGCGCACGCCCAGGCCATCCTCGTCCTTGAGGTCGTAGTCCGGCACGCGGAACTGATATTCTTTCTTGTAGTCAGCAGCGCCCTTCGTGCCCTTCGCCGGCGCGGTGCAGACCTTGGATTTGCCGATGATCTTTTCCCAAGGGCCATACCATTCGTAGTTGAAGCGGTCCCGCGTGACACCGCTCGACTGGATCACGGCATTTACCAGCTGCGCTTCGTAGCCCAGCGCGCCGTTGACCAAGTGCGTTTTCTGCGCCACTGCAAAGGGATTCATGCGCCACTGGATGGCCTGCATGATGACGGCGGCGCAGTCGGACGGGCTACCGCGCAAGTGCTCCGGGATAGTGGCGCGGCCTTTGGCCATGATGTCGGCCAAGCGCATCATGCTGTCCATACTTGCGCTGTCCAGAATCAGCGAGGCGCTGCTTGTGGCCACCACGGGCAGGTCGCCTTGTTCGTACTGCGTTGTTTGCATGGCGGTGCGGCTTTCTTGCGTAACTGCGTTCATGACTTTTTCCTTGTGAGTTTTATGATTTTTTCCTTCAACAGCGCCAGGCGGACGGCGTAGACGATGGCGTGGCCGGCATGCCAGTTGCGCAGGGCCTGGCTGGCCACGTCAATCACGGCTTGGCTGACGACGTCCACTGCGCCTCCCGGTGGGCGCGGCCCAGGCGCTGCACGCGCGCGGCGGATGCGTCCAGGTCGATCAGCGCTTCGATCTGTGCAGTGATCAATTCCTTGCGCATTTCTTCGAGGCCGGCCAGTTCGCGGCGCACGCCGGCCAGGCGCATCTTGTTCATGCGGTGCTGGTGTTGCGCCTGGTAGTGGCGGTGGGCGGCCAGCAGGCGGTGGAAGAGGGTGATCATGGCGACACCAGCACGGTGATGCTCATCGGCTCGTCTTCCGGCAGCGCGGCGAGGGTGGCGTCAGGGCTGCCGGTGCCGGCGTAGGTGTGCTGGCTGCCGGCGGCGGTGCAGGTGGTGATGACGTAGCTCACGATGCACTCCCTTCACGGCCAGTCAGCAGCACGCGGATACCGTTGCGCTTGGTCGAGGCCTCGGCGCCGTAGCACGCACCGGCCGGGATATGGTCGGTCGCATCCAGGCAGCCGCTGTTCAGCGCTGATTCGACGCCTGCATCCTGGTGGGCAAAGGCGAGGGCGGCAGAAACGGCCAGGCGGGACTGGCGGCCGGCGGTGACGTTGCGGGCGGCGATCATGCTTTGCCTGCGCCGATTGGATCAAGAAAACGGAACATGTTCAGAGCGAATTCCTGCACAGTGCCGTCGGCAAGTTCGATAATTCCGACCGTGTAGTTGCCGGGGCCAGACTCAAATTCCTGATAGGTCGCGCCAAACTGGTGGAATGTTGCGGCAACGTCATCGACGTAGGCTCCAAACTTTCCAGCCGACTTATCGAACTTTTTAAGCATTACTCGGCGCATCGCGCTCTCCCTGTTGAAATTCGTTGTTCTTTGGTGCCCCGCTGGGAGTCGAACCCGGCCGCTAAGCCATCCTCCGAGTTAGTTTCCTCGGCGCTCTCCACTGAGCTAACGGGGTATTCAATCCTGCGTACGCCAGGAAGCGCGTGTGGCGGCCGGCGCTGATTTCCTCCGGCATATTCCAGTTCTCGATACGTCAGCTCAAACAAGCGCCCGGGATAATCTCCGCTCGCGCATCAGCCTGCGCATTCACCACATGGCTGCCGACTACCCCTCCGATCCGCCCACCCGCTTGCACCAGCTTTACCTGTGTGGTCTAGGTTCCTCGGCAATCAGCAGCCATGTGGTTCCTGCGCTCGCCTGGCGCAGGGCAGGGGCGACGGCCTGGGCGACAGGCCGCAGCGGTAAATCAGGCGGCCGACACCTGCGAAGGGCGGAAGCGCTGGCTTTGCGTCGAACCGTCCAACAGCACTTCGAGGAAGTCACCGCGCGCACCTGGATGCGTCTGCACGAACTTGCCCGGACGCGGCAGCGGCTCGGTCTTCGTGCCCTTCACATTCACTTTCTGGTCTTTTTTGAAATTCGACATGCTGTATTTCCTTCAAGGTTAGTTGTGGCGCCGGGCTTCCCCGGGCGCCTGATCCTCACGAAGATCAATCGGGGCATTTCAGATCCCACTGGGTCGGTTCTTTTGCCTGACCAGGACTAGCCGGATGGTTGCAGCACCCGACGACCGCTTACTGCAGAGAACCCGTTACTGGGGAGGGACGATTGCTAAATCGAAACTCACCGAATGCTGCTTTTGCCGCAATCTCGTAAGCCTGAGCAGCCAGTTCACGTGTCTTGTGGCAGCCAAGGTAGTGATTGACGCCGCCGATCTTGATTTGGGCCTGCCAACTGCCATTGCGGCGCTCCGTCACGCCTTTGAGGCCAGATGCCGCCTTGACGGTTGTGTTTGCAATGTTCTGTGCATGAGTTGCCAGACGAAGATTCACAATTCGGTTGTCGTCTCTCACACCATTTATGTGATCCATGCTCAGCGTTGGGAACTCGCCAAAATGAATCGCCCATGCCAGGCGGTGCGCCAAATGGGAGTGGTTGTCAATGCTCAAAATGCGATAACCATCCCTGTCGAGTCGCCCGCACGGCGAGCCGCGCTGCCGAACTTTGTTCTTGGAGGTTTTCTTCCAGGTCAGCAGTCCGGTTTCCGGGGCGTATTCGATTTCGGAACGCAGGTAGTCAATCGAGATAGTGAGCATGGGTAGAAATCCATCTATGTTTATGAGTCCTGTTCTGCCTTGAACAGCGGCACGGGCGACCGCTAAATCTGCAATTTCTCCAGCACAGCGGCTTGTGCGCGGGTCCTGGCCTGGCAGTTCGCCGGATCGTCACGCGCCAGCTGCGCGGCACCATCGACTTCTTTGGTGGCTGCCGCCAGCGCATCCGAATAAATCGTGCCAGCGACAAATTCCCGGAACGCGTTGCCAGCGGTGGCCGCATCGCATGCCAAGGCGGTGCGCGCCAGCACATTCATGGCGCCAGGCGCTGCCAGCCGTTCGAGCAGCAGGTTGGCGATCCCGCTGGCGCCGGTGCCGCCGGTCAGCACTACGGTGCGTGCTGCCGAGGTTTTCTCGGCTGCCAGAGCGGTGATCATTTCTTCGCGCAGCTCGGCTGCATGGTGGTCGCGGGCGCTCATGGCGATTAGCCGCGCGCTGGGATGGCGATTGCCGGGATCACTTCGCCGTGGGAGATGAGGACCGCTTCGAGTGCTGCGAGCTCTGCTGGGGACATGTCGTACTCCTGTGTTTGCTTTCGATGGACGAAGTATTACACATATTGTGTATTCACAGCAAACAGTTTGTGTAATTATTTTTTGTGTCGGATGACGATAGGATTTGACGGACGAAAAAAAGCCTCGAATCGTCGAGGCTGGTGTGGATGCTTAAAAGGGCAGTTCGGGCGGCGGTGGGCGCCGGTAAGCCTGCCATTTGATTTCGTTAGCGTTGATCTGGCTGATCAGAGGCGCGACATCGAACGTGGCGTAGCTTCGGGAGAAGCTGCCGACGCGCGGTGCCAGGAGCAAGATAGGGAGGGCGGGGAAGAACAGTTGCGCATGCGCCAGCGCGGCCGGGCCAGTAGACGGCCAGGTATGCTCTGGCTCGACCTGGACCACGGCCAGCTGGATTTGCTTGATCTCAATAATGGCGGCGCAAAGTTGCATAAATGCATTATGCATTGAGTATTGCCAATTTGTAAGTTATTGGGAATGCGAGGGCATTAAAGAGCCCGCGCACGGCGGGCTTTCTTAAAACAAATTCGACAGAAAGTTAGCGCACGCCGCCATGAGAGGAGCATGCACCTTGCTTATCTTTTGAATGGGAAATCCATCCATCTTTGCAGGTAACGGTGTCGCTGTCGTCAATGCCCCCACCGCCGCAGCCGCTCAATGCGACGGAGGCGGCCAAGGCGCAGCAAAGGAAAAGAGATTTCATTTCGTCCCGGCCTTGCCAGTCTCAGGATTTATATTGCCCTTGGTGGACCAGTTATTGTCTTTGGTGTCATCCTTGGTCGAGCGGTCATGTCCTTTGACGACTGTGCCATCTTTCTTTGTATAACCGCCGACATGTTCGTGAGATGATTTTGCCCCCGTTCCAGTTGCAGCTTTGGCGCTGTGACCAGATGGGCTTGCATGGCTCGTCGAGTGCCCGCCGCGTGCGAAGGCTGGAATGGATATGGAGAGGGAGACTGCCAGTGCTGCAACCAATATTGCTTTCATTTTTATTCCTGGTGCGGCATAGGGGCGTGCCGTTTCGCACACCAATTATATGTAAAATTAGCAATAGTAAATCTAACCAATAGTTGCGGTGACAGGCGTAAAAAAGCCCGCACGCGGCGGGCTTCAGCTATTGCTTCGCTGCGGGTGTCGCCGGCACAACTTGAGGCGCGGCAGTCGCGGCTGGCGCCGTTGCACCAGATTGAGCGGTAGACGTCGCGGGCGGCGGTTGAACTGCAGAGAATTTACCGGAATTATTGATCAGGAAGGTCATGAGCGCAAGACCAAGCAAGCCGATTGTGATGAAAAGACCGACAGTCCATTTGATGGTGTCGGCGTTGGTTTTATGGACATTGGCATCTAGTGCGGCAAATTTCGCCACAAGCATGTGCTCAATCGATGCAAGCCTTCCATCCAATCTCGTTTCGATGACCTCGAGCCGGCCATCCGACTTTGCCGCAGCCGTTTCCAGCCGATGATCGAGACTGTCCGACATAGCTTTAAGACGTGCATCTATATAATCTTTGTCAGTTGTTGCGCTCATAATTGCATCATTATCCTGTATGGGCTTATTGTCAACCTTGATCACATCACTATTTTGTACCAATATTTTTACTAGATCGTCATCAAGTGCTGCCATATTGGCATCATATTTTTCTTTTGCGGCGGCCATGCCAGTCTCAATCTGGGCGACACGCAACATCGCTCTGGTGTTTAGCGCAACCATATCGCCCTGCATCACTGTAGAAAGGGCGATAACGTTTGGATCGTCTTGCCCATTTGCTGCGATTGCCCGATCGCGCTGCGCTACTAGTTCAGCCTGAAGCGATTTAATGTCCGCGAGATAGATCGACAGGCGATTAGTATCCGGCTCATCTTTGGAAAATTCGCTATTCGCCATCTCTATTAAAGATGCAAATATCCGGATGTTTTGCGTAAAGGTGGAAAGATGTGCGTCATCTGGATAGGCACTAGTAGATGCTTTTCCGTGGCCAACTGCTCCTGTGTTCGAGGTCATGTTATTTTATCTTGACTAAGAAAGTGCAAAGTAAATGGTTTTATTTTAGTTTTAGTAATTGCACGCCCGCGCTTGGCGAAGCAATCCCCATCAGCTTGCCCTTGCGGTAGAACATGATCTCCCGTGCGGCGCCACCAAGGCACGCATCCATATTTGCGTAGGTCGTGACCATCTGCAGGCGCTTCGCCTCGGGCTGCTTCTCGATTGCGTAGACCCAATGCACGGCAAGGTGATCGCCCTCGATGTGCCACTTTGCGAATTCTCGGATGCCTAACTGGACTTCTTGGGCTGCCATCTTGTTGCAGGACTGCGGCCTACGCATGGATACAGGAACCGGCTGCTCACTGACCGCTGGGCCTGTGAAGTGCGGATTTTTCGTACTGCTGACCAGCTTGCAGGCGTCGGCCGGCACGGCCTGGCTGACGGTGTAGACGCGACCAGATGCTGCGTTCGTGCATTGCCAAGTCTCAGCGTGGGCCACCGGCGCAAGCATTGCGCCGAGGACGAATATCAAGACCTTCATTTATAGCCGATCCTTGAAATTGCGCGCCTCAAAGCGCACGACGCGACCGATGACGTCACAATCACCGGGGCGACAAGGCTCTTGCGGGAAGTCTGGATTTTCAGATGTTAGATACCACTCGCGGCGCTCATATTTGAGGCGCTTCACGACCGGCTCTCCCTTGAAATTCAGCGCAAATACGCTGCCGTTCACCCGATTCTTGTCAGTGACGTTCACGACAACTACGTCCCCCTCAAACATCAGCGGTCGCATGCTGTCGCCCCTAACTTTGATTGCCAGCAATGCGCCTGGTGCCAAGTCTCGCTCTTCCAGCCAAAGGCGCGGGATATGGAAGTGGCCGCCGTCCTCGAATATGTGATCTGCTCCGAAGCCCGTAATTCCGGCGCGCACATGCTCTGGCACCATGCGAATGGCGACCGTGGAAGGTGCCATGCTTTCATCATCGGTTACGGGACTGCCGTCGGCAATATGGGATGAGCTGTCGAGGCCCAAGAGCTGATCTGTGGTCAGACCCAAGGCGCGTGCCACCGGCACAGCTTTGCCAACAGGCGCTCCCCGTGATTTCCAGTTCGTCAATACAGCGGGCGCAATGCCCAGCGTTTCGCGCAGCCATTGCTGGTCTTTTTGGAGTTCCACCAGTCGCGCTTCAATGCGCTCCCAAGGAATATTGTTTGCCTTTTTGTTCATCATCAAAGAATAGCTAAACATTCACAGAGTGTGTTACACAAAATGTTTGATCGAAATACACAAGTCGTGTAATATGATCTTCATGAATCCACTAGATAAAGCAATCCAGTTGTGCGGCGGCCTTTCAGCCTTGGCCAAGGAGATCGACGTCAGCTCCGCACGGCTCGGCAATTGGCGCTTGCGCAGCGTGCCCATCGAATACTGCCTCGCTATCGAAACGGCAACCGCAGGGGAGGTTTCCCGCAAAGATCTGCGCCCTGACGACTGGCACAAGATTTGGCCTGACTTGGCTGCTGCGTCCACACCTCGCCGCGCCACCGATTCCGTTCCACCGCCAGGCCACGCCGGCCGCCAGCCGCCCACAACGAACTGCATTCTCGACACCGTGCCAGACCGCGCTGCTGTCGGCATCGACGCAAGGGCAATTCCATGATCCGCCTGATCCCCATTTCTCCGCCGCGCCCGGCGGATGACTTCGTGCGCATCCCCATTGTCGAACCGCACCAGTTGCCGCCAGGCGTGCCGTTCGATGAATGCCTTGAACAACTGGAGGGTGAGCAGCCGCCGTAACGCGCGCCTATCACCCTGCAATTTCGCTGTACCCAAACCCTGTACCACCGACCACCAGGAGAAAACCATGAAACAGAAGCAAAAACGTACCGCACTCGTCAAGGGCTACATCACGGACGACAACAAGGATGCCTTGCAAGCCGCATGCACAGCGATGCGCAAGACCGTCAGCGATGTGCTGAACGAATGCACGATCGTAATCATCCGCAATCACCTGGACGCCAGGCCGAAACGGAATGATACGCCGCCGTTTTCGAGCGGAGCTAGGCCCAAATCAATAAATAACAGGGCCCAGATTTCGCCGGCGCCGCGCCCGTGCTTCGGCGTCGTCCCGCGCGTCGTGCGGATGCGGGTTTAACGGCATGGAGGCAGCTATTGAATAAACAAGCCGAGGTCACCGCCGAGGAAAGGGAGCTGGTCTTCCAGCGTTCGATGATCTACCGCCAGGCCGAGAAAGACCTGCAGGGTGCCAAGGACGGGGAGGGCGAGAGCGCGGCGAAGGCCGCGCACAAGGAAGCGCGCCAGAAATGGCGCGATGCCACCGACAGGGTGGCGAAGAAATACGAGGTGCCGCAGCGTGAGCCTCCATAACGGATCCTCACCCGACAGCTACAGCATCGCATGACCGGAAACAGCCACTTTAATCACCATCAATTAGGAATATGACATGACGCAAACAACTGCAATTACGCCGTATCGCTCGCTGGACAACGCTGCTGGCAACAACGAGCTGCTCGACACGCTGCTGGCCAAAGGCCCAAAGAACGACGCCGCCCTGGCCCGCGCGCTGGAAGTGGCGCCGCCTGTGATTTCCAAGATTCGCCACGGCCGCCTGCCCGTCGGCGCGTCGCTGTTGATCCGCATGCACGAGGTGTTCGACGTGTCGATCAGCGAGCTCAAGCGCATCGCGCGCGCCGAGGTGGCGGCTTGACCTGGACAACCATGCAGCCGGGAGGCGGCGCGCCGGCGCAGGCCGAGCAGGGCGCCCAGCAGCAAGAGCACGTCGAGCGCGAATTGCCGGTCGACCCCTGCCATGTCCGGACGCGCCAGCACTACGAAGCAATGCTGCAGGATATGCAAGGCCAGAAATGAAAAAAGCCCGCTGGCAGGCGGGCTTCCTTGAAACAACAAAAATTCGCGAAAGAATTTATGACCGAAATTGTACAACACAAAGGCATCACGATAGCGAATACGCTGATCGCGGTCGATAAAGAAGGCCGCTTTTGCCTTAACGACCTGCACAAGGCTGCTGGTGCGGAAAGTCGCCACCAGCCCGCATTCTTCTTCCGTCGCCCGGAAATACAGGAGCTGGAAGCGGAATTAAACTCTGCGCCGGCGCAGAGTTTGCCAACCATCACCAGCCAGGGCCGCAATGGCGGCACCTACGTTTGCAAGGAGCTGGTGTACGCCTACGCCATGTGGATCAGCCCGAAATTCCACCTGGAAGTCATCCGCACCTTCGACGCGGTGGCCACCGGCCAAGCGCCGGCCGCGCCGAAGCCCAGCGCAATCTCGCCCGCCAAGGAATTTCGCGCCATCTTCGGCATCGCGCGCCTGATCGGCCTCGACAAGAATGCCGCTGCCATCAGCGCGAACCAGGGCACCGCCGCGCTGACCGGCGTCAACATGCTGCAGCTGATGGAACGCACGCACTTGGCCACGCCCAGCCAGGAGATTTACTACACGCCGACCGAGCTGGGCAGCCGCTTTGTCAAGAGCGCCAAGGCCTTCAACCAGCTGCTGGTGCAAGCTGGCCTGCAAGAGAACATCGCCGGGCACTGGGTGCCGACGGAAAAGGGGCGTGCTCACGCTTTCGTGGCGGACACCGGCAAGGCGCATTCCAGCGGCACGCCCATCCAGCAAGTGAAGTGGCGCGATTCGGTGCTGGCTGAGGTGGCATTGTGACTGGCCAAGCTGACAATCGCGCGCGCCCGACTTTTGGCGTAAATAAGACGAAGCGCCGCCGTTCTGGCGTCACGCTCCCTAAACAGGGCTCCCGCTCGTATGTATTGCTGCAGGCGATGCTGGCCGGGCCGGGCACCTTCTACCAAATCTGCGAGCGTGCTGGCTTTGATATCGAAGAAGCGGGCATGGAGCACCGCTTGCGCATGATTTTTTCACGCTTCATCCAGGGAAATGTGCGCCTGGCGGGCATTCGCTACGTGCTGAAAGAAGCCTCGCGCGCGGCGCTGATCGGCGCTGAGCCCGAACAGCCTGGCCAGATTGCCACGCCGCATTTTCGTGGCACGGTGGGCGCAATGCCTGTCGTGGTCGTTCGCCGGCCAGTTGCGGAGGTGCGCCCATGAAGCCATCGTTAGTGTGGAACGCCCTTAAACCAATTCTGGTCAATCCAGCGGATTGCCAAGTACAAAGCATGCTCTCGGGCCTCGATTTCCGTTTCCGGTTCAACTCCGCCCAGCAAGACGCCAGACATAGCGTGGGATTCGCCATCTGGCGTTCTCAATATCGTGAAACTACCGTGCCATTTGCCTTGCTGCGCACCCCAAGTGTATTGCGAGGCTCGCACTTCGATCTCGCAACCTCGGTAGTAGTGCATCTTCGACATAGTTTCCTCCGTTGCAAAAAAGGCGTCATATCATGAGGCGCGATTTCTCTACTATACCGCTCGACCTCGGCAGCGAACTGATCATCGACAACTTTGCCGGTGGCGGCGGGACCAGCACCGGCCTGGAGCAAGCATTCGGCCGCCCGGTCGATATCGCCATCAATCACGACCCCGAGGCGCTGGCCATGCATGCGGCAAACCACCCGCACACCACGCACCTGTGCGAGAGCGTGTGGGACGTCGACCCGATCAAGGTCACGAACAACCGTCCGGTGGGCCTGGTATGGCTGTCGCCAGACTGCAAGCATTTTTCCAAGGCGAAGGGCGGCAAGCCCGTCGAGAAACGCATCCGTGGCCTGGCCTGGGTGACGCTGCGCTGGGCGGCCAAGTGCAAGCCCCGCGTCATCATGCTGGAAAATGTCGAGGAATTCAAAACGTGGGGCCCGCTGCTGGTCGAAGCCGACGGCAGCGCCAAGCCGGACCCAGCGAAGAAGGGCAAGACCTTCGACAGCTTCATTCGCCAGCTGCGCGCGCACGGTTACACCGTCGACTACCGCGAAATGCGCGGCTGCGACCACGATACGCCCACCATCCGCAAGCGCTTCTTCCTGGTGGCGCGTCGCGACGGCATCGCCATCAAGTGGCCAGAACCAACCCACGGCGCTCCGGACAGCATCGGCGTGCGCGCGGGCAAGCTGCTGCCGTACCGCACGGCCGCCGAATGCATCGACTTCAGCCTGCCGTGCCCATCGATCTTTGAGCGCGACAAGCCGCTGGCGCCGGCCACGCTGCGCCGCATCGCCAAGGGCATCATGCGCTATGTGGTCGACGCGGCCGATCCGTTCATCGTGAACACGGCCAACAGCAAAACCACCGGCAGGGCCCCGAACGTTTGGGAAACGGCCGAACCGCTGCGCACCATCACCAGCGCACCAGGGTTTTCCGTCGTGGCGCCGACTATCGTCCCTGTAACGCACCAAGGAAGCGATCGCACGGAATCCATCGGCGAGCCGTTCCGCACAATCACCGGCGCGCACCGCGGTGAGAAGGCACTGGGCGTGGCCACGCTGGTTCAGGTTGGATATGGCGAGCGCCCGGCGCTGTACCACTGCAAGGCTTGCGGGGACAAATTCCACGACCAGCACGCAACTGGCGTCGGCGGATTGGCGCCCGCCGAATGCCCGCGCTGCGGGGAAGAGGAAAGCGTTGTGTTGGTGCACGCGGCGCGGGGGCCGCGCTCGCTCGACATTGAAAAGCCGCTGGGCACGGTTGTCGGCGCAGCATCGAAGCATGCTTTGATCGAAGCTGAATTGGTTCCATTCGTCATGACAAACACCACCGGCCATCCTGGCGCGGGAGCAGACATGCCGGTACCGACTATCACCGCCGCAGGCAATCAAGCGGTGGCCACGGCATTCCTGGCCAAGCATTACACGGGCGTCGTCGGCTCCGACTTGACCGATCCTATCGGCACAGTCACCGCATGCGACCACCATAGCCTGGTGACGGCCTTCCTGACCGAGCATGCCAACGCGAGCAATCAGCGCGTGATGCCGGCCGACGAGCCGTTGCGCACCATCTGCGCCCAGGTCAAGGGCGGCCATTTCAGCATGGTGTCGGCGCACATCACGAAGTTCCGCACCGGCGCCACCGGCAGCGGCCTCGATGAGCCAATGCACACGGTCACCGCTGGGGGCCAGCAGGCCCGGCCCGGCACCGGCAATGCCATGGGCATCGTCACGGCGCACATCCAGCGCGACATGGGCGCCAGCGTGGGCCACGCCGCTGATGCGCCACTCGGCACGGTAACGGCCGGCGGTGGCGGAAAGTCGGTACTGGTCACCAGCAACATTATCAAGCTGCGTGGCACCAGCACGGCGGCCGGTACGGATGAGCCGCTGGGCACGGTGAGCGCCGGTGGCCAGCACCACGCCGAGGTGCGCTCGTTCCTGCTGGCCTACTACGGCGCCAGCGAGACGCACAGCCTTACCGATCCGCTCAATACGGTCACGAGCCGCGACAGGTTCGGCCTGGTGACGATTCAAGGCCAGGACTATCAGATCGTGGATATTGGCCTGCGCATGTTACAGCCGCGCGAGCTGTTCCGGGCCCAGGGCTTTCCCGACGATTACATCATCGGCGACGACCCGGCCCAAGGCCTGAAACTGACGAAGAGCGCCCAGGTGCGCATGTGTGGCAACTCGGTCTGCCCGCCCATGGCCAAGGCGTTGATCCTGGCGAACTTCGCACATGAGCGCGAGATAGCGAGGGTGGCGTGAGTTTATATATTACTAAGTACGACCCTACCTTGCTCTACAACGGCAACGATTTCGTGAAATGCGTCTTGTTCTATTGCCTTAAATGTAAGCACCTCTGCGTGAAGGTCGCGATAGTCCGAATTCATGAAGCCAGGATCCCGACGGGCGTTTTCAGTAATGAAACGAAGTACATGGACGCTTCTCTTCATCGCGAGTATTGCACCGACCATTACAGTGGATCTCAAATTGTGCAAGGGAATCGCCGCGAGAGCAGCTTCGGCGCCATCAAAGTCCAGGTGATAAGAACTGACTTCCAAGTACCCAAAGATTTTTGCTTGATCCAACATATCGTCAATAGCTTCAATTGCGATTTGGTGGGCGTATGCCGCGACGGTAAATGCGGAAGTGAGGCGCTCATCGTCCGCTTCCGCGCGTTCACGCTTAGCCAGTTTCTCTGCATTAGCGCTCTGCACACTCGCGATCACGAAACCTGCACATATAGCTACGAACGAAGAGAGGGCTTGAACCCAACTGGCTGTTTCGCTTGTTCCGAGGCGCCCACCTTTCGCTGTCATTGCATCCTGCAAACCAGCCGTCATAAAACCAAGGATGGAAATTATCAATATGGCTATAAGGCAAATGGCTATGTCTTTACGAGTGAATTTCATTCTAGATACTTAATGGACGAAATTTTGAAGCATACCCGAACTTTCTCAAATGCAATCAAAACGGAGTTGCCATGATCGCCAATCCCGCTCAAATTACCCGCCGCCACATGGCGAACCAGGCCGCTCCGGATTATTCACTGATCCGCAAGGCCTGCGCCTGCGGCAAGGCCAGCACCGCCAAGCAGCTGGCCCAGCACGGCAAATGCGCCGCCTGCGCGCTGGCCGCCGTCCGCGACGCAATCATGCCTGGCGACTTCGCCAAGCTGCGGCACATGCTGGGCGCCGTGGCTGAGCGCCCGAAATATCACTGGGGTTTGCGGAATTACTATTGCGCGAACTCTTCCGGCGCTGCGCGAGAGGCCATGCGGCGCCTGGTCGATGCTGGCCTGGCTATGACCGGCCACGAAAGCGAGACGCAGGCCTACTTTCACGCCACGCGCTTGGGTTGCAAGGCTGCTGGCCTCGACGCCGCTGGCATCAAGCGCGCGATGGAGTCCGCATGATATCTATTACCGCTTTAGTATGGTTGCAATCAAGATTTCGCCCCGATTGTTTCTTGAAGGGTCAAGTAGGCCTTATCAATAACGTTCAAATGAACGGCTACGTTTGTTTGAGCAACAACAAAGTTGTTGTCATGGTGAATAGCGCGCTCTTTAAATGCAACGTCAAGGGCATCAATCGATTTCATTGTAAAAATGAGCTGATCTCGTATATCCAGAATTGCCTCAGCCGCAGACGCGCTTCCAATTTCATGCACGGGTATTGCACCAAGTACATTTATGATGCTTTTAGTAATAGAGTGGTCATAGTTCGCGTAACGCCTGATTCCGACATTGTCGAGGTAGTCTTTGGCACAAAAAATCGATCGAATATTATCCACACGAGTTTTCGCCGCAGTGCAGATTGCAAAAATAGAGGCCAATCGTTTTCTTTCTTCAGTCTCAATCAAATGCAAGGAGTTTTCGGCGGCTTTTTGGGCCTGTCTTTCTCCAAGGAAAAAAGCGCCAAGAATCGCGGCGATCGATCCCAAAGCCTGCACCCAGTAAGCTGTCACGGTCACATCCATGCACGACCAAGGAGTGGCGCGATATCCGTAGTACGAGGCTGCGCTCAAAGCAATCATCAAAGTTGCCCATCTAAACCAGTTCAGCCGAATCAGCATAAATTTCCTTGTCAAAAGGAAAGCTTATCATGAGCCTGATCCACTTGATTTCACTTTCGGGCGGCAAAGACAGCACGGCCACCGCTATTCTCGCGCTCGAGCAGCACGGTATGGCCGCGTGTCGCTTCGTCATGGCCGATACGGGCAACGAGCACGAGAGCACGCTGGAATATGCGCTGGACTACTTGCCAGCGGCCCTGGGCATCAAGGTCGACGTGGTGCGAGCCGACTTCGCTGACGAGTTCGCTACCAAACGCGCCAACTTGTCACGTATCGCAGGCGGCGAACCTGAATTTGCAGTGTATGGCAAACGCAAGTTTATGTACCACTGGACGGCAGAGGCCGCCCAGCGCGCCCTTGAATTACTTCACCCAACTGGAAACCCGTACTTGGACCTCTGCATGGTGCGCGGCGGCTTCCCATCGCGCAAACGGCAGTTTTGCACTGAATACCTCAAGACCAAGCCCTTGACGGAGTTCGCCATGGATTTGATCGATCGTGAATGCGATGCGATCTGGTCCTGGCAGGGCGTCCGTATCGATGAAAGCCAGTCGCGCCGCGAGCGGCTGCAAGGCACTGGTGCGTGCGTCAAGCACTTCGAGGTAGTGGGCGGCGGCCTGTTCACCTACCGGCCCATCTTGCGCTGGAATGTCGGTGACGTGTTCGAGGCCCATCGCTTGGCCGGCATCGAGCCGAATCCACTCTACAAGCAAGGGATGTCACGCGTCGGCTGCATGCCTTGCGTCAACTGCAGTAAAGGGGAGCTGCACGAAGTGTCGCGCCGGTTCCCCGAGCACATCGCTCGAATCGCGGAATGGGAGGCTCTGGTGTCGGAAGTGTGCCGGCCACGCTCGCCTGTGTCGTTCTTTCACATGGGCACCAAGGCGCACGCGGGTCAGGCATCAACCATCGAATCCGTGGTCGAGTGGTCGAAGACCAGCCGCGGCGGCAAACAATTTTCGCTGCTCACAGCGTTGGACGAGCCAACGGCGTGCAGCTCTGCTTACGGACTTTGCGAATGATAAAGAATATTACCAGCAACAAATGGCGTGGCGACCGCGATGAACCTACCGCCACGACCATCATGGATATGGTCTATGCGAATGGCGGTGTGCAGGCGCGCTTGTTTTCCGAGGAGGACGCATGACGCACTGCTATTTTGAGGGGAGCAAGATGGGCCATAGCGATATTGCAAGGGCGAGCAGCGATATTAGTATGGCGACAAACGAGTGCAAATTAGCTCGCTCGGCCGCACGAGTGCTTCTTATAGCCAGGCCATTTTGCGTTATTTCCTCGCGTGCGCGGCGTCGACGGGCCTCCCGTGCGAGCCAAAGCCTGACAACTAGTCTGCTCCTGAAATCAATGAAATCGCCGCGAAGCAATCGCGACCTAATTTCGGTTACGACGTGGTCGATATGCATGGTTTGGATACCATATTCTGGAGTTTCGACGTTTTGCACCGCCTCTGCGGCTGTATCTACGTCTTTCAGCGTTCTTAGCCTCATAGGCGCCTCGATCAAATTGGCGATCGTAACATGATGCGCCGCTCACCCATGAAGCTTAGCAAGCCCCTTGCGCGCACTTCATTCAAGCGCACCTCGCCCATGCCCAGCACCGGCATGTTGTCCGTGCAGTCGCACCAGCGCACGGCGCCGAAGCGCAAGGCCGGCTTAAAGTCGAAAGGCCCGGTCTCGACGCCGATCCGGCGCGCCGCGCGAGGCCAGGACTGCACGCTGCGCCTGGCCGTCTGCAACTTCGATCCTGACACCACGGTGCTCTGCCACAGCAATTTCCTGGCAGACGGGAAGGGCATGGGCCTGAAGGCGCCCGACACTGCCGCGGCGTTCGGCTGCAGCGCCTGCCACGACGTGCTCGACGGCCGGCGCCCGCGCCCAGCTGATCTGTCGCTGGTCGGCCTGGAGGCTGCCTTTCGCGCGGCCATCGGCGCCACACATGAAATCTTACGGTCGATGAGCCTGCTCGATGCAGCGTCGACCACCACACCCAATTTGGAGAATCCATGAGTGCCTTTAACGCTCAAGAACATGCCGCAGTTACTGACGCAGCCGAATGCGTCGTCATTGGCGACGCCACGCTGTATCGCGCTGATTGCATCGCGCTGATGCGCACGCTGCCTGACGATAGCGTTGACAGCGTCGTTACTGACCCACCGTATGGCATTTCCTTCATGGGTAAAGCCTGGGATGGTGCCGATATCGTGGCGCGCACTGAGCGCCGACGCGGCTTCGCCTCGCATGCGCCGGACGCCGGCCCGAATGGCGGTCACAAGTCGATCGCAGCCGAGGCCGGTAAATATGACCTTACACCGGCCGCAATGCGTGCATTCCAGGACTTCAGCGAGGACTGGGCGCGCGAGGTGTTCCGCGTGCTCAAGCCTGGCGGCCACCTGTTGTCGTTCTCTTCGGCACGCACCTATCATCGCATGGCGAGTGGCATTGAGGACGCAGGTTTTGAGATCCGCGACCAGATCATGTGGCTGTTCGGCTCAGGCTTTCCGAAGGTTGAAATCTGGACCCGGGCCAAGGCGGCCGCTGGACAAGCCGAAAGCGTGAAAATGCTTGAAGTAGGCTTCGAGGGCTGGGCTCGCGGCGGCCTTAAGCCGGCCCATGAGCCGATTTGCGTGGCGCGCAAGCCGCTGGTCGGCTCGGTCGCAACTAATGTCTTGGCGCACGGCACCGGTGCGATCAACGTCGACGCCTGCCGCGTGCACGCCAGCGACGCTCTGGGTGGGGCTTACACCGTCAAGCGTTTAAAACCGGGCGCCACACTGAACGAGACGGGTGGCAACTGGCGTCAGGAGGAGGTCGGTGCCACCCTGTTTCATGGGCAGATGGCGCCGGGCCGCTTTCCCGCCAACATCATTCATGACGGCAGTGATGAGGTGTTGGCAGTATTTCCGGATGCGGCAGGGCAGCAGGGCGATATCAGCCACGATTCTTCACCGCGCGAGCGCCAAGGAATTTACGGAAGTTTGTGCAAGGGACGTGGCGCGGAGCCGAGCGCCGACAGCGAAAACGACGGCGTGGTCGGCTTCAAGATGAAGCCTGGCGCGCGCCGGCTTGACGGCGGCAGTGCTGCTCGGTTTTTCTACTGTGCAAAGGCCAGCCGCGCCGACCGCAACGCGGGGCTGACAGACCCTGGGCCGCAGTTCAAGCAGGGTACCACGCTGCGCAAGGTCGAAATGACTGAGACGACCAGCAACACCCATCCAACCGTCAAGCCCACCGACTTGATGGCCTACCTTCAACGCCTCGTCACACCGCCGGGAGGCACCACGTTGGATTTGTTCATGGGCAGCGGCACAAGCGCTAAGGCGGCCGTGCGAGAAGGATTTAAATTCATCGGCTTTGAAATCAGTGCTGAATATTTCCCGATCGCCGTCGCGCGCACGCGGCATGAGGTTGATGTGGTTGCTGCAGCCGTGGTCGCTGATGCGGCAGCAGTGAAGGAGTTGGCGCGCCAAGCCGACCTGTTCGCGGAGCGTGAAGCATGACGCGCGCAAATTTCAGTGAGTTCGTGCTGGGCGCCATGCCCGGCACCAAAGCCGAGATCGTTATCAAGTCAGGCGTCAGCCAGGCTGCCGTGCTGCGCTGGGTGGGCCTGCTGCACGCCGATCGCAAGATTTACATCGCCAGCTGGAAGCCGCACCCGCGCGCCGGCGCCGCCATGGCCGTGTACGCCGTCGGCGACCTGCCAGATGCGCCGTGCACGCTAAAGCACCTGACGAAGCGCCAGGTTCGCTTACGCTTTGAGGCCAAGGCCAAGCAGGACGGCCGCTATGACTCGATGAAGGCGCGATGGCGCAGCAAGTACTGGATCCGCAAGGCGGGCGCCGTGGGCGATCCGCTGGTAGTTGCGCTGTTCGGCGCGGCGCGTGCGCAGGAGGCCCGACCTTGAATTACTTCGAGCACCATATTGGCGACTATGACAAGAATACCTCGCACCTTTCCGCCTGCGAGGACGGGATCTATTGCCGCATGATTCGACGCTACCTCGACAAGGAAATGCCGCTCGATCCGGACGTCGAGGAAATAAAACGTGTCGTCCGCGCACGCAGCCGCGAAGAAAAAAAAGCAGTTGACGTCGTTCTCAAAGAGTTTTTTTCTCTCGCTGCCGATGGCTGGCACCACAAAACGTGCGACGAAATTATCTTCGCATTCCAGGCCGGCGAGCCAGAGCGAGAGGCAAAGAAAGCGAACGAGGAAACACGCATGAGGCGGCATAGAGACGAGCGTGCAGCCCTGTTTGCGCAGCTTACGGCTGCTGGGCAGCACGCTGCTTGGAATATCGGAATCAAGGAACTCCGGGCGATGGCGGGTGCGTTGCAGGCCCCGAAAATCCCGGAACCTGAAACGCCACCTGTAACGGCACCTGCAACGCCTGCAACGGCTACCCAAACACCAATACCCAATACCCAATCACCAATATATAAAACCTTGTCGGAGAAAATCCCCGACGCGGCGATTCCAACGGTGCCTGTGGTCGATATCAAGGAAGCCAGGGAGAAGCGCAAGCACAGCGCTGACGACGAGAAGTGCGCCCGTTGGCTGTTCGGCCGGGTGCTGGCGAACAATGCTGCTGCAAAGCAGCCGAACTTCGACGGCTGGGCTGATGACGTGCGTCTGCTGCGCGAGCGGGACAAGCGCACCCACGCGGAAATCTGCGAACTTTTCCAATGGGCCCAGGGAGACGCGTTCTGGTGCTCGAACATCCTCTCGCCGGCAAAGTTGCGCGAGAAGTGGGATCAACTGACGATGAAACGAACGCCTTTGGGCGGAAAGACGGCACAGCATGGAAACTTTGGCAAGCAGGATTACCACAAGGGCGTTGGGGCAGATGGCACCTTTTGAAGGCAAGAAGCGCTACGCCAGCGCGCAGATCGAGCGGTGCCCGATGCACGGCGAGTACACGGCAATGCTGATTCGCGACGCCTGGTCCGGCTGCCCTGGCTGCATGAACGTCGAGGACCAGGTGCGCGAGGCAGAGCAGCGCGCCGCGTGGCGCCAGGAGCTCAAGGCGCGCGAATGGACCGCAAAGCTTGGCCGTGCCGCTATTCCCGAGCGCTTTGCTGATCGCCGCCTCGAATCGTACCGGCCAGACTGCCCAGGCGCCGAGCGTGCGCTGGCCGTGGCCACCCGGTACGCCGAGAACTTCGAAGATGCACGGGCCACTGGTGCATGCCTGATCTTCGCTGGTGATGTCGGCACCGGCAAGACGCACTTGGCCGTGGGCATTGCCCATCACATCATGGGCCACGGCCGCCAAGCTGTGTTCACGTCGGTGATGCGCGCGGTGCGCTCCGTCAAGGAAACCTACGCCAAGGGCGCTGGCCGCACCGAGGCGCAGGCCATCCGCGACCTGGTCGACCCAGACCTGCTGATCCTCGACGAGGTTGGCGTGCAGCACGGCAGCGACACGGAAAAGCTGATCCTGTTCGAGATTATCAACGGCCGCTATGAGGCGGCGCGCCCGACCATCGTCATCAGCAACCTGGACGCGGCCGGCCTGGAGCAGTTCCTGGGTGCGCGGGCGTTTGACCGATTGCGCGAGGGCGGCGGCAGGCTGGTGGTCTTCGATTGGCAGTCGCACAGGGGGAAACGCCCGAGCATCCAGGCTGCGAATGCTGCTCAGGATTTGCCAGAGGTGCCGCCGCACTGCGCGAGCGGTGTGGTGGCTACCCGCGTAGCGGACACATCAGAAAAACGGCTTAGAAAGGCCTCTAATGCAAAATCAAGAAAATAAAATCGCAGCAAACAAACGGCTTGCCGAGTTGCTGGGCTGGACCAACATCGCCGAGTTGGGCGGCGCCCTGGTCGGCACGCCGCCGGCGGGCGCGGCCGAAAGCCGTGGCCAGGCGCTGGTGCCGGATTGGGCTGGCGACTGGGCGGCAATCGGGCCGCTGGCAGCCGAGCACCAGGTCGACGTGTTGCACAACTGGGGTAGCGTTCATGGCCGCTGGGGCGCTGGTGCCAACTGCGCGGTGCGGGTGGTGATTGACCATTGGTCCGACGACCGCGACGCAGCGACTCGCATGGCGCTGACGCTTGCCGTGGTCGCCAAGCTGGAGGCTGGCCGATGATCACCTTCATCATTCCCGGCCAGCCAGTCGCCAAGGGGCGGCCGAAGTTTGCCCGGCGCGGACCTGCCGTTGTCGCCTACACGCCCGCCAAAACAGCCAGTTACGAAAACTTGGTCAAGATTGCCGCAACTGCGGCCATGGCTGGCGCCGCTCCCAGCGCTGCGCCAATCGAAATCATCATTGCCCTGGCGTTGCAGATCCCGGCCAGCTGGTCGAACAAGCGTCGAGCGCTGGCCGCCGCCGGCGCCATTCGGGCCACGAAGAAGCCTGACGCCGACAACGTGCTAAAAGGCATCAAGGATGGCTGCAACGGCATCGTGTGGCGCGACGACGCACAGGTGGTCAGCATCACTCTGCAAAAAGGCTATTCCGAGATACCACACGCCAGTGTTTCCATTCGAGAATTACAAGGAGATTCGGCATGACTATTGCATACGAAGCAATGATGTTTGCGCGTCACGCGCACCGCGCGCAGCAGCGAAAATACACGGGAAACCCATATTCGGATCATTTGGCCGAGGTGGCCGGCATTGCCATGTCTGTCGGCTGGCAGGCATCGCTGATCCATCCTGATCAAATGATGGCCACGGCCTGGCTGCACGACTGCATCGAGGATCAGGGCGTCGAATACGCGCAGCTCTGCCGCCAGTTTGGCCCCGTCGTCGCCGATGGCGTCATGCTGCTGTCCGACCTGGAAGTGGGTAACCGCGCCGAGCGCAAGGCCGCCGGCCGCAAGCGCTTGGCCGCCGCGCCTGGCTGGGTGCAGACGATCAAGTGCGCGGACCTGATCAGCAATACGTCCAGCATTGTGATGCACGATCCGAAATTCGCCGTGACCTACCTGGAGGAAAAGCGCTTGCTGCTGGATGTGATGGCGCACGCCGATCCGCGTCTGCGCGCGCTGGCAATGGCTCAGTCCAAGGTGGAAGCATGAGCAGCAACAAGAAACCGCGCAAGCGCTACACCCCGAAGCCAGCCGTGCTGCCGCCCGGGATGCGCCGCGCCATGGCATTCGAAATGCCAGGCTTCCAGGCCAGCGAGGCTATGGGTAAGGGTCACTTCCAGGAGCAGCACGTCTACGACCTGCTGAGCAACGCCGACATGGCGCGCCGCATTGCGCCAGCTGGCCATGCCATCCTGCCGGTGGCCCAGGCCATGGTCGAGGCGATTGCCGAGATCCAAGCGCGCGCCCAGCGCACAGGCACATTCGGCGTCAACGGCGATGAAATGCGCGTGCTGCGTGATGGCGTAGGCAAGACCATGGTCTTCCTGCGCCGCGCGTCGAATGTCGAAATTGCCCGCGCTGGCCTAGCCGCCGTGCGCGAATTCAACCGCACCGGCGTGCTGCGGGTATGAGCGGCTCCGAGGAGTGGCAGGGCTGGCGCAGGGCTAAAAAGGGTGTTAACGTTGGCATACAAAATGAAAGGCAAGACATGGGCTTTACAGACCGCTACATCGCATCGATAGGTTCGAGCAACCTGATGGACGACGCTTTGCACCACCAGACGGACCCGCTGGCCGCCGCGGCGCTGGCTGGCGACATCGGCGCGCTGCTGTGCCGCGTGAAGTACGCCGACGGCACGCTCATTCGCATGTTCGAGGGCAACCAGCAGAATCTGGCGCAGCTGCTGCGCATCTGGACTGTCGAGGTGATCAAGCGCGGCCAGATGCGGCGCTGGGTGCCGGAGAATACCGCTTGGGATGCGCAGTCCGCGCAGGCGCTGTACCGTCGCGTGGCCGAGAAGTCGCTGGCTCACTGGCTCGACAGCACTTGCAAGGGCTGCAGCGGCACCGGCGTCAAGGCGCTGCTGGGCAACGGCATCTGCGCCAGTTGCAAGGGAACCGGCACGGCCGCAATCCACGGCACTGCCGGCCTGGAGTTGGAGCGCGTCAAGGATATGGTGAGCGAACTGAGCGCCATCGCCGATAGTCATTCGGGGCGGGCATCTGGCCTGTTGCGCGGCGGCGACCGGTAGCGAAAAATATGCAGGGCCTGTGTTTACAAACAGTATTCCGTTGTATAATCCAGTCTCTTATTCAAGAAAACTCTTCCGGAAATCGTAATGTGCGCCTGGCGCCACCGATAGCCGGAACTAGCGACAGTACCCGGACCCAGCGCCGTATCTGCACGTCTTGAATTCGCCGCTCACCACGCACTATAGTCGTGGGAGCAATACCGAAGCCCGCTCATGCGGGCTTTTTCTATTGCGCAGTCCTCTTCTGAATCGTCTATGAGCAAATAAATTAATTTCAAAATGGAAAGTTTTTTTGATATGATACATCATTAAACTTTTTTGGAATTGCAATGATGCTTACTGATAAAAACAAATGGTTGAAGGCGGTGGCTGGGGTATTGCTGAGTTTATTGGTAGGCGTTATATTTCTACTCTCTTTAGACAGGCTTACTAATTGGCTGTATATCAGCTTTAATTTGTCCCAGTATGCTGTTTCTTATACTATCGCTGGGGGACTGTTTTGTTTTCTTGCGGGATATTTTGGTTATAGATTCAGGGAGAAGCAACGCCTTTGGTACGCGTCAGTGGAAATTGGGGTGGCAATGCTAACGGCTGGCGCAACTGTTTACAATGCACTGACGACAGATCAGTCGTCATGGGGATCGCTTTTGGCGTTTTCAGGTGCAATTTATATCGCTGTGCGTGGGTTTGATAATTTGGCGAAAATAAAAAAAATATAAGTTTAAGTTGCTTTCGTGGCAATAGTTAGACTACAGATTGCCCTAAAAAGAATGTCGAAGCCACCCTCGAAGGTGGCTTTTTTTCTATTTGCGCGCCACCTTCGAGGCCGCCATGTCCGAAATGATGCCTCCCTCGGGCATGAGTACCTGGGGCGCCGCACGCCGACGCCAGAGCCGCTGCCCACACGTGAAGAGGTGCGCCGCGAGCTGGGGTGGACCTTGATCACTGCCGAGCGCCAGACGCAGGCCGAGGTCGACGAACGAAACTGAACTGGCCAGATGCGCGCGCGAGCATGCCGCCGCAGGCCTGAAAAGGAGGTGCACCATGAAGTAGCGAAGAATTCATCCCCAGCGCCATGAGGCGCAAATGTGAAGGCGACTTACCGCGCATTTAGCCATTGGCGCAGCGGGTAGTTTGGCACTGGCGAGGCCTTAGCGCATCAATCAGCCTAAAACCACGAGCAGGATATGCATCACCCAGCCGACGCGCGTTGTAGCCGCGGCTATTCGGCGCCGGACGCTGTAACCGGCAACCAGATTTCGCGGGCGTAGCTCAATGGTAGAGCGGAAGCCTTCCAAGCTTTCCACGCGGGTTCGATTCCCGCCGCCCGCTCCAGTTCTCCTTGCCCGGCACGCCGGGCTTCGCCGCCGGCCGCATCACTGCGCTGGCGGCTTTTTATTTGAGGTGCCGCATGTTCGATATCGACTTCCGCGCCATGATCATCACCCTGATTCTGGCGGGCGCGCTGATCGGCGGCGCCATCGTCGCGATCGTGCTGCTGGCCTGGCCCTGGTTGTGGGCGATTGCCAAACCGGCGCTGCACGCATTCACCGCATAAGGAGATTCCATGCGCATCACAGTAGGCGATCCGGACGCATACCGGGCTACGGTATTTTTCAACGGCGCCCCGATCACCATGTGCACGATGGCCGATGAAGAGCTTGGCGAGGTCATCATCTACGCGCCGGATCGCGCCGGGCGCATTCTCATCAACGAGGCAACCGGCGACGCGCTGGCGCAGACCGCGCACGGCAGCGTGTCGGTATTCATCGCCCAATGCCGCTCCGATGACGGCTTCGATGCCTGGATGCGCGAGCGCACCGAGGCTGCGCACCAAGCCATGATGAAGCACGCCCGGCAGGGCGGGAAGGGCTACGAACGCCCATGATCGAAGCCCTGCAATCACTTTATTCATCCGCCCGGGGGGGGCGCGGCCGGCGAATCTATTTGCGGGCCATGACAGAGCATGTGGTGCGCGACGACCGTCTCGGTTGCCCGGCGCAGCTTGCGCGGCAGTATTTCGCGGGAGGCATTGCCGCCAATCACCAAGTATTGAGCGCTATTGCACGCCAGCAGCGTGGCTCACAATAACCAGATCGACCTGATAACTGCGACCTGCCAGCGCGCTCCAGTGGCAGAGCTTTGAAAAACGGGCGCAGTCACCGACGTATCATGGCCAAGAGGCTCCACCGCAATTCATCGCGGCCCTGCTTGGCACGGGCGGTGACATAGGTTATCCGCAGTTGCGGGAGTTGTCGGCGAGTATCGGCTAACGCCTTGGGCATGAAGGTAGCCCTCAGCTGCGTCTAAGCCATCCTCCATGACTAGCTGCATGGCGGTCTCGATAATAGCATTGAGCGCGCTGTCTGGATGGCAACTCCGGCCAGGCGTAAGCAGGTAGGTTGTCGGCATCGCATCGGATCCTTGTTCGAAATCAAATGATGTCAAAGCCACCTGAGTGGGCCTTGATTTGCGTCAACACATTGGCGAATAAGTGAAATGAAAAAAATTCAACATCCGTCGAACAACGGCGTGCTCGGCGCGCCTGCAGGCTGGGATCAAGCCGAGTTGCCATGCAACGCGCTGCCGATAACGCGCACGCACGTGGGCGATCTGCCTGCCGTGGTGTCGTACTGGCACCCAGATGCCGTGGAGCTGGCAGCACTGAATGCAGGTGGTGCCGTCCGGCTGTGGGTGGTAGGCGCAACGATGCCTCCCGTGATGCTCGACGTCGACGGCGCATGAGACACTACATTTAGTAGGTCGCGAGCGAAAGTGTCAAAAATCACCGGGCTGAGACCGCTAGAATTACTGTCAAACACTACATCTAGTAGGTCGGAATGAAAAAAAGCCGCAATCTCGCAGCGCCCAGCTCCTCGCGCCCGATGCCGCCACCCGAATTCGCCGACCCGCTGAACAACCGGTACCTGCCCGCACCCGAGGTGCTCAAGTGGGCGCGCGCAACCATCCTCACCGAAGGCGGCGCGCTCTACAACGAAGACCACGTCCACCTGGAATATGCCGACGTGCAGTTCCTGTGGGCGCCAGAAGGGTTCGTGAAGGCCGGCCGCACCGTGCTGGGCCAGTGCGAGGAAGTGACGTTCCGCTGTGGGCCGTGGCAGAAGGGTCGCCAGCAACAGCAGATGGCCGACTGGTTCGGCGCCGTGCCGGACTTCCTCATCACATTGGACGCATCGTATTGCCTGACGTGCAGCGACGCTGAGTTCTGCGCGCTGCTCGAGCACGAGCTTTATCACATCGCCCAGGAGCAGGATGAATTCGGCGCGCCAGCCTTCAACAAGTACGGGCTGCCGAAGCTGTGCATGCGCGGCCATGACGTCGAGGAGTTCATCGGCGTGGTCCGGCGCTACGGCGCAAGCGAGGACGTGCAGCGCATCATCGACGCAGCAAAGACACCGCCAGAAGTGGCGAAAATCAACATAGCGAGGGCGTGCGGAACGTGTCTTCTAAAGGCTGCGTAGCCTTTACGTTGCTTTACAGGAAACTAAAACATGGCCGCACTCAAGGACGAGGTGAAGCTGTACATCGTCAACGCGCTGGCCTGTTTCGACTCGCCGACGCAGGTTTCGATAGCAGTAAAGGAAGAATTCGGCCTCGATGTGCCGCGCCAGCAGGTGTCGCTGTACGACCCGAATACCTACGTCGGCCGCAACCTGAGCCAGAAATGGCGCACGATCTTCGAAGAGACGCGCGCCAAGTTCCGCGCCACTGCTGAGGAAATCCCGATTGCCAGCAAGGCATTCCGCTTGCGTGGCCTGGGCCGCCTGGCGCAGAAGGCCGAGAACATGCGCAATTTGCCGCTGGTGGCCAGTCTCTACGAGCAGGCCGCCAAGGAAGTGGGCGACATCTACGTGAATAAGGGCAAGGCCGAGCAGGCCGACCAGGCGCCCACACCTGTCGCCATCACCTTCGGCGTGAAAGACGCCAAGCGCCATGACGACAATCCAGTTTGACCTGAACGTCCCACAATCGAGCTTCCTGCAGTTGCCGCACAAGTTCAAGGCCTACGTGGCCGGGTTCGGTTCGGGCAAGACGTTTGTGGGCTGCGCTGGGATCTGTGCTCACTTCTGGCAGTGGCCGGGCATCAACCAGGGCTACTTCGCGCCGACCTATCCGCAGATCCGCGACATCTTCTATCCCACGATGGAGGAGGTGGCCTATGCGATGGGCCTGCGCATCAAGGTGAAGCAGGGCGACCACGAGGTCGAGGTGTACGAGGGCCGACGCTATCGCGGCACGGTCATCTGCCGCTCGATGGAGAAGCCGGAAACCATCGTCGGCTTCAAGATCGGCCACGCGCTGATCGATGAGCTGGACGTGATGCCGCTGAAGAAGGCGCAGATGGCCTGGCGCAAGATCATCGCCCGGATGCGCTACAAGGTGCCGGGGCTGATGAACGGCATCGACGTGACGACGACGCCCGAGGGCTTCAAGTTCGTCTATCAGCAGTTCGTGAAGGCTATCCGGGACAAGCCAGAGCTGGCCAGCCTGTACGGCCTGATCCAGGCGAGCACGTTCGACAATGAGCTGAACCTGCCGGACGACTATATCCCGTCGCTGATGGCCAGCTACCCGCCTGCGCTGATTGATGCTTACCTGCGCGGCAAGTTCACCAATCTGACCAGCGGCAGCGTGTATGCCGACTTCGACCGCGCGCTGAACCACACGAACGAGATTATCCTGCCCGGTGAGCCGCTAATGGTGGGCCTCGACTTCAACGTGCAGAACATGACTGCCTGTATCAATGTGGTGCGCGAAGGGCTGCCGCGCACGCTGGCCGAGCGCGTGCAAGTGCGTGATACGCCGGCCATGGCCAAGATCCTGAAGGAGGACTTCAAGGACAAGGGCCACCAGGTGAAGATTTTCCCGGACGCGTCCGGCCAGAACACCAGTAGTAAGAACGCGAGCGAGTCCGACCTGTCCATTCTGCGCCAGGCTGGCTTCCTGCTCGAAGTGAACCACTCAAATCCTGCGGTCAAGGACCGGGTCAACGCCTACAACGGCATGATCCTGAACGCCCAAGGCGAGCGCCGCTGGAAGATCAACACCGACCAGTGCCCGACCACCACCGAGGCGCTGGAGCAGCAGGTGTGGGGCGCCGACGGCCAGCCGGACAAGAAGTCTGGCCATGACCATCCGAACGACGCAAACGGCTACTTCCTCGTGAAGCGCTACCCGATTGTGCAGCGAACTACCACAGTATCGCCGCTGCGCATGTAACAACAAGGAATTCCATGACCGACGCCGTACGCAAACAATCAGCAGAAGCCGCAAAGCTGAACGAGGATTGCGCCCTGGTAACCGCGCTGCTGGGCGGGACCAAGGCTATGCGCGCCGCCGGGAAGACGCATATGCCCCAGTGGCCAAGCGAGGATGACGAAAGCCACAAAATGCGCCTCAGTGTGGCTACACTCTTTCCAGCTTATGCCCGCACCATCGACGTCCTGTCGGCCAAGCCATTCAGCAAACCGCTGACGCTGGGCGAGGACGTGCCGGAGCGGCTCAAGCCCTGGCTGCAGAATGTTGACCTGTCCGGCCGCGACCTGCATAGCTTCCTATCGGAGATCACGCAGGAGGCGATGGGCTACGGCTTCGCTGGCATCCTGGTCGACTTTCCCAAGGCGGGCAACCTGGTCACGAAGGCCGACGAGCAGGCAGCTGGCGTGCGCCCGTACTTCGTCCAGGTGCACGTGCAGAATATCCTGGGCTGGCTGCCGAAGAATGCGACCAGCCTTGACGGGCTGACCCAGTTGCGACTGTTGGAAAGCGTGTCCGAGCCGAATGGCGACTTCGATACCAAGGAAATCGAGCAGGTGCGCGTCCTGGGGTGTGGCACCTGGCAGACCTGGCGTCAGCGCGAAACGGCTGGCAAAAAGGACTGGGTGCTGCACGAAGAGGGCGCCACCACACTGAAACGCATCGCATTCGTGCCGGTCTACGGCAAGCGCCTGGGCTACATGCAGGCCACGCCGCCTCTGCTGGAGTTGGCCCATGCTAATGTCGAGCACTGGCAAACGAAAAGCGATCGCCAGACAAACCTCCACATGTTGAGCGTACCTATTCTCTTTGCGCGCATGCTTGAAGCCGCCATTTTGACTGTAGGTGTGGGTAGTGCTGTTAAGGCTGATCATCCGGATGCCGACATGAAGTATGTCGAAATGTCCGGCGTGGCGGTTGAGGCAGGGCGCTTGGTCCTGCTTGATCTTGAGGATCAAATGCGTCAGGCCGGCGCCGAGCTGCTAGTGATCAAGCCTGGGAACGTGACCGTGAGCCAGACGTTGGCCGACAACGAGCAGGGCGCCTGCGCGCTGCAGAAGATCGCGGGCAACGTCGAAGACGCCGCAGATCAGGCGCTGCAGCTGATGGCTGAGTGGGTGAATGAGCCGGAAGGTGGTCACGTCACGATTTTCAAGGACTTTGGCGCTGCGACCTTAGCGGAAGCCAGTGCCGAGCTACTGTTTAAAGGCGCCTCGACGGGCCTGTTGTCTGCCGAAAGTTACTTCAATGAGCTCAAGCGGCGCGGCATTCTGTCGCCAGATCTGGACTGGGAGACTGAGCAAGAACGCATCATGTCCGCTGCTCCCACCCTGATGGCGGCATAAATGGGCGCGCTCGAAGAGTGGATTGCCGAGATGTTTCTCGTGCATTCGTTGAACCTGCTGCGCTTTTCATCCGGCGCGCAAGAGAAAATCTTGCTGCTGATGGCGGCCATGTCGAAGGAATTGACGGCCAAGCTGAACGAAGGCGAGATATCGACCTACGGCAAGCAGCGCCTGGGCGCACTGCTGCGCGAGTCGAATGCCGTGATTTCGTCGCACTACACCGGCATGCAGGCGGAAATGACCCGCAACTTGACCGGCATGGTGCGCATCGAGGCCGATTACACGGCCAAAGTGCTGACGCAAGCGCTCAAGATCGAGCTGGGCGCCAAGCTTCCGCCGGCGACCTATCTGGAAAAGCTGGTCGGCGACACCCTGATCAAGGGCGCCTCGTCAGCGGACTGGTGGAAGCGCCAGGCACTTGATACGCAATTCCGCTTCGCCAGCCAGGTGCGGCTCGGCGCGGCGCAGGGCGAAACGACGTCGCAGATCGTGTCGC
Source organism: Janthinobacterium kochi (assembly GCF_051380715.1). Classification (NCBI taxonomy): domain Bacteria; kingdom Pseudomonadati; phylum Pseudomonadota; class Betaproteobacteria; order Burkholderiales; family Oxalobacteraceae; genus Janthinobacterium; species Janthinobacterium kochi. The sequence continues at coordinate 903,895 of NZ_JBNYXO010000001.1, forward strand.
GCGTACTTGGCAAGAGCGCCAAGGCGGCCGATTCGCCGGCCAACAAGCCGGCATTGCCTGCCACGCCTCCAATGCCCGATGCGAAGGCGCCGCCCGCCGGGCCGGCAACGAAGCCGGGTGTGCCGCCAGCTGATCCGGCCGCCAAGCCGCCTGGCGCCGCGCCGGATCCTGTAGCGCCGGGCGAGCAGGGCATCTTGAAAGCGTCTGCGGCAAATGCGCGCGCGCTGGTGCACAGTTCGGTGCAGGCTGTGGCCAACGCCGCGCGCCTGGCGTCCTTTCAGCAGAACGCCGACCTGATCGAGTGCCTGGTGTGGCTGTCGACGCTCGATTCGCATACCTGCCTGCTGTGTGCCATGCGCGACTTGCACGAGTACTCGCTGGACGACCAGGAGCCGATTAACCACACCCACGAGTGGGCGGGCGGCCCTGGTGCCATCCATTTCAGCTGCCGATGCGTGCTCAGCACGCGCACCAAGTCTTTCAAGGACTTGGGCATCGAGTTGGACGAGCCGGGCGATAGTACGCGTCCCAGCGACGGCGGGCCAGTCAGCAGCAAGATGAACTTCAAGGACTTCCTGGCGAGCAAGGACAAGGCTTGGCGGGCCGAGTACTTGGGTCCGGGGCGTGCCGAGATGTACGAGGCGGGCAAGATCACGCTGAATGACTTGATGAATCTCAAGGGAAGGAAGCTGACGCTGGAGCAGCTGCAGGCGAAGTACAAATAGACTTTTTCATACCAACGAGGGCCGCCCGGGCAACCCGGCGGCCTTTTTTATTGCCGCAAGCGGACGCGACGCGGTGCACGGCCGGAAGGCCAACGATAGGGCGGATGCCCGGAAAGAACGACCATGCCATTCAAATTCAACGCAGACGGAACCATTGCCATCGACGGCGAGAAGAAGCTGCCGATCTTCATTCACCCGAACGGTACCGAAGCGCCATTCGACGCGGATACCACGCTGGGCACGATCACCCGCCTGAACGGCGAGGCCAAGACCCATCGCGAGGGCAAGGAAGCGGCAGAGGCAAAGCTGAAGACCTTCGAAGGCATCGAAGACGGCGTGGCGGCACTGGCCGCCCTGAACACGGTCAAGAGCCTCAGCTCTGGCGAACTGAAAACGGCCGCCCAGGTCAAGGAAATCCAGGACGCGGCCGCCAAGACCGCGCAAGAGCAGGTTGCCGCACAGGCCAAAACCAGCGCCACACAACTGCAGGAACTGACCGCGCAGCTGGAAAAGCGCACCAGTGAACTGAATACCCACATGATCGGCGGCGGCTTTTCCAGCTCGAAGCTGTTCACTGACGACAAGCACCCGCTGCGCCTGGCCATCCCTCCCGAAATGGCCAAGGCGTATTTCGGCAACAACTTCAAAGTCGAGGACGGCAAGACCGTTCCGTATGATGCCGCCGGCAACAAGATCTTCTCGCCGACCCGCCCGGGCGAAATCGCCGACTTCGATGAAGGCCTGGCGCAGTTGGTGCAAGCCTGCCCGTTCAAGGATCAAATCCTCAAGGGTTCCGGCGCATCAGGTGGTGGTGCGACTGGCGGTGGTGCAGGCGCTGGCGCAGGCAAATCCATGACGCGCGCCGCTTTCGATGCAGCAACGCCGGCCGCGAAGGCGGAATTTGCCAAGGGTGGCGGTGCCGTTACCGATTAATCGCTCCCGACGTTGAGCAAACCATTTCCATTTCAGTATTACCGCAACGCATAGCCAACGCCTGGATGGGGGTTGGTGTTTTGGGCTGGATGGCCTGTCTGTTTTAAAAATTCCAAATCACCAACTTTTAAAGGCTTTACCATGAAGAAAACCTTGCTGTCGGTCATGACCCTGTGCGCTATGGCCCTGTCTATTGCCGCGTCGGCGACCACCGCGATTACCCACAAGGCCGTCGAGATGCTGGTGGCCGTGCCAGAAAAAGCCGACTTCGCCGGTCGCGTACTGGTCGAATTGGCATATCGCTACATCACCAACTACGCCGCGCGCACCGGCGTGATCATGGGCGCAAACTCACTGAGCGGCCTGATCACCACCATCTACAGTGCTTCGGACCAAGTTGCGCGCGAGCTGGTTGGCTTCATCCCAGCAGTTTCCGCTGATATGAACTTTACCCGAGCGGCGGTCGGCCAGGAGGTTACGTCGCCAGTCGCGCCTGCTGCGGTTGCTACCGATATCGCTCCAGCGGTGACGCCGCCCAATGACGGCGACCAGAACATCGGCAAGAAGGGCGTGGTAATCACCAAGGCGCGCCGCGTGCCGATCCGCTGGAATGGCGAAGAGCAACTTGCTCTGGATAACAACGGCGCGAGCTATAACGTGATCCTGCGTGATCAGATTTCGCAGGCCATGCGTACGCTGGTGAACGAAGTCGAGAGCGATTTGGCTGCACTGTATGTCAAAGCCTCACGCGCGTGCGGCACTGCCAACGTCGCGCCTTTCGCTACGGCTGGCGACCTGACCGACACCGCAGGCGCGCTGCGCATCTTGGAAGAGAACGGCGCCCAGGGCCTCGACTTCCAACTGGTGCTGGGATCGGCCGCAATGGTCAACCTGCGCGGCAAGCAGTCTGGCCTGTTCAAGGTCAATGAGGCTGGCCGCGAAGACATGCTGCGCAACGGCATGACCGACCGCCTGCAAGGCTTTGCACTGCGCAACAGCTCGGGCATCAAACTGCATGCCAAAGGCACCGCCGCCGCTGCAACGACCAATGCCGCTGGCTATGCTGTTGGCGCCACCGTCATCACTCTTGCAGCAGTAGGCACTGGCACTTCACTGGCTGGCGACACTATTGCCTTCGCTGGCGACCCCAATCAGTACGTCGTGTCGAGCGGTGATGGTGACGTGTCGAATGGCGGTACGATCACCCTCGCAGCACCAGGCCTGCTGAAAGCCATTCCGGCCGCCGCTACCGCCATCACCGTCGCCGCGTCGGGCTTCCGCAACATGTTTTTCGCCCGCTCGGCCATCCAACTGGCTACGCGTGCGCCGGCACTGCCGAAGCAGGGCGACTCGGCCGTCGACCGCATGCTGGTCACAGATCCACTGACCGGCCTGACCTTCGAGATCAGCATGTACGCCCAGTACCGCCAGATGCAGTACGAAGTGGCCCTGGCATGGGGCTGCGGCTCGGTCAAGGATGAGTTCATCGGCATCCTGCACGGCTAACCATCAACCCGGCTCGGCCTGCACTGCTGTGCTGCCGGGCCTCACCTGGACTCACCATGCATACCATTCAAATCGTATCCACGGACCCGCACACGCAAGGTCCGTTCGTCATCATCAACAAATCCGACTACAACCCCGACGTGCACGAGTTGCACGGCGACCAGGAGCTGGGTGCGCCATCCGAGCGCGTGCCGACCATGGCCGAACTGCTGGCCGCGCGCGATCAACTTCTGGAGCGCGAGCGCGAACTGGCGACCGAAAAGGAACGTGTTGCCGAGCAGGCCCGGGCCAACGAAGTCGAAGCGCAGCGCCTGTATGACGAGCGCGCCGCTGCCGCTGACGCAGCCACCAAGGCTGCTGTTGACAAGGTCGCCGCCGACAAAGCCGCAGCGAAGGCTGCCGAAAAGGCCGCCGGCGACAAGAAGTAAGCCAGCAGCACCACAGCCCGCCGCGAGCGGGCTTTCCCCCTCAGGATCAACATGCTCATCACTGAAACTGGCGCCGGCCTGCCCGATGCCGAATCCTATGCCAGCGTCGCCGCGGCGGATGCGCGCTGCGCCAGCCTGGGCCTGACCGCCTGGGCCGCGCTGGCCGAGCCGGCGAAGGAAATCGCTTTGCGCCGCGCGACGCTGTTCATGGCCACCTACCGCACGCGTTGGGCGGGCCGCCGGGTATATCAGCGCCAGGCGCTGGACTGGCCGCGCTACAACGTGGTGGTCGATGGCTTCACCGTCCCAAGCACCTCGGTGCCGGTCGACGTGGCGAATGCCTGCATCGACCTGGCCGTGCGCGCCGGCAGCGGCGAGGATCTGCTGCCAGACCTCGACACCGGCTCGAACGCGATCAAGAAAGACAAGACCGGCCCGCTGGAAACGGAGTACTTCCAGAACACCACGGATGCGCGCGAGCGCTTCGTGGCCGTGGACGCGCTTCTGGCGCCCTACTTCGGCTCGGCCGGCGGCGGCAATTCGATCAAGGTGACGCGAGCATGAGTGCTTATCCAGCAGTGAAGATCGACGGCTGTTTCGTCGCTGATAACACCTACCGCGAAGGCGACAAGGTATGGGTCGTCACCAACCTGATCGCGCGGGCCAAAGAGTTGGTTCCATTTGACCTGCCACTGGCGGCGATCTACTCCGGCAGCGAGGTCTGGACCCCTGTCGGTTCGGCCTACGGCATCGCGCATCACGTGCGCCGCGCGCTGGACGTCAACACTGAGTATCCGATCATCCTGTGCCAGCAGGGCTTCATCATGGACGGCTGGCATCGCGTGCTGCGCGCCTTGATCGACGGCAAGACCACGATCAAGGCCGTGCGTTTCGTGGAGACGCCGCAGTATGACTACTTGAAAGTGCCATAGGCTATGACCGATTACAGAAAAACCGCCGCGCGCGCCGACCAGTCGCTGCGCCGCAAGGGCGGTCTCGTGGTGCTGCGCCAAGTGGTGACCGGCGAATACGATCCTGGCCAGGGCTCGGCGCCCAGCATCACTACCGACTATGAAGGCACGGGCGTCAAGATAAACTATGAGGCAGAGAACATCGACGGCACGCTGATCCAGGCGGGCGACCAGAAACTGCTGTTGTCACCGCTGCAGCGCAACGGCGCGCCAATGCCAACGCCGACCACGGCAGACTTGGTGCTGTTCGGCGGCGCCAGCTACACGGTGAAGGCCGTCGAAACCACGGTACCGGTCGATGTGGCCGTGCTGCACACGCTGCAACTGCGGGGGCTTTGATGGCGAACATGTCGTTTTCTATGCAGATCGCCGACTTCATCGCCAAAACCAAGGCCAACCAGGATCTGGTCGTGCGCGCCATCACCATGAAAATCGACAACAAGTTGGTGCAGCGCTCGCCGGTAGGTGACGCCAAGTTCTGGAAGCACAAACCACCACCAGGCTATACGGGTGGCCGCTTCCGTGCCAACTGGCAGCTTTCCATCGGCTCGCCGACGGCTGGCGTGCGCGACCTGATCGACAAGGACGGCAGCGCCACGATTGCCGCACACGGCAGCGTCATCAGCGCGGCGAAGGCGGGCGACGTGATCTATCTCGTGAACAACCTGCCTTATGCGAAGCGCATCGAGGAGGGTTGGTCCCGCCAGGCGCCCGTTGGCGTGGTGATGCTGACGGTCGTGGAATTCCGCACCATTGTGGACAATGCTGTGAACGGCGTGCGCGACGGCACCACCGCAAGCGAGTTCGCCCAAGGCTATTCGAGCTATAAATTATGAGCCAACCAACAATACGAGCGGCGCTGGAGGCGGCCCTGGCCAGCCTCGCGCCAGCCATCGACACCGCTTGGCAGAACGTGCCGTACACGCCAGTCACCGGCCGACCGTATCAAGCGGCCTATTTGCTGCCGGCGGAACCGGACAATCATTCCTTGGGCGACGGCTCGCGCCAGGAGCGCGGCATCTTCCAGGTCAGCTTGCTGTATCCGCCGGGGCAGGGGACTGCTGCCGCCGGCGCGCGCGCTGACATGATCGCGGCGCTATTCAAGCGCGGCGCTGGCTTCACGAAGGGCGATGTGACCGTGCAGATCGAGCGCACGCCTGAAATCGCCGGCGGCCGCGAGGACGGCGACCGCTGGATGGTCCCGGTCAAGATTCGCTGGTTCTGCAACCTGTAACCCGCATCACCCACACAGATCGCCTCGGCGGTCTTTTTTTTCGACCAAAGAAAGGCAATCCACACCATGACCACTGCAAACGGCATCGACAGCCTGCTCGTTATCGGCAAGCAAACAGCGGAAGGCACGAAGGCGCTGGCCGCCGCCGGCCGCCTGTATCCGCGCGTGACCGCGACGTACGACACGGACGCTGACAAGTATTCGAGCAACGAGATCGACCCGAGCCAGCAACAGAGCGATACCCGCCTGGGCAACTTCCGCACCTCTGGCGTCATCAAGGGCGAAGCCAGCTGCGGCACCTACGCCGTGCTGCTGGCCGCGCTGCTGCGCCGCGACTTCACGGCAGGCGGCGTAACCACGGCGCAAAGCACGGTCGCCTCGGGCGCAACGGGCCTGACCCGCAGCGCCGGCTCCTGGCTGGCAGACGGCCACCGCGCAGGTACCGTCGTGCGCATCGCCGGCTTCCTGACCACCGGTGCGGCCAACAACGGCAAGAACTTCTTCGTCACTTCGGCCACGGCGCTGAAGCTGACGGGTCAGTTCATGGATGGCAGCGCCATGACGGTGAAGGTCGAGGGCGACCCGGTGACCGTGACCGCAACCGGCAAGCGTAGCTTCACGCCGCTGACCGGCCACACCACGGACTGGTTCACCGCGGAAGTTCAGGATCCCGGCATTGCCGTGAACCGCTGCTTTATTGACCAGTTGGTGAGCAAGGTTGACTTGTCCGTGCAGCCGAACGGCATCACCAGCATGGATTTCACGCTGATGGGCAAGCTGGAAGGCCCGACCACACCGGCTGCGTACTTCGCCGCGCCGGCGGCCACGCCCGGTACCGGCAAGTTCTCCGGCGCCACGGCGATGCTGACGGTAGCCGGCATCCCGTCGCAGATTTGCACCGGCATGTCGCTGTCCCTCGATGGTCAGGTAAAGATCGATCCGGTGATCGGCTCCAAGTTCGCCACGGCCGGCTCGCGCGGCAAGGTGCTGGGCTCCGGGCAGTTCACCGTGCTGATGCAGGATTCGGCCTATATCGACTACTTCAAGGAAGAAGTCGAGTTGCCGCTGGCCTACGCCATGGCGGCCAGCACGGCGCCATTGGCCGATGTGATGACCATCGCCATGGGGCGCATCAAGATCACCAGCGCCAAGGTCGATGATGGTGAGAAAAACAAGATTGTCACTTGTGCCTTCGACATCCTGCGCTACCAGGGCGCCGATGCGCAGCATGAGGCGACCACCGCCGCCTTCCAAGACACCAGTCTGTAACCCATTGCCCGGCCAAGCGCCGGGTTTTCTTTTGGCGCAAGCGCCACCCCAGCACCGACCGGTCGCTGTCGCCTTCGTGGGCGCGGCGGCCGGCACGGGCATTGTTTATTACCCACGAAAGGCACTACTCATGAATACCACCCATGCACCTACAGCCCTGAACGCCGCTCAAGCCATCGCCGTCGCCGGCTTCGACATCGCCAACCTGTCCGCGCCAGCCGCGCGCGTGACCTTCGACGTGCCCGTGATCTTCGACGCCGACGGTGAGCCCGTGGCCGGCATCAAGATCGTTGGCAAGAATTCCGACGAGTACCGCAAGGAAAGCCATGCTGTGCGCGCTGAAGGCTACAAGAAATCTGCCAAGCGCAAGACGGCCATCGACGCTTCCACCGACGAAGGCGCAGATCAGCTGGTGCACGTCATCGATGATAACCAGAAGCGTCTGGCGCTGGCCGTGGCTGTCGACTGGTACGGCTTCACCAGCAACGGCGCGCCGGTTGCCTTCGACAAGTCGCTGATCGCTACGGCATTCGAAAAATACCCAACCTGGCAGGATCGCGTCACGGCCGCCCTGGAAAACGATGCCAATTTTTTGAAGGTCTGACCCAGGCCCTGCTGTTGTACGCAGATCACTTGTTTGATCGAGCATCAGCGGCAGGCGACGGCAACGCCAAGGGCGATCACCTGGACACTGCCCGGCAAAACCCGCTGTACCGGGCGCCCGAAGCGCCGGCGGTGCCGCAACTGCCGCCCGAGCTGGCGTACATCTGGACCTGGTTCACCCAACTGAACCAGAAACGCCAGTGCGGTATGGCTGTGAACTCGCTGACCAGTGCCGAGATATTGGCCTGGCAGGCGCGCCACGGCGTGCGCTTTGATCCGTTCGAAGAGGGCGTGATTGATCGCCTTGATGTGCTGTTTATGCACCATCAAAACAAGAAGGAGCATTAAATGCCTGATATCGCCCAACTTGGACTTTCCATCGATACGCGTCAAGTGGTCGCGGGCAGCAAAGCCCTTGATTCCCTTGGTGATGCAGCGGTGCGCGTTGAGCAAAAGACCGCTGGCGCCACGGCAGCCGTCGATAGGCTGGGTGAGGCCAACGCGGCCGCGAAGGCCAAGGTGACCGAAGGCGCCGCAGCTGTTGACGCTGTTGGTGAGGCTGGCGCGCGCGCAGCTCAAAAAGTGTCGAGCACCACCACGTCGGTAGATTCGCTGAGCGCGGCAGCAGTGCGCGTGCGCTCGACATCGGTCGAGGGCGCGAGCGCGCTGGACGGTTTTACGAATGCGTCGGCCGGCGTGTGGCGCCGTGGTGGCGATGCGGCCAAAAGCGTGGAAGCCCTTGGTGATGCTGCCCAGCGAACCGGCCAGCGTACGGCTGTCAGCAATGGCCAGATGGATGACACGGCTCGAATCATGCGCGCACAGGCCGAGCAGGCGCGTGCGACCGCTCAAGCAAATGTGGCGCTAGGCAACACGACCACGCAGATGACCCTCGGACAGCAGCTGTTTGTAGACAAACTGCGCGATCAAGTTGCGGTACTGGGGATGAGTCGGTCGCAGTTGCTCGCCTACCAAGCCGCCGAGCTGGGCGTAACCCAGGAAACCGAAAAGCTCATCGCCAAGCTGAAACAGTTTGAAGATCAAACCCGGGCGGCTACTGAGGCGAGCCGCGCGGCAGCGGTCGCAAAGCGCGATCAAGAGCGTGCCGCCTTCACATTGAGCGACGCAATCGGGTTTTTGGTGAAGGCCTATGCCGCCTTGAAGGTTGCTGAATATGTAAAGGAAATGGCGCTGATGGCGGCGCGCTACGAGACCCTCGGCGTTGTCGTGCAAGTCGTTGGCCGCAATGCGGGCTATACCAAAACCCAGATGGATGCGGCGACCGACTCGATCGCCCGCCAGGGCATCACGATGATCGAGTCGCGCGAATCGGCTACCAAACTGGTACAGGCGCACGTCGACCTCAAGAACGCCACCGTGCTGGCGCGCATCGCCCAGGACGCTGCCGTGATTGGGCATCTGAATTCGTCGGATGCGTTCGACCGCCTGGTAAACGGTATCTCGCGCGGTAACGTGCTGATCCTGCGGAACATCGGTATCAACGTGAACCTGCAGACGGCCTATCGCCAGATGGCCGATGAGCTGGGTAAGACCACCAAAGAGTTGTCAGAGAATGAGCGCGTCCAGGCTCGCCTTAATGCCGTCATCGAGCGTGGCTCGGATATTGCCGGCACATATGAGGCTGCCATGGGCACCGCCGGTAAGCAGATTACGTCGATGCAGCGCTACATGACCGATCTGAAAACAGTCTCCGGCGAGACCTTTCTTGAGGTGCTGACGGTAACCGTCATGGCGCTGACCAAGGGATTTAAGGACGCCAATGGCGAAGTCAATGAATTGTCACGGAATAACCAGTTGCACGAGTGGGGCAGCACGCTGGCCCAAGTATTTGTGGTCGTGGCTGATAACGTCAACAATGCATTTTCTGCAATGAAGCTTATGGGGGCGGCTGGTACGTACGCCAGTAAGGCTGCTGAAATTCATACGCAATACACCATTGATCGCTCGGATGCAGGTTTTAGCTTCACCGGCCAAATTGATGCTTACAAAAAAATGCAGGCAGCGATGGAGGCGAACGCCAAGCTGCTTGGTGACAGCAAGGATCAGATCCTTGCCGGAGAAGATAAGTTCCAGAAAGCCTATGACGAGCGCGTCGTAACTATCAACGCAAAAAGAAAAAAGGACGCTGACGAAAAGCTCAAGGTAGACAGCGATTACGCACAGCGCGCGCAGGCTCTGCTAGCGGAGAACGCCGGCAAGAGTCTGAAAATTCAGCAGGATGCCCAAGTTGCCTTCGCAAATTCGGTGTACGTCGGTACCCCGACGTATCGAGATACCGAAGGCCGCGAGCCAAAGCCAAAGGCCGACCAGGTCGAAAACACGCAGCTCGCCGACCAAATCAAACAATACGCAAAGGAAGCCGCAACTGCGAAGGCGCATTACGATGCCCTGGGCAAGCTCGATGACATGCACCTCAAAGGTGGCGAATTGTCCGTGCAGCAGGCATACGAGAACAAGCGCAGCTACGCCCTCAAGACCTATGAGGCGGAAGTGGACGCCTACGACCTGCAAATCAGCGCATTGCAGGGCCACAACAACACTACGAAGGCGGAAGCGGCCAAGCACCAGAAGGAATTGAACGAGATACTGGGCAAGCGCGATGCAGCCGAAAAGGCTTTTTTCGATGCGAGTTTTACTCGCGATGAGGAGGAGCGCCTGCGCCAGGCGGCGATCACCACCGCCGCATCAGATGCTGCAAACAAGGAAATCGCGGCCATCAACGCACAAGTCGCTGCGGTAGAAGAGCAGATCCGCACCTACGGCATGTTGCCAGCGGCCAAGACGGCGCTTGCTGTCGCCGACCTTGAAGAGCAAAAAGCTGCTCTTGTAAGTTTCGAGGGCAATGAGAAGGTCATCGATGGCATCAATCGCAAAATTGAAGCGCTGAAGCGCCTTGGCATCGTCCAAGGCAAGGCTTCGACGCAAGAGCAGGGCGGCGACGTGGCCAAGGCCAAAGAGCTGCTGGACATCCTGACGGCTGTCGACACTGCAACGAAATCGGCAGCGCAAGGTATGGCTGCGTCGTTCGGCTCGGTTGGTACTGCCATTGGTGGGCTGACGACAGCATTGTCCGGCTATGCCGTGCAGCAGCAGGCCATCGCTGCCCAGTTGGCCGCCGCCACTAAGGATGCCTATGGCGACCCGACCAAAGTCGCCAAGGCCCAGGCCGCTGCTGCGCAGCAGGGTGCGCAGGCACAGGTCAAGTCGTATGGCGACATGGCAAGCGCCGCCAAGGGCTTTTTCAAGGAGAACACCGCTGGCTATCGGGTAATGGAAGGCGCTGAAAAAGCTTATCGTGCCGTGGAAATGGCGATGGCGATCGAATCGATGGTGAAAAAGTTGTTCGCCGTCGAGGTCGTGACGACTGCAACATTGGGCGCGGAAGCTGCCAAAGCGGTGGCCATCCAGGCTGGCACGGCAACGCAACTCGCGGCCGATACCGTAAAAGGCACATCCGCTGCGGCTGTGGCGGTCGCTACGCAAGCGCAGGGCGATCCTTACAGCGCTTGGATTCGCATGGCCGCGATGGCTGCGGCGATGGCAGCGCTGGGCTTCGCAGTATCTGGCGGCAGTGGATCGGACACGACCGCCAGGGACCGTCAGGCAGCGACCGGTACTGGCTCGGTGCTGGGCGACTCGTCCGCGAAATCCGAGTCGATTGCGCACTCGCTGGCCATCATGGAGAAAAACTCCGGCCTGGGCCTGGCGCATACCATTTCTATGGATTCGTCCCTGAGGAAGATGGTGTCCGGCATTGGCAATTTGTCCAGCCTGCTGGCGCGCTCCGGCGTCGTTGCCGAAGGTGGCGGCGCAGCTGCTGGCGTGCAAACCGGCACGAAGGTGCTTGGTGGAACCCTGGGCACTGTTACCGGCGCGGTAGCCGGCGGTGTCGGAGGTGCTGCACTCGGAACGTATCTGGGGATGGGCATGGCGGCCATTGGCGGCCCGCTGGGCCTTGCCATTGGCGCAGTGCTTGGATCCGTGCTCGGTGGTGTCGTGTCGAAGTTGTTCGGTACATCGACATCAATCAAGGACCAAGGCATTACCGGAAAAGCCATGTCATTGGGGAATGTCGATGCACTAGGCTTCACGGCCCAGGCTTATGCCGATGTCAACACGAAGAAAAAGGCATTCGGTATCACCTATAAGGACAAGGACAGCACACAAACCGCCGCGCTATCGGGGGAAATGAATAACCAGTTCACCATGATCATCAGCAGCATGGGGCAGACCATCCGCAATGCTGCCGATGCGCTGGGCATGGGCGGTGCCGCATTCAACGCTCGGCTTAATTCGTTTGTAATCGATCTGGGCAGGATCAGCTTGAAGGGCCTGTCCGGCGAAGAGCAGCAGAAAGCGCTGGAAACAGCATTTTCCAAGCTCGGCGACGATATGGCCAAGTTCGGCGTGGCTGGCCTGCAGGAATATCAGGCCGTGGGCGAAGGCTACCTGGAAACGCTGGTGCGTGTCACCAACGACTACATGCAGGTGTCCGACGTACTGGCCGTGCTAGGCAAGTCCTTCAATACCACGGGCCTTGGCGCGGTGGCGCTGAGCGAAAGCTTGATCGCGGCCGCCGGCGGCCTTGACAAGCTGACCAGCGGTACCGGCTTCTTCGTCGAAAACTTTCTGTCGGAAGCTGAGCGCATGGCACCGATCACGAAATCGGTGAACGATGCCATGGGCAAGCTGGGGCAGTCGGGCGTGACCACGGTCGACCAGTTTAAGGCCCTGGTGCTGGCGCAGGACCTGAACACGGCTGCTGGCCAGGCGATGTATGTGGAGTTGATTGCCCTTGCCGAACCGTTCAAGAAGGCTGCCGATTACGCCGCCGAAGTGGCTGCGGCAACTGGCGAGTATGCAGCGGTGCTCAAAACGGCGAACGAAATTGCCAACGAACACCGTGACCTGCAAAAGCAGCTGAACGAACTGACGAAAAGCGAAACTGAACTGCTGGCTATCCAGCGCTCCAGCATCGCCGCCGTCAACCGCGCGCTGTTCGACCAGGTGCAGGCCGCCAAAGCGGTGGTCTCGGCCAAGGACGCACTGGCCAAGGCCTACGACACCGAGGCAGCAGCGGCCCAGACGGCGCTGGATAAATCGAAATCGTGGGTGGCCACGCTCAACAGCCTGAACGCCAGCATGGCCCTGGGCAGCCAGTCCGTCCTTACGCCAGAGCAGAAATACGCCGAGGCGCGGGCCCAGTTCGAGAAAACCCTGGCGGCGGCCAATGCCGGGGACACGACGGCGCAGTCCGGCCTGTCGGCTGCTGAGCAGGCATTCCTGACGGCCTCCCAAGTGGTCAATGCGTCGGATGCGAAGTATGCGGCTGATTACGCGCGCGTCATCGCCGCCAACGAGGACGCTGCCAAGTGGGCATCGGCCCAAGTCGACGTG